>NZ_JARAXF010000023.1:0-146903 GCF_033793745.1 Streptomyces sp. ME19-01-6 | reverse complement strand
ACGCCACCAACACCGACCAACGTCAGGTGAACTGGCACTTCACCACCCACGACGCACGCATCAAACTGCGCCACCCCTATCCCAAACATTAGCCGCGACAGTCTACGGGGAGTGTGGGTCAGTACTGTCGGCTGATCTGCCGCGGTGCCGTCAGCGCGAGGAGTTTGTCTGGATTGCGGATGGCGTAGAAGTGGCTGATCTTCCCGTCGACGACGTCGGTCAGGAAGGCACCCTCCAGATGGTCGCCGCGGTAGGCGATAAGCGCGGGCGTGTTGTTGCAGTTCACCACCTCGATCCGGATGTCCGCGCGGAAGATGCCCAGGAGGAGCGCGGCCACCTGCTCCGCGCCCACCACAGGCCGACGCGCCGCGATCACCTTCCCGCCGCCGTCTGCGGTCCAGGTGACGTCCGGCGCGAGCAGCGAGAGCAGCCCCTCCACGTCGCCGGTGGTCACAGCGGACATGAACCGCTCGGTGATCCGCGCGGTCCTGCCGGAGCCCCCCGGCTCGAAGCGCTTGCGCCGCGCCTGTACGTGCTCACGGGCCCGGTGCGCCACCTGGCGCACCGTCACAACCGATTTGCCCACCGCTCCCGCGATCTCGTCGTAGTCGAAGCCGAACACCTCGCGCAGGACGAACACCGCGCGCTCATCGGGGGAGAGCGTTTCGAGCAGCACCAGCATCGCCATCGATACCGACTCGGCAAGCACCACATCCGCCGACGCATCGCGCTCGTCGAGCAGCAGCGGCTCCGGCAGCCACACACCGACGTAGTCCTCGCGGCGGCGCGCGCCGGCCCGCGACGCGTTGAGCGCCTGCCGGGTCACCAGCCGCGCCAGGTACGACTTGGTGTCACGGACGGTCGACAGGTCCACGTCCGCCCACCGGATATAGCTGTCCTGCAGCACGTCGTCGGATTCTGTCGCCGAACCGAGTATTTCGTAGGCGATCGTGAACAGCAGCGGCCGCAACAGGGTGAACCGCTCGGCATGCTCGTCGGCGGTCATGGGGACGGGACCATCCGCGCGGCCCGCGGCCCGCCCTTCTGCCACACGACGGCACCCGGGCTGCGGGCCTCCATGCCGATACCCTTCACCGCCATCCGGCACAGCTCCTCCTTGATCTCCGCGGCCTTCTGCCCGTCGATACAGGTGTCCAAGGGGGTGTCGTCCTCGCGGGCGGGCTGCATCGTGCCGGCGTGCCGGCCCAGGCTGATGCACGATCCCTTGAATGC
This sequence comes from Streptomyces sp. ME19-01-6, assembly GCF_033793745.1. Lineage (NCBI taxonomy): Bacteria > Bacillati > Actinomycetota > Actinomycetes > Kitasatosporales > Streptomycetaceae > Streptomyces > Streptomyces sp. ME19-01-6. The sequence goes on along the minus strand of NZ_JARAXF010000023.1, from coordinate 145,670 downwards.
CTGGTCTATCACCGCTGGTGCTGTTCCCGCGATGCGGCTCAGCACGGTGTTGGCGGCCTGCACTCCGAGCGGTATCGCGGCCTGGCAGCTCATCCGCAGCGGCCGGCCCGACGGCGAGGCGGCGTCCCCCGCCGCGACGATGCGGTCGTCATCGACGCTGACCAGTGTTTCGTCGGTGAGCAGCCGACCGAGTTCGTCGACACGCAACCCGCTGGCCGCCGCCAAGCCCGGCACACCGAAACCGGCCGTCCAGATGGTGAGCGCGCTCTGCCGTACCGCTCCGTCGGCGAGGACGACCGCGTCCTGCCGGACCTCGGCCACCGCGTTGCCCTCCAGCACGGTGACGCCGTGCTCGAACAGCCACGTCGCGACGGATCCGCGGCCAGGTTCGCTGAGTGCCGGAGCCAGGGTTCCGCCGCAGACCAAAGTGACCGTACGTCCCTGTTCGGCGAGTTCCGCGGCGGTCTCGATGCCGGTCAACCCGCCGCCGACCACGGTGACCGCGGCCTCGGTCGGCAGCTCCGCCAGCCTGGTGCGCAGCCGCTGGGCGAACTCGAACTCGGCGACGGAGTAGGCGAATTCGCTCGCGCCCGGCACCGAGGGCGGGACCGCGCCGGTGCTGCCGACCGCGTAGATGACGTGGTCGTAGGCCAGCGCACGGCCGGACGCCAGCTCCACCACGCGGGAGGCGGTGTCGATACGGGTGGCGTTGTCGACCACCAACTGGATGCCGTCGCCGAGCAGCGTGTCGTAGTCGACCGAGGCGTCGTAATCGCCGGCCACGAACTGGTGCAGCCGGATCCGTTCGACGAACTTCGGGCGGGAGTTGACCAGGGTGATGTCGACGTCGGTACGCATACGCAGATGGTTGGCCGCGACGGTTCCCGCGTAGCCGCCGCCGATGACCACGATCTTGTGGGGTGTGCTGTTTGCAATCATGCCCTCAAGACACCGCGGCTCTATTCGACGTGACATGAGGTGGCGCACATCACATATTGAGCCCGCCCCGGGCCGCGATGCGGTCACGGATGCGCGCGGCCATGGCGGAGGTTTCCTCGGGCTCCATGGCCAGCACACCGTTCTCGGCCATCAGCGACGCGAACTGCTGTTGGTAGAGGTGCGTCCGCTCGGCGCCCACGCAGTCCTCCATCGCGAGGGCGACCTCCCGCACCACGTGGAAGTCGGGGTGTCCGGATACGAAGGCGCAGACGAAGCACGGCCCGCGGCGGGCTCTGGTCGTGTACGCCTTCAGGTCCATCGGCTGTCGTTCCGGTGGCATGGCTGGCCCCTTTCTTCCGTGGTCCGGTCAGAGTTCGACCGGGGAGGTGGCCAGATCGAGTTCGACCCAGACTTCCTTGCCCACGGTCCGCTCCCGTACGCCCCAGCGGGTCGCCACTGCGCGGACGATGAGGAGCCCGCGCCCGAATTTGTCGTCGGGGGTGGGATGGCGCGGCCGGGGGAGACGTTCGCCCTTGGCGTCGGAGACGGCGATGCGCAGGACGGTCTTGGTGAGGGTGAGCTGGACGCGGAAGTGACGCCCCGGGACGCCGCCGTGGAGCACGGCGTTGGAGGCCAGCTCGGAGACGATGAGCGCGGCGTCGTCCGCGAGGGCGGGGTGGCCCCAGTGGGCGACCAGCCGCGCGGTGTGGCGGCGGGCGAACGTCACGCTTTTGGGGAACGGGGAGTAGTCGACCCGGTCGTGGTGGACGACCGGGTCGTCGGGGTCGGGGATCCGTGGGTCTTGCGGCGCGAATGCCATCACGCACCTCCAGCGGGCGGGAATTGGCCTGAGCGCGTGAGGGCATGGCGGGTTGCGGCCCGCCGGCTCGCCTCGCTGCGCGATCAATTCATCACGGACCGTAGCGTCTCTCCGGAGATTGTTTCAACCGAGCCCGGGAAATTTGTAACCGGTGTTGCGTGCGCACCGTGCGGAAGCCCACACTGTGCGTGACACAGGGGGGTTGCCACATGACAGAGGCCGTGCAGGAGAACCGCGTCTCAACCGTCCTGGGGCGCAAGCTCGGTGGGGAACTCCTGCGGCTGCGGACCATGGCAGGTCTGACGCAAGGGCAAGCCGCGAAGGCCATCACCGCGTCCACCGGGAAGATCGCCAAGATGGAGAGCGGATGGGTTCCCATGCGCGAGCCGGATATCCGGGTGCTCTGCGAGTTGTACGGCGTGTCCGCCCCGGAGACGGTCGGCGCCCTCCTGGAGTTGGCTCGCATCGACCGCGAGCGCCGCAAGGCCAAGGGATGGTGGAACGACGTCTCCTTCTCCAAGGCCATGAGGGAGTACGTGCCTCTGGAGAACGCCGCTACGGCGATCAAGACATGGCAGGTGTCGTTCATCCCGGGCCTGCTCCAGACCGTGGCCTACGCCCGGTCGTTGCGGCGCTCGACGGTCCCGGACGAGCACCCCGATCAGACCGAGGAGTTCGCGGCCTCAAGGGCCGCGCGCCAGCAGAGGCTTTCCGGGGAAGCGCCGCTCTCCCTCTGGGCGGTCATCCCGGAGGCCGCGCTGCGCATCGCCGGTGCCGAACGAGAGGTGTCGCGGGAGCAGCTGACGAGCCTTCTCGACTGGGGCGAGCGCCCCAACGTCACCATCCAGGTGCTCCCGTTCAGCGCCGGGCTCATCCCAGGGCTCGCGGGCTCCTTCAACGTCATCTCGTTCGCCGAGCTGGGCTCCATGGATGTGGTCTATGTGGAGCTGGCGTTGTCCACGGCATGGGTCGAGGGTGGCGACAGCGCCGCGCAGCACGTAAGACTGTTCGAGGAGACCGCCCGGCGCGCTCTCCCCGAGGCCGAGTCCCGGGCCTTCATCTCGACTCTCGTTAAGGAACTGTGAGCCGTGACAACCTTCGCTTTCCGCAAGTCGAGCTACAGCAACGGAACCGACGAGTGCGTCGAGGTGGCCACCAACCACCCCGACACCGTCGCGATACGCGACTCCAAGCACCCCGAAGGCCCCATACTCCGCGTGGCGCCCGCCGCCTGGGCGGCCTTCCGGGAGGCCGTCGCCGACGGGGTCGTTCAGACCTCCTCGCGCATCAGCCGCAGGTAGACCAGCGAGAACACCGCGCCCACCAGCAGCAACAGCAGCGCCACCGCCGTGCCGTAGCCGATCAGCGACTTGTTGAACGCCTGGTCGTACATGAAAACCGGAAGGGTCTGGCTGCGGTTGCCGGGGCCGCCTCGGGTCATGGCCCAGATCAGGCCGAAGACGGACAGCGTCTGGAGGGTGTTGAGCATCAGGTTCGTGCCGATGGAGCGGCGGATCATCGGCAGGGTGATGTGCCAGAAACGGCGCGGCCCGCTCGCGCCGTCGACCTCCGCCGCCTCGGTGATCTCCTTGGGGATCTCGGAGAGCGCGGCGGAGTAGACGAGCATGGAGAAGGCCGTGCCGCGCCAGACGTTGGCGAAGGAGACGGCGAGGATGGGGAGGGTGTAGAGCCAGTTCTGGGACGGCAGGTGGAGCCAGTCCAGGATGGCGTTGAGGGTGCCCTCGCGGCGGAAGAAGGCGTACAGCAGAAAGCCCGCGACGATCTCGGGCACCACCCACGCCGCGATGACGATCGAGCCGGTGATGGTCCGTACCGGCTTGGAGGCACGCTGCATGGCCATCGCCAGGGCCAGCCCCAGGGTGTTCTGGCCGATCAGCGAGGACAGCAGGGTGAAGACGAGGGTGAGGATGACCGCGTTGCGGAAGTCGTCGTCCTCGAAGGCGCGTTGGAAGTTGTCAAAGCCGACGAAGTCCGTGGTGGCGGCGCCGGTCAGCTGCATGTTGGTGAAGGCGATATAGACGCAGTAGCCGATCGGCCCGCCGAGGAAGAGCAGCAGGAGCACCGTCGCCGGGGCGAGGGGGAGCCAGCGCAGGGGGCGGCGGCGCCTGGGGCGCGCCGGGGCGGCCGGGGCCGCCGCCACCTTGGTCGCGGTCGCCATCAGTCCTTGGCCACCGTGGCGCCGTCGGCGATCGTCTTGAGTTGGTCGCCGTACGACTCGGCTGCCTCGCCGGGTGAGGAGTCACCCGTGGTCACCGACTCCATGGCCTCGCCGATCGCGGAGGAGACCTGGGGGTAGACGGGAAGCGCCGGCCGGTAGTGGGTGTACTTCACCAGGCCGGTGAAGAAGGTGATGCCGGGCATGGACGACAGATAGCGTGGGTCCTTGGCCACGTCGTCGCGGACCGCGATCTGCGCGCCGGTCACGCACCATTCGACGGCGTTCTTCTTGGTCTGGAGCTGTTCGATGAACTTCCAGGCCAGATCGGGGTTCTTGGACTTGGCGGTGATCGCCCAGGTCCAGCCGCCGGACATGCTGACCTTGCCCGGCGCCTGGCCGGCTTGGGTGGGCATGGCCGCCTGGCCGAGGGTCTTGGACCACTCGGGCCACGGCTTGCCGCCGGACTTCAGCCAGTTCTGGCCGAGCCAGGAGCCGTCGAGGTCGATGGCGAGCTTTTCCTCCGGCAGCCATTCGCTGAAGACGGTGGTGCCGACGTTGGGGTCGAGGGCGTCGGAGACGTCGGGGCCGAGCTTCTCGGAGTAGACGGTCTTGATGAAGGTCAGGGCGTCCTCGAACCCCTTGCCGCCGGTGACCCACTTCTTCGCCTTCGGGTCGTAGAGCGGGTTCTCGCCCGTGCCGTACAGCAGCATCTCGAAGCCCTGCATGACGGCGGTCTCGCCGGGGGCCTTGCCGGTGTAGACGTTGAGCGGGGTGACGCCGGGGACCTTCTTCTTGATGGTGCGGGCCGCGGCGAGGATGTCGTCCCAGCTCCCCGGCTGCCAGTCGGCCGGCAGCCCGGCTTTGGCGAAGATCTTCTTGTTGAACCACAGGCCGCGGGTGTCGGTGCCGTCCGGGATGCCGTACGTCTTGCCGTCCTCGGCCTTGGCCGCCGCCTTCGCGGTGTCGACGAACCGGTCCCAGGTCTGCCACTTCTCCAGATAGTCGTCCATGGGGCGCAGATAGCCCGCCTTGATGTCGGAGTTGATCCGGAAGGTGTCCTCGTAGACCAGGTCCGGCGCCGTCTTGGGCGACCGCATCATCTGCTGGACCTTGGTGGCGTAGTCGTTGTCCTGAGCCTGGATCGGGATCAGCTTGACTTTTTTGCCGGGGTTCGCCTTCTCGAACTCTCTCTTCACTCCGGCCAGGAAGTTGTCCTTGAACCTGATCTTGTTGTCGGTGCTGCGGTTGTAGGCGACCTTGACGGTGTCCGGGTCGCTGCCCGAGCCGCCGCCGCAGGCGGTGAGACCTGCGGCGGCGACGAGGGTGACGGCTGTGAGGATCAGTGGGGCGGTGGGGCGCACGGGCACGACCTCCTTGCTGGCCTCTGGGGCTGCGGGCCCGACCGTACGGTCGGGCCCGATGCAAGGTCAATCCCCTTGACCAGGAACGCCCTTGATCGAACGTCAGCGCGGAGGGGCGGCCTGTGCGCCGGCCTTCAGCCGGTGTAGCCCGCCAGCACCTTGGTGAAGTCGTAGGTTCCCTGGTTGATGCCGCTGCACGCGTCCGCGTCCGTGCCGGAGCCGCACGTGCGGTCGCGGTTGAGCGACCAGAAGCTGACCCGGGCCAGGTGGTGGCTCTTGGCGTACGAGACCACGGACTTGAAGTTGCCGAGGGTGACCGTCTCGCCCGCGACATCGGTTTTGCCGTTCATGGAGGAGAAGCCGACCTTGCGGTACGCGGCGTCGGAGGACAGGCCGTACGCGCTCGCGACCGTGTTCTTCAGACCGTCGACCGCCGACTTGGTGGCCGCCGCCATGTCGAGGGAGCCCTGGCCGAAGTCGAACGGCATGACGGCCCAGCCGTCCACGTCCACGCCGGCCGCCGCGCCGCGCTTGATCAGGTCCTTGCCGTTGGCGTCGGGGCCGGTGGTGGTCGTTCCGAAGGTGACGTACACCTTGATGCCGCTGTTCTTCTGCTTGACGATCTTCAGCGCGTCGATCACCCGCTGCCGGACCGTCGCGTGTCCGAACTCGCTCGCCTCGATGTCGATGTCGATCGACTTGAGCTTGTAGGCGTCGATCACCTTCTGGTACGCGCCCGCCAGCGCGGAGGCGGAGGAGCACTTCTCGCCGAGCTTGTTGCCGCTCCAGCCGCCGAAGGACACCGTGACATCGCCGCCGGCGGAGCGTATGGAGTTGATCGTGGACTGGTCGTTGCCGCCGGTGAGCGCGCGGGAGCCGTCCCACTTCGGGTTGCAGCCGCCGTCCGAGAGGATGAAGGCCATCGTGAACTGGGTGGTGCCGGTGGCCGACATCACATCGGTGGCCTTGGGCGGGCTGCCCCAGCCGAGGTAGAGGTACGGGCCGGTCTGGCCGCTGGCGGCGGCCTTCGCGGCAGGGGCGGCCTGGGCGCCGGTGGCGGCGAGGGCCGCCGCGCCGCCGGTGGCTATCAGCGCGCAGGTCGCGGTGAGGGCGAGTCTTCGGGTGCGCTTGGACGTCTTCATGGCGGGGTTGTCCTCCTGAGGGGGGTTGGGGAGGAGGTGGCGGGTTCGCGAGCATATGTGCACCGAACATCCGTCCATACGGGGGTTGCGGCTGTGAACCTAGCGAGCCGTTGCCATGGCGACAAGATGGTGGATAGGAAAGTTTCCTATTGCTTGGTCGGTCAGCCGGCGGTCAGCCAGCGATAGACCAGCTCGGGGCGGCCGACCTGCCCGTACTGCGGGGCCCGCGCCGCGCGCCCCGCGTCGACCAGGTGTTCCAGATAGCGGCGCGCGGTGATCCGTGAGATCCCCACCGCCTCCGCCGTCGCGGCGGCGGAGATCCCGTCCTCGGCGGCGCGCAGCGTGTCCGTCACGGCCTGCAGAGTGGCCGGGGTCAGCCCCTTGGGCAGTTCGGCCGGCTGCGGCGCGCGCAGCGCGGCCAGCGCGCGGTCCACCTCGTCCTGGCCGCTGGCCTCCCCCACGCTCGCGCGGAACTCCGCGTAGCGCAGCAGCCTGTCCCGAAGCGTTGCGAAAGTGAACGGCTTGAGTACGTACTGCACCACCCCGAGCGAGACGCCTTCGCGGACCACCGCCAGGTCGCGGGCCGAGGTCACCGCGATGACATCCGCGGAGTGACCCGTCGCACGCAGCGCCCGGAGCAGCTGCAGACCATGGCCATCGGGCAAATACAGGTCCAGGAGCAACAGATCGGCGGGGGTGCGTTCCAGCTGGCGCTGCGCGTCGCCGCACGTCCGCGCCGCGCCGACGACGGCGAAGCCGGGGACGCGCTCCACGTACATCCGGTGCGCGTCGGCGGCGACCGGGTCGTCCTCGACGACGAAGACCCGTATCGGGGCGGGCCGCGCCGGGGTCCCCGCCTGCGACGGGCTCATCGGGCGGATTCCTCTCTGGGCGCGGGTCCCTCTTGGACGGGTTCCTCTTGGACGGGTTCCTCTCGGGGTGCGGGTACCGCTCGGGCTGGTTCCTCTGGGGAGAGTGCGCCGCGGGAGAATTCGTCCTGGGGGGCTTCCGACAGGGACAGCGCGGGTTCCGTCAGGGGCAGCCGGACCGTGAACTCCGCGCCGCCGTCCGGCGCCCGGGACACCTCCACCGTGCCGGCGTTGCGCCGCGCCGCCTGCCGTACCAGGGCGAGTCCCAGCCCGCGGCCCGCGGACTTGGTGCTCCAGCCGCGCCCGAAGGCCGCCTCCGCCGACGCCGGGTCAAGACCGGCGCCGGTGTCGCTCACGCGCAGCGTCAGCTCGTCGGCGACGGCGCGCGCGGTGACCGTGACGCGGGCGCTGCGGGCCGCGCCGCGGCCGGCGCCTTCGGCGGCGGCGTCCGTGGCGTTGTCGATGAGGTTGCCGAGGATCGTGACCAGGTCGCGGGCCGGGAGGCCGGGCGGGAGCAGCCCGTCGTCGATGCGGCTGTCGGGGGCGAGGACGAGCTCCACGCCGCGCTCGTTGGCCTGGGCGGCCTTGCCCAGCAGCAGGGCGGCCAGCACCGGCTCGGCGACGGACCCCACCACCTGGTCGGTCAGCACCTGGGCCAGCTCCAGCTCGGCGGTGGCGAAGTCGACCGCCTCCTCGGCCCGCCCCAGCTCGATCAGCGAGACGACGGTGTGCAGGCGGTTGGCGGCCTCGTGCGCCTGGGAGCGCAGGGCCTCGGTGAAGCCGCGTACGGAGTCCAACTCGCCCGACAGCGCCTGGAGCTCGGTGTGGTCGCGCAGCGTGACGACCGTGCCGCGCTGTTCTCCGCTGCTGACCGGGGAGGTGTTGACGACCACGACCCGCTCGGCGGTCAGATGCAGCTCGTCCACCCGCGGCTCGGCGGCCAGCAGGGCGCCGGTCAGCGGAGGGGGCAGGCCGAGGTCGGAGACGTACCGGCCGACCGAGTCCTCGGACAGGCCGAGCAGCTCCCGGCCGGCGTCGTTGATCAGCGCGATCCGCCGCCGGCCGTCGAGCATCAGCAGCCCTTCCCGTACGGCGTGCAGCGCGGCCTGGTGGTAGTCGTGCATCCGGCTGAGCTCAGTGGCGTTCATGCCGTGCGTATGGCGGCGCAGCCGGGCGTTGATGACGTACGTGCCGAGGCCGCCGGTCGCCAGGGCGGCGAGCGCGACGCCGAGCAGCGCCAGCATCTGGCTGCGCACCTGCGCGCTGATGGTGTCGACGGTGATGCCCGCGCTGACCAGCGCGACGATCCTGTCTCCGGTCCGCGGGTCGCGCACCGGGGCCACTACGCGCACGGACGCGCCCAGGGTGCCGGTGTACGTCTCGTCGAAGATCCGGCCGTGCAGCGCGGGCCCGGTGTTGCCGAGGAACTTCTCCCCTATGCGCTTCGGGTCGGGGTGGGTCCAGCGGATTCCCCGCGTGTTCATGATGGTGACGAAGGCGACACCGGTGTCGTGGCGCACCTGCTCGGCGTACGGCTGGAGCCGGGCGGAGGGGTCGTCGGACCGTACGGCCTCGGCGACCGCGGGGGAGTCGGCGACGGCGGTCGCGGCGGCGGTGGCCTGGCGGCGCGCGGACTCCTCCGCCTGGCTTCGGCCGGTGACGTACGAGAAGACGGCGCACCCGGCCACCACGGCGGCGACCAGGACGACCTGCATCGCGAAGAGCTGGCCTGCCAGGCTCCGGGGGCGGGGGATGCGCATGCCACTCAGTGTGCACATGGCCGTTTCGTGAACGAAATGAACGGAAGGGTGACCGCCGTCACAGGTGAGGTGCATAGTCCTCGGGACCGTCCAGGGCGAAGTGCGAGCCGCACGACGTACCAGCCGGGACAGCTGGACGGCAGACCAGAAGGAGGCAGCATCGTGGCTGCGAAGACCCCGCCGCCCGTGGGCAAGGATGCCGGGCCGGTGAAGAAGGACCGGATTCACTACCTCTACATCGCGGTGATCGCCGCGGTCGGGCTCGGCATCTTGGTGGGCTTCGTCGCCCCCGACACCGCTGTGGAGCTCAAGCCGATCGGCACCGGCTTTGTGAATCTCATCAAGATGATGATCTCGCCGGTCATCTTCTGCACGATCGTGCTCGGCGTCGGCTCGGTGCGGAAGGCCGCGAAGGTCGGCAAGGTCGGTGGCCTGGCACTCGGCTACTTCCTGCTGATGTCGACCGTCGCGCTCGCCATCGGCCTGGTCGTCGGCAACATCATCGAGCCGGGCAGCGGGCTGCACCTGACCCATGAGGCGGCACAGGCCGGGCAGGGCCAGGCGGAGGGCGCCCACGAGTCCACCACGGACTTCCTGCTCGGGATCATCCCGACCACCATCGTCTCCGCCTTCACCGTGCCCGAGGTGCTCCAGACCCTGCTGGTCGCGCTGCTGATCGGCTTCGCGCTTCAGGCCATGGGCAAGAGCGGCGAGCCGGTGCTGCGCGGGATCGGCCACATACAGCGGCTGGTGTTCCGCGTGCTGTCCATGATCATGTGGGCGGCGCCGGTGGGTGCCTTCGGTGCGATAGCGGCGGTGGTCGGCGAGACGGGCGTGGACGCTCTGAAGTCGCTCGCCGTCATCATGATCGGCTTCTACATCACCTGTGCGCTGTTCGTGTTCCTCGTGCTCGGCACGGTCCTGCGGCTGGTCGCGGGTGTGAGCATCTTCGCGCTGCTGAAGTACCTGGCACGCGAGTTCCTGCTGATCGTGTCGACCTCGTCGTCGGAGTCCGCGCTGCCGCGCCTGATCGCCAAGATGGAGCACGCGGGCGTCAGCCAGCCCGTTGTGGGCATCACCGTGCCGACCGGCTACTCCTTCAATCTGGACGGCACCGCGATCTACCTGACCATGTCCTCGCTGTTCATCGCCGAGGCCATGGACAACCCGCTGTCGATCGGCGAGCAGATCTCCCTGCTGGCCTTCATGATCATCGCCTCGAAGGGTGCGGCCGGTGTCACCGGCGCGGGCATGGCCACGCTGGCCGGCGGGCTCCAGTCGCACCGGCCGGACCTGGTGGACGGCGTCGGCCTGATCGTCGGCATCGACCGCTTCATGAGCGAGGCGCGCGCCCTCACCAACTTCGCGGGCAACGCGGTCGCGACCGTCCTGGTCGGCACGTGGACCAAGGAGATCGACAAGGAGCGCATGCAGGAGGTGCTCGCCGGGCGGCTGCCGTTCGACGAGACGACGCTCATCGACGAGACGTCCCACGGGTACGGTGGGGACGACGCGGACGACGACGCGAGCCCGGCGGTGCTGGAGAAGCGTGGCGGCGGTTCGGACACGGCGAGGGAGCACGCGCCCCTCTGACCCGCCCCGCCCGCGCGGCACGCGTCGCGCGCACGGCCACCGCGGCCCTGCCCTCCTGAATCGGGGCAGGGCCGCGCCCGTTCAACCCCTGCCCGAGAACCCCGCGGGCAAGTGCACGACTCCCGTGGCCGTCTCCGCGTGGACCCCCGGGACGAAGGGAAGGAACGGAGCGACCAACAGGGCGACCCCCATGACCGCCGTGGCGATCCGCCCCCAAAGAGGCATGAGCCCACTTCCTTTCCTGTTCTTTCGTTCTGTGGCGACCTTCGCCGCCTCGTGACGCACTCACCCCCGCGGAGGACGTACGGTCCACTTCAGCCGTCCAGCGGTTGTTCGGCAGCCCCGTAGCCGCACGAAACAAAGGGAGTAGCGTCTGGGCCGGACCAGGCCGTCGAGAAGCGAGGGCCGTCCAGGTGGGGTGGGGGGTGGATCATGGGCCGCAGGGAGAGCCCGCTGGATCCGAGCGCGGGCCCGGTCCAGCGTTTCGCGTACGAGCTGCGCAAGCTGCGCAGCGAGGCGGGCGGACCGACCTACCGGGCGATGGCGCAGCGGGTGCCGTACTCGGTCACCACGCTGTCCCGGGCCGCCGCGGGGGACCAACTCCCCTCGCTGCCGGTCACCCTCGCGTACGTCGGGGCGTGTGGGGGCGACCCGGCCGACTGGGAGGCGCGCTGGCGCGAGGCGGCGGACGAGACGACCGGCCTCCCGGCCGAGAACGATGACGCCACCCCGCCCTACCGCGGACTGGCCCGCTTCGAGCCGGGCGACCACGAGCGGTTTTTCGGTCGGGACCAACTTGTTTCGGACTTAGTGGAGTTGGTGCGCGAGAGGCGGTTCGCCGCCGTCTTCGGCCCCTCGGGCAGCGGTAAGTCCTCACTGCTGCGGGCCGGTCTCATCCCAGCCCTGCGCGACGACACCGCGGCGCCGTTGCCGCGCCCGTCCTTGATCCGCGTCCTCACCCCCGGCGGCAGCCCGCTCCGCACCCACGCCGACGCGCTCGGCCCGAAGAGCGGGGACGGGGACACCTGGCTGGTGGTCGACCAGTTCGAGGAAGTCTTCACCCTCTGCCAGGACCCGGCGGAGCGCGCCGGATTCATCGAACGGCTGCTGTCCGCCCAGGACGAGGACAGTCGGCTGCGCGTGGTCATCGGCGTACGGGCGGACTTCCTCGGCCGCTGCGCCGAACACCGGGAGCTGACGGCCGCGCTGCGCGGCGCCACGCTGCTGGTCGGGCCGATGGGACGGGCGGAGCTGCGGGAGGCGATCGTCAAGCCGGCCGCGGCCGAAGGGCTGATCGTCGAGCGGGCGCTGACCGCCAGGGTCGTGGAGGAGGTCGTCGACGAGCCCGGCGGCCTGCCCCTGATGTCCCACGCCCTGCTGGAGACCTGGCGCCGCCGCCGCAGCCGGGCGCTGACGGAGGAGGCGTACGAGGCCGCGGGCGGCGTGCACGGGGCGATCGCCCTGACCGCGGAGCGGGTGTACGAGGAGCTGAGCGAGCGGCAGGCGGAGGCCGCCCGGCGGATCATGCTCCGGCTGATCACCCCGGGGGAGGGGGCACAGGACACCCGGCGCCCGGTGGACCGGGAGGAGCTGGGGCTGGGCCCTGACACACCCCCCGGCTCCGGCTCCGGCCCTGACACCGACTCCGGCGATACGGCGCCCGGCTCCGGCGATTCCGCGCCCGACACCGCGCTCGTACTGGAACGCCTGGTGCGGGCGCGGCTGGTGACCCTCGACGAGGGCACGGTCGACCTCGCCCATGAGGCGCTGATCACGGCCTGGCCGCGGCTGCGCGGCTGGATCGACGAGGACCGCCAGCGGCTGCGTACCCACCGCAAGCTGACCGAGGCCGCCCGGACCTGGGAGGAGCTGGGGCGGGATCCCGGCGCGCTCTACCGGGGCGCGCGGCTGGTGGAGGCGCGCGAGGCGTTCGACGGGCCCGACGCCTCGGCCGAACTCACCGGCGCGGAGCGCGACTTCCTGGCCGCCAGCCGGGCCGCGGGCACACGGGAGCGCCGACGGGTGCGCACGTTCCTGGGTGCGGTGGCGGTGCTGGTCGTGCTGGCGCTGGTGGCCGGGCTGGTCGCGTGGCAGCAGAACCGGGCGGGGGAGCAGCGGCGGGCGGAGGCCGTGTCCCGGCGGATCGCGGCCGTCGCGGACGGGAACATGCGGTACGCGGACCCGTTGACGGCGATGCGGCTGAGCGCGGCGGCGTGGCGGATCAGCCACACGGCTGAGGCCAAGGCGGCACTGTTGGGGGCGATGACCCGGCCCGAGCGGGACTCCTTCACCCCGCCTCCGGCCAAGTTCGACGAGGAAATTCAGCTGAGCGCCGACGGCCGGACGATGGTCGGCAGCGTCGACGGCAGGCTCACTGCGTGGGATGTCGTCTCCCACAAGGCGATCGGGTCGCTGCGGGTGCCGGTGGAGATGCCGATAGTCAGCCTCGATCCGACGGGGCGGCGGGTCCTGGTATCCGAGGGCGACAGCTGGCGGGAGCGGGACTTGGCCACCGGAAAGCCGCTCGGCCCGCCAGTGGGGACCGAGTATCTAACCGCAGAGTACGGCCCCAGCGGACGCACCGCCGTGCTGGCGGGGGATGGGGCGGTGGGACTGTGGGACCTGCGGCAGCGGCGCCTGGTGTTCAAGCGTGCCGCCGGAGACGGCGCTGAGCCGAGCGTCAGCGCCGACGACCGGTTGTTCGCGTTCTGCGCGGCGGACAGGTCTTTCCAGGTGTGGGATGTGCCCCGCGGCCGCAGGCTGCGCACGTTTCCCTCGGCCGCCGTGTCGCGGCTGATCTGCGGCCGCATCGATCGCAACGGCAACACCACAACCCTTGAGTTCGGGTTCACTCCCGACAGCCGCAGCCTCGTCGTCGACGACGAGAACTCCGTGCGGAGATGGGATCTGAGGTCCGGGAAGAAGCTGCCCCCCATCGAACACCAAGGCTTCCTGGAGGCCGAGTTCAGCCGGGACGGACGGTTCCTGGTCACGTCCGACGACCGGGAGATCCTGGTGTGGCGGGTTGCCTCACCCGACGAGCCCGTCTACCGGTACGCACTGACGGACGGTAGCGCCGACACGCTGCGAGTGGACACGGATCGGGGGGTGATCCGCTACCTCAAGGGCAGCGGGGCGGTGCGGACGATCGCGGTGGACCACGTTTTCGAGCCTGTCGGCCTGAGGAAGACGACGATGGCCGCGTTCCGCCCAGACGGACGGTTGGTCGCCACGGCCCGCACCGCGGGAAGGTACGAACGATTCGAGCTCAGGCGCACCGGCGGCGGGCCGTCCGCCGTGGTGAACCTGCCGCCCGTCGACTGCCTGACCGACGAGCGCGGGGTGATGATGAACGGGGTGTCATGCGACGTGCTCATGGCGTTCAGCGGTGACGGCCGGACTTTCGCCTATGGCGTCAGCGTACGGAACGGCGATGACGAGGCACTGGCGGCCCCGGAACGGATCAGGATCTGGGACGTGGGCGACACGGGCCGGGAACGCGAGAGAACGGCCCTCGTCATCGCGCCCAAGGGCACCCGCAAAAAGGGCGCCGACGCGATCGCGCTGGCCCCGGACGGGGAGTCGCTGTATGCCCTGCGGCAGGACCCCACGGTCATGGAACGCTGGGGGATGCGGAGCGGGAAGCGAGAAGGGGCATCGAAGCCGCAAGAGATCGGCGGTTGGTACTCGGTGGGGGCCATGCCCGGCACCCTGGCGGTACGACCCGACGGGAAGATGCTGGCCACCGCGTTCGGTGGGGGGTTCGCCCTACCGTCGCTCCGCCAGGTCGGCAGAGACTTGGGCGAGGAAGTCCAGCTCGCCTACAGCCCCGCCGGCGACCGGCTGGCGACCGGCGATTCCACGGGCCAGGTAAGCGTCTGGGACGGCGGCGCCAAGCGTCGGACAGCCGTCATCTCCGAGAACTTCGCGGTCGCGGAGGGAGCCCCGGCGGAGTCTGTGACCGCGCTGGCCTACTCGCCCGACGGCCGGATCCTGGCGGTGGCGGGCCAGTTCGGCACCGTGCGGCTGTGGGACACCGCGTCCAGCCGCCCGCTGGGGTCCGCGCTGCCGACGGCGAGCGACGCCGTCCAGGCCCTCGTCTTCAGCGAGGACGGCAGGACCCTGCTGGTCGCGGGCGCACACGTGCCGCTCCAGAAGTTCGCCATCGACCCCGAGCGCGTCACCGCCGCCGTCTGCGAGCGCGCGGGCGGTGGCCTGTCCCGCGCGGACTGGAAGACATACATCCCGGAAGTCCCGTACCGCGAGGTGTGCTGAGCGGTACGGGTACCGATACCGCGGTACCGGCAGGCAACAGAGATCCCGCGCCTCCCCCCGTGGAAGGCGCGGGCGCATAAGGGCGCTGATATCAGCGAGACTTCAGCGAGAATTAAGCGCTTACTGAAATCCGTACGGAAATGCCGATGCGCGAGCGCGTCAGCGTTCGCCGTCCACGGCGAGCCGCAGTTGCTCCGGGAGTGCGGTCCATTCTGGGCCTTCGTTCTGGGGCTTGACCCAGGCGACGTTTCCGCCGGTGTCGATATAGGCGACGCGGCCGATGGCCTCGCGCTCGATGTCGTACACGAGGTCGCCTATCCGAGGAAGGGTGCGAGACTGTCCCGTAGCCGTCATGAGCTGCCCTTTCGCCATAGCGCTGCCTGCCGGCGCGCGTCTAGCCGCCTCGGCCTTGTAGCCGGCCGCCCCGAGAAATCCCACTGCGAGGAGTCCGGCGGCCAGGGCCCGGTTGTACCGGCCGCTCGGTCGCCGCGGTCCGGTCGGTCTGGCGGTCGTCGATGCGCGGATCAAGCCCCCCATGCCGCCCCCGTTGTCTGGGTCGAGAGGGCTCCCCGTTACCGCGGGCTCCCCATCCGGCGGGGTCTGCGCCGGACGTGAGCGTGGGTGCGCTGCGGCGCCCTCATTGCCCGTAGCGTGCAATGGGGAGCTGATGTCTCGCTGATGCGGCGCTGACCTGTCCCTGTGGGTAGGCTGCGAGATGGCCGCAGGGAATCTCAGGTACCGACGGGGGAAACGCGTGCACGGGACCGAGTTTCGTCTGCTGGGCCCCGTCGGGATATGGCAGGGCGAGCTGGGACTCGGCCCGACCGCCGCTCAGCAGCGATCCGTCCTGGCGATGTTGTTGCTGGAGCCCGGGCGAGTGGTCTCCGTGGACCGGCTGGTGATGGCCGTCTGGGGAGAGGACCCGCCGGGGTCGGCGCGCAACGCCGTGCAGGTCCAGATATCGAAACTGCGCAGGATCCTGGCCGCGCTGCCCGACACCGAGCTGTCCACCTCCGCGCAAGGCTACTGCCTCACCATCGACCAGGAGCGGGTGGACCTGCACCGTTTCCGGGAGTTGGTGCGCGAGGCGCGGACGGTCGGCGACGGCCCGGCCGGTGAGCTGCTGCACGCGGCGCTCCAGCTGTGGCGCGGGCCCGCGCTCGCGGATGTAGCGGGCGGCTGGCTGCCCGAGACGGTGGGGGTGGGCCTCGAGGAGGAGCGGCGCGCGGTGGTGGAGGAGTGTGCCGCGATCGATCTGCGCTCGGGGCGGCACCAGGAAGCGACCGCCGTGCTGTCTCCTCTGGTGGCGGAGCACCCGCTGCGGGAGCGGTCGGTGGGCCTGCTGATGGAGGCGCTGAGCCGGAGCGGCCGCCGGGCCGACGCGCTCGCGCTCTTCCGCAGCACGCGGCAGCGGTACGTCGACGAGCTGGGCATCGAGCCGGGGGACGACCTGCAGCGGCGGCACCAGCAGGTGCTGGAGGCGCAGTCGGCGGGAGCGGGCCGGGCGGGAGCGGGTTCGGCGGTCGCGGATCCGGCGGCGGTTGCGGGCCCAGAGGCTGTGCCCCCGGCGGCGGCTGCCGCCCCCACGCCTGCCGCCCCCACGCCTGCCGCCCCCACGCCCGCCGCCTCCACGCCTGCCGCCTGGGAGGACGCCTCCCCCGCGCCGTCCCCAGAGCCGTCCCCAGCGCCCCCCGCCGAGTCCCCGCCGCCCCCCTCCGAGTCCCCACCGGCCGCCGGGGTCGCCGTACCGCAGCAACTCCCAGCCGATGTCGTCCACTTCACCGGGCGGGAGCGGGAGCTGGCCGGGCTGGACACGCTGCTGCGGCCGGCGCCCGGGACCGGGGCCGGACGGGTGCCCACCGGGGCGATGATCTCCGTGATCGCGGGCAGTGGCGGTCTCGGCAAGACCACTCTCGCCGTGCACTGGGCCCACCGGGTCCGCGACCGCTTCCCCGACGGCCAGCTGTATGTGAACCTCCGCGGCTTCGGCCCGACCGGCTCGGCGATGACGCCCTCCGAGGCGGTGCGTGGCTTTCTGGACGCATTCCAGGTGCCCGCGCACCGGATACCGGCCACTGTCGAGGCCCAGACGGCCCTGTACCGGAGCCTGTTGGCGGGCCGTCGGGTGCTGATCCTGTTGGACAACGCCCGTGACGCCGACCAGGTGCGCCCTCTGCTGCCCGGGGCGCCCGGCTGTCTGGTGCTGCTGACCAGCCGTAACGAGCTCACCGGCCTGGTCGTGGCGGAGCAGGCCCAGCCGCTGCCGCTGGATCTGCTCGACCGTGCCGAGGCGCGCGAACTGTTCGCCCGCAGGCTGGGCTCCGAGCGGGTGGCGGCCGAGCCGGAGGCGGTGGAGGACGTCATCACGGTGTGTGCGGGGCTGCCGCTCGCGCTGGCCATCGTCGCCGCCCGCGCGGCCACGCACCCCGGCTTCTCCCTCGAAGCCCTCGCCCGCGAGCTGCACGACGCCCGCGGCAGCCTGGACGCGTTCGACGGCGGTGACGCCACCACCGACGTCCGGGCGGTGTTCTCGTGGTCGTACCACACGCTCGGCGCCGACGCCGCCCGGCTGTTCCGGCTGCTGGGCGTGCACCCCGGCCCGGACATCTCGGCCGCCGCCGCGGGCGGCCTGGTGGGGCTGTCCGTACCGCAGGCCCGGCGGCTGTTGCTCCAGCTGACCCGGGCCCATCTGCTCACCGAGCGCAGCCCCGGCCAGTACGCGCTGCACGACCTGCTGCGCGCCTACGCCACGGAGCTGGCCGAGGCGTACGACTCCGAGCCCGACCGTCGCGCCGCGCTGCACCGCACGCTGGACCACTATCTGCACACCGCCGTCGCCGCCGGCCGGGTGTTCACCCCGCAGCGCACGCCCCTCACTCTCCCCGCCGCGCAGCCCGGCGTCTGCACCGAGTCGTTCGCGGATTACGGCGAGGCGCTGACCTGGTTCACCGTTGAACACCCCGTGCTGGTGGCCGCGCAGCAGCAGGCCGCGGAGAGCGGATTCGAGACGCACGCCTGGCAGCTGGCCTGGTCGCTCGCCGAGTTCCTGGACCAGCTCGGACACTGGCACGACCAGGGCGTCGTACACGCCGTGGCGCTGGACGCGGCGCAGCGTACGGACAACCTGGCCGGGCAGGCCCACGCCCACCACGGCCTCGGCCTCGCCGATCTGCGCATGGCCTGCTACGACCGGGCCCGCGACCACCTGATGCGCGCTCTTGACCTGCACGGCAAGACCGGCAACCCGGCCGGCCAGGCGCTCATCCACGTCGCGCTCAACCTGGCGGGCGAGCGGCAGGGCCGTCACGAGGAGGGGCTGTACCACGCGCAGCGCACCCTTGAGCTGTACCGCGAGGTCGGCCAGCGCAGCGGGGAGGCGTACGCGCTGAACAACGTCGGCTGGGCGTACGCCATGGTCGGCGAGTACCAGCAGACCCTGATCCACTGCGAGAAGGCGCTGCGGATGCTGCAACAGGCGCACGACGGGCGGGGCGCCTCCGCCGCCTGGGACAGCCTCGGCTACGCCCACCACCGGCTCGGCGACCACGAGCAGGCCATCGTCTGCTATCGGAACGCCGTGGAGCTGCGCCGCGAGCGCGGCGAGCGGGTCAGGGCGGCGGAGACCATGTACCGCCTGGGCAGCGCCCAGCTGGCGGCCGGCGACGTCCCCGGCGCCCGGGACACCTGGCAGCAGGCGCTGACCATGTTCGACGCCCTCGGCCACCCGGACGCCGGCCGGGTCCGCGAGGAACTCGGCCGGCTCGGGTGACCTTCGGGCCGGGCGCCCGGTGGTCCGGGATCCGGTGCCCTAGCAGCACTTACTGACGGGGGCCGCGCTCGCCGTCGTCGCTGCGACGCCGGACGCCGTGACGAGGCCGCCCGCGATGAGCGCGATGGAGAGCGCCCGCAACAGCCGCTGTTTCATGTGGTCCTCCTGAGTTCCGCCTTCGCTTGGCCGTATGGAAGCGAGTACAGCGGCGGTGCGATTGTTCGGCGACCCTTTCCACCGCGCGCAACAAAGGCCCGGCTCAGCCGAACGGGATGCGCACGTACGACTGGTTGCCCGTCCCCAGCGTGCTGGTGCCCTTGCCGATGGCGTTCCAGACCTCGACCCGCACCTTCCCGCCGGCCAGGTTTCCGAGCGAGCCGGTGGCGGACTTCAGCCCGCGGGCCTGGGTGTAGTGCTCGTAGCCCGTGACGGGATCGGTGGCGAAGTACTGGTACGTCTCGGTGCGGTCCCAGCTGCCGTCGCCGGTCAGGTCGTAGGAGACACGGACCTGCTGGCCGTTGGCCACGGTGGTGCCCGCGTCGACGAACAGATCGAACTGCGTGGCGCCGCCGTTGTAGGTGGCGTTCAGCCCGGAGGCGAGGAAGGTCTGCGGCTGGTAGGGCGTGCCGTCGTGGTTGGTGCCGCCCGCCGAGGCCAGGGTCGCGGTGGACGCGGAGGAGGACGCGGCGCCGAGGGCCCCGCCGCCGCCCAGGTAGCGGGTGGCGGAGCCGGTGGGCGGGTCGGTGGTGCCGCCGCCGCGGGTCCAGACGGCGACGTAGTCGACGAGCATGGGGTGGCCGGGGTCGGTGGCCGCGGTGGGGGTGGCCGAGCCCTGGATCGCGTCGGGGAAGGCGCCGCCGATCGCGACGTTCAGGAGGATGAAGTACCCCGCGTGGTCGGTCATCTGCGACCAGGTGGCGGCGTCGACGTCGCTCTGGCTGACGCTGTGGAACTGCTGGTCGTCCACGTACCAGCGCAGCTGGTTGGGCGTGGTGGAGCGGTCCCACTCGAAGCGGTAGGTGTGGAAGGCGGACTGGCAGCTCGCGCCGGGGCAGGCGCGGCTGGCGCCGATGCCGGTGGTCTCCTTGCAGGGCCCGCCCGGGTTGACGCCGCAGTGGAGGGTGCCCCAGACGGAGTTGATGCCGTTGACGTTCTCCATGAAGTCGAACTCGCCGATGCCGGGCCAGTTCTGGTAATTGCCCCGGTACGGGTTGCCGAGCGCCCAGAAGGCGGGCCAGTAGCCGAGCGCGGCGTTCCCGGTGACGTTGGGCATCTGGATGCGGCCCTCGACGCGCAGCACGCCGCCCGCCGGGGCCTTGAAGTCGGCGCGCTGGGTCTCGATACGAGCCGAGGTCCAGTTGCCCGCGCCGTCGCGGAGCGGGGTGATGCGGAGGTTGCCGCTGCCGTCGAGGCTGAGGTTGCTGGTGGAGTCGGTGTAGTTCTGGATCTCGCCGGTGCCCCAGTTGCCCGGGCCGCCGGGGTAGGAGTGGCCGGTGTCTATCCGCCAGTTGTCGGAGGACGGCAGCGTGTTCGCGGAACCGTTGAAGTCATCGCTCCACTGCAGGTTCCACCCGGGGGCGGGCGGCACTGCGCCCCGCGCGGGCGAGGTGCCGAACAGCGTGGCGAGGGCGGCCAGTGCGAGTGCGGCGACGGCCAGCGCTGCGGTGAGGGGTTGGGGCCGGTTACCGGCTGACAGTACTTCGGAGCGTTTTGGTGTGCATGAGTGAGCGTCGACGATCGGGTAGACCTTGGAAGGGAGTGGGTGTTCCTGCATCGAATGCGTGACCTTTGCGGGTAGGCGTTCGTTAGGTGGGTGACGGGTTCTTCGTTGCCGGGCGGGGGTGGGGGAGTGGGCGGGCTGCGCGAGGTGGCGGCGCCGTTTGTGGTGCCCGGCCCGACCGGAGTGACCATTCGTGGCAGTCTGAAGAGTCTGACCGGGCAGGACGAGAGGGTCTTGCGTTTGGTCGGTGGGCTGCTTGGTTCCCTGGCCTCCCGGGATCTGAAGGTCCGCTGTGCGGCGGGGCTGGATCACGACAGTGACCAGTGGGCTCGGCGCAAGCGGGAGTTGACCCAGGACTCCTCCTCGCGCTGGGCGGGCAGTATCACCAAGGCCACGCATGACCAGTGGGCGCTGGCCCGGCGCGGTCAGCTCGCGCATATCCAGTCCCTTGAGGGCGGTGTCCGTACGATCGCCTCCCGGCTGTCGCTGCCGGTCGGGGCGAAGGGCGCCAAGGGCTCGCCGGGCGGTTACCGCTCCCGGCAGGAGTGGTTCGCCAAGTCCCGGCGCCTGCACCTGCTGGAAGACCGGCTGGAGCGGGAGCGGGCCGACCGTGCGGCCGGGCGCGTGCGGGTGGTGCGCGGCGGCAAGAAACTGCTGCGCAACCGCCACAACCTCGATGCCGCCCAGCTTTCCGAGGCGCAGTGGCGACAGCGGTGGGAGGCCGAGCGCTGGTTCCTCCAGGCCGATGGCGAGTCGGGGAAGGGTTGCGGGAACGAGACGATCCGCATCACCCCGGACGGTGAGGTCAGCATCAAGCTCCCGGCGCCACTGGCCGCTCTGGCGAACGCGCCTCACGGCCGCTATGTGCTGGCCTGCCAGGTCCGCTTCGGGCACCGGGGCGAGCAGTGGGCGGACCGTGTCGCGGCCCACCGTGCCGTGGCGTACCGCATCCACTACGACACCAACCGCCGCCGCTGGTACCTGACCTGCTCCTGGCAGATCCCACCCGTTGAGACAGTGTCGCTGGAGGCGGTCCGGGTCGGTGGGCTGGTGGGTGTGGACATGAATGCCGACCATCTGGCCGCCTGGCGTCTGGACGCTCACGGCAACCCGGTCGGCAACCCCCGCAGGTTCGGCTACGACCTCACCGGCAGCGCACCGCACCGGGACGCGCAGGTGCGGCACGCCCTCATCCGCCTCCTGCACTGGGCCCAGCGTCACCATCTGACCATCGCGGTCGAGGACCTGGACTTCCAGGCGGAGAAGACCCGGGAGAAGCACGGGCAGCGCAAGCGCTTCCGCAAACTGATCTCCGGCATGCCCGTCAGCAAGCTGCGGGCCCGCTTGGTGTCGATGGCCGCCGAGCTCGGCATCGCCATCGTGGCCGTCGATCCCGCCTACACCTCCCGCTGGGGCGCCCAGCACTGGCAGCGGCCCCTGACCACCAAGACCCGCACGACCACCCGCCACGACGCTGCCACCGTGGCCATCGGACGGCGCGCCCTGGGGTGCTCGATCCGGCGACGGACGCAACCGCCCCCACAGCACCGGAGGGATGCTGTGGGGCATCGGAGCGTCCAGGCCGCATCGGGTGTTCCGGGGTGTGAGGGAACCCGCCCCCGCATTCCCGGACCACGGACACGATCCGTCTGCGCTGGATGCGGAGCGAAAGCGGGGGACCAGTGTGCCCACAACCGTTCGGGGCACACGGCTGAGCACGAGTCCTGGCACCAGGACTCACTCCCGCTCAGTCTCTAGGAACGGTGCCCTGGGTCTGGTGCTCGTGCGTGTGCTCACGGGGAACGACCTCCAGGAAGCAGTGGGGGCGTTGGGGGTGTGTCGTGGGGCATGAGAGCGCTCTCATGTTTATGTAGGTGCACACGGGAGGGGCGTCAATGGCTTGTGCATGGCTGCTTGGCGAAGAACGACGCGACCGTCAACCGCCCCGCGAGCCGGGAACTATGAGGTGTCGATAGCCGTAAGTGCAGGTTGGGCGGCGAGTTGGGCGAACGAACTTCGCCCGCACGAGACTGCTATGACGAGGGATACGACACAACGACACAACAGGGCGGGATGAACTGGCTTCGCAGATACCGGTTGAAGCTCTTCTTCCTGGTGATGTCCAGCGGCCTCGCGGCGGGGGTCTTCGTGGCCTCAGTGCGGGCCGGAAACCAGGACGACAAGAACCACGAGACGATCCTCTGGGTCGGCGCTGTATTGGCGGTGGGTGTCGTCTTGGTGGCGGCCACCGAAGCCGCGCTGAACGAACGGGAGAAGGAGAACGCCAGAAGAGAGGCGGAACGCGCCGTGACCGCCCTCGCCTTCGCCTATCAGCAGACGTTCTGGCCCCTCTCGCAGGCACTGGGCACGCTGTCTCAGGAGTACGCGGCGGCGTACTCGGGTTCAGCCGCGACGCTCCCCGCCGGCCTCGCCGGCACGCAGGCCGCGCAGTCCACGTCGGTTATCAAGACCGTGCTCCTCGCCGCCTCCGTCCTGACCGCTGAGCGACATCCCGTATCGGGACTGCCCACCGCCCGCTGTGCGTTCTACCGCATGACCGACCCGGCCACGCACACGTTCACGCTGGTGGACTGGGCGGGACGCGCTTTCACGCCTCGCCCGACGGTCGACGGGACCTTGGGAAGCCACTTCCGGCACGACATCCTGGAGCCCAGGGATCCGTACCATGTCAGTAAGGAGACCGGCCTTGTCAGCAAAGTCGATCTCAGCGGGAAGGACTACCGGTCCGTCATCGCCGTACCTGTGGTGGCGGGCAGCCGGGAATTCGGGGTTCTCGCCGTCGACGCGCCCAGGGACACTGATCTGAAGGACGTCCACGTCCACCTCATGAAGTCGCTGGCCCGGTTCCTGGGCGCGGCTCTGGCCCTGGCGTAGAAGGCGAGAGAGGGAGACATGACATGGTGCGCCGCCGGCTGAATCTCCGCTTCCCGCGCCGCCACGTCCGGGAGCCCGACCCTCCCGAAGGCATGAACCACATTGAAGAGACGTACCAGATGCTGTACGCCCTGGAACGGCATGAGAACGCCGCGCGGGCGGACATCGATGAGCGGGTCGCCACGGCGAGCGGTACATACGGTTGGGAAAATTTCAGCCTGTTCGTCCTGTCTGTCACCTGCCTTGCCGTGGCGCTGCTGACCGGGCTCAACCACATCGGTTGGTGGGCATACCCGTTCGGCGGGGCCAGTGTGCTGTGCGCAGGCCTCATCCTGCTCAGGTGGCGCTCGTCGCAGCGAGCACGCGGGCGCGGGCGTGGCCCGATGATCGCTGGATAGCCGGTGGGAGCGATCGTCAGGCCGGCCGCAGCCAGATCGTGGCCAGCGGCGGCAGCACCGGCAGGATGCTCGCGGGCCGCCCGTGCCAGGCGGTGGGTTCGGCCTTGAGCGGTTCCGGGTTGAGGACGCCGCTGCCGCCATAGCGGCCGTCGTCGGTGTTCAGCACCTCGCGCCACAGGGGGACCCGGTCGGGGACGCCGATGCGGTAGTCATGGCGTACGACGGGCGCGAAGTTGCTGATGGCCAGCAGGGGCGAGCCGTCCGCGTCGAAGCGCAGGAAGGCGAAGACGTTGTCCTCGTGTCCGTCGCCCTCGACCCAGGCGAACCCCTCCGGGGCGGTGTCCCGCTGCCACAGCGCGGGCGCGGCCAGGTAGACCTGGTTCAGCTCGCGGACCAGGTCGCGTACGCCGCGGTGGTCGGGCTCGGCGGAGTACGAGGGGTCGAGCAGCCACCAGTCCGGGCCGTGGCTCTCCGACCACTCCGCCCCCTGGGCGAACTCCTGTCCCATGAAGAGGAGTTGCTTGCCCGGGTGCGCCCACATGAAGCCCAGGTACGCGCGGTGGTTGGCGCGCTGCTGCCACCAGTCGCCGGGCATCTTCGACACCAGCGACCGCTTGCCGTGCACCACCTCGTCGTGCGAGATGGGCAGGACGTAGTTCTCGCTGTACGCGTACACCATCGAAAAGGTCATCTCGTGGTGGTGGTACCTGCGGTGCACCGGCTCATGGCCGACGTAGTCAAGCGAGTCGTGCATCCACCCCATGTTCCATTTCAGCCCGAAGCCGAGGCCGCCGAAGCCGCTGGGGCCCACGTGGTGGGTGGCACGGGTGACGCCGTCCCAGGCGGTGGACTCCTCGGCGATGGTGAGCACACCGGGGCAGCGGCGGTAGACGGTCGCGTTCATCTCCTGCAGAAACGCGACGGCGTCCAGGTTCTCCCGGCCGCCGTGGACATTGGGCGTCCACTGGCCCGGCTCGCGGGAGTAGTCGAGATAGAGCATGGAGGCCACGGCGTCCACGCGCAGGCCGTCCACATGGAACTCCTCGCACCAGTAGACGGCGTTCGCCACCAGGAAGTTGCGCACCTCCGTGCGGCCGTAGTCGAACTCCAGCGTGCCCCAGTCCGGGTGCGCCGCCCGAGCCGGGTCGGCGGGTTCGTACAGCGGCCTGCCGTCGAACTCGGCCAGCGCCCAGTCGTCCCGGGGGAAGTGCGCGGGCACCCAGTCGACCAGCACGCCGATGCCCGCCCGGTGCAGGGCGTCGACCAGGTACTTGAAGTCGTCGGGGGTGCCGAGGCGGGCGGTGGGCGCGTAGAAGCCGGTGACCTGGTAGCCCCACGAGCCGCCGAAGGGGTGCTCGGCCACCGGCATCAGCTCCACATGGGTGAAGCCGAGATCCTTGACGTACGCGGGAAGCTGCTCGGCCAGCTGGCGGTAGGTCAGGCCGGGCCGCCAGGAGGGCAGGTGCACCTCGTACACCGAGAACGGCGACTCGTGGACGCGCCGGTCCGCCCGGTGAGCCATCCACGCCTCGTCACGCCACTCGTGATGGGAGGTGTGCACGATCGAGGCGGTGGCGGGCGGACACTCGGTGCGGCGCGCCATCGGGTCGGCGCGCAGGGTGTGGCTCCCGTCCGGGCGGGTGATGTCGAACTTGTACACCGCGCCCTCGCCCACGCCGGGCAGGAACAGCTCCCATACGCCGGTGCCGCCAAGCGAGCGCATGGGGAGGGCCGTACCGTCCCAGTAGTTGAAGTCCCCGGCCACCCGCACCCCACGCGCGTCGGGCGCCCACACCGTGAACCGGGTCCCGGCCACGCCCTGGTGCGTCATCGGATGCGCGCCCAGCGCGCGCCACAGCTCCTCGTGGCGACCCTCGCCGATCAGGTGGAGATCCAGCTCGCCGAGGGCGGGGAGGAAGCGGTACGGGTCGTGCTCCCCGTCCCCGTCCTGTCCGTCCCCGTCCTGTCCGTCCCCGTCCTGCCCGTCCCCGTCCTGTCCGTCCCCGTCCTGTCCGTCCCCGTCCTGCCCGTCCCCGTCCTGTCCGTTCTCGCCCTGTCCGTTCTCGTAGTCGACCAGCAGCCGGTAGTCAGGGATCTCGCGGAGCGGGATCACTCCGGAGAACAGCCCGTCCCCCTCGGGTCGCAACTGCGCGCGCAGCCCGGTGGCGGTGACGGCCACGGAACGGGCGTACGGGCGCAGCGCGCGGAAGAGGATTCCGCCGCGCACGGGGTGGGCGCCGAGGAGGGCGTGTGGGTCGTGGTGGGAGCCGGAGAGCAGCCGCTCCCGGTCGGTGTCCCCGAGCGCCGCCGCGGCGCGCACGCCCCCGCCGCCGGGGGGCGGGGTATCGGGGCGGTACGTGGCCTCGGGGCGCGGCGTGGCTTCGGGGCGCGGCGGGTCGGTGGGGGTCGGGCCGGGGCTGGGCCTGGGCGCCCTCGGGGTGGGCGGGGCGGTGTACGAGGAGCGGGACATGGGGCCGTCTCCGGGGCCGTGCGCGGCGGCGCGGTGGGCGGGGGGCCGGTCGGGGGCCGGACGGAAGGTGGCGGGGACGGACGGGCCGGTGGCGGCGGTGTCGCCGTGGTTCGCGGCCTTGTCGGACGGGCCCTCGCCGTACGGGGGCGGACCGGACGAGTGCGGACCGGACGGGTCGTACGGGGGCGGGTCGGACGGCGGACGTGCGGTCACGGGGGTGTCCTCCCGGGGGGCTGGGTGCTTGTCAGGTGCGGGCGGCGGCCAGGCGGCGGATGGCGGACATCGGGACGGGCAGCCACTCGGGGCGGTGGCGGGCCTCGTAGACCACCTCGTACACCGCCTTGTCGGTCTCGTGGGCCCGCAGCAGCTCCGGGTCGTCGCGCGGGTCGGTCCCGGACGCCTCCGCGTAGCCCGCGCAGTACGCGGCCCGGGTGCGGCCGGCCCAGTCCTGGGGGCTGTCGTGGCCGCCCACGGCCGCCGCGTAGTCGAATGAGCGGAGCATGCCCGCGATGTCGCGTACGGGCGGCTGCGGGCGGCGGCGTTCGTCGAGGGGGCGCGAGGGTTCGCCCTCGAAGTCGATGAGGGACCAGCGCGCCGAGCCCTCACCCCCGTCCCCGCCCCCACCACTGCCCCCGTCACTGCCTCCATCCCCGCCGGTGCCGCCCTCGACCGTCCGCCGCAGCACCTGGCCCAGGTGCAGATCGCCGTGGATGCGCTGGGCCGTCCAGGTGCGCCCGGCGCGGCCGAGCGCGGCCAGGTCCTCGTACGCGGAGTGCAGCGCGGCGCGGTACGGGTGGAGGGCGGGCACGGCCGCGGCGGCCGAGTCCAGGCGCTCGGACATGGCGGCCGCGAGGTGTTCGATCTGCGGGCGGCGCAGGATGGAGGTGGGCAGCGCGCTGGCCATCGCCAGATGGACCTCGGCGGTGGCCTGCCCGAGGGCGTGGGCGGCGGCGGTGAAGTCGCCCCCGTCGGCGAGCGCGTCGAGCGCGAGCTGCCAGCCGTCGGTGGAGCCGGCGAGGTAGGGCTGCAGCACGCCCAGGGTGAAGGGGTCGGCGCGCGGGCCCGCGCCCTCGGTGGGCGGTGCGGCCTCGAACCAGGCGGCCGGGGCGGGCACCCGGGTGCAGCCCGTGCGGGCGAGGGCGCGGGGCAGTTCGAGGTCGGGGTTGGTGCCGGGGCTCACCCGGCGGAAGAGCTTGAGGATAAACGTATCTCCATAGATCACCGAGGAGTTGGACTGCTCGGCGGTCACCAGCCGGGGAGCGAGCGCTGCGGGGATGACCGCGGACGGCTCGCGCAGGAAGCGCAGCGGCCCGAGGGCGCCGGGCATCCGCAGCCGTTCGAGGAGGAGCGCGGCGAGACGGGGGTCGAGCAGCGCTTCGTAGACGGTCCGGCCGTGCAGCGGCCCGCCGCTGGGGCGGCCGATGAGGGCGGGGGCGAGCCGGGGCGGGAGGGTGGGGCGCACACCGAGGAGGATCTGGTAACAGTCGCTGGCCGCCGCGCCGCGCCGGTGCCCGCAGCCGGAGCCGTGCCGGTGGCCGGGCGGCTCGGGCTGCTGGGCGCGGATGAGCAGATGGAGCAGGCCGGGCGTGGTGCCGCCGGTCGCACATGGCAGCAGTTCGGTCACGGAGACGAGGGCGAAGCCGGTGACCGGGCGACCCTTGCCCGCGAACCAGCGCTGCCGGGGCAGCCATTCCGAGAGCAGGGGAGCGAGGGAGGCGAGCAGCCCGGCGGGGCCCGCCGCCGCGGTGTCACGGGCGGCGGACGGCGGGGGGTCGGCCCGCGGTACAGCGGTCGGCGGGTGCTGTGCCCCCCGGGAGAATGAAGCTTCCGGCATGGCGTCGCGTCCTTTCCCCGGGCACACGACAGATCAGGGCAAAGTGTCCCGGATTGCGGCATTGACTGTGCGACGGTGCGGGACGTGTCGGGCGAGGATCGTCCGTACGGCGAATACGGAGGACTGCGGAGTACGCGATCGGCGCCGCCCGTGTGGTAGTAGGGAGACTGCCCATGATGTGGTGCCGAAAACGCCCGTACGCGCCCTAGGCGGACGCGTACGGACGAGGACGGCGAGAACGGCGAGAACGAAACGACGGGAACGGCAGGAGCTACCGGGCCCCGGTCAGTCGGTCCAGTGGCCCGCCGCGTCGCCCTTCCGCAGCCGGAACCAGTAGAAGCCGTGGCCCGCGAGCGTCAGCAGATACGGGAGTTCGCCGATGGCGGGGAACCGGACGCCGCCGATCAGCTCGACCGGGTGGCGGCCGCTGAAGGACTGCAGATCGAGCTCGGTGGGCTGGGCGAAGCGCGAGAAGTTGTTCACGCACAGCACGAGGTCGTCCCCACCTTCCTCGGTCGGTGGGGCCTCGCGCAGAAAGGCGAGGACGGCGGGGTTGGAGGAGGTCAGCTCGGTGAAGGAGCCCAGTCCGAAGGCGGGGTTCTGCTTGCGGATCTCGATCATCCGGCGGGTCCAGTGGAGCAGCGAGGACGGGCTGCTCATGGCCGCTTCGACGTTGGTGACCTGGTAGCCGTAGACCGGGTCCATGATCGTGGGCAGGAACAGCCGACCGGGGTCGCAGGAGGAGAAGCCCGCGTTGCGGTCGGGGGTCCACTGCATGGGGGTGCGTACGGCGTCGCGGTCGCCGAGCCAGATGTTGTCGCCCATGCCGATCTCGTCGCCGTAGTAGAGGATCGGCGAGCCGGGCAGGGACAGCAGCAGCGCGGTGAACAGCTCGATCTGGTTGCGGTCGTTGTCCAGGAGGGGCGCCAGTCGTCTGCGGATGCCGATGTTGGCGCGCATTCTGGGATCCTTGGCGTACTCCGCGTACATGTAGTCGCGCTCTTCGTCGGTGACCATCTCCAGCGTCAGCTCGTCGTGGTTGCGCAGGAAGATGCCCCACTGACAGCCGGAGGGGATGGCGGGGGTCTTGGCGAGGATTTCCGAGACCGGGTAGCGGGACTCCCGCCGTACGGCCATGAAGATGCGCGGCATGACCGGGAAGTGGAAGGCCATGTGGCACTCGTCGCCGCCCTTGGTGAAGTCGCCGAAGTAGTCGACGACGTCCTCCGGCCACTGGTTGGCCTCGGCGAGCAGCACGGTGTCGGGATAGTGGGCGTCGATCTCGGCGCGGACCCGCCTCAGCATCTCGTGGGTGCGGGGCAGGTTCTCGCAGTCCGTGCCCTCCTCCGCGTACAGATACGGGACGGCGTCCAGCCGGAAGCCGTCGATGCCGAGGTCCAGCCAGAAGCGCAGGGCGGCCAGTACCTCCTCCTGGACGGCGGAGTTCTCGAAGTTGAGGTCCGGCTGGTGCGAGAAGAAGCGGTGCCAGTAGTACTGCTTGCGTACCGGGTCGAAGGTCCAGTTGGACGTCTCGGTGTCGATGAAGATGATCCGGGCGTCCTGGTATTGCTTGTCGTCGTCGGCCCACATGTAGTAGTCGCCGTACGGCCCGTCCGGGTCGGAGCGGGACTCCTGGAACCACGGGTGCTGGTCGCTGGTGTGGTTCATGACGAAGTCGATGATCACCCGCATGCCGCGCTGATGGGCGGCGTCCACGAACTCGACGAAGTCGGCGAGGTCCCCGAATTCCGGCAGCACGGCGGTGTAGTCGGACACGTCGTAGCCGCCGTCGCGCAGCGGGGAGGCGAAGAAGGGCGGCAGCCACAGGCAGTCCACACCCAGCCACTGCAGATAGTCGAGTTTGGCCGTGAGTCCCTTGAGGTCGCCGACGCCGTCGCCGTTGCTGTCCTGGAAGGAGCGCACCAGCACCTCATAGAAGACGGCGCGCTTGAACCAGTCGGGATCACGGTCCTTGGCCGGAGTGTCCTCGAACTTGTCCGGGACGGGCTCGTTGAAGATCATGATGTGGGTGACCCTCCGATCGGTGAGGACGGTCGCAGGGACAGCACATGCGCGGGGGCCATCGGGCGGCCCGGCTCCAGGCGCACATAGTTGTCCCTGCCCCAGTGATAGGTCTCGCCGGTGAGCTCGTCGCGCACCGGGGCGGACTCATGCCAGTCGAGGCCGAGTTCCGGCATGTCCAACGAGACCGTCGCCTCCTGGGTGTGGTGAGGGTCCAGGTTGACGACCGTGAGCACGCACGAGTCGCCCGTTCGCTTCGAGTAGGCGATGACAGAGTCGTTGTCGGCGTGGTGGAATCGCAGGTTGCGCAGTTGCCGCAGGGCGGGGTGGCGGCGCCGCAGCCGGTTCAGGCAGCTGAGCAGCGGTGTGATGGTACGTCCCGCGCGCTCGGCGGCCTCCCAGTCGCGCGGCCGCAGCTGGTACTTCTCGGAGTCCAGGTACTCCTCGCCGCCGGGGCGCAGCGGGGTGTTCTCGCACAGCTCGTAGCCCGCGTAGACGCCCCAGGTGGGGGAGAGCGTGGCGGCCAGCACGGCCCGCGCCTCGAAGGCGGGGCGGCCGCCCTCCTGGAGGTGGGCGTGCAGGATGTCCGGGGTGTTCACGAACAGGTTGGGCCGCATGTATCCGGCCGCGTCCCCGGAGAGTTCGGTGAGGTAGTCGGTGAGCTCCTGTTTGGTGTTCCGCCAGGTGAAGTACGTGTACGACTGCTGGAAGCCGACGGCGCCGAGGGTGTGCATCATGGCCGGCCGGGTGAAGGCCTCGGCGAGGAAGATGACATCGGGGTCGGTCCGGTTGATGTCGCCGATCACCTTCTCCCAGAACACCACGGGCTTGGTGTGCGGGTTGTCCACCCGGAAGATCCGCACCCCGTGGGACATCCAGAAGCGCAGCACCCGCTCGGTCTCGCGGACGAGCCCCGTGAAATCCGTGTCGAACGCGATCGGATAGATGTCCTGGTACTTCTTGGGCGGGTTCTCGGCGTACGCGATCGTGCCGTCGGCGCGCCGGTGGAACCACTCGGGGTGCTTGTCCACCCAGGGGTGATCGGGCGAACACTGCAGGGCGAAGTCGAGCGCGACCTCCATGCGCAGTTCGCGGGCGCGCGCCACGAAGTGGTCGAAGTCGTCGAGGGTGCCGAGGTCGGGGTGGATCGCGTCGTGGCCGCCGTCGGCGGAGCCGATCGCCCAGGGGGAGCCGACGTCGTACGGGCCTGCCGAGAGCGCGTTGTTGGGGCCCTTGCGGAACGAGGTGCCGATGGGGTGGATCGGCGGGAGGTAGACCACGTCGAAGCCCGCGGCCGCGACGGCGGGCAGCCGCTCGGCGGCGGTGCGCAGCGTGCCGCTCACCGGCCGTCGGTCCTCGGCGACCTTGGCCCCCTCCGAGCGCGGGAACAGCTCGTACCAGGACCCGAACAGCGCGCGCTCCCGCTCCACCAGCAGGGGCATCGGGCGGGACGCGGTGACCAGTTCGCGCAGCGGGTGGCGGTCGAGGACCTCGGTGACGTCGGGAGCGAGGGCGGCGGCGAGCCGGTCGGCCACCGGGCGCCGCTCGTCGCGCAGTCCGTCGACGGCCTGCAGCACCGCCTCCCGGCCGTCGCTCTTGGGGACGGCCCCCGCCGCTCTCTCGTGCAGTCGCGCGCCCTCCTCCAGGACCAGGTCGGTGTCGATCCCCGCGGGGATCTTGACGGTGGCGTGATGGCGCCAGGTGCCGATCGGGTCGCTCCATGCCTCGACCGTGTACGACCAGCGGCCCTGCGCGCTCGGGGTGACGTCGGCGCCCCAGCGGTCGGTGCCGGGGGCGAGTTCGCGCATCGGCGTCCACGGGCCCGAGCGCCCGGCCGGGTCGCGGAGGACGACATTGGCCCTGACCGCGTCGTGGCCTTCCCGGAACACGGTGGCGCTGACTTGGAAGGTCTCGCCCACCACCGCCTTCGCGGGGCGGCGGCCGCAGTCGATGAGCGGGCGGATGTCCAGGACGGGGATGCGACCGATCATAGGATCACCTGACGGCGTTGCGGGCGTATATGCTTTGGCGGTTTTTGTCCTTTGTATCGGTTGTGCTGCCTTGCGACGGGTTGCGGGCATGACAGCTCCTGTCCGCGTTCACTCTGGTGGGCGGATGGGGTCGGCCATGGGGGGCGTGTTCGGAAAGCCTTCCCATGCGGCGCGGGGGGACAATCCGGGTTCCCGTTAACTTCCCGTGCGTAACGCGCTCGGCCCCGCACGTGGGGTATGCGCCTGTCAGTTGCCCACCCGCAGGAGGCGGTTCGGCGAGCCCGCACCCGCGTTCCGCGCCTTGCCCTTGGCCGCGCGGGCCGTCAGCGCCGCGCTCACCTGGGCCGGGGTCGCCCGCGGATGGTCCGCGAGATACAGCGCGGCCGCACGGTCGCGTGGGGGGCGGCCATCGAGGTGCCCGACATGACCTTGGTCCCCGTGTCGTTCGCGTTCGACGCCGAGACGATCCGCTCCCCGGGCGCGAACAGGTGGGCAGCGGGGCTCAGTTGGAGAAGGCCGAGCGGCGGTCGGCCCGGCCCGTCGAACCCACCGTGATGGCGCCCGCGACCCGGCCGGGCGAGTACGAGCCCGCCAGGCGGTTCTGATTGCCCGCCGCGACCGTGAAGGTGAGGCCGGACGCGATGCCGGACCGCACCGCGTCGTCCGTTGCCGTCCTCGGCGACCGCGTCGTCGTTCACGAAGGTCCAGCCCGAGCGTGCCCGCCCGCCGAAGTCCCGGTGCGTGGTGCGCACGCCGGTGTCCAGGACGTAGATCGTCGTGCCCCGGCCGGCGGCGCGCGGCGAGGTGTACGACGCGTCCAGCGTGCGCTCCGCCTGATCGATCCGGTCCAGGCCCCACGACCGTGGGTGCCGTTGGTGTTGTGGTGGCTCGCGTTGCTGTTGCTCGGTGCGCAGTGACACCTGGGTGTCCGGCGCGACGGAGGCGACTTCCGGGTCGGCCGCCAGCCGCCTGGCCTGCGTCTCGTCCGCCCGCACCGCGTAGCCGTTCAGCGCGGAGCGGTACCCTCCGCCCCCTTCCTCAGTGTGACGATGTAGCTGCCGTCCACCGCGGCCGGCGTGGTCGGCGGTTGCGTCGCATTCCCGCCGTCGGTGGGTGAGTTAAGCGCCCGCGGCGGGCTCGCGCGGCGGAACCGTGTTCGGGACCGCGTTCAGGACCGCGTCCGGGGCCACGCCCGTCGCCAGCAGGCGCAGGGCCGCCTCCGACGAAGAGCCCGGCTCCGCGCCGTACATCAGCAGGCACTGGCCCGCGGCGTCCGGCAGCCGCGTCATCTCGAAGGTCAGCTCCATGGGCCCGACCAGGGGGTGGTGGAAGGACTTGGTGCCGAAGGCGCATTTGCGCACCGGGTGGCGTGACCACAGCGCCGCGAACTCGCCGCTCTTCATGGTCAGTTCGCCGATCAGCTCCGCGAGACGGCGGTCGTCGGGGTGCTCGCCCGCCGCCAGCCGCAGCGCGGAGACCGCGCGCGGCGCCTCGTCCTCCCAGTCGGGGTAGAGCTCGCGGGTGTGCGGGTCCAGGAAGAGCAGCCGCTGGGTGTTGGGGCGGTCCGCGGGGCGCTCCGGGCTGTCGGCGGCCAGGTGTCCGGCGATCAGGGCGTGCCCCAGCGGGTTCCAGGCCAGCACGTCGAACCGGGCGGTCAGCACGAGGGCGGGCACCTGGGCCATGGCCTCGATCAGCAGGCGGGTGCTCGGCCGGGCGGTCTCGGCGCGCGGCGCCGGACGGCGCCCGGCCCGCGCCGGGCGGGCCAGATTGCGCAGATGCGCGTATTCGTCGGGGCTCAGCCGCAGCGCCCGGGCGATTGCGTCGAGCACGCCGTCCGACGCGCCCGCCGACTGGCCCTGCTCCAGCCGCGTGTAGTACGCGACGCTCACCCCGGCCAGCTGCGCCAGCTCCTCGCGGCGCAGCCCGGGCACCCGGCGGCGGGTCCCGTACGCGACCAGCCCGACGTCCTCGGGCCGCAGGCGGGCGCGGCGGGTGCGGAGGAAGTCGCCCAGCTCGGCAGGTGTGTCCATGGGGACCAGTGTCCAGCAGCCGGGCCCGGCGTGCCTGTCCCTGTCGGGGTCAGGCACGCCGGGCCCGGCCAGTCACCTGCCGGCCCTGCCGGTCAGCTGCCGGTCAGTCCGTCACCTCACTATGCGGCTCACTTGTAGGTGATGTCCGAGCTGGCGTACTTGCAGTACGTGCCGTCGGGGCCGCTGCCGTTCTTCGTCGGTTCGGCGCCCGTGTTGTTCCCGATGTACTTCTGGCACGGGACGATCTTCTTGCTGCTGTCGCCGACGATGGTGATCGAGCGCAGCGTCAGCGAGTCACCGTAGTTGGTGTTGATCCCGCCGATGACGCTGCCGGGCGCGGTGATCTCCGTGTTGGTCACGTTGATGGTGCGCTTGTACTGCGACGAACAGTTGCCGCAGGACCGGACGAAGGTCTTGAAGTCCTGGCCGGCGAAGTTGGAGATGTTCAGCGTGCCGCCGCCGTTGAACTGGAAGATCTTGTCCGCGGCCTTGCGCGCGCCGCCGCCGATCACGTTGAACGTCTTGCCGCTGCCCCGGAAGGTGGCGGCGTCCTCGCCGACGTCCTCCCACCAGACGTTCTGCAGGGTGCAGCTGCCCTCGCAGTGGATGCCGTCGGCGCCGGGCTTGCCGATGATCACGTTCTTGAGGGTGGCCCCGTTGGCGAGCTTGAAGATCGGGTCCTGGCCCTCTTCCTGGCCGTCGCCGGCCAGGTCGCCGGCGCCGTAGTAGCGCTTCATGCCGCCGTCGACGGTCCCGCTGACCGGGATGGTCTTGGTGACCGCCTGGGGGGTGCCGCTGGGCGTGGGCCAGGTGGCGGCGGAGGCGGCGGGGAGGGTCAGACCGGTGGTGACGGCGCCCGTGGTGAGGGCGACGGCGCCCAGGAGGCCGGCGATCGCCCGCTTCCTGTTCAGATGCTTGGTGCGCGGTGCCGGTACTGCCATGTCACTCTCCTTGTGTCCGTGATGCGTGGGGGGTGCGGATGGAGCTGACTGGTGCCGGTGGTGCCGGTGGTGCGGGTGGAGCTGGTGGAACTGTGCGGGGGACGGTCGTTCAGGGGGTGGCGATCTTCGGCCGCGGCGGGGTCGCCATCTTGTTCCCGATGAAGAAGCTGGGGTGCGGCGGCTGGTTGTACGCGGTGTTCTGCCAGGCCAGGGCCACCCGGTACTGGCGGTCGTGCAGCAACGTGGTGATCTTCCGGTCGGTCTCGTACGGCGTGGAGTAGATCCGCAGCGCCTTGTTGTCCGAGGTCGGCCAGATCACCTCCTCGCGCCAGTCGCCGAGGATGTCGCCGGACAGCGCCGGGGTGGCCTTGGTGCTGTTGTTGGAGTGCACCCCGGACCCGGTCAGCAGCCGGGTGTCGGAGGAGGTGCCGTACTTGTCGATGTGGGTGCCGTCCAGCAGCTCGCGCACCGGGTCGCCGTCCCACCACGACAGGAAGTTGATCGAGGACGGCTTGCGGCCCTTGGTGGCGCCGGCTTCGTCGCGGATCGAGCCGTCGGCGGCCGACCACATCTCGGCGCCGTCGTTGCCCGCCCAGATGTCCCCGGCCACCCCGCGCCCGTTGTCGCCGCTCGCCGGGGTGGACCAGAGCACCTGGCCGGTCCTGGCGTCGGCGAAGTACGACGACGGCTTGGAGGAGTCCTCGTCGACCTTGAAGTACTCCAGGCCGGGCCGGGACGGGTCGAGGTCACCGAGGTGGGCCGCGTCGCCGTGGCCGTTCTTCGTCGTCCACAGGCCGGCGCCGTTGTCGTCCACGGCCATCGAGCCGTAGACGATCTCGTCCTTGCCGTCGGAGTCCACATCGCCGATCGCCAGGGCGTGGTTGCCCTGCCCGTCGTAACCCTTGCCGCTGTTGGTGGAGCTGTTGGTGTCGAACGTCCACTTGCGGGTGAGCTGCCCGCCGCTGTAGTTCCAGGCGCTGATGACCGTACGGGTGTAGTAGCCGCGCGCCTCGATCAGCGAGGGCTTCGAGCCGTCCAGGTAGGCGGTGCCGGCCAGGAAGCGGTCCACGCGGTTGCCGTACGAGTCGCCCCAGGAGGACACCGTGCCGCGCGGCGGGACGTAGTCGACGGTGGAGACCGCCGCGCCCGTCTGCCCGTTGAACATGGTCAGGAACTCGGGGCCGGTCAGCACATAGCCGCTGGAGTTGCGGTAGTCGGCGGAGGCGTTGCCGATCGTCTTGCCGGTGCCGTCGACCGTGCCGTCCGCGGTCTTCATCGCGACCTCGGCCTTGCCGTCGCCGTCGTAGTCGTACACCTGGAACTGGGTGTAGTGGGCGCCGGAGCGGATGTTGCGGCCCAGGTCGATCCGCCACAGCCGCTGCCCCTGCAGGGTGTAGCCGTCGACGATGGTGTTGCCGGTGACTCCGGACTGCGAGTTGTCCTTGGCGTTCGTCGGCTGCCACTTGAGGACGATGTCGAGGTCGCCGTCGCCGTCCAGGTCGCCCACCGAAGCGTCGTTGGCCTCGTAGGTGTAGCCCGAGCCGCCGGCCGGGGGCGAGATCGGCACGTCGTAGTAGCCGGAGCGGAACTGGACGGCGCTCGGCGAGGCGGGCTGCTCCGCGCCGCCCACCACCGCGCGGACGGTGTAGTCCGCGCTGTTGGGAGCATCCTTGTGGAGGTAGTTGGTGGTGGTGATGGGGGAGGAGTTGACCTTGACGCTGCCCCGGTAGAGGTTGAACGTCACGTCGTCCGGGTCGGTGGCCAGCCAGCGCCAGCTGACCAGGTTGTCGTTGCCGGTGTGCACGCTGACCAGCCCGCGGTCCAGCTTCTCCAGCTGGGCGGCCTGGATGGCGGCTTCGGCGGCGTCGGCATGCGTGCCGCTGCCGTCGGCCGGGGCGGCGTGCGAGAGGGCGGCGGGCCCGGTGGTGAGCAGCGCGCCGACGGCGGCCAGGGCGAGCGCGACCCGTCTGGCCCGGCGGCCGGTGGAGGGGGCGGGCGAACCGTGCGGGGGTGCCACGGGACCTCCTGGGGGGTGGGGAGGAGTGCGCGGGTGCGGGGGTGTCGGGGTGTGGTCGCCGCTCTGGCCGGAAAGGTTGCCGCCCTCTCCACGGATTTCCGGCGCTGGATCGCCGGGGTGCGTTCGGGGATGTCGACCGTGCCCACCCCCGGCTCCCAGCGCGCGGCGCCCCTACCGCTGCCTGCGCACCGGTCCCTACTCCCGGCTGGTGACCACGTCCTTGGCGACCAGCCGCCCGTCCGTGAAGCACAGCCGATACGCGGACCGCCCGTCGTACCGGCGCACCCCGTAGTACGCGCAGTCCCAGCCCTTGGGCGGCGCGGCGACCCCGTCCGGCGGCCCGTCCATCGTGTACGGCGGCATCCGCGACTCGACGTCGGCGCGGGGCTCGCCGATCTCGAGACGGTCATAGGTGCGCCGGTCCAGCACCGAGTGGTACTGCGTATAGAAGGTGAACCCTCCCCACAGGACCGCCAGTCCGGCGGTCACGACCAGCGGCACCGTGATCGACTCCACCAGCCTGCGCCGCACCCGCTGCCGGGCGCGGGCCAGCTCCCGGGCCGACGTGGACGAGGGGGCCGCCGCCCGCTCGGCGACGAGCGCGACCCCGGCCGTGAGCGGCAGCCGCGCCGACACCCCGAAGCCGCCGTCGGGCGACGGGCCGTGGGTCAGCACCCCGCCGGCCAGCCGTACCCGTTCGTCCAGGCCCACCAGGCCGTTGCCGCCCGAGGCCAGATCCGGCGGGGAACCGCCCGCCGGTCGCGGGCCGTTGGCGACGGACACCACGATCTCGCCCGCCGCCGGGTCCCGGACCAGTTGGACGCGGACCGCCGCGCCCGGGGCGTGCTTGGCGGCGTTGGTCAGCGCCTCCTGGACCACCCGGTACACGGCCCGGTCGGCCATGGGCGGCAGGTCCGGGGGGCTGAGCTCACCGTGTTGCAGCTCGACGGCCAGCCCGGAGGCCCGCGCCCGCTCCACCAGCGCGCCGACGCCCTCGTCGGCGGGGGCGGTCGGGGCGGGGTCGTCCCCGGCCCGCAGCACACCGATGATGTCCCGCAGCTGGCTGGTGGCCGCCGCGGCCGCCTCCCGCAGTTCGGCGGCAGCGGCCCGGTGCCGGTCGCTCAGCTCCGGGTCGACCTGCAAAGCCCCGGCGCGCAGCGCGATCAGGGCAAGGTCGTGGCCCAGCGAGTCATGCATGTCCCCGGCGATCCGGGACCGCTCGCGCAGCCGCGCGCGGTCGGCGACGGCCCGCTGCTCCCGCTCCATCCGGTCGGCGAGCTCCCAGCCGGCTCGGACCAGATGGTCGTACTGGCGGCGGTAGCGGCCCAGCAGCCACGGCACCACGACGTTGAAGAGCAGGGTGGTCAGCGCGGTGAACCAGGCCCAGACCCCCGCGTCCGTCAGCCAGGTGAGCAGCGCGCCCGCCACCGCGAAGGCCGCGAAGAACCACAGCGCGGGCCGCGCGCCCGCCGTCCACCGCCCCGTGAGATAGCCCCACAGGGCCAGCGCCGCCCAGTAGGAGGATGTGAACAGCTCCAGGTTGAGGGCCAGGCTCAGCCCCACCGCGATCGCCAGCCCCACCAGCGGCCGCGTACGCCCCAGCGCGGCCGCGCCCGCCAGGAGCGGAAACCCGGCCAGCAGCACCCACAGGTCGCGTCCGCTCGCCGATGTGGCCTTCAGCAGGACGGGCGCGCAGGCCGCCAGCCACAGGAGCAGGGCCGTTCGCGCGGCGCCACCGTGTCGTATCCACCGGATCATGCGCCCCAGCATCCCCCGCGACGGGCCGGGCGCGCCCCTGACGAAAGTATGGCCGCGCCCGTCAGGACGAAGCCCCGGACCAGCTCCAAGAGGTGCGGACAGGGGCTAGGCGGGCGTGGTGTCCGCGCGGCCGGTGAGCCGCTTGAGGGAAGTGATGTACGTATCGACCTGCCTCCGGTCGTAGCCCCGGCGCACGAGGCCGAACTCGGGCTTCGGCTCGTCGTGCCCGTGCCGCAGCTTGTGCACGTAGGCGTCGACCTGCTCACGGTCGTATCCCCTCAGCACCAGTTCGAACCGCGGCTGCGGCAGTGCGCGCTCCAGGAGTTCGGCGGGGCCGGTGAGCTGGGAGAGTATCTGGCGGACGTTGGCGAGCTGGGCGCTGATGGCATCGCGCCGGTCGGTGAGGGCTGCGAGCTCCTTGCGGGCCTCTTCCGCCATGGTGTTCGCGTCGGCCACGATGTCCTGGGCCTGACGCTGCGCGGTCTCCACCGTCCTGCGGGCGCGGAGCTCCGCCTGTGTACGCAGCGTTTGGACTTCCAGGTCCAGCTCCTCCGCCCGGTGCTCGCTTTCCGTGAGCCGCTCTTCTGCCTTGGCCCGGCGGGTGGCGAGGTCGCGTTCGGTCTGTTCGCGGCGTTTGGCGAGGTTGGTCTCGAAGTCGAAGGCGGCCTGGGCGGCCTTGGCGCGGGTCTCCTCGAAGAGAGCGTCCGCCTCCTCGCGCTTCTGCCGAGCGTCCTTCTCAGCCTCGGATCGCAGCGAGTCCACCTCGCTCTCCACCTTGGCCCGGCGGGTGGCGAGGTCGCGTTCGGTCTGTTCGCGGCGTTTGGCGAGGTTGGTCTCGAAGTCGAAGGCGGCCTGGGCGGCCTTGGCGCGGGTCTCCTCGAAGAGAGTGTCCACCCCCTCGCGCTTCCGCTGAGCGTCCCTCTGCGCCGCTTCCCGTAGTGACGCTGCCTTTTTCTCGGCTCTCTCGATGATCAGCGCGCTCTCGGTAGCCGCCTTCGTCTTGGACTCGGCAACGAACCGCTCGGCATCGGCAACGGCCCGCGCGTGGGCGGCGGCCTCCGCCTCCGCCTGCTCGATCAAGGCGGTGGCTTCCTTCTCCGCCCGCCGCCGGACCTCCCACGCCTTCTCCAGCATCCGCCCGGCCAGGGCGTCGGCCTGGCTCAGGTGAGCGCTGTCCAGGCGACCTTCCGCGGGCAGCGCGGCCGCGTGGTCGAGTAACGTCCCGCCCAGCGCGTCGTACACGGCAGCCGCGTCGGCCGGGCGGTCCTCGGGACGCTTGGCCAACAGGGCCAGAATGAGGTCGTTCAGCGCCTCGGGGATGTCCGGGGCGAGAGTGTTGGGCGCGGTCGGCGTGTTCTGGATCTGCATGAGGAGTACGGCGAGCTCGTTGGTGCCGACGAAGGGCGCGCGCCCTGTGACCGCGTGGTAGAGAAGGCAGCCGAGCGAATAGAGGTCGCTGCGGTGGTCCACCTCACGGTCGCCCTGGGCCTGTTCCGGGGACATGTACGGCGGGGAGCCGAGCAGGTGACCGGTGGCGGTGAGCTCACTGACCCGCATCGTGTCGCCTATGAACTTGGCGATGCCGAAGTCGAGAACCTTCACGGTACCGTCGGGAGTCAGGAGGACGTTGGCGGGCTTGATGTCCCGGTGGACCACGCTGGCGCGGTGCGCGGCATGCAGCCCCTGGGCGATCTGCCCGGCCCATCCGGCGGCAAGCGTCCAGTGCGGGACGGATTCCTTGAGCCGCTGGCGGAGCGAGACCCCGGAGACGAGCTCCATCACCAGGTAGAGGGTTTGGCGCCCGCCGACCGTCACCTCGCCCCAGTCGTGGACCGTGACGATGTTCCGGTGTGAGAGACGTCCTGCCAGCTGTACCTCACGCCGAAATCTGATCTGTGTTTCCACCTCGCCCATGGATGGCAGCGCCTGGACGAGCTTGACCGCCACCTCGCGCTGCATCCGTTCGTCCAGCGCGGACCAGACTTCGCCCATACCGCCGGAGCCCACTCGATCCCCGATCCGGAACCGTCCGGCGAGCAGTGTGTCCTGCACTTTTGTCCTCTCCCGTGGGCGGACCGCGGGCCTTGGCGTGCCCGTAACCCACCGTCAGTGTCTTCGCCACACGTCGGTCAGACGCCGGCCGAGTGGGCCGAACTTCCGAAGGAGCCGCCTGCCAGCCTCCGCAGCCGGCGGGCCTCGTCCTCGATCCGGTATGCGACGCCCCCGGCCCCCGCGGTGTCGTCGAGGCCGCTGACGCGCAGCTGGGTAGCGAGGGTGATGAAGTAGTGGGCCGCGGTGAGGACGCGGTCTTCAGGGTCGACGGGCCTTCCGCCGTTCGCGGGGTCGGCGTCGTTCAGGACCCGGCCGATCTGCTGAGTGATCTCGTCCCGGGCGCCCTGCGCCAGCCCGACCGCGCGGCCGACCTGAGCGAGGATCGAGTGGCAGGAGCGTGCCAGCTCCCCCAGCAGCCGGTAGTCACGGCTGACGACCGTCGCCCCCCGCACGCCGGGGCCGACGTTGCCCGATGCGATGCGGTCGCCGACCACCACCGGCTCATAGCGGCGGAGGTCGATCGCGCTGGTGGCGCCCAGTGCCTCCCGGAAGCACGGATGGACATGGAATTCCGGCTCGTGGGGCTGTACGGGAAGCTCGCCGCCGCCCGCGAACACCACGTCGCTGCCGCGCCGCACACCGAGGAAGCCCACTCCGTACAGGATGTCGATGACGCCGGACAGCGTCAGCGCCTCGGCGTACGCGGGGAACAGCCGGTGCAGCGTCCCCGCGGCCTGCTCGAAGCGGCCGCCGAGCGCGGCGCGTGTCACCACATACCCGGTGTTCTGGAACAGCGGGAAGAGCCGTTCGAGGAAGGGGTGGGCGACCAGATACTCCAGGGCCAGGTCCTTCAGCTTCCAGGCGGAGAACTGCAGGCTGGACTGGAGGACGTCGGCCTCCGTGATCCGGTCACGGCCGTGGGTCAGCCAGGCGGTCTCCTGGCAGAGGTTGAGGAACTGGATGATGTCGCGCGGCCGAGGCAGACAGCGACTGAACAGATACGCCGGGGTCTCCTCCCCCCGCACGGTCTCCGGGAAGATCTCCCTCCACAGCCGGTCCTCCGTGAGCCCGGCGCCGGCCGAGGCCCGAGCGCGGGCCAGGACGAGCTCTTTCAGGGCCTGGTCCACCCATGCGATCCGCAGCTCGTCCCCGTGGAACTTGTCCCCTTCTCCGAACGACAGCGAGTCGTAGATGTCCGCGCGAAGGAACAGCAGACAGCGCACCGCCCGCCCGTACAGCCCCGCGGCGTGCTTGGCCGCCAGCAGCAGCCCGATCACCATCGAATTGCTGTCCGGCTCCGCGGACCACACTTGTTCCAGCTGATCGACCAGGAGCAGTAACGGCCCGTGCGCCCCCGCGCAGCCGAGGTCGGCGAATGCCTGCGCCACCCCCTTTTCGACGACCTCCAGCTGTCGCGCCGCCCGCGCCCCCTCCGACGGCGAGTGCGCCAGCTCCACCCCCGCCTTGAAGCCGAACGCCTCCAGCGACAGCGCCGTCTGCAACCCCCGGGCCCCCTGCGCCAGCCGATCGCCCAGCCGGTCGCCGGGCAGCTCGTCGTTCTGCTTCAGGAAGCGGTGGAGCGCCTTCACCGAGTCGGGCTTCCGCCCGTGCCCGGCCTTGGCGTGCTCCACCAGATGCCGCGCGGCGTGAACGGCGAACAGGTACCGCCAGATCAGCGCCTTCGCCGAATCTGCGGGCAGCCCTTGCAGCTCGAACCGCCGGATCTCGTCCCCGGCCGCGTCGTCCGGCGTGATCAGAACCTTTCCGCCGTCGTGCACCCCGTCCACCATCAGACGCATGCAAATGGCGCTCTTGCCACTGCCCTTGCGCCCGATGATCAGCATCTTCCGCCCGGACATCGCCGCCCGTGTAGCCGCCGTCGCCAGAAAGCCGCCCCGCAGCAGCAGCCCGTCGGTCACATCACGCTCGGCGTCTTCCCGCCCGAAGTGGAGGTTCGCCAGTACGGATTGCTCAGCCATCCCGTTCCCCCTGTGATCCCTGACCGCCGACTCCGGCCTCGAACGGTGACCTCACCGGCAGCCGAGCACACGTCGGAACTCTCCCAAGACAGTTGTATCCCACTATCGGGGGATCAACTCGCCCGCCGATCTCCCGGGACCGGTCCGGGACTGCTCCGGGACCGGATTGATACGTCACGGTATGGCCGAAGGACGGCCGTTCGATTCGGCGCGCGGACTGTTGAGCCGGGAGCCCCTGGCCCGCGTGCGGAAAAGCGCTACGGCGGTGGCCGGTGTTCGTGTTTGTATGTGCCGCATGGTGCCCACCGACCGTCTCCTCGCCTTCGCGGCCATGTCCTTCCTGCTGATCGTGATCCCCGGCCCCAGCGTGCTGTTCGTGGTCGGTCGGGCGTTGGCCCAGGGGCGCCGGGCCGCGCTGACCACCGTCATGGGGAACACCGTCGGCGCGTATGTGCTCGTGGTGGCCGTGGCGCTGGGGGTCGGCTCCCTCGTGGAGCGCTCGGTTCTCGTCTTCACGGCGCTGAAGCTGGTGGGCGCCGCGTACCTGGTGTACCTGGGGGTCAAGGCGGTGCGGCAGCGGGGCTCGCTGCGTGCCGCGTTCAGCGGGGAGGGCCCGGTGCGGCAGGGCGCCCTTCGCACGTTCTGGGAGGGGTTCGCGGTCGGCGTGGCCAACCCCAAGACCATCGTGTTCTTCGCCGCCGTACTGCCCCAGTTCGTCGACCGCGACCAGGGGCACGTCGCACTGCAGATGCTGCTGCTCGGCCTCGTCTTCAACATCATCGCCGTGGCCTCCGATAGCGTCTGGGGCCTCGCCGCCGCCACCGCACGCGGCTGGTTCGCCCGCTCACCGCAGCGGCTGTCCATGGTCGGCGGGGCCGGCGGGCTCGCCATGATCGGTCTCGGCGTCACCGTCGCCGCGACCGGCCGCAAGGAGTAGTACCCCCCGGACGGAGGAATGAGGAAAGATGCACTACCGCGAACTGGGCCGCAGCGGATTGTCCGTGTCCGAGATCGGCTACGGTGCCTGGGGCATCGGCGAGTCCAACTGGGTGGGGGCCACCGAGGACGAATCCGTACGCGCCCTGCACCGCGCCATCGACCTCGGCGTGAACTTCATCGACACCGCCCGAGGCTACGGCGAGAGCGAGCGGATCGTCGGCCGGGTCGTCCGCGAGCGGGCCATCTCCGGCGACGAGGTGTTCGTCGCGACCAAAGTCCCCCCGAAGAACCGCGTCTGGCCGGCCCCCGACGGCCTGGACCCGGCCGAGACCTTCCCCGGCGCGCACATCCGCGAAAGTGTGGAGACCAGCCTGCGCGTCAGCGGCCTGGACCACTTCGACGTGCTGCAGTTCCACGTCTGGAGCGACGAGTGGGTCGACCGCGGCGACTGGCTGGAGACGATCGCCGAGCTGAAGCAGGAGGGGAAGATCCGGCTGTTCGGCGTCTCCATCAACGACCACCAGCCGGACAACGCCCTCGCGCTCATCGCCAGTGGCGCCGTGGACAGCGTGCAGGTCATCTACAACATCTTCGACCAGGCGCCCGCCGAAGCGCTGCTGCCCGCCTGCGCGGAGCACGGCGTCGGTGTCATCGTGCGGGTGGCGCTCGACGAAGGCGGACTCACCGGCCGTATCACCGCCGACTCGACATTCCCCGAGGGCGACTTCCGCAACCACTACTTCCGCGACGACCGTCCG
This sequence comes from Streptomyces sp. ME19-01-6, assembly GCF_033793745.1. Classification (NCBI taxonomy): domain Bacteria; kingdom Bacillati; phylum Actinomycetota; class Actinomycetes; order Kitasatosporales; family Streptomycetaceae; genus Streptomyces; species Streptomyces sp. ME19-01-6. The sequence continues at coordinate 101,159 of NZ_JARAXF010000023.1, read as the reverse complement.
GCCCAGGTCGAACAGCGGGTGTCCGCGATCGTCGCCGACCTCGGCATCGCCCCCGACGAGATCGCCGAGACCGCGCTGCGGTTCGTACTCAGCTCCCCGGCGGTGTCCACCGTCATCCCCGGGATGCGCACCGTACGCAACGTCGAGCGCAACACGGCCTTGAGCGACGGGCGTCCGCTGACCGCCGACCAGCTGGCCGTACTCGCCAACCACCGCTGGCAGCGCAACTTCTACAGCTGACCGCCGGGCGAGGAACCCACCGCATGCAAGGCGGTGATGCATGGGGCTGCCCTACTGACCCACCCTTCCGTCGATGCGCTCGCGCAACAGGTCGGCGTGCCCGCAGTGACGGGCATACTCCTCGATCCTGTGCACCATCAGCTCCCGGACCACGATTCCGTCCTTCCCCAAACGCTCGCCCAGATCCGGGTGCTCGGCCAGCGCGGCGTCGGTCGCGGCCTGCTCGCGCTCCAGAGCGGCATACGCGGCGTCGACCTCGGCCTGCTCGGCGACAGCGTTGTCGAAGTCCGCGTCACGCTCGCCGTACAGCTTCGGCAGCGGATCGTCGTCGCTGATCCAGTTGCGCCAGTCCCGTTCCGTCTCGGCGAGGTGACGGACCAGGCCGAGCAGCGACATCGTCGACGGCGGAACCGACCGACGGGCCAGTTGCTCCGCATCCAGACCCTCGCACTTCATCCGCAAGGTCAAGCGGTAGTTCGTCAGGAAGTCCTGCAGCGTCGCAAGCTCGCCGTCCGGACTGTTTCCCTCGCTGTTGCGGGGGTCGTCGTCCGGGTCGGCCCACATGTCGGGGTAGACGGTTGCCCTGGTCCATCGTGCGGGTTGGTCACTCATGCGTTCCATGGTCGTCCGCGAGGTTCCGGGCTCGCCAGAGTTTTTCGCAGCCCGCACCGGGCCCGGCCGGAGATCCGTGCCCGTGGCGGCAGGCCCACGGGGGTGGGGTTGAGTCTCCCGTAGGGGGAGACGCGAAGGTAGGGCCATGGACGGCGGCACGCTCTACTCGATCGGTCAGCTGGCCCGGCGGACCGGGCTCACGGTCAAGACCATACGGTTCTACTCCGATCGCGGGCTCGTGGCGCCGACGGACCGCAGCCCGGCCGGATACCGGCTGTACGACGTGGCTGCCGCCGCCCGCCTGGACCTCGTGCGGACGCTGCGTGACCTGGGGCTGGACCTCGCGACGATCCAAAGGGTCGTGGACCGGGAGGTCTCGCTCTCGGAGGTCGCGGCGGCGCATGCGGAGGCGTTGGAGGTGCAGATTCGCCTGCTGCGGTTGCGGCGGGCGGTGCTGACGGCGGTGGCGGAGCGTGGGGCGAGCCCTGAGGAGATGGAACTCATGCATACGTTGGCCAGGCTCTCCGAGGACGAGCGTCGGCATGTGATCGGTGATTTCCTGGACGCCTCTTTCGGAGGGCTGGCGGGGGATCCGGAATTCACGGCCGTCAGGCGCTCGATGACACCCGAGGTGGGTCGGGCCGGCCCTGGCGGCCGGGGTGGAGCCGGGGGCCGAGGCGATCGTCGGGACGCTCGCGGGACACTACGCGCGACTTGTCGGCCGATCGGACGAGGCCGGTCGGGCGGACGACGCCGCGCTGCGGGCTCGGCTGCTGGCCCGGCTGGAGGGCCTGAACGACCCGCGCAGGGAGCGCTATGGGGAGCTGCTCGCGGTGACCAACGGCTGGCCCGCGCCCCAGAGCCTGACGCCGGTGGCCGACTGGGCCACCCAGGCCGTGCGGGCTCTGGGGCCATGAGGCGCCCGTAGGCCGGGCGGGCAGTGCGCCCGCCCGGCCCACGGCGTATCAGTGCGCAGGGCTCAGTGCGTCACCGCACGTTGATGCCGCCCCAGGCGTTGTCGACCGCCTTGTACTCGACGCTGGTCCCGCCGTACAGGGCCTTCGCCGCCTTGAGCGTCGCGGTGCGCGCCTTGGCGTAGTTGGTGGTCGAGGTCATGTACGTGGTGAGCGCCTTGTACCAGATCTTCTCGGCCTTGGCACGGCCGATGCCCTTGACGGTGCGGCCGTCCTTGGTCGGGCTGTTGTAGGTCACGCCGTTGATGACCTTGCGGCCGCTGCCCTCGGAGAGCAGGTAGAAGAAGTGGTTGGCGGGCCCGGAGGTGAAGTGCGGGTCGTCCTCGGCGATGCTGCTGGACCAGTAGTCGTAGGACAGCCCGTCCTTGCTGGGCTTGTCCATGTAGCGCAGTGGGGTGCCGTCCCCGTTGATGTCGATCTTCTCGCCCATGAGGTAGTCGCCGACGTCCTTCGGGTTCTTGGCGTAGAACTCGACGGCCGTGCCGAAGATGTCGGAGGTGGCCTCGTTGAGGCCGCCCGCCTCGCCGCTGTACTCGAGCTTCGCGGTGGCGGCGGTGAGGCCGTGGCTCATCTCGTGGCCGGCGACGTCGAGCGAGGTGAGCGGCTTCTTGTTGCCTTCGCCGTCGCCGTACGTCATGCAGAAGCAGTCGTCGTCCCAGAAGGCGTTGACGTACTCGTTGCTGAAGTGGACGCGCGAGTAGGCGGCCTTGCCGTTGTTCTTGATGCCGTTGCGGCCCAGGACCTTCTTGTAGTAGTCCCAGGTCATGGCCGCGCCGTAGTGGGCGTCGACGGCGGCGGTCTGCGCGATGGTCGGCTTGCCGTTGCCCCAGACGTCGTTGGCGTCCAGGAACTTCGACCCCTTGCCGTCCTCGGCGTGCTTGAGGTTGTAGGTCATGTGGCCGCCGCGCGCGGTGTCCTTGAGCAGGTACTGGGTGCCGCTCTTGGCGGTGCCGAGGGTGACCTTGCCGTTGTGCTGGCCGGTGCCGGTGCCGTTCTGGACGGCCTGGAACTGGTACAGCTTCTTGCCGGTGTCGGCGTCGGTGATGACGTGCAGCTTGCTGGGGGTGCCGTCGTCCTGGAAGCCGCCGACCACGGTCTCGTACGCGAGGACGGGCTTGCCGTCGGCGGCCCAGATGACCTTGCGGGGGGTGGCGGAGGTGTCGGCCTTGTCGCCGGCCTCGGCCTTCGCGGCGCCTACGGCGGTCCGCTCGGCGCCGGACGGGGCGATCGCGGCCTTGGTGTCGGCGACCTTGATGGTGGCGTCGGTGGCTTTGGTGACTTCCTCGGTCGCGCCGCTCGGCGACGTGTGGACGACCAGGTCGCCGCCGAGGACGGGCAGGCCGTCGTAGGTGCGCTCGTAGCGGGTGTGGACGGTGCCGTCGGCGTCCTTGATGACGTCCCGTACGACCAGCTTCTCCTTGGCGCCGAGCCCGAGGGACCGGGCGGTGCCGGAGGTGGCGGCGTCGGCCTCGCGCAGCAACTCGGCGCGGACGGACGGCGAGAGGGCGATGGACGGGGCGCCCGTCGCGGTGGGCGGCGGGGTGGCCGCGCCCGCGGTGCCGGAGGTGGCGCCGGCCGCGATGAGGGCTCCGGCGAGCGTCGCCGCCCCCGCGGCGACGACGGTACGGGAGCGCTTGTGCGTGGTGGCGCGGGCTATGCGGGAGGCGCTGGATCTGCCGGAGGTCGAGCCTTGCGTCACGTTGTCTCCTGTTGCTGTGGGGTGGCGGGTGCCGAAGTGGCCACCCGGCCGAACAAAGTGCGGAAACGTAGCCGGTGCCCGGGAACGGGACCCGGACACCGGCTAGGTGGTGCACTTCGTTTGATGCGTTTTTACGGCTTGACGTTCACTCCGGCCCACGCCGAATTCACGCCCTTGTACTCGGCGCTGTCCGCCCCGTACAGGTCGCTCGCGGCCTTCAGCGTGGCCTCGCGCGCGGCGTGGTAGTCGGTGGTGGAGGTGAAGTACGTGGTCAGCGCCTTGAACCAGATCTTCTCGGCCTTGTCGCGGCCGATGCCCTCGACCTTGGAGCCGTCCGCGGTCGGGCTGTCGTACTTGACGCCGCCCACCTCCTTGGCGCCGCTGCCCTCGGACAGCAGGTAGAAGAAGTGGTTGGCGACGCCGGAGGAGTAGTGGACGTCCAAGTCGCCCACGGAGTCCGACCAGTTGTCCGCGGAGCCGCCGTCCTTGCTGGGCTTGTCCATGTAGCGCAGCGGGGTGCCGTCGCCGTTGATGTCGATCTTCTCGCCGACCAGGTAGTCGCCGGGGTCGCTGTCGTTCTTCGCGTTGAACTCGACGGCCGCGGCGAAGATGTCGGAGGTGCCCTCGTTGAGGCCGCCCGATTCGCCGCTGTACTGGAGGTTGGCGGTGGCCGAGGTGACGCCGTGGGTCATCTCGTGGGCCGCGACGTCGATCGAGGTGAGCGGGGCCTTGTCGCCTTCGCCGTCGCCGTACGTCATGCAGAAGCAGCTGTCGTCCCAAAAGGCGTTGACGTAGTCGTGGCCGTAATGCACCCGGGAGTACGCGCCCTTGCCGTCGCCCGCGATGCCGTCGCGGCCGTGCACGTTCTTGTAGTAGTCCCAGGTGAGGGCGGCGCCGTAGTGGGCGTCGACGGCCGCGGTCTGCGTGTCGTCCGGCTTTCCGGTGCCCCAGGTGTCGTCGTCGTCCGTGAAGGCCGCGCCCTCGCCGGACTCCGCGTTCTTGAGGTCGGTGGTCCGGTGGCCGCCGCGGTCGGCGTCGGTGAGGGTGTAGCCGCTGCCTTCCTTGGAGGTGCCGAGGTCCACCGTGCCGCTGTACTGGCTCTTGCCGCTGCCGGTCTCGATGCCCTGGTACTCGTACAGCTTGGCGCCGGTGCTCGCGTCGGTGATGACGTGCAGCTGGTTGGGGGTGCCGTCCTTCTGTACGCCGCCGACGACGGTCTCGTACGCCAGGACGGGCTTGCCGGTGGCGGCCCAGATCACCTTGCGCGGGGCGCCGTCGGCCGCCGCCCGGCGGGCGTCGTCCGCCTGGGCGCGCCGCACCGCGGCCCGCTCGGCGGAGGCCGGGGTCACCTTGGCGGTGGTGGAGGGGACCGCGAGGGTGGCCTTGACGGCCTTGGTGACGCCCTTGACCGCGCCGCCCGCGGACTCGTGGACGACCAGGTCGCCGCCGAGGACGGGCAGGCCGGCGTAGGTGCGCTCGTAGCGGGTGTGGACGGTGCCGTCGGCGTCCTTGATGACGTCCTTGACGACGAGCTTCTCCTTGGCGCCGAGGCCCAGCGCCTTGGCGGTGGCGGCCTTGGTGGCGTCGGCGTCGCGCAGCAGTTCCGCGCGGGCCGAGGCGGTGAGGAGGGCGGGCCGCGCGCCCGCCTTGGTGTCGGTGCTCGTGGTGGCCGCGCCGGCCTGGCCCGTGGTGACGCCGGTGGCCAGCAGCGCCGCCGCCGCGACCGCGGCACCGGCGGCGGCCGCCGTGCGGCGCTTCCTGCGGGCAGGGGAATGTGCGGGGGAAACGGGCAGGTTCGAGGTCTTGCTCACGCGAACTCCTCATTGCTGTGGGGGGTCAGGCCCGGGCAGCGGGGAAGTGCCGCCCGGGCCTGAACAAGAGGTACGGGTGCGATCGCGTTGGGCAGACTGTCATACAAGGCGCGTACATGTCACGGACTTCGGGCCAGGTGGGCGGGAAAATGTTCGTTTCATGTTGATCAAGTTCCGGTATGCGGACCAGAGTTGAGGATGAGTGAGCGGCAATGAGTAGGCGCCGCCAGGGGGAGTCGGAGTCACCCCTGGCGGCGCCTGTCTGCTGGCCGGAGAGTTGGTTCAGCGCCTCATCCGGATGTGTGCGTCGTTCAGAACCCTCAGAACGTCAGAACGTGAGCTTCCAGCTGTTGATGTAGCCCGTGTCCTGTGCGTAGACGTCCTGCACCCGCAGCTTCCAGGTGCCGACGGCGAGTTCGGACGAGGCGTCGATGGTGTACGTGGTCTTCACGTTGTCCGCCGAGTCCAGGGAGCTGGAGTTCTTCAGCCGGTAGGCCGTACCGTCCGGCGCCACCAGGTCGATCACCAGGTCACCGCGGTAGGTGTGCACGATGTCCACGCCCACCTGAAGGTTGGACGGCGCGTTGCCGGCCCGGCTCACCGTGAGCGAGGAGGTGACCGCGTTCCCGGCGTCCGGGATGGCGACGTCCGCGGTGTTCTCGAAGACGTTGCCGCCGGTGGTGTTCACGGTCCAGGTGAAGGAGATCGTGGCCGACTTGCCGGTCGAGTCGGTCACGGTGACCGTCACCGTGCCGGATCCGAGCGTGGTCGGGGCGCCGGAGATCAGGCCGGTCGAGGAGTCGATCGACAGCCCGGCGGGCAGCCCGGTGGCGGAGTAGCTGAGCGCGCCCGGGTTGGAGCTGGTCGCCGCGATCTGCAGGCTGACGGCCTGGCCGACGATGCTGGTCTGGTTGCCGGGCGCGGTGATGGAGACGCCCTCGACGATCCGGGACCCGACGTTGACCGCGGCCCAGGTGTTGGCCACCGTGTTGTACTGGGGGCTGGCCTGGCCGAACAGCTCGCTCGCCGCCCACAGCGTGGCGTCCCGCGCCCCCGCGTAGTTGGTGTTGGACGTCATGCGCTGGGTCAGCGCCTTGAACCAGATCTTCTCGGCGTTGGCCCGGCCGATGCCGGGGACCGGCAGGTTGTCGTAGGTCGGGCTGTCGTAGCTGACGCCGTTGATCACCTTGGCGCCGCTGCCCTCGGACAGCAGGTAGAAGAAGTGGTTGGCGATGCCGGAGGAGTAGTGCACATCGACGTTGCCGACACCGGAGTACCAGCTGTCCTTGGACGCGCCGTCCTTGCTGGGCTTGTCCATGTAGCGCAGCGGGGTGCCGTCGCCGTTGATGTCGATCTTCTCGCCGACCAGGTAGTCGCCCACGTCGCTCGCGTTGTTGGCGCTGAACTCGACCGCGGCGGCGAAGATGTCCGAGGTGCCCTCGTTGAGGCCGCCGGACTCACCGCTGTAGGTGAGGTTGGCGGTCGCGGCGGTGACGCCGTGGGTCATCTCGTGGGCCGCCACGTCGATCGAGGTGAGCGGGTCGGCGTTGCCGGAGCCGTCGCCGTACGTCATGCAGAAGCAGGAGTCCTGCCAGAACGCGTTGACGTAGTTGCTGCTGTAGTGCACCCGGGAGTACGCCGCGACGCCGTCGCCCCGGATGCCGGTGCGGCCGTGCACGTTCTTGTAGTAGTCCCAGGTCAGAGCGGCGCCGTAGTGTGCGTCCACACCGGCGGTCGCGGCGTCGCCGGTCGTCCCGTTGCCCCATACGTCGTCGGCGTCGGTGAAGAGCGTGCCCGTCCCCGAGGTGCCGCGGTTGAGGTTGTACGTCTTGTGGCCGCCACGGCCGCCGTCGGTCAGGTTGTACGAGCCCGAACTGCCCGAGGTGCCGAGGGTGACCTGCCCGCTGTACTGGCTGTTGCCGGTGCCCTCCTTGACGCCCTGGAACTCGAAGAGCTTGGCGCCGGAGTTCGCGTCGGTGATGACGTGCAGTTCGTTCGGCGTGCCGTCCTCCTGGAGGCCGCCGACGACCGTCTCGTACGCGAGCGTGGGCGTGCCCTTCGCCGCCCAGATCACCTTGCGCGGCGCCCGCTCGGCCTCCGTCTTGCGTGAACCCTGCGCGTCCGCCGCCTTCACCGCCGTCTTCCGAGCGGTGGCGGGCGCGACGGCGGCGGTCGTGGAGGCGACCTTCACCTGCGCCTTGGTCGCCTTGGCGACCGACCGCACGGCGCCGCTCCTGGCCTCCTCGACGACCAGGTCGCCGCCGAGGACGGGCAAGCCGGCGTAGGTGCGCTCGTAGCGGGTGTGGACGGTGCCGTCGGCGTCCTTGGTGACGTCCCGTACGACCAGCTTCTCCTTGGCGCCGAGGCCGAGAGCCTTGGCGGTGGCGGACTTCGAGGCGTCGGCTTCGCGGATCAGCTCGGCGCGCCGCGCGGGGGAGAGGGCCACCGGCAGGGCGTCGGGGTCCGGCTTGGCGAAGACGGTGCCGGCGGCCGGGGCGGAGGCGTTCGGGGAGGCGTCCGGGCGGGCGGCCGCGGGGCCGGTCTGCATCCCGACGGCGAGCATGGCCGCCGCGGCGACCAGGGCGCCGCTCGCTGCGGCGCGTCGGCGGGGGGAGAGGGGTCTGTGGGGTCTGTCGGGGCGTTGGGAGGTCGATCTCACATTGACTCCTTCTGCGCTGGCCGCGCGGTGGCGCGACCGGGTACGACCGGACGGCCAGGTGAGGCCGCCCGGGCATGGCGAGGCAGAACGCATGGGGGGAAGGTGCGAATGCGGGTGCCGACCGTGTCGAAGCTCAGCCGACAGCTGTGGGGGAGCTGTGCGCCGACCGAGGGAAGAGTGTCATCGGTGGACTAGTCCTGTCAGGAGCGCGACAAAAACTTGACCGGAAAGCGTTCGTTGACAAATGGCGGGCGTTCACATTTCGGATGGGGAGCCGTCCGTAGCATCGTGACATGCCGACTTCCACATATCCCATGAACCCCGTCGACCCCGTCAACCCCATTGACGAACCGCCGTACTCGCTCGCCGACACCCGCGAGATGCTCGACGCGTATCTCGACTACTACCGGAGCGTCGTGCTCCATAAGCTCGACGGGCTCAGCGAGAGCGAGCTTCGTACCTCCCGACTGCCGTCCGGCTGGACCCCCTTGGAGCTGCTCCACCACCTCACCCACGTCGAACGGCGCTGGCTGCGCTGGGGGTTCCTGGGTGAGCCGGTGGAGTCGCCCTGGGGCGACCGGGGTCCCGACGACCGCTGGCACGTCCCCGACGACATGTCGCCACGGGAGGTCCGGGCGCGGTTCGAGGAGCAATGCGCCTGGTCGCGGCGGGCCGTGGCGGATGTGCCGCTCGGCCGCCGGGCGCCCACCGGCGGTCGATTCGCCACAGAGGCCGAGGCCCCGACACTCGGCTGGATCCTCTTCCATCTGCTGCAGGAGTACGCCCGGCACGCCGGGCAGCTCGACGTCGTGCGCGAGTTGGCCGACGGCACCGTCGGGGAGTGAGCCGCGGGGCGCGCGGGCCCCGCGTGGATCAGGCGGATGAGGCGAGTCGGGTGGATGCGGCGGGGCTGTCGAAGCACGGGCGCTCGTCCAGCGGATCGGCGCGGCGGGCCAGGTCGAGAACGGCGTGCAGGGAGCGCTCGGCGAGGCCGGGGCGTGGGTGCCACTGGGCGACGATGCTGACGGGACGGAGGGGTTCTGTGAGTCGGAGCTCGACCAGTTCGCCCTGCTCCAGCTCCCGCAGGGCCGCCAGCCGCGGCAGCAGCGAGACGCCGTGTCCGTGTCCGGTCAGCCGCAGCAGCGCCGACAGCGAGCCCTGCACCATCGTGAGCCGCGCCCCCGCGAGCAGGTCCCGCCCGAAGCGGTCCACCAGCATCTCCGCGGTGCAGCCGCGCTCGGCGACCAGGAAGTCGTAGCCGAGCAACTGCTTCGGCGTCACCCGCTCCCGTCCTGCCAGCGGGTGGCCGGGCGCGGCCACCAGTACCGTGCGGTCATGGCCCACCACCGTGTGCGGACCGAGCACCCGCGCGCCATTGTCGTACTGGAACGTCACCTCGAACTCCCCGTCACGGAAGGCCTGTTCGAGGCGCTGCCGGTTCAATACCGTGAGCTCGACGTCGGCCCCCGACCCGGGGCCCGCCGCGCCGTACTCCAGCGCCGCCAGCAGCTCGGGCATCCACACGTGGGCCAGCGACTCCTGGCAGCCGATCCGCAGCCTGGGCCGGTCGCCGAGCGCGGCCCGGCGCATCCGCTCCACCAGCTCCAGCGCCTCGCGCGCGTACGGCAGCAGGCGCTGCCCGGCCTCGGTGAGTGTGGCGCCCGTCCCGGCGCGTACCAGCACCGCCGCGCCCAGGTCCGCCTCCAGCCGCTTGAGCTGGGCGCTCACGCTGGACTGGGCGTAGCCCAGCTCCTTGGCGGCGGCGGAGATCCCGCCCCGGTCGGCGACGGCGACGAAGGCACGCAGATAGCGAGTGTCCACGCCGCCAGCATCGCATGCCCCCATCGGACTTTCCGATGGGGGCATCGACATCACGGCGTCGCCCGCCGTGCGGGCCCCGGGCCACCGTTGCCCCGTGACCACCGAACGCACCGGCACCACACCAAAGACAGCGGCGCAAGAGACAGCGGGACCAAGGGCAGCGGCGCAAGAGACAGCGGCGCACCCGGCCGCCGTCTCCGCACCGGCACGGTCCCGCCTCGCCTTCGCCGGGATCGCGGCCGGCAACCTGCTCGTCCTCCTCGACACCTCCATCCTCAACGTCGCCGTGCCCGACCTCCAGCGCTCCCTCCACCCCACCGCCGCCGCGCTGCCCTGGGCCGTCGACGCCTACACCGTCGTGTTCGCCGGACTGCTGCTCGCCGCAGGGGTGTTCGCCGACCGGTGGGGTGCACGCCGGGTCTACCGGGCCGCGCTCGCCGCCTTCGCCGCGCTGTCCGCGCTCTGCGCCGCCGCGCCCGACGCGGGCACGCTGATCGTCGGCCGGGCCCTGCTCGGCGTGGCCGGCGCCGGGCTGGTGCCCGCCTCGCTCGCCCTGCTCATCCACCTCAACCCGGACCCCGCCCGGCGCACCCGGGCGATCGGCGCCTGGACCGCGCTGAGCGGCCTCGGCGCCGCCGCGGGGCCCGTCCTCGGCGGCGGCCTGGTCGAACTCGGCGGCTGGCGGCTGGTGTTCCTGGTCAACCCGCCCATCGCGCTCGCCGCCCTGCTGCTCGCCCGCCGCCTTCCGGCTCCCCGGACGACCGTTGTACGGGCCCTGGACCGCCCCGGGCTGCTGCTGTCCACCGCCGTGCTCGGCGCGCTCACCTTCGGTCTGGTCGAGGCGGGCATCGAGGGCTGGGGCTCGCCGTACGCATGGGCTCCGATCGCTGTCGCGCTGGGTGCGCTGGTCGCTCTGGCCGTCGTGGAGCGCCGCGTCGCCGCTCCCGTGCTGCCGCCCGCGCTGCTCGCCCTGGGCCGGGTGCGGGCCGCGATGGCGGCGGCCGCGGTCTCCTGCTTCGGCTACTTCGGCGGGATGTACATGCTCGCGCTGTGGCTGCAGCACACGTACGCGCTCTCGCCGTTCCAGGCCGGCCTGGCCTCGCTGCCCCTCACCTTCCCGGTGTGCGTGATGCCCTTCTTCACCGGCCGGCTGGTGACCCGCTACGGGGCCCGCCCGGTGCTCCTGGCCGGGATGTCCGCGACCGTTGTGGCCGGTGTCCTGCTGGCCTTCTGCGGTGGCGGCCACGTTCCGCTCGCCCTGCTGGTCGCGGCCGAGCTCGCGCTCGCCGCCACGGGAACCCTCTCGATCCCCGGCGCCGCCGCCGCGATGGCCGTCTCCACGCCACCCGAGCTCGCCGCCACCGGCCAGGGCGCGCTCAACGGGGTCCGGCAGGCGGGTTCGGCGCTGGGGGTGGCGGTGCTCGGCACCCTGGGCACGCTGTCGGGGGCGGGGGCCGTGCTCATCGCTGTGGGGCTGGCGGCGGTGCTGCTGGTCTCCCGCGCGGGTGGCCGCCGCTGATGTGGTGCGCGTACGGGGCACGGAACGGGCTCCGGAACGGGCGCAGCAGGGGGCCTGGCAGGGCAGCCACCACGTGTGTTCCGGCACCTCCTCCGGGTGTTCCCACCCGCGCAGGACCTGAGTCAGGTCGTACGTCCCTCCGAGGCCGTCTCGATTGCGATCACACCAGGCTCTCCCGCCACGCCTGGTGCAGCGCCGCGAACCGGCCCTCGCTCGCGATCAGCCGCTCCGGCGACCCGTCCTCGACGATCCGGCCGTCCGCCATCACCAGCACCCGGTCGGCGATCTCCACCGTCGACAGGCGGTGCGCGATGACGACGGCGGTGCGGCCGTGCAGGACCGTGTGCATGGCGCGCTGCACCGCGCGCTCGCCCGGGATGTCGAGCGAGGAGGTCGCCTCGTCCAGGATCAGCACCGACGGGTCCGCGAGCAGCGCCCGGGCGAAGGCCACGAGCTGTCGCTGGCCCGCCGAGATGCGCCCGCCGCGCTTGCGCACGTCCGTGTCGTAGCCGTCGGGGAGGGCGGTGATGAAGTCGTGCGCGCCGATGGCCTTGGCGGCGTGCTCGATCTCGGCGCGGGTGGCGTCGGGGCGGCCGATGGCGATGTTGTCGGCGACCGTGCCGGAGAAGAGGAACGCCTCCTGGGTGACCATCACCACGCCGCGGCGCAGCTCAGGCGTGGCCAGTTCGCGCAGGTCCACGCCGTCGAGCAGGACCCGGCCGCCGGTGGGGTCGTAGAAGCGGGCGAGCAGCTTGGCGAGGGTGGACTTGCCCGCTCCGGTCGCGCCCACCACGGCCACCGTCTGCCCGGCCGGCAGCGTGAGGTCGAAGCGGGGCAGCACCTCGCCGCCCGTACGGTAGGTGAAGCGCACGCCGTCGAAGACCACCTCGCGGCCGGGAAGTTCCGAGGAGCGCGGGGGCAGCGGGCTGGGGTCGGCGGGCTCGGCCACGGAGGGCCGCTGGGCGAGCAGGCCCGCGATCTTCTCCAGCGAGGCGGCGGCCGACTGGTACGAGTTCAGGAACATCCCCAGGCGGTCGATGGGGTCGTAGAGCCTGCGCAGATAGAGCGCGGCCGCGGCGAGGACGCCCAGCGCCAGGTCTTCGGAGGCCACCCGGTAGGCGCCCCACAGGACGATCGCGGCCACCGCCGCGTTGGCCACCAGCCGGGAGCTGACCACATAGCGGGCCATCTCCAGGATCGCGTCCCCGTTCACCCGCTCATGGCGGTGGTTGAGCTCGTGGAAGTGCGCGTCGTTGACCCGCTCGCGGCGGAACGCCTGCACCGGCCGGATGCCGTTCATGGTCTCGGTGAACTTGACGATGACCGCGGCGATGGCCGTGGACCGCTTGCGGTAGACGCGCATGGAGCGGCGCTGGAAGGAGCGGACGAGCAGGTACAGCGGCCAGAAGGAGAGCACGGCCGCGGCGCCCAGGCCCCAGTCCAGATACAGCAGTGTCGCGGAGATGTAGACGACGGAGAGGGCGACGCCGAGCAGTTCCTCCAGCCCCTCGTTGAGCAGTTCGCGCAGCGACTCGACGTCCGTGGTGGCGCGCGAGATCAGCCGGCCGGAGGTGTAGCGCTCGTGGAAGTCCACGCTGAGCGCCTGGGCATGGCGGAAGATCCTGCCGCGCAGATCGAGCAGCACGTCCTGGCTGATCCGGGCGGAGGTGCGGATGAAGGTGTACTGCAGCGCCCCGGAGACGAGCGCGCAGCCGAGGTAGGCGACGGCGACCGCGATGAGGGGGCCGTGGCCGCCGTGGCGGAAGGCGGGCACGGCGGTGTCGATGGCGTACGCGACGAGCAGCGGGCCTGCCTGCACGGCGGCCTGCTGCAGGAGGAGCAGTACGGCCGCCACCCAGACCCGGCCGCGGCGCGGGGAGAGCAGGGAGCGCAGCAGTGCGAGGGAGGCGCCCTTCGGGGTGGGCAGCACGTCCTGGCCGAAGGGGTCGCCGTCCGGCGCCGCCCCGGCCTTGTCTGCGGCCCCGGCCCCGGCCCCGGCCCCGGCTGCGGCCGTGTCTGTGCCTGCGCCGGTGCCGGTAGTGGTCTGGGTCATCGGACCTCCTCCCGCTTGTCTCCGGACATCAGCGACCGGTACTCCGCGCTGTCGCACAACAGTTGGTGGTGGGTGCCGACCGCGGTGATACGGCCGCCGGAGAGCAGCGCGACGCGGTCGGCGAGCAGCACGGTGGACGGGCGGTGGGCGACCACCAGCGCCGTCGTCGTCGCCAGGACCTGGCGGAGCGCGGCCTCCACCAGGGCCTCGGTGTGCACGTCCAGCGCGGACAGCGGATCGTCGAGGATGAGGAAGCGGGGCTGTCCGACGACGGCGCGCGCCAGGGCGAGGCGCTGGCGCTGACCGCCCGACAGGCTCAGCCCCTGCTCGCCGACCTGGGTGCCGGCGCCCTGCGGCAGGGCGTGTACGAAGTCGGCCTGGGCCACCTCGAGCGCCCGTACGAGATCGGCCTCGGCCGCCCCGGACGCGCCCATCAGGACGTTCTCCCCCGCCGTCGCGGAGAACAGCGTGGGTTCCTCGAACGCGATGGCGACCAGCTCGCGCAGCTCGTCCCGGGGGAGGGCGGTGATGTCCCGCCCGTCGAGGGTGATCCGGCCGCGCGTCGCCTCGAGGAGGCGCGGCACCAGGGCGGTGAGCGTGGTCTTGCCCGAGCCGGTCGCCCCCACCAGGGCCATCGTCTCGCCGGAGCGGATGTGCAGGTCCACCCCGGCCAGGACGGGCGGGGCGCCCGGCGGCGCGTCCGCGTACCGGAACTCCAGACCCTCGAAGCGCAGCCCGTCTCGTGGCGTGGTCTCCAGGGCGTCGGCGCGGGGCGCGGACCGCTGCTGTGCTGTGGGCTGCTCCGCCGTCGGCTCGTCCATCACCTCGAAGAACCGGTCCGTCGCGGTCGCCGCGTCCTGGCTCATCGCCAGCAGGAAGCCCAGCGACTCCACCGGCCAGCGCAGCGTCAGCGCCGTGGAGAGGAAGGCGACGAGCGCGCCCGCCGACAGCTCGCCGTCGGCGACCTGCATGGTGCCGAGGACCAGGGCGGTGCCGATCGCCAGCTCGGGCAGCGTCATGATCAGCGCCCAGATCGTGGCCAGCAGGCCCGCCTTGCGCAGTTCCGTCGTGCGGACCCGCTCCGTCAGCGCCCCAAAGGCGCGCGCCTGGCTGCGGTGGCGCCCGAAGCCCTTGACGATACGGACGCCGAGGACCCCCTCCTCGACGACCGTGGTCAGATCGCCCGTCTGGTCCTGGACCGAGCGGGCGACCACCGCGTAGCGCGTCTCGAAGACGGAGCAGAGGATCATCAGCGGGATGGCCGGAAGGAGCAGAACAAGCCCCAGCGTCCACTCCTGCGCCAGCAGGATGGCGAACCCGACGAGGATCGTGACCCCGTTGACCACCAGAAAGGTGAGCGGGAAGGCGAGGAACATCCGCAGCAGCATCAGGTCGGTGGTCGCGCGCGAGAGCAGCTGCCCGGACGCCCAGCGGTCGTGGAAGGAGACCGGCAGCCGCTGCAGATGCCGGTACAGGTCGACGCGCATCGCGGCCTCCACGGCGGCCAGCGGCCGGGCCACCAGCCAGCGCCGTATCCCGAAGAGCCCCGCCTCCCCGACGCCGAGCGCCAGCAGCAGGGCGCCGCCCAGCCACACCCCGCCCGGGTCCCGGTCGGCCACCGGTCCGTCCACCAGCCACTTGAGCACGAGCGGGATGACCAGGCCCAGACATGAGGCGACGACCGCGGCCCCGGCCGCCGTGAAGAAGCGCGCTTTGACGGGCCGCAGATAGGGCCACAGGCGCGACAGCGAGCGCGTGGCCGAGCGCCCGCGCCCGGTCACGCGCGGGCCCCCGGCAGCCTCGGTCTCCGGTTCGGTCTCCGGTCCGGTCTCCGGTTCCTTCTCCGGTTCCCTGAGTCGTTCATTTGTGGCAGCCATCACCTGCCGAGGTTACGGTCCGGCACCGACAGCGCTCACTCGGTTTTTTGGTCCGCCTCCGCGGCCGTGACGGCGCGTAGGAGCAGCACCGAGCGCCCGGGCAGCTCGATCCGTGAGCCGGCGCGATGCCGGGCGCCCGGGGGCGCGTTCTGGTCCTCCCGCGAGGTGTCGGCGAGGAGTTCGTACGCGGCGGCCCACGGCGGGCCGGGGAGGGTGAAGTCCACCGGCGCGGGGCCCGAGTGCAGCAGCACCAGGAAGCTGTCGTCGGTGATCGGGGCGCCTTGCGCGTCGCGCTGCGCGGTGTCGTGGCCGGACAGGTACAGGCCCAGGGCGGCCGTCGGCGCATACCAGTCCCCCTCGGTCATCTCCGTGCCCCCCGCGGTGAACCAGGCCAGGTCGCGCAGCCCGTCGGGGCCCTGGGCGCGGCCGGAGAAGAAGGCGCGGCGGCGCAGTGCGGGGTGCTCGCGGCGCAGGTGGATCAGGCGGGCGGTGAGGTCGGTGAGCGAACGCCAGCCGGGGTCGTCCAGCAGCGTCCAGTCCAGCCAGCCGGTCTCGTTGTCCTGGCAGTACGCGTTGTTGTTGCCGCCCTGGGTGCGGCCCATCTCATCGCCCGCCACCAGCATCGGGACGCCGGTGGACAGCAGCAGCGTGCTGAGCAGGTTGCGCAGCTGGCGGCGGCGCAGCGCCCCTACGGCCGCGTCCTCGGTCTCGCCTTCGGCGCCGCAGTTCCAGGAGCGGTTGTCGCCCGTGCCGTCGCGGTTGCCCTCGCCGTTGGCCTCGTTGTGCTTGCGGTCGTAGCTCACCAGGTCGCGGAGCGTGAAGCCGTCGTGCGCGGTGATGAAGTTGACCGAGGCGTACGGCCTTCGGCCGCTCCACGCGTACAGGTCGCTGGAGCCGGACAGCCGGGTGCCGAGGTCGCGTACATCGGGCAGGGCGCCGCGCCAGAAGTCGCGCACCGCGTCGCGGTAGCGGTCGTTCCACTCCGACCAGAGCGGGGGGAAGGCGCCGACCTGATAGCCGCCGGAGCCCACGTCCCACGGCTCGGCGATCAGTTTGACGCGGCGCAGCACCGGGTCCTGGGCGATCACGGCCAGGAAGGGGGAGAGCATGTCCACGTCGTTCGCGGAGCGGGCGAGGGCGGCGGCGAGGTCGAAGCGGAAGCCGTCCACACCCATCTCGGTCACCCAGTAGCGCAGTGAGTCCGTGATCAGCCGCAGCACGTGGGGCCGCACCGCGTGCAGGGTGTTGCCGCAGCCCGTGTAGTCGGCGTAGCGGCGCGGGTCCTGCTGGAGGCGGTAGTAGCCGCGGTTGTCGATGCCGCGCAGCGAGAGCGTGGGCCCCAGCTCACCGCTCTCCGCGGTGTGGTTGTAGACCACGTCGAGGATCACCTCGACGCCCGCGTCGTGCAGCGCCCGCACCATCCGCCGGAACTCGCCGACCTGCGCCCCGCGGGTGCCGGTCGCCGCGTACGCCCCGTGCGGCGCGAAGTAGCCGATGGAGTTGTAGCCCCAGTAGTTGCGCAGGCCGCGCCGGAGCAGATGGTCCTCGTGCGCGAACTGGTGCACCGGCAGCAGCTCCACGGCCGTCACGCCGAGCCGGGTGAGGTGCTCGATCGCGGCCGGGTGCGCGAGCCCGGCGTAGGTGCCGCGCAGTTCGGGCGGGATGCCTGGGTGGCGCTTGGTGAAGCCGCGCACATGGAGTTCGTAGATGACGGTGTCGGCCCAGGGGGTCTTCGGGCGCCGGTCGTCGAGCCACTCGTCGGGCGGGCCGTCGGGATCGTCGTCGCCGACGACCACGCCCTTGGGGACGTACGGAGCCGAGTCGCGGTCGTCGCGCACGGTGTCGGCGATGTGCTGCTGCGGCCAGTCCCGCACATGGCCGTAGACCTCGGGCGGCAGCGCGCCGTGCCACTCCCGGGGGACGACCCCCGCGCCCCCGAAGTCGCCGTCCACGGCGCGGGCGTACGGGTCGAGCAGCAGCTTGGCCGGGTTCCAGCGGGCGCCGGTCCACGGGTCCCAGCGGCCGTGCACCCGGTATCCGTACCGCCGCCCGGGGAGCACGCCGGGCACGAAGCCGTGCCAGATCTCATGGGTCCGCTCGGTGAGCGGGCAGCGGGTCTCGGTCCCGTCGTCGTCGAACAGGCACACCTCCACGGCCTCCGCGCCCTGCGCCCACAGCGCGAAGTTGGTGCCCGGCACCCCGCCGGGCCCGGTCCGCACCCGCGCCCCGAGCGGCTGCGCGCTCCCCGGCCACACCGGTGCGCCCCCGGCCGGCTCGCCGTGCGGGTCGGCGAGGACCGCGGGCGCGGCGGGCGGCCCCGAGTCCGCGCGGCGGCCGCTCCGTCCTGGTTCGACGGCCTGTTCGCCGTCTGGTTCGATGACCCGTTCCATACCCGCCGCGCGCGTGCGCGGCCTCGGCAGCCCGTTGTGCGCTTTCCTCTGTTCGGCTGCGTGCGACACGTGGCTCCTCCGGCGTTCGCGGCTCCGGCCGATGGCAAAGCCCCACGGCCCAAGCCCCACGGCCGGGCGGCCTGGGTGAGCCCGCGCGGCGTCCCGTGCCGCGCGGAGTGCTGCCGCCCTCTCACCTGTTCTGCCCGCGATGGGGTCAACCCTCACGTTTCGCCCGGGGTGCCTGGGATCAGGGGCCCCTCACCTGGGACTGAACCGTGACATAGATCGCGAGCCCGCTGTCAGTGGCGTGTGATTACCTGTCGCATACGCGCGTGCGCGCGGCCGAACTCCCCCTGCTTCAGTGGGTATGAGTTCCTGTCGAATACGCGCGTGCGCGTGACACAACGGGGGTGCCGCGGGGCGCGGCGCGGGCGGAGGGGAGAGCCGTAGTGGGAGTGCAGCCGATATCAGGGGCGCTGACGGCGCGGGGCCGCAGGGGGCTTCTCGCGCTGCTGGCCGGGGGGATGCTGCTGTTCGTGACCGCCTGTGGCGGGGACGGCGGATCGGACGACGGGAAGAAGAACGAGGGCGGCGGCAAGGGCGGGGGCGCCCCGAAGACCTCGCGCGCCGTCGTGGCGATCACACCCAAGGACGGGGCGAAGGGCGTCAACACCCATGGGGCGCTCAAGGTGACGTCGGACAAGGGCAAGCTCACCTCCGTCAAGGTCAAGGACCCCAAGGGCAACGAGATCGACGGGAAGATCACCGAGGACGGCGGCAGCTGGCGGCCCGCCCGGCATCTGAGCTCCGCGACCACCTACACGGTTGACGCCGTCGCCAAGGACTCCCAGGGGCTGACCGCTTCCCGGCACTCCTCCTTCACCACGCTCCGCCCCGAGAAGACCTTCCTCGGGACCTACACACCGGAGGACGGCTCGACGGTCGGCGTCGGTATGCCGGTCTCGATCCACTTCTCCCGGGGCATCACCGACCCCGGGGCCGTGGAGCGGGGGATCAAGGTCTCGTCCTCCCCGTCGGTGCCCATCGAGGGCCACTGGTTCGGCAACGACCGGCTGGACTTCCGGCCCGAGAAGTACTGGGCACCGGGCACCAAGGTCACCCTCCGCATGGACCTCGACGGCGTCGAGGGGCGGTCGGGCGTGTACGGCGAGCAGAAGAAGACCGTGAAGTTCACCATCGGCCGCAGCCAGGTCTCCGTGGTCGACGCCAAGAGCAAGAAGATGGTGGTCAAGCGGGACGGCAAGACCATCAAGACCCTCCCCATCACCTCCGGCGCGCCCGGCCACGAGACGTACAACGGCAAGATGGTCATCAGCGAGCGGCTCCCGGTGACCCGGATGAACGGCGCGACGGTCGGCTTCGACGGCGAGTACGACATCAAGGACGTGCCACACGCGATGCGGCTGTCCACCTCAGGCACCTTCATCCATGGCAACTACTGGGCGGGCCAGGCGACCTTCGGCTCGGCGAACGTCAGCCACGGCTGTGTGGGTCTCTTCGACCAGCGGGGCGGCGGCGACAAATCGACCCCGGCGGCCTGGTTCTTCCGCAACTCGGTCATCGGTGACGTGGTCGTGGTGAAGAACTCGCACGACGACACCATCCAGCCGGACAACGGGCTCAATGGATGGAACATGTCGTGGGCGAAGTGGAAGGCCGACCAAGAGGGCTGACGGGGACGGCAGGTGTGGCAGGCGTGCCAGGTTATGGCAGGGATGGCCAGGAGGGGCGAGGGGCAGTAGGCGCGGGGAGGCTGTGGACGGCGTGCTAACGGACGCTAACCTGCGCTCATGACTGTGAACCTCGAGGTTGCCGAGGGCGTCGGCACCATCCGGCTGGACCGTCCGCCCATGAACGCGCTGGACATCGCCACGCAGGACCGGCTGCGGGAGCTCTCCGAGGAGGTGACCGGCCGCGACGACGTACGGGCCGTGGTGATCTGGGGCGGCGAGAAGGTGTTCGCGGCCGGCGCGGACATCAAGGAGATGCGGGACATGGACCACGCCGGAATGGTGGCCCGGTCCCGCGCCCTCCAGGACTCCTTCACCGCCGTCGCCCGGATCCCCAAACCCGTGGTCGCAGCCGTCACCGGCTACGCCCTCGGCGGCGGCTGCGAGCTGGCGCTGTGCGCCGACTACCGGATCGCCGCCGAGGACGCCAAGCTCGGCCAGCCGGAGATCCTGCTCGGCCTGATCCCGGGCGCGGGCGGCACCCAGCGGCTGGCCCGGCTGATCGGCCCGTCCCGCGCCAAGGACCTCATCTTCACGGGCCGTCAGGTGAAGGCGGACGAGGCGCTGGCGCTCGGGCTCGTGGACCGGGTCGTACCGGCGGAGGAGGTCTACGGGCAGGCGCACGCGTGGGCGGCCCGGCTGGCGCGGGGTCCGGCGATCGCGCTGCGCGCGGCCAAGGAGGCGGTGGACGCGGGTCTGGAGACCGACCTGGAGACCGGTCTTGCCATTGAACGCGGCTGGTTCGCGGGGCTGTTCGCCACCGAGGACCGTGAGATCGGGATGCGGAGCTTTGTCGAGGAAGGGCCGGGCAAGGCCAAGTTCCGGTGAGCGGTGGCCCGGGCGGCGGCAGTCGTCGCCCGGGCTTCCGGCGGGGTTCGGGGCGGGGGCTCCGTCGCGTTTCCGCCTGATGGATCCCCCGTGTGGGCGATGCCCCGTGAGAGCGAATTTGTTTGGCCACCCGCGAGTCCCTGGACGACCCGCTCCGGTACGCTGGGTGATCGCGCATACGCGCCGCGATATCGCTGGTCAGGCCGGGTATTTGGGATATCTGACTGCCGCTGGCATATGTGGGGGCCGGTTTGCGGGGCCTGGGGCTTGGGTGTTCGGAATCCCACGGTTCGGCCCCGGTCGGCCTGTCGGGCGGCCATGATGGGGGGCATGGCGGGCTTGGAGGGTATGGAGCAGCCGCAGCGGCGCACCGGTACTGCCGCGGCTCGGCGGGTGCCGTCCATCGACGACGAGTCGGTCGCCAAGGCGGTCGACCTGTTCGGAAACCCCGCGGTCGACGAGGTGCGGCTGCCCTCCCGCCCGGAATCGGCGGGCACCGCACGCCGGCTGGCCGAATGCGTCGTCCTGCGCGACTGGGGCCTGACCCCCCAACTGGCCGAATACACCGTGCTGCTGGTGTCCGAACTGGTGGGCAACGCCGTCCGGCACACCGGCGCCCGTACCTTCGGGCTGCGGATGCTACGGCGGCGGGGCTGGATCCGGGTGGAGGTGCGGGACCCGTCGCGCGGGCTGCCGTGTCTGATGCCGGTGGCCGACCTCGATACGAGCGGGCGGGGGCTGATGCTGGTGGACCTGCTCTCCCAGCGGTGGGGGGCGGATCTGCTGCCGCGCGGCAAGACGACGTGGTTCGAGATGCGGGTGACCGAACCCTGAGAGTGCCGCGGGCGTCCTGGCGTGGCGCGATATGCCGAAGAGGCCCCCACCGTCGGATCGCGACGGCGCGGGGCCTCTTTCGTATGCGCCACGGATGGTGAAAGGGGTGTCATCCGTGGCAGAGGGGTGAACGACCTGGCCCGGGTCGATGGGGGTCGTATGCCTCACTATCGCAGAGGCCAGTTGCCGCCACCAATCCAATCCAAGGTGAGGTATGACACTCGCCATGTTAATGCCGGGTAGCGGCTGTGAATTTCCTTTATAGCGTCTTTCCGGCTGCTGAATTTTCAGTGGTCCATACCGTGACGCGAATTCTTTCTTTGCCCCTCAATCCTTGGCATGGCCCTGCCGACACCGCACCATGGAACCGCGCTACGCGCGTCACACCCCCACTGTCACGGCTATGGATTCCGGGAGACCCCCCATGGAAACGCACGGCCGCACCCCGTCCCGCCGTACCCTGCTGCGCTCCGGCGCCTATCTCGGCGCCGCCGCCGCGGGACTCACCGCCGCCACGACCCCCGCACGGGCCGACGCAAGACGCGATCGAGCCGCCGTCGCCTACCCACCCACCCACTGGATCCCGGCCAGCACCTCCAACTACCGGGTCTCCGAGCGCCCCACCGCGTATCCGATCGACTTCGTCGTCATCCATGTGACGCAGGAGACGTTCCAGGACGCGATGAAGATCTTCCAGGACCCGGCCAAGCAGGTCTCCACGCACTACATGGTCGCCTCGGCCGACGGCTACATCGGGCAGTTCGTGCGCGAGAAGGACGTCGCCTGGCACGCGGGCAACCGGGACTACAACAACCGCAGCATCGGCATCGAGCACGAGGGCTGGGTGGACAAGCCGGAGTACTTCACGGACGAGCTGTACGCCTCCTCCGCGGCCCTGACCGCCGCCGTCTGCGACCGCTACGGCGTGCCCAAGACCCGGGCCCACATCATCGGCCACAACGAGGTCCCCAACGCCGACCACACCGACCCCGGCAAGTACTGGGACTGGGACCGCTACATCGATCTGGTCAAGGCGGCCTGAGGCGCCGCCGCCCCGGCCTCGGACGTACCCTGACGGGGCCCGCTAATCTGTGCGGGTCAGACAAGCGCACAGAAGGGGCGGATCACGTGGCGGACATCGAGGCGGCGCGGAAAGCGTTCGAGCGGTACGACCTCAACGGGGACGGACTGATCAGCGCGGCCGAGTACAAGAGCGTGATGGCTCAGCTGGGAGACCCGTACGTCACGGAGCCGGTCGCCCAGGCCGTGATCAACTCCCATGACTCGAACGGCGACGGTCTGCTCTCCTTCGAGGAGTTCTGGGCCGCCCAGAACGGCCGCTGAGCGGCAGCTGAAACAGCGGCTGAACAACCGCATGCGCGGCGCGGCCGGCGGATCACCGCCCGCCGCGCCGCTGTGCGCTCGCCCGCCGCCGGCGGTCGTTGCACAGCAGGCAGCGGCCGTATCCCGGCGGCAGCGGGTCGTCCTTGTCCCCGTACAGCGGGTCGACGGCGCCGCGCGGATGCTCCGGGCAGCCCGTCGCACCGTGCTCCGCCCCCAGCGCGCCCGCCGCGGCGAGCGCCCGGCGCAGGGCGTCGGTGAGCTGCTCGGTCTCCTGCCCCGAGGGCGCGGCGTCCAGCGAGAAGGCGATATCCGACGCGGTGGTCAGCGCGCTGCGGAGTTCGCGCAGGTCTGCGTAGCTCATACCGGAAGGGTAGGTGCACCCACCGACAGCGGCCTCGGCTGCCTGCTACTCCTTCCGGGCCCAGGCGCGCAGGTCGGCCTTGCTGTCGAAGCGCGCCACGTCCTTGTCCAGCGGGTGGTCGGTGTACTGGTGGATCCGCCACGTCGCCTTGATGCGCGGCTCGCCCGCCTTCACGTAGTCGGCGATCCACAGCCCGTCCCCGGCGTACGACGTGGTGTCGATGTTCAGCCAGAAGGTGCGGTTGCAGTAGAGCAGCACCCGGTGCCCGGGGCGGAGCTTCTTGACCTCCCGTATGAACTTGTCCTTCTCGGCATTGCTCGCGTGGGTGCCCTCGGATGTGGTCTCCCAGTCCACGGCGAGCAGATCATGTGACTGGGAGGCGCACTTCTCTACGAAATAGCCGGCCTGCGCCGCGATATTGCCGGGCCACAGGAAGTGGTAAAAGCCGACCACGCACCCCGCCTCGCGGGCGCGGGCCGCCTGTGAGGACTGGCGTGGGTTGATGTACGAGCGGCCCTCGGTCGCCTTGATGAAGACGAAGGCGAGCCCGTCCGGGTCGAAGGTGCTCTGGTGTGAACTGACATCGATGCCGCGCAGCATGCTGCCTGCCTTGGGGGGAGAGAAGGAGCCGTGGGGAGAGAGGGGTGGGGGGAGGCGGGGAAGACCCTGTTCTTGTCATGCCCGGTGCACCAGCCCGTACGCTCCTTCGGCCGATGGGCACTGCCGACTGCGCACGCTAACGAGGCGCCAGGCGCGGCTCAACCGGTTTGCGGGATCTGCCCGATGCCGTTTCAGGTGAGGAGAAGGACGGCCGCGATCGCCAGATGAGTGGCGTATTGGCAGACCATGAAGGCGCGGTAGGGAGCGCGTTCCCGGCCGGGGGCGGGATGTCGGCACAGCCAGGAGATCCAGCCGGCACCACACAACAGCACCACGGCGGCGGCCAGCAGCGGTGGGTCGTACAGCAGGGCGCCCACGGCGAACGCCAGCCCCACCGCCGGGGCACACACCGCCGTGACCGTACGGGCCGCCTTCTCGCCACGCACCACCGCGAGCGTACGGCGCCCGCCCTCCCGGTCCCCGGGGACGTCGCCCAGATCCTTCGCGAACGCCCCGACCAGCCCCATCCACGCCGACATCACGGCGGCGAACAGCCAAAGACCGGGGCGTGGTTCCCCGCCCGCGGCCTGCGCCCCGGCCGCATAGGCGCACAGGCCCGTGACGGTCACCGTCAACGAGGAGGACCAGCTGCGCCGCTTGGCGCTGAGCGGGGGCGCGGAATAGGCCCAGCCGAGGAACAGCATTCCGCCCACACAAAGAAAAAGCCCCAGGTCGACGACGCTGAGGAGGAGGGCGGTCACGGTCAGGACGGCGATGGCCCAGCGGGCTGCGCGGGGCGGCAGCGCGCCGGAGGCCAGCGGTCGCCGCGAGCCGTTGGCCCGGTCCTCCGGCAGATCCATCACGCCGTTGAGCAGATAGGCGGAGGCGGTGGCGCAGAACCAGGCGAGCGCGCCGGTGGCGACCTGCGCCACGGGTAAGTGCTCGCCGGGCCAGGCCCCGAGGGCCCCCACGGTGAAGCGCGCCAGGAAGACCACCTGGACCACGGGGCGGGCCTCGCGAAGACACAGCCAGGCCGCCCTCGCGGCGGCGGCAAGCGGAGGCAGCCGCGGTGAGGAGGAGCCGGGGGCGGCTGATGGTGCCGGTGAGGCTGGTGGCATGAGGAAAAACTAGTGGTTCGATTAGTGACTCGAACAGCACCAGATACGTCAAGCTCCAGCTGTCACTTGCGCGGTCGCTCAGGGCTCGACGGCGAAGGCGGAGAGCAGGGTGTCGATCCGCAAGCGCAGTTCGGAGTACTCGGCACCCGCGACGACGACGGACAGCCTGTCGCCGCCCGCGATGTTCGCCAACCGGACCTCCACCGACTGCCAGGCCCCGGTCAGCGGGTGCGTGTACCAGCCGTTGTCCGGGCCGCTGTCATCAGTCCCTTCGAGGCGGAGCGCCACCGTGTCCCAGTCGGTCTCGTCCCAGTCCGTGTCGAGGTACCGGGACAGCGACTCCATGAATGAGGCGAAGTTCCGCCGCCAGATCCACCCGTCGATGTCGGAGGGCTCGTCCTGCTCGTCCTGTAGGAAGCTCGGACGCAGACCGTCGCTCACGGCGTGTTTGTCGTCGATGGTGAGATGCACGTGCGTCCAAAGGTCGAGCCGTCTGCAGGCACTCCGGGGGTCGTACGCCGCCGTCGGCAGGTTGGGAATGCGCTTACGCCCGGTCTCGTCCAAGCGATAGGGCACGGCGAACGCCGTGTTCCACCGCTCGATCTCGGGCGTGAAGCGCTCCTCCGCCGTGGCGGCATCCATGCCCAGGTACTGGGCAATCTCCTCCCAACTGCTCCCGCGCTCACGCTCGTACACCACGGCGTAAGCCAGAAGCCGATCCGCGATCCGCGTCAGGGTCAGCGCCTCACTGGCGCGCCCTCCCGGGCCGGTGTACGCGTCGTACCGGGTCACCGCCAGGGTGCCGGCCGTCTCGGCCAGGGCGACGGCGCGGTCACTCAGCACCAGACGCGCCAGAGCGGGCCGGGAGAGTTCGTTGCGGTCGTTGTCGTAGGGAGTCGTGTCCGTCACGCGGTACAGGGTTTCACGGCCGGGGTTTGGCCTCCGTGGGGGAACGGAGGGTGGCTGCATCGGCCGTCCACTCGACGCCGCCCCGGGCGGGGCGCAGGAAGGCGGTGAGGCTTCCGGTCATCTTGTGGTCGAAGAGCAGCTCGGTGGTGGGATGAATCGCCTGGACGACCCCTGTGCGGCCGCTGATCGGGTCGTACGCCTCCTGGCCCGGGCCGGGGGCAGTCCTTCCGGTGTTCATGCGTGCTGCCCTCCAGACTGCCGAGGCATGTGGATGGCGTGGGTGGGGTGGCGTCGGCGCAGCACCTCGTAGTCGGTCGCCTTGCTGTAGTCCCCGGCTTGCTTGGCCTGTTCGCGCAGCGCGCGGTAGTGGCGGCAGGTGGGGCATTGGTCGTTCATTCGGTCACCTGTTCGGTGTTAGCTACTTTGGGTGGATGTTTCTGGCTTGGATGTGCCTTGCGGGCTTTAATCACTGTGTGTACTCCCAGCGTTGCGTTGCGGGGCGGCAACCAACAGGGGCGGCGGCACACCAAGTTGGCCTGGGGTGAGGGAGGTCCATGTGATGAGCGAAACGAGCGAGGAGCAGCAACCGGTAAGCGGGCTCGCGTATTTCGGCAGGGAGGTGCGGATCTGGCGGACACGGGCGAAGATGAGCCAGCGAGAGCTGGGCTTGGAGGCCAACTACGGGCAGCAGTACGTGGCGAAGGTGGAGGCGGGGGAGAGGCTGGCCAGTAAGGCGTTCGCTGAGGCTTGCGATCGGGTCTTCGGTACGCAGGGCATGTTCACGCGGCTCCGAGAGCAGGCCAGCCAGCACGGTTATCCGGCGTGGTTCGTGCCGTACGTGCAGTTGGAGCGGCAGGCGACGGGAATCCTGGACTACTCGGCCACTCTCATCATGGGCTTGCTTCAGACGACCGACTACGCGCGGGCCGTCTTCCAGGCTGCGCACCCTCGGGAGGGCGTGGACAAGGTCGACGCGATGGTGGACCGGCGGCTGAAGCGGCGTGAGGTGCTGCAGCGCGCCGCTCCGCCGCTCCTGTGGTGTGTCATCGACGAGTCGTGCTTGAGGCGCAAGGTTGGTGGGCCCCAAGTGTTTCGCGCGCAGTTGGCTCACCTGATCCAGGACGCGGAATCACCGCACGTCACCATCCAGGTGCTGCCCTACGCGTCGGGAGCCCCGGCCCGGCATATGGCGTTCACTCTGCTGAGGTTCGATGATGACCCGGACCTTCTCTACGTGGAGAACCCCGTATCCGGGTCGGTGATCGACTCGCAGGCCGTGGTTGAGGACAGCGCCGCAGCCTATGATCGGCTCCGCGCTGACGCACTCTCCCCGGAGGCGTCGGTTGCCCTGATTCGCAAGGTGATGGAGGAACTAGCGGATGAGCAGCATCCCTGACCTGTCCCGCGCCACATGGGTCAAGTCCAGCTACAGCGGGGGTAACGAAGGCCAGTGCGTGGAGTTCGCGCCTGACATATCCGCGACCGGCGGTGTCGTCCCCGTCCGGGACAGCAAGAACCCGGCAGGTCCAGCCCTGGTCTTCTCGGCCGCCGCGTGGGGCTCGTTCACGGCTGCCGTGCGGGCCGGAGAATTGCCCACGGCCTGAGCGCAGCCCCGTCGCACTGCTCAGTCCGAGGCGTCATCACCGCCATCGTCCGCGAGACGGCGTCGCAGGATGGCGAGGTTGTCCAGGTGTCGGGCGGTGATGTGGTGGTCGGGGCCGAGGGTTGACTCGATGATGGCCACTGCCCGCTCTGCCAGCGGTATGGCGTCGGCATGGCGTCCGAGGCGGCTGAGTGTGGTGGCGAGGTTGTTCAGGCAGCGGGCGGTGTCGGGGTGGTTGGGGCCGAGGGTTGTCTCGGTGATGGCCAGTGCCTGTTCCTCAAGAGGCATGGCGTCGGTGGGTCGGCCCAGGCGGCTGAGTGTGGCGGCGAGGTTGCCCAGGCGGAGGGCGGTGTCGGGGTGGTTGGGGCCGAGGGTTGTCTCGGTGATGGCCAGTGCCTGTTCCTCAAGAGGCATGGCGTCGGTGGGTCGGCCCAGGTCGCTGAGTGTGGCGGCGAGGTTGCCCAGGCGGAGGGCGGTGTCGGGGTGGTCGAGTCCAAGAGCGGCCTCGGTGATGGCCAGTGCCTGCTGCTTCAGTGGTAGAGCGTCGGCATGGCGTCCGAGGCGGCTGAGTGTGGTGGCGAGGTTGTTCAGGCAGCGGGCGGTGTCGGGGTGGTTGGGGCCGAGGGTTGTCTCGGTGATGGCCAGTGCCTGTTCCGCAAGCGGCAAGGCGTCGGCGTGGCGTCCCAGGCGGCTGAGTGTGGCGGCGAGGTTGCCCAGGCGGATGGCGGTGTCGGGATGGTTGGGGCCGAGGGCTGTCTCGGTGATGGCCAGAGCGCGCTCCTCCAGCGAGAGGGCTTCGGTGTGGCGTCCGAGGTCGCTGAGTGTGGCGGCGAGGTTGTTCAGGCGGAGGGCGGTGTCGGGGTGGTTGGGGCCCAGGGTTGCCTCGGTGATGGTCAGTGCCCGTTCCTTTAGCGAGAGGGCTTCGGTGTGGCGTCCGAGGTCGCTGAGTGTGGCGGCGAGGTTGTTCAGGCGGGTGGCGGTGTTGGGGTGATTGGGGCCGAGGACTGCTTCGGTGATGGTCAGCGCCCGCTCTGCCAGCGGCAGTGCTTGTGTGGCCTGGCCACGTGCCCACAGATGGAAGGTGGACTCTCCCAGTACAAAGGCAAGGTCAGGATGGCCGTCGTCGATCTCGTCGTAGCTGACTACGGCTTGGATGTGGGGCAGCAGCGTCTGCCAGGCAGGCCAGGTCTCGACATCCTCGGGGCTGGCGGACGGGATCGCCGCCCTCAGGAGCGCCAGGGCGGTGGAGCTCGGGTGTGGCGGTGCAGATGGCGTACGCCGGGGCAACAGTCGGCGGATGCCCCGGGGAGGGAGTGTCGGCGTGGTGGGCGGTGTGGTGGCGCGGATGACCGTCTGGACGAGGCGGTGGACGGTGACGGTGGTCTCGGTGAGGGTGATCATGCTGTAGGCGGCCAGCACGCCCAAGGCGTGGTCGACGGTGCGTCGGGTCTCCAGCGCGGTGTCCAGCACGTTGCGGGGCAGTGGGCCCGGGGCGCAGTAGGCCAGGATGCGCAGCAGATCGACCGCGTGCGGGTCGGCCGTCTGCACGGCGTTCAAAGTGACGCTCCACAGCTGGGCTATGGTGCGCTGCTGGGGATCTCCCGGGGCGCTGGCGGCCAGGGCCCCGGCCGGGTCCTGGCGTAGCTGGGCGAGGTAGTCCCCGGGTGGGGTGCGGGTCTGGGCCAGGTAGGCGCCGGCCTGCTGCAAGGCCAGCGGCAGATTGCCAAGCTCATCAGCCAGACGATCCAGCCCCGCCGCATCCGTGCTGCCGGTGATGTCCCGCAGGACGTCCACCGCTGCCTCAGGGGTGAGGGTGTTTAGGCGCAGCGGGGTGCCCAGGTCGCGCCAGGGCAGGTCGCGGCGGGTGGTGATCACGACCTGTCCGGTGGTCAGGCGCCCGAGGTACGGGTCGAGGTCAGCTGGATCCTCGGCGTTGTCCAGCACCAGCAGCCACCCGGTACGGCCCTGCAGCCAGACCACCGCCCACTGGGCCGCCTCGTCTACCGGCAGCCCCGCATGCACCGGGTTCAGCGCCGTCGCCATCGCGGCCAGCCCAGCCGTCACCTTGGACGCCGACTCGGCGTCCACCCACCACACCGGCCCGCCACCCGCCGCGAGGAACCGGCGGGCGTGCTGCAGCGCCAGCGTGCTCTTGCCGACCCCGCCCAGCCCCCGCACGCTCTGCGCGACCACCCCCGCCCCGGCCGCCGGTAACGCCATCAGCACCGCAAGGGCCTCATCCCGGCCCCGGAACACCGCGCTGTCAGGCGTCGGTAGGTTGTTCACCCGTACAACGGTGTCATCCGGCACGGCAGCGGTTCCCACACTGCCTGCTGGCAGGACCACCGTCCGGTGCTCGATGTGGTTGTGGTCACCGGTCGCGACTACCCCGGAATTCCTGCCCACCGCGACCGAGCGATCCCCGGACGCGGACGGCACACTCTCCCCACTCACCGCTGAACCGTGCCTCCGTCACCCGTCACGATGACACCCGAGTTGTCCCCCACAGCCACCGACCGCTCCCCGGAGGCCGTAGGCCCTCCCGAACCCGTCCCAGGCGACGGCGGCGTGGACGGCGCCGGAGCCCGGGACCCAGTCGCCGACGACACCCACGCCACCAGCACCCCGGCCACCACAGCCCCAGCCCCCGCGCCCGTCCCGATGCGCTCTGGCCGATCCCAGGGCAACACCAACTCCCCCAGCCACACGAACAACCCGAACACCACCAGCGACCCCACCCCCGCCAGCAACCACCGCATCCGTGCGCTCACCTGACGCCCCCTCACGCCGTCGAGACCTTCCATACTGACACGCCACAGCGCGAGGGGGCGGTTTCGCGGCTTGCGCGTCGGCTTACCCGCTTACCCGGCGTCCCCGGAGCCCCGAGCGCGGCGCCACGCGCCATCGGCCAACAGCCGCAGACCGTTGAGGCCAACAATCACCGTGGACCCCTCGTGGCCCGCGACGCCGAGAGGCAGGGGGAGGGTCCCAGCCAGGTCCCAGATCACCAGGCCGGTGATGAAGGTCCCGGCGATGACCAGGTTCTGCACCACAAGCCGCCGGGCGCGGCGGGAGAGCGCGACGACAGTCGGGATGGTGGCCAACTCGTCTCGCACCACCACCGCATCGGCGGTCTCCAGCGCGAGGTCGGAGCCCGTACGGCCCATGGCGATGCCGGTGTGGGCGGCGGCCAAAGCTGGGGCGTCGTTGACGCCGTCGCCGACGACCAGGACCTTTCGCCCGGCGGCTTCCAACTCCCGCACCGCGGCAACCTTGTCCTGTGGCAGCAGTCCCGCCCGTACGTCCGCGATGCCGACCTCGTCAGCCAGACGCGCGGCGGCGCGCGGGTTGTCGCCGGTGACGAGGACCGGCGCGGTGCCGGTGAGCGCGGTCAGGGCGGTGACGGTGGCGGCGGCCTCGTCGCGGAGCCGGTCGGCGATGCCCAGTACGCCGACCGGGGCGCCGTCCACCAACACCAGGACGGCGGTACGGTCCTCGCCCTCCAGTTGCGCGGCAAGACCGGCCGCCGGGTGGTCGGTGCGGCCGTCCAGGAGCCGGGCCGGGCTGCCGACCGCGACAGCCTTGCCGTCGACGCGAGCGGTCACGCCGGTGCCGGGCGTGGAGTTGAAGGCATCAACGGGCGGGAGGCGCAGGCCACCGGCGGCGTCCACGATTGCGCGGGCCAAGGGGTGCTCGCTGGGGTGCTCGGCCGCCGCCGCGAGCCGTAGCAACTCGTCCCCGGTCAGGCCGGAGGCGGGCAGCGGGCGGATGTCCGTCACCTTCGGCGTGCCCTCGGTGAGCGTGCCGGTCTTGTCGAGAGCGACGGCGTCGATCTGCCCGAGGCGTTCCATCACCACGGCGGACTTGACCAGTACGCCGTGGCGTCCGGCGTTGGCGATCGCCGACAGCAGCGGGGGCATGGTGGCCAGCACCACCGCACACGGGGACGCGACGATCATGAAGGTCATCGCCCGCAGCAAGGTCGGCTGCAGGGCGGCGCCGAAGACGAGGGGGAGCGCGAACAGCGCGAGGGTGGCGGCGACCATGCCGAGGCTGTAGCGCTGTTCGACCTTCTCGATGAACAGCTGGGTGGGGGCCTTGGTCTCGGCGGCCTCCTCGACCATGGCGACGATGCGGGCGATCACCGAGTCCGACGGGTCGCGTTCGACCTTCACCCGTAGCGCGCCGGTGCCGTTGAGGGTGCCGGCGAACACCTCGTCGCCGGTCTCCTTGGCCACCGGCAGCGGCTCGCCGGTGATGGTGGCCTGGTCGACGTCGCTCGCCCCGTCCAGCACCCGGCCGTCGGCGCCGATGCGCTCTCCGGGCCGCACCAAAAGCGTGTCGCCCACGCGCAGCCGCTCGGCGGCCACCGTCTCCTCCCCGCCGTCGTCGGCGATGCGCGTGGCGGTGGCCGGGGCGAGGTCGAGCAGGCCGCGTACGGAGTCGGCGGTGCGGGCGGTGGCGATGGCCTCCAGCGCGCCGGAGGTGGCGAAGATGACGATCAGCAGTGCGCCGTCCAGCACCTGCCCGATGGCCGCCGCGCCGAGTGCGGCGACGACCATGAGCAGGTCCACATCGAGGGTCTTGTCCTTGAGCGCCTGAAGCCCTGCCCACCCAGGCTCCCAGCCGCCGGTCGCGTACACCAGCGCGAACAGCGGACCCCACGCCCACCTGGGCGCTCCCAGCAGATACAGCGGCAGCCCGACCAGGAACAGCACCAGCGCGGCCGCCGCCCAGCGGGCCTCGGGGAGGGCGAAGATCCGCGTACGGCGCCTGGGCGCCACGGCATCGCGGGCAACGCCGGGGGCAGGGGCCGTGCGGGTGAGGGTGGACGACATCGCGGCAGTGGTCCTTCACGGGCGGGAGGAATCGCATCCAACGGCACCACCGTAACAGGAATAGATGAACAAGAATTCATGCATTCATTCAGGTCGTACGATGGCCGCATGGGTCATGGAGCCGCATCCGCCGCCAGCGCCATCCCTCGTGCGCGTCTGGACGCGGCCGGCGCCGCCAGGGTCGCCACCACCCTGCAGGCCCTGGCCACCCCCTCCCGGCTGCTGATCCTCGCCCGGCTGCGCGAGGGCCCCCTCGCGGCCACCGAACTGGCCGCCGAGGTCGGCATGGAGCAGTCAGCCTGCTCCCATCAGCTCCGCCTGCTGCGCAACCTCGGTCTGGTGACCGGCACCCGCAAGGGGCGTTCCGTGGTGTACGCCCTCTACGACAACCACGTCGCCGAACTCCTCGACCAGGCGCTCTACCACGTCGAGCACCTTCGCCTGGGCCTGAGCGACACGCCGGCCATCACCGCGGAGCCCGAGGGTGACACGGAGGCCGGCCCGGACGCCTGACGGCGCGCTCGAAGGGAACGGGCTTCCCTCAGTTGGCCACGGGCGTCAGTTGGCCACGAGGGAATCGTCCTTTACGCGGGCGCCGGGGAGCCGGTGCCGGGCGGCGATGAGGGCGCTGTCCACGTCCCGGGTGCCGGTCGCGATGCACAGGGTGTAGGCGACGTCCTCCATGCGCCGCCGCACTTCCGGGCCGCCCGCGTCGGCATTGAGCGCCAGAAGGGTTTCGTACTGCCGGATGAGATCGCGCAGGACCGCCGGGTGTGCCATCAGCATGTGGTCTCCTTCACGGTGCGGGGCCGGACACGGGCGTGGACGGAGAGCGGGTACCCCATGCGGAGGAGTCGCATGCCGTCGCGTTCGGAGCGGTGGCGGACGGGGGCTCATTCCGGCCGTGGGGCCGTGGGCGGGGGCACCCACGCATTTCCACGGGCTTGTTAGAGGCGGGGAATGGCGGGGACACGAAGCATGTCGTTTCCGACCTCGACGTTCTGAGCGTCGCAAACTGAAGACAGAGGTTCACGAGCCACGTCGTGAGACCGGACGCGGCAAGCAACCGAGGGGCAAGGAAGAGGGATGACCATGCCCGCAGGATCCAGCCGTAAGCGTGAACGGCAGTACGAGCACATCAAGGAAGGCGCGGAGAAGCGGGGCGCGTCCGCGGGCCGTGCCAAGGAGATGGCGGCGCGCACCGTCAACAAGGAACGAGCCCGCGCCGGGGAGTCGAAGTCCGCGAGCAAGACCTCGACCCAGGACCGGAAGTCCGCGCCGGAGCGGGGCGGCCAGCGTTCGGGCGGCGGCTCGAAGGGGCCGACGCGCGATCAGCTGTACAACGAGGCCAAGCAGCGGGGCGTCGAGGGCCGCTCGCACATGACCAAGGAGCAGTTGGCCAAGGCCCTGGGCCGCTGACCGTCGTACGGCACCGCACCGCGGCGGACTTCTCGCGGTGTGCGCGCGTCGGGAGAGGCCCTGACCGATGAGCAGGGCCTCTCCCGACGCGGTCTGCGACGCTTACCGTGACCGCTCCAGCCGGACTGCGAACGGTTCCCCGGCGGAGGGGGCCGCGACGGTCAGGGTGAGCCTGGTCAGCTGCTCTCCCCACGACTCGCGCAGCAATGGGTCGTCGAGGTGGCGGTGTTCGAGTTCCGGGGTGGCGCGCTCCGGGTCCCAGGTGATCAACAACGAGTGCCCGTCGGCGGTGACCTGTGCCCGTCCCTCGCCCAGTTCGACGTCTCCCGCCAGGACGTGCCGGAGCAGCACCGGGGCGGCGGGGTGTGGTGTCCAGTGGTCCTCGACCAGGACGTGTGCCGGGGCGCCCGCCGTGGCGCGTACCAGTCGCAGGGACCGGCGCCAGCCGCGCAACAGGCCGGCCGGGTACGCCCCGGCGAGCTCGGCGTGGAGGGCGGCAGCGGCGGAGGTGAGGTCCACCCGTACGTCGTCCGCCCGGTGGGCGGCGCCCGGTTGCTGCGCGGCTCCCGGCTCGGGCACGTTGTGCCAGGCGCTGCGCAGGGGCCACGCCTGGTACCGGTCGGGTCCGAAGCTGGCCGCGGTGTAGGTGGGCTGGCCGACATCGACGACCAGGGGCCGGCCGTCGAGGGCGACCCAGTACGAGCCCACGTCGAGGTGGTTGTGTCGCTCGCCGTTGTGTCCCGCCTTCGCCGCCAGGGTCAGCCCCTCGGCCGTGCCCGCCGCCTCCCTGGCGACGAGCACCTGGACCCGGGGCAGCCACGTCTCCCGTGCCGCCCAGGGGGCGGGGCCGCCGTCTCCGCCGCTGGGGGTGGCCAGGGCGCGCTGCCAGTGGGGGTCGCAGAGTCCGGCCAGCGCCCGGCCGAGTCCCGCCCGGGGCCGTACCGCGCGTACCGCCGGCCCTCCGCGCGCGCACGCCAGGGCGTGCGCGCGGACGTCGGGGTCGGCCAGCCGCTCGCCCCACTGGAAGAGCACGTGCCAGGGCTGGTCGGCCCACAGGCGGGCGGGGGCGTCACCGGCGTTGACGTACCAGTCCCCGGCGAGGTGCATGCGGTGCGGGAACTTGCTGAGCGGACCGAATACGGGCAGGTCGCGGGCGTCGAGCGCGGCGCCGCCGGCGTCGGCGAGCAGGTCGAGGGCCTCCAGCAGCCGGCAGGCGCCCTGCCACCAGTAGGCGACGCCCTCGTCGATCCCGCCGTCGTCGGGGAGCACCGCGAGGTAGTGGTCCAGGCCCTCGATGACGAGCCGTACGAGCCGCGCCCGCCGTTCCTCGTCTTCGGCCAGCAGGAGGGCCGCGGCGAGCACCGCCCCGTGGATCCAGGGATTCCAGTTGTGGGCCTCCTCGTCGAGGCCGATCCAGTGCCAGTCCCGCGTGTGCTCGAACGGCGTCAGCACCCGCAGGTCCACCTCGCGCCGGAGCCGCCTGCGCAGCCCGGGGATCCGGATGTCCAGGTGTGGGCCCAGTACGTGGTCGGCCCAGGCCAGCAGGGACGCCACCTCGGCGGCCCCCAGGTCGACGAACGGCTCGTCCGGGTCCGGCAGCACCTCACCGCGGGCCGTGGCGAAGCGGTCGTGCGGCGCCCAGCACCATGTGCTGGTCTCCGCCAGGGCCATCAGCGCGTCGGCCGCGGCGTCGAGGTACGGCGCGGCCCCGGGCGGGGCGTCGGCCGGCGCCACCTCACCGGTGAGCGTGGCGGCGAGCACGAACAGCGTCGCCCGCTCGCGCAGCCGCCGGGCGGAGTCCTCGTACGCGGTCCGTACGCCGTCGCGGAACGTCCGGGCCCAGTCGGACGCGGTCAGCACCGGTGCGGTCCGGTGGAGTTCGGCGGCGGCCTCGTCCAGCAGCCCCTCGCGCGTGGCGGCGTCCACCGCCTCCCACACCGAGCGCGCGGAGACCTCGGGGACGGGCAGCCGCGTGGGGGCGTCTCGCAGGAGTTCGACCAGCGGATCGGGGCGGGAACCGGGGGCGGAAGCGGGGTGCAGGGCCGGGCCCAGCCGGTTCCGGAGGGAGCGGTACGCGGGGGAAACCGGCTCTACCAGGCCCATTATCTCTCCTGATCGATTCTGTGCGAAATCGTTGACTCGGGACTATGCCACGGGGTGAGGTGGCAACACCATCCATCGATCACCTACCACCGCCTTTCGGAGGAAGCCGTGCCGCCTGACGAGGATCGGGACCTGGCCCCGTACACCGGCTGGACCAGGGCGCGCTGGACCGCGCTCGCCGACCGGATGCTCGCCGCCACCCAGCCGTACGCCTCCCCGTCGGGAGCCCGGATCGACCTGCCGGGTCCGGCGAGCCAGAGCGGCGCGACCTCCGACGGCCTGGAGGGCTTCGCCCGCACCTTCCTGATCGCCGGCTTCCGCATCGCGGGGGAGCGGGGCGCGGACCCCGGCGGCCTGCTGGAGCGGTACGCGCGCGGCCTGGCGGCGGGCACCGACCCGCACTCGCCCGAGGCCTGGCCCCGCCCCGACCGGCTCGGCCAGGCCAAGGTCGAGGCCGCCTCCATCGCCCTGGTGCTGCAGCTGACCAAGCCCTGGCTGTGGGACCGGCTCGACGACGGGGTGCGCGAGCGGGTCATCGCCTGGCTGGGGACCGTCGTCGGGCAGGACTATCCGCCCATCAACTGGGTGTGGTTCAGGATCGTCGTCGAGTCGTTCCTGCGGGAGGCCGGCGGACCGTGGTCGCCCGGCGACATCGAGGAGGACCTGGCCGTCCACGCCTCGATGCGCCGGGCGGGCGGCTGGCTCAGCGACGGGCAGGAGCGGGCCTACGACCACTACACGGGCTGGGCACTGCACCTGTACCCGCTGCTGTGGACCCACCTGTTCGACGTCACCGGCACCCTGTGCCCGCCGGCCCTCCGGGACACCTGGGCCGCGGACCTCGCACGCTACCTCGACGACGCGGTGTGCCTGGTCGGTGCGGACGGCTCCCCGCTGCTGCAGGGGCGCAGTCTCACCTACCGCTTCGCCGCCGCGGCGCCCTTCTGGGTCGGCGCGGTCACCGGGGCGGGCGGACAGCCGCCCGGGCTGGTGCGGCGGGTGGCCTCCGGCATGGTCCGGCACTTCGCCGACCGGGGAGCCCCCGACCAGGACGGACTGCTCAACCTCGGCTGGTACGCCGCCTGGCCGACGATGCGGCAGTCCTACTCCGGGCCCGGCTCGCCGTACTGGGCGGCCAAGGGCATGCTCGGCCTGATGCTGCCCGAGGACCACCCCGTGTGGACCGATCCGGAACTCCCGCTGCCGGTGGAGACCGGGGACGTCGCACGGGTGGTCGAGGCCCCCGGCTGGCTGGTCTCCGCGCGGCGCCGCGACGGCATCGCGGTGGTGCTCAACCACGGCACCGACCACGCGCGCCCCGGCGACACCAGCGCGGACTCACCGCTGTACGCGCGGCTCGGCTACTCCACCGCCACCGTGCCTCCGCTGGCCGCCGCGTCGGCGGCGGACCCGGTCGACAACGCGGTCGTACTGCTCGACGACGCCGGGCGGGCCAGCCACCGCACCGGGTTCGAGACCCTGTACGCCCGCGAGCTTCCCGGTGGTGTGCTCGCCGCCGCCTCCCGGGGGCCGGTGCGCTGGGTCGACAGCGGCGCCGACGACTCGCCCGACCACGGCTCCGGCCGGACCGGGCCGACGACGCCGGGGCCTGTGGTCACCGTCGCCTCGGTGCTGCGCGCGGGGGTCGAGGTCCGGCTCGTCAGGGTGGACGCCCCGGAGTCGGGGGCGGGCCGGGCCGGGGATTGCGTACGGATGGGCGGCTGGCCGGTCGCGGCTGACAACCCGCCCGAGACCCAGGTGGGCACCGGCCCCGCGGGCGCGGGGCCGTACGCCGAAGCGGGCACCGCGTCGGCGCGTTCGCCGCTGCGTTCGTCCCTGCGCGGCCTGCGGGGGCTGCACCGCGGCGGAGTCGCCACCGGGAAGGACGACAGCCCGCTCGGCGCCCGGACCGCGACGCCGTGGCTGGCCACGGACGGTGTGCCGTACGGCGAGGTGCTCGCTGCCGCGGTGACTCTCGACGGTGGCGGCCAGGACGACCAGGACGGCCCCGATCCTGACGTCTCCGTCCACCCGGGTCCCGACGGCGGCCACCGGGCCCGGCTGACCTGGCCGGACGGCCTCACCACCGAGGTCGAGCTGCCCCCGGCGGCCCCCTGACCGGCTCGGCCCGCTCCGACCCGGCGGTACGTCACCGGCCGTAGGCCCCCGGCCGTACGTCACCGGCGGGTCGGCCGGGCCGCTCCCGGTGGGTCGCTCCCGGCGGGCCGCTCCTGGCGGGCGCTTGGCGCGCGGGCCGCCTCCGGGGCCCGCCCGGGGCGCCCGTCCGAGGTGCCTGCCCGCTGCGCCGCTACAGCGCCCGGGCCCGCTTGACCGAGGAGTCGCGGAGGATCAGCTCCGGCAGGATGAGAACGCGCTGCGCCGGGCGGCGCTTGCCCTCCACGAGCCGGGACACCATCATCTCGACCGCGACCCGGCCGACCCGGGCCTTGGGCGGGCGGACAGCGGTCATCGCGGGCTCCGCGAGATGGGCCACCTCGTCGTCGTAGCTGACCAGGGCCATGTCGTCGGGGATGGCGAACCCCTGCTCGGCGAGGTACTGGGCGATCGACATCGCGTCGGGGTCGCTGTGCACGATGAGCGCGGTGATCCGGGACCCGCGGCATCGGTCGAGGATGCCCTCGATGATCTGTCGGTGACCCGGCTGGTCGAGGGCGACGCTTTCGCGGACCACGAACTCGCTGGGCAGGTCGAGCTCCGTGCACGCCTTCAGCCAGCCCTGGGCGAGGTGGGCGGAGGTCGGGCTGCCCTTCGACAGCACCAGACCGATCCGACGGTGGCCGTGCTCGTGGAGGTGGCGTACGGCCAATTCCATGCCGAGCGCGTGGTCGCTGCGCACCCACTCCAACTGGCGCGGGGTCGGCGTCCACTGCGAGGTCTGCCGCTCGACGAGGATGGTGGGCACCGGCAGGTTGCCGATCCAGTCGATCATCTCGTCGACGCCGTTGCCCTCGAGGTTGGGCGCCAGCAGCAGCCCCTGGACCTGCCCCGCCTCGGTCAGCCGGCTGATCTGGCGGCGGTCCTCGGCCTGGTCGTAAGTCGACCCGCGCAGCTGGAGCTGGACGCCGAGCCCGGCGGCGGCCGTACGCGCGCCGCTGACGATCGACGGCCAGTAGAAGTCCAGGGAGGGCACGACCATGCCGATCGTGAAGGGCACGGGCGTGGGGCGGGGCCGGCGGGCCGGGGCCGGGGCCTGGTCGAGGTCGGTGGGCAGGGTGGCGCCGCCGTGCACCTTGGTGAGCAGGCCGCGGGCGGCCAGGGCGGTGATGTCGCGCCGTACGGTCAGTTCGCTGACGTCGAGCAGCCGGGCGAGGTCCCGGACCCGCACGGTGCCGTGCCGGCGCAACTCGTCCATCAGCCGTTCCCTGCGCTGAAGGGCGAAAGGTCGGTCTGCGCTCATCGGGCCCCCTCGTCGATGGCCTGATGGCCTGTTCGAGTCTGAACGAATTGCTTCGGTTGTGTTCGGTCTATGGCGGATCTGTACTGCTGACCACTATCCCTGTTCCAACGTGTTCGGCAAGTTCCAATGTGTTCGACGCAACACGGCATTTAGTAGGACATACGACTTCGCGTTAGATGGCAACGGTGCCGGTCCAAACCGGCCTAGGGAAGGACTCGACGCCCGATGCAGACGAAGCCCCACGCGCTGGTCGTCATGAGCAGGCCGAGCTTCGACGCGCACTTCGACTCCGCCCGGCTCGCGCGCCTGGCGGAGCTGGTGACCCTGGGCGACCCGGTCTGGGTCGACGACCTCGACCATCCGGCGGTGCGGGCGCGCCTGGCGGACGTGGAGGTCATGCTCACGTCCTGGGGCGCGCCCACGCTGACGCCGGAGCGGGTCGCCGCGGCCCCCGCGCTGCGGGCGGTGCTGCACTGCGCCGGCAGTGTGCGGGGCCTGGTGGGCGAGGAGGTGTGGCGCCGCGGGATCCGGGTGACCAGCGGTGCGGACGCCAATGCGATCCCCGTCGCGGAGTACACCCTGGCGGCCATCATCTTCGCCGGCAAGAAGGCCCCGTTCCTCGCCGCCGACGAGGCCCGCGCCTACCAGGGCTGGGGCACGGTGACGGGGTACGGCGACCTGTCGAACTTCGGGCGGACCGTGGGGATCGTCGGCTTCTCGCGGATCGGCCGCAGGGTGGTCGACCTGCTCAAGGTCCTGGGGGGCACTACCTGCCTGGTCGCGGATCCGTACGCGGACGCGGAGGAGGTGAAGCGCGCGGGCGCCACCCTGGTCCCGCTGGAGGAACTGCTTCCGCGCGTCGACGTGCTGTCCCTGCACGCTCCCGAACTGCGCGAGACCCGCCATCTGATCGGCGCCGACCAGCTCGCTCTGCTGCGCGATCACGCGACGGTGATCAACACGGCGCGAGGCAGCCTCATCGACTCCGACGCGCTCGCCGCCGAATGCGCCTCCGGACGCCTCTTCGCCATCCTCGACGTCACCGACCCCGAGCCCCTGCCCGTCGACTCGCCCCTGCGACACCAGGCCAGCGTGATGATCACCCCGCATATCGCGGGCTCGCTCGGCACCGAGATCGGGCGCCTCACCGACCACGCCATGGACGAGCTGGCCCGGTGGACCGCGCGCGAACCCCTGCAATCCGAGATCACCGCGGAGGCGCTGGCGCTCGGCCTAAGTGCCTGAGCGTCTGAAGGCGCCTGAGGGCGTCTGGGAGACGCGACCCCGCGACACCCCCTGAACACACCCCCCGCCACACCCCCGCACCCCCCCGCGACGTACCTTCCGCAACACATCCCTCATCAAGGAGCCGCTCCCGTGATACGCACCCGCAAAGGTCCCGTCAGAATTCTGACCGCGGCCGTCGCGCTGTCCCTGTTCGCCGTCGGCTGTGCCAACGGCGAAGGCAGTGGCAAGACCGCCGACGGCAAGACCATCGTCAAGATCGCGGTGTGGGACTACGAGAAGACCCCCGAGTTCAAGGCGCTGATCGACGGATTCGAGGCCGAGAACCCGAAGATCGACGTGCAGCCGGTCGACATCCTCTCCACCGACTACTCCAACAAGCTCACCACCATGCTCGCAGGCGGTGACTCCACCGACGTGCTGACCATGAAGAACGTCACCGACTACGCCCGGTACGGCACGCGCGGCCAGCTGCAGTCGCTCACCACCGACGTCAACAAGCTCGACAAGGCCAAGTACTCCGGCCTCGACGCCTTCGACCTCAAGGGCGACTACTACGCCCTGCCGTACCGGCAGGACTTCTGGGTGCTCTTCTACAACAAGACCCTCCTCAAGAAGAGCGGCGCGGACCCGTCCAAGCTCACCTGGTCCGAGTACGCCGACCTGGCCAAGAAGCTCACCACCGGTTCGGGCTCGTCCAAGGTGTACGGCACCTACCACCAGACCTGGCGCTCGGTGGTGCAGGCCGTCGCCTCCGCGCAGACCGGCGGCGACCTGCTGAGCGGCGACTACGGGTTCTTCAAGAAGCAGTACGAGATGGCCTTGGGCCTCCAGAAGGACGGC
The DNA here is from genome assembly GCF_033793745.1 of Streptomyces sp. ME19-01-6. Lineage (NCBI taxonomy): Bacteria > Bacillati > Actinomycetota > Actinomycetes > Kitasatosporales > Streptomycetaceae > Streptomyces > Streptomyces sp. ME19-01-6. The sequence continues at coordinate 60,290 of NZ_JARAXF010000023.1, read as the reverse complement.
GCCGTGATGCCGTTCGCCACGGCCAAGAGCCAGCAGGTCAAGTACGACGCGGTATTCGCCACCGGCAAGACCGCGATGGTGCCCATGGGTACCTGGCTCGCCGCCCGCATGCTCCAGCTCAAGGCCCAGGGCCAGAGTGTCGACTGGGGCATGGCGCCGCTGCCGCAGACCAGCGCGAACGGCAAGACGGTCACCTTCGGCTCCCCGACCGCGTTCGCCGTGAACAAGAAGGCGCGGAACTCGGCGGCGGCCAAGAAGTTCGTGCTGTGGGCCTCCGGCCCGAAGGGAGCGGCCGCGATCGCCAAGGTCGGCGTCGTCCCGTCCTACACCGATGACGCGGTCATGAACAACTTCTTCGGCGTCAAGGGCATGCCGAACGACGCCCTGTCCAAGAAGGCCATGAAGCCGGACACGGTCAAGCTTGAGATGCCGGTCAGCACGAAGTCCTCCGACATCGACCAGATCCTCACCGAGGAGCACGAGCTGGTGATGTCCGGTGAGAAGTCCATCGACAAGGGCATCCAGGAGATGGAATCCCGCGTGAAGTCCGAAGTCGAATGAGCGAGATCTCCGGCGCCACGGCCCTCGACAAGTCCTCGGGAGCCGTGGCCCTCTCCAAGACCCCCGGCGGGCCGGCCCTGAACACCTCCAACGCCACGGCCCTCAAGCGGCGACGCCGGCGCAACGCGCTGGTGGGCTGGAGCTTCATCCTGCCGAACCTGCTGGGTTTCGCCGCCCTGACCCTGGTCCCGGTGATCGCCACACTCCTGCTGTCGTTCACCGACTGGAACTCGTACAACACCCCCCAGTGGATCGGGTTCGACAACTTCCGCCGGCTGTGGGACAACGACAACTTCTGGACGGCGCTGTCCAACACCTCCTGGTACGCGGCAGGGCACATCCCGCTCACCATGGCGGCCTCCCTGGGCCTGGCGGTGCTGCTCAACCAGAAGCTGCGCGGTGTCGCCTTCTTCCGCACGGCCTTCTTCTTCCCCTACATCACCTCGCTGGTCGCGGTGGCCGTGGTGTGGAACATGCTGTTCAGCCCGGACGCCGGGCCGGTGAACCAGCTGCTGAAGGCCGTGGGGGTCGCACACCCGCCGGGGTGGACCACCGACACCGACTGGGCGCTGCCCGCGGTGATCATCACCAGCGTGTGGCGGGACATGGGCTACTACATGGTGCTGTACCTGGCGGGGCTCCAGGCCATCCCGGGGGAGCTGTACGAGGCCGCCAGGGTGGACGGGGCCGGGCCGTGGAAGCGGTTCTGGCATGTCACGGTGCCGTCCCTGCGGCCGACGACCTTCTTCGTGCTGGTCATGCTGACGGTCTCCAGCTTCAAGGTCTTCGACCTGGTCCAGGTCATGACCGAGGGCGGTCCCGGCCGTTCGACGCTGGTGCTGTCCCAGCTCATCTTCAGGGAGGGCATCACCCAGGGCCGGTTCGGCTACTCCTCGGCCATCTCCCTGGTGTTGTTCGTCATCGTCCTGATCATCACGGTGACCCAGTTCCGATTCCAGCGGAGGGCCGAGCGATGAAGACGACCGTGCTGCCGAAGGGCAGCGCGACGGCCGAGTCGTCGCGACCGAGTGACCGCGCCATCGCTCCCGCCGGGCCCCGTCGCCGGGGCCCGGCGGGGCCGGCCGGGGCGGGGCGGATCGTCGGCCGGGCCCTGCTGTATGTGGTGCTGACCGTGCTGGCGGCCGCGGTCCTGGTGCCGTTCGTGTGGATGCTGGTGTCCTCGGTGAAGCCGGACTCCGACGTCTTCACGGTCCCGATCCAATGGATCCCGAAGTCCTTCCGCTGGGAGAACTTCTCCGACATCTGGACCGCGATCCCGCTGTGGACCTATATGGGGAACTCGCTGTTCCTCAGCGTCGTCATCACCGCACTGCAGGTGCTGACCGGGAGCTTCGCGGCCTACGGCTTCGCCAAGATGCGCTTTCCCGGGCGCGATGCGGTCTTCGTCGCCTACATCGCCACCATCGCGGTGCCGTGGCAGGCGTACATGGTGCCGCAGTACATCATGATGCAGAAGCTGGGCCTGGTGAACACGCATCTGTCGCTGATCCTGCTGCAGGCGTTCGGCGCGTTCGGCGTCTTCCTGATGCGCCAGTTCTACCTGACCATCCCGGACGAGCTCAGCGAGGCCGCGCGGCTGGACGGGCTGACCGAGTACGGCATCTGGGCGCGGATCGTGCTGCCGCTGTCGAAGCCCGCGCTGGCCAGCCTCGCGCTGCTGACCTTCGTCAACACCTGGAACGACTACATGGGTCCGTTCATCTACCTGACGGACAACAATCTGTGGACCGTGCAGCTCGGCCTGCGGTCGTTCGTGGGCATGTACAGCTCCCAGTACGGGATGATCATGACCGGTTCGGTGCTGTCCGTCCTGCCGATCCTGGTGGTCTTCCTGCTCGGCCAGCGGTACTTCGTCCAGGGCATCTCCACCAGCGGGATGAAGTGAGGTGACGGGGATGAGCACACCGAGCACATCGGGCACGACGGTGAGCGGCCGCCGGCTCCGGCTGAACGTCGGGCACGACTCGTGGGACGTCATCTGGTCCCATGTCCACCGGGTCCTGGTGGTCAACCTCGGCGTGGCGGTCACCAACCTGCCGCTGCTGCTCGCCCTGGCCACCGAGCACCAACCCTGGCGGTACCCGGTCTTCTTCGGTCTGCTGTCGCTCGGGGCCGGCCCCTCCCTCGCCGCGGTGTTCGCCTACCTCAGGCGCACCGCCGACGACGAGCGGGCGCCGGTGGCCGCCCTGTTCCGCGGCTACCGGCGCCTGTTCACCCGGGCGCTCCTCGGCTGGACCCCCTTCGTCCTGCTGATCGCCGTGGCGGCCACCGACCTGGTGGCCCTGTGGGGATCCGCACTCGGGCCGGCGCTGGCGCCGCTGCTGATCGTGCTGATGCTCCTGGCCCTGAGCTCCGGAGTCGTCGCGATGGCCGGCCTGGCCGAAGACCCCCGGCTCTCCCGGCGCACGCTGCTGACGGCCTGCTACGCGTCGGTGCGCCGCTGGCCGCTCGCCCTGCTGAACCTCGGCCTGCTGGGCGTCTCCCTGGCGCTCGTCAACCAGGCCCCGCTGATGGGTCTTGCCGTGGTGCCCGGCTGCGCGCTGTTCGTCGTGTGGCGCGACTGCGGCGCCATGTTGGAGGCGGTGGGGGGCGTTGGTACCGCGCGCCCGCCCGACGCCACGGGACGGCGCTGCGGTTGATCCATGTGGCGACTTGGCCGGTATGTTCATCACTCAGCCAGGTCGCCCATCCACACCCTCCGGCCCATTTCGTCCAGCTCCACCTTCCACCGGGCACACTCGGGCATCGCCCGGCGCAGCAGCCGCCAGTAGTCCGTCCCGTGCCCCGAGATACGGGCGTGCGCCAGTTCATGGGCGATCACGTAGTCGACCAAGTGGTAGGGCAGCTGGAAAGTGGCCCAGTGAAGCGCCACGCGGCTGTCCGTGCCACGGCCGGATCGGTAGGTGCCCCAGCGGCGCCCCACATCCCTCACCTCGACCCGGGGCTCGCGTACATCCATCCGGGCCGCCCACGGCTGAAGCCGTCCCTGCACCCAGCGCAGACCGGCCCGGGTGTACCAGTCGGCGACGGCCCGTCGAGCCCGCCGGGGGTCGGCTGCGTCGGACCGGTCGATGCGCAGCCGCCCGGAGACGAGCCGTACGGGCGCTCCCGGCTCGTCCACGACGAGCAGCCGGTATTCCCGGCCGAGATAACGGTGAATCTCCCCGTCGGCCAGCTGCCGGGTGGGATGCAGCGGCTGCCGTTCCTCGCGCAAGCGCAGCTTGCTGTCGATCCAGCCCCGGTTGCCGCGGACGAATGCCCGGGCCCGCTCCGGCGCGCACTCCTGCGGAACACGCAGGGTCAGCGAGCCGTCCCGCTCGACGGTCAGGCCGAGGCGGGAGCGGCGCGCGCTGACGCGTACCTCCAGCGTCAAGCCGTCCACTGACAGCGGCTGCCTGTCGAGGAGAAGGGCCGGGTCGGCGGGGAAGGACGGGCTTGCGTCGGACACGGCCGCTTATTCTGCCCGACCCTCAGCACGGAAGATCTCCAGGTGGTCCTGTGCGAAGCCCGCCAGTGAGTTCGACAGCTCGCGCAGTGCCGTGAGCCCGCCTTCCTGGGGTTTGAGACCGGCACGGCGCAGCCGCTGCCAGATATGCGACTGCAATTCCGAAACGTTCGCATCGCTGTCACCTCCCGCGTACCGGGGGAGCCGCGCCAGGACGACGATCTCCGCGTACACCTCCTGGGTCAGCGTGCGCAGGAAGTCGGTGTCCGGGACGGCGAAGGAGGGATGATCGGCGAGACAATCGCCCAGCTTGGCGAAGAGCCGCTGCTCCAACGGCGAGAGGTCGGCCACCTCCGAGTCCGGCTGCTCCGCCTCGCGGGCCCGGTCGATCAGCGGGCCGACCTTCTCTTTGATCTTGTCCCACCGACCGTCGAACTCGCGCAGCACCTCCTCCAGCTCCTCCGACAGCTTCCGGTACACCGGCCGGTCGTCCCGCTGTGCGCGCTCCTCAAGGTGGTAGCGCAGCGCCTGAACCTGCTCGGCGGCGGACTCGCGGACGTCGGGGATACGGTCCACGATCTCGTCGAAGTCCGTCGCGAGGATGGACACCGGCGCGATGGCCTGTTCAATCTCGGGCAGCTCCAGATGGTCGGCGATCAGGGCCCGCACCTTGCGCCCGTAGCCGCGTACGGAGAAGCCGCCGCCGGGAGCGTCGCGGTAGTGCCGCCGTACCCGCTTTTGCAGAAGTGTCCACGCCTGCGCGTTCGGCACCTGCCGCAGCGCGGCCTCGTGCGGCAGGGCACCGTCCAGCGCGCCCATGAACTTCCGCAGCAGGCGGTCGAAAGCGGCCCGTTGCTCCTTGGTGTTCAGCGTCAGCATGGCCTCTGCCACCCGCGCCCGGCTGGACAGGTCCCCGACGCCCACTCCCTCCAGGAACAGCTCGACGAGGTAGGCCGCCTCCTCAAGCGCGGGCAGCCCGTCGGACAGCCGCGTCGCGCCGAGCGTGGGCGGTGCACCTTGGTACGCGGCGAGGGTGACCGCGAGATTGTTCAGCACCCCGTAGTAGTCCACGACAAGCCCCTCCTCCTTGCCGGGGGCCGGGCGGTTGACCCGGGCCACCGCCTGCAGGAGCTCCGCGTCCTGGATGGGGCGGTCCACGTACAGCACCTGCTCGATGGGCGCGTCAAAGCCGGTGAGCAGCATCGACTTCACGATCAGGAACGCGATCGGAGGCTTCTCGGCGGGGACGGTGACAGGCGGGGTCTGACCGCTCCACGGGTTGAGCCCGCCCGCCGGTACGGGGGCCTCCTCCGGCACGGGATATTTCTCCGGGCCGTGGACGACCTCCCACGGGTTGTCAGGTGGCAGGTTGGGAAACGGCTCCAGGAACCGCTCCACATGGTCCTCCTGCTTCTTCTTGTCCGTCCACTCCCGCCACATTCCGGACTTCAGCTCGTCGCCCGCCGAGATCACCGGCACGAAGTCGATGCGCCGCAGCAACTCCTGGTAGTGCCAGGCCCGGAGCAACAGCAGTTCGTCCCGGGTGTACTCCTCGGACTTCTTTTGCCTGAGAGCCTCCTGGACCTCCGGGCCGAACTCGTTGCGCACCCGGGCCAGCAGTTCGGCGCGGACGTCACGCAGCGCGTCCCGGTACAGCACCGCCGCCCGGCGGCTGACCGCGGCTACCTGGGCCTTGAAGCCTTCGCCCATGGCTCCCAGCACGTAGTGGTGGAACATGTCCCGGGCCTTGGCACGGATCATGGGCGTCGACTCGGAGACATCGCGGCCGGTGGGCGGCGCCCAGCGGTTCCGTACCCGCTGTTTGGCGTCATCGTCGAGCGGGGCGATCAGGTCCTCGAACCTCTCGTCCAGCTCCTCCTTGTCCCGGACGCCTGCGGGTCCGGTACGGCCCTCGTACCGGATGGGGACCACCACCTTGTCCCGTTCCGCCTCGCGCATCCGGTACTCATCGAGGAAACCGCCACCCGGCTCCAGCCCGAAGATCCGCCCGGTGTCCTTCAAGCTTCCCTTCATGATGGGCGTACCGGTGAAGCCGATCCGGGCCGCGTTGGGCAGCGCGTCGCGCAGACACGCGTGCAGCACCGAAGTGTGCGAGCGGTGCGCCTCGTCGACGAGCACCAGCACCTGAGTGGAATCGCTGCATTCGCGAAATATGCGGCGAGCCGCCTTCTTCGTCGCCTCGTCCGGCTTCGGGTCAGCCACCTCTTCCGGGTCCGCGCCGGCGGCGATACGCTTCCGGTCCCGCTCGAAGTCCTCCGTGAGCGCCCGGTCGTCGCCCTTGGTGTCGCCGAGCCCCGGAATGCTCCCGAGATACTTCTGGATCATCGCGAAGATCACGGACCGTCCGCCGTCCCGCCCCGCACGCTCCAGCCGCCCCTCCAGATCGGCCTGCGAGGTCGCCACCCCGATATCGCTGTCGCTGACCCGGACGGCGGCCGAGAGCTGGTCCTGAAGCTGGGTCCGGTCGGTGACGACGAGGATGGTGAACCTGTTCAGCCCCGGGTCGGGACTCATATGCAGGCGTCGTGCGAGGAACGCCATCGTCAGGCTCTTGCCGGAGCCCTGGGTGTGCCAGATGACGCCCCCGCGCTCGTCCTTCTCCTCCGCGCCCGCGTCGAGCCGGGTCCTGCGTGTTTGCAGGTTGTGGACGATCTTCTCCACGGCCCGGAACTGCTGGTGCCGGCACACCGTCTTGACCGTCTTCGCGGGCTCGCCCTCTTTGACCTTGAGCGGGAGCTCGAAGACGTAGTGCCGGATGATGTTGAGCAGGTTCTCCGGCTTGAGGACGACAGCGATCAGCTTGTGCTGCTCGGTCAGCTCGGCCCCTGGCTCCAGCAGCCGCCGCCCGTCCGCCGTCCGCCTGTCCTCCAACTCGCGGCGCAGTTCCCGATCGTCCCGGTAATGCGGGGTGACGCTGCGCCACGGTGCGTAGTGCCTCTCATCGCCAGAGATCGTCCCGAGCACGGCGGTCTCGCCGCATGCGGCGATCAGCAGTTGCGCGGGCGCGAACAGCTCAGGGATGGCACGCGGTTTGTCCTTGCCCTTCCGCCCGTCGTCGGTCAGTGGGTTCCCGGAGTAGGCGCGCAGATCGCCGATCGCCTTTCCGATGGGGTCCTTGATGTCAGGGCTCTTGCACTCGACGACGGCGACCGGGATGCCGTTGACGAACAGCACCAGGTCGGGTACCTCCTCCTCGCCGTCGGACGTCCGCACCCGGAACTGGTCGACGACGACGAACTCGTTGCGCTTCAGGAGGTCCGGGCTTTCGAGGTCCCAGTCGATGTAGTGCACCTTCTGATCGGTGCCGCGGTGGTGGACCTCATCGCCCTTCACCAGGGTGCCGTGGAGGAGAAGGTCGGTCGTCTCGCGGTTGGCGGTGAGCAGCGGACGTCCCGCGATGTTTTTGGCTGCCCGGCGGAGGTCATCGATGGCTCTGGCCGCCTGCGCGTCCTTGACCCAGGGGGCGCGGGTGTCGGCGAGGCGGTTGATGCGGCGCAGTGCGGCGTCCATGCGCCGGGTCAGGAACACCTCGTCGTATGAGCGGCTCTCGGAGGCGAGGTCGGGGCCGTGGACGTGGGTCCATCCCATCGAGACGAGCTGATCGATGAACGGCCGCTCGACCTCGTCCCGTTCGGCCTCTCTCCGTGCCGTAGCCATGCGCCCGCGCCCCTTCGCCCGTGCCTGCTCGTACCCCGTGCCCTACTCCATTGTGCGACAGGGGCGTTGGGCTGCGGGGAGCGGAGGGGCGCGGATGCTCGGGTTCCTGTGTTTGCGGTGAGTATGAGACAGCGACACGCCGAGGTGACGGCGTGTCGTTGTCCGATACTCACCACAAATCGGGGGAAGGGGCGTGGGTACGGGCGTCAGGTAGCTCGGTTCTCGGCGGCGGGGCTTTGGAGGGTGGCGGCGTCGGCCAGCCACTCGACGCCGCCGCGCGCCGACCGGAGGAAGGCGACGCGGGTGCCGGTCACTTGGTGGTCGAAGCACAATTCGGCGGCGCTGTAGACCGCTTGCAGCACATCGGTACGCCCGCTGGCCGGGTCGTACGCCACCTGGCCGGGGGCGGGCGCTTGACGGTCGAGGTGTGCGTGAGGGAGCTGGTTGTTCATGTGGCGCGTCCTTTTGACTGCCGGGGGATGCGGACGGTGTGGGCGGGGTGGCGGCGGCGCAGCACCTCGTAGTCGGTGGCCTTGCTGTAGTCACCTGCTTGTTTCGCCTGTTCGCGCAGGGCCGCGTAGTGGCGGCAGGTGGGGCAGGTGTTGTCGCTCATGGGCGGCTCTTCGGTGGGTGGGGGTGGGGCGTGGGTTCCTGGCGGTCGGACTCTTCGCGCGGGTCGAGGTGGGCACGGATCGCCGCGCTCAGCTGGTCGGCGAGTCGCCACAGCTCTTCGAGGGCGGCGGTGTTGGGGGAGGGCTGGGTTTCCTCGGGTGCGGTGGTGGGAGGTGTGGGCGCCTGCTCGGGCGTGTCGGCGCTCATGGGGTGGCTGCTCCATGCTCTGGTGGCTGATCTCCCGTGACGAGCCGCCGTGCGAGGTCTTCGGCAAGCGCTCCGCAGAAGAGGGTGCGCGGAGTGTCCGCCGTTGATGGCTGGGGTTGGGCTGTCGGAACCCAGCCGCGTCGGCGCGCCACTGCCTGCATCTCACGTGTCACTTGGTCCGTGAGGCGAGGGAGGTTGTGGGGCGTTGTGGCGGTTGATTCGGTGGGGTGCGTGGATTCGATGGGGTGTTCGAGGGGAAACACCATGGGGGGATCTTTCTGACCTGGATGCTTCTTGCGAGGTTTAATCACTCTGTGTACTCCCAGCGTTGCGCTGAGGGACAGTGAGCAACAGGGGGTTGAGCACACCAAGAGGCTTGGGGTGAGGGGAGAACCGCAGGTGAAAGAGGCGAAAGAAGCACAGGAGCCGTCGAGTGGGGCGGCGTTTTTCGGAGCCGAGGTTCGGATCTGGCGGCTACAGGCTGGGCTGAGTCAGCGGGAGTTGGGCTTGAAGGCCAACTACGGGCAGCAGTATGTGGCCAAGGTGGAGGCGGGTGAGCGGTTGGCGAGCGCTGAGTTCGCCGACGCGTGTGACCGGGTCTTCGGCACGCCGGGTACGTTTGCGCGGCTCCGCAAGCGGGCCAGCAAGCACGGGTATCCGGACTGGTTCGTGCCGTACGTGCAGTTGGAGCAGCAGGCGACGGGGATCCTGGACTACTCGGCGACGTTCATCATGGGCATTTTGCAGACGGTCGACTACGCGCAGGCTGTGTTCCGTGCCGCGCATCCGCGGGAGTCAGCAGACCAGATCGATGTGTTGGTGGACGGGCGGCTGCGGAGGCGGGAGGTGATGGAGCGGGACGCACCTCCGCTTCTGTGGTGCATCCTTGACGAGTCCTGTCTGCGGCGCACAGTGGGCGGGGCAGAGGTGATGCGTGCGCAACTTGCCCACCTCCTTGCCCAGGCAGAGTCTCCGCACATCGCTCTTCAGGTACTACCGTTCGGCGTGGGCGCACCCCCGGTGCCAGGAAGCTTTACGCTGCTGACGTTCGGAGAAGGACCGAACATCGTGTACGCAGATACGGCGATGGCAGGCCAGACGATCGATTCGCCGGCAGAGGTGGAGCGCGCGACTTCCAGGTACGAACGCCTACGGGCTTCTGCTCTGGACCCGGATGAGTCGTTGGTCATGATCCGCAGAATGATGGAGGACTACACGCGATGAACGCCACTCTCGACCTGTCGCATGCTGAATGGGTCAAGTCCAGTTACAGCAGCGGCGACGGAGGCCAGTGCGTTGAGTTCGCGCCCGGCATAGCCGCCACTGCCGGTGTCGTCCCCGTCCGGGATAGCAAGCACCCGGCAGGCCCAGCCCTGGTCTTTACGGTGGACGCGTGGGGCTCATTTGTGCGTGCCGTGCGGGGCGGAGAAGTCCCTACCCTTTGATGGACAGTACCGCGCGGCCCCGTTGCTCTCGCATACATGAGAACGGCGGGGCCGCTCTTTTGTAGCCTTACGCGATGTCGCGGAAGCGTACCTTCCCGGTCAGAAGGGCGTCCGCCATTCCTTGTTTGAGTGTGTGCAGTTTTTCCTGCTCTGCCTGGGATGCGTGGATCTGATCCTCGATGATCCGTGCAGTCGCGACGATCTTGTTCTGTTCCTCCAAGCTTGGGCATGGCACAGGCATGGACTTTACTTGTGAACTGTTGATTGTGGCGAGGTTGGTGGTTTGCTTAGCGACGCTGAGGAAGTAAGCGCGGCCTTGCGTGGATGAGGTGTAGAGAGCCAAATAATGAGGATTAATCTGCCGCTCGCACCGGATGCGGAATAGATGGTTCTGGTGCAGGCAAGGAGAGATTCTCCCGTCCCAGACTGCTCCGCGTCCAAGCTTGTCGAAGTCTCCACCCTCTGTAAGAACCAGGTCTCCCGTTTCAAGGGAATACCGGTAAATCTCGCTTTGTAGGATGCGTACGTGCTTCATTTCGGTGCAGTCGAAGTACCCGTCCTGAACGTTCGCTACCCTAAGATAAGGAAGTTCGACACTTGTTCCTTCAGGGATGTCGCGGCCCAAGGTCACTCCGCCAGACACGCTGGCCACGCTGCCCAGCGGCACGTACGGAAGTGTGTCGCCGCTGGGAAACGCGCTCTGAGTGAATGCTGACAGCATCACTTGACTCTTTGCGATCGATGCTTCGATAAGTCGCTCTGAATCGGCAAAGGCGTTCAACACCTCGGCAATCTGCCGCTGCTCGTTAAGAGGAGGGACGCGAACGGAGAAGCCCGCCAAGTCTGATCTGTTGATCTTCGGGATTCCGGTTCTTCCGGACATGTTTTCCGCGTATTGGGAAAATTCCTCGCTGAGCAATATGGTGCAGATAAACTCGGCCAGGACATCCTCTGTCGGCTGCATAGGGTACATGTCGGCCGAGCAGGTCCCTGCAAAGTCAGCCAAGACGACTTTTCTCAGCGCTGGCCTGATTTTGCTGAGGACCACGTCTCCAGGCCGAACCACATACTTGCCACTCGAGGCACCCTGTGATTCAGCTGATTCTCGCTTGATGATCCTTCCCGTACCAGATTCCACGTGATCAGGAGCCAAAAGGACCTGATCACGGTACGGTTGTTTGCGGGGGTCTACTTGCCCGACCGGCAGCCGGACGATTTCCGTAAATTTCCGGGTGGGCCAATCCAGAGCCAATTCAACCGGCATAACCCAACTCCTCCAGAAACCCCTCCAGCCGCTTCGCGGCTTCCTCACGCCGGGCCTCAATCTCCCGCATCGACACCGCGTACTTGTCCTCCCACACCCGGTACGCCTCCACCAACTCCCGGCGGCGCCGTACCACATGACCCTCCAGCTTGCCGGCCAGATCGTCGCGCAGAATGCCGAGCACTACCCGGCGCTCACCATCCGTCTCCTCCGCCAGCGCCCTGCGGGCGCGCGCGAGGCGAGGCTCCCCCGCCGACTTGTCGGCATCGGGCTCAGCAGGCACAACCGCCTGGACGTCCAGCATGCCCTGCACGGCGGCGTCCTCGTCGGCGGCCACCGCCTTCTTCTTCGCCTTCGGCCGTCCCCGCCCGGAGGACTCCAGCGGCCAGAAGTCGGCTTCCAGCCGCTTGACCTCGTTACCGGCCGCCGTGCGGTCCTTCTTCAGCTTGGCCATCTCCGCCTTGCTGAGCACCGCCTCAGCAAGCGCCGGATCGATGGCCCCGGAACCGCCGTCGCCCTCGCCGTCGCCCGCCTCGGCCTCCGCCCGCGCCTCCGCCAGCGCCGTCTCCGCCTCCTGCGCGGCCTTGAGCTTCGCGTCCAGTTGCGCCTTGTGCCGGTCCGCCGACGCCAGTTCCTCCAGGAAATCAGAGGCAATCGCGGCGACCACCTTGTGGTCGTACGCCTGACGCCGCTCCGCGCCAGACCGATTCCGGGCCCCGCCCGTCCTGGGGTCGCGCTCCGGGGCGAGCATGGTCTCGACGTTCTCGACCCAGCCGTCCACCACCCCCGTGAAGCCGCCCACTGACAGGGCCTTGAGCTCGTTGCGCGCGTCCTGCCACCAGCCGGCGACCGCGCCGGCCAGCGCGTACTCGTCCAGCAGCCCGACCTGGAGCAGCTGCGCTCGGAACGACTCGATCAAGTCGGCCCGCAGCCGGGCGAGCTGCCTGCGGCGCTCGCTCTCGGTGCGGTCGTCGCCGTCCACCGGGGCCAGCGCCGCGATCTGCTCGGCCTCCCGGGCCCACCACTTCTCGAACTCCCCGCGCAGCACGTCCTCACGCGTCCGCGCCAGCTCCGCCAACCGGGCCGCGTCCGGCCGCTGCCCCTCCGGCAGGAAGTCCACGTAACCCGGGTCGTCGGCGCGCTCCGCGAACAGATCCGTCACACCGATCTGGTACGCGTCAAGCAGCCGCTTCTTCCCCTCGATCTCCGCGCGCGGCACCCCGCCCTTCAAGTGCGCCCGCACGTCCTGGGGCTCCGGCGGCGGGGTGTTGTCCACGTAGCGGCGGATGTTGAGGTTGTCGTCGTTGTCCGCGAGTTCGTCACGGCTGACGCGGCGGGCGAAGCCCTCGGCCCCGGCGAAGTTCTCGTCGTCACGGAAGCGGTGGTACGTCGAGACGATCTTCTCGACGTGCTCGGGCAGCAACACGTTCTGAGCCCGCTCCGCGTGGAACTCGCGGTCGGCGTTGATGAAGAGCACGTCGCGCCCCTGGTGGCGCAGCTTGGCGCCCGGGGCGCGCAGCACGATGACGCAGGCGGGGATGCCGGTGCCGTAGAAGAGGTTCGGGGCGAGCCCGATGACGGCCTCGATCAGGTTCGCGTTCAGCAGCTCGGTACGGATGGCGCGCTCCGCGCCGCCCCGGAACAGAACCCCGTGCGGCATGACGCTGAAGACCGCGCCGCCCTGGTCGCGCACCTGGTACAGCATGTGCTGGAGGAACATCAGGTCGGCCTTGCCGCGCTCCGAGGTCACCCCGTACGGCATGCGTGCCGACGAGTGCTTGACCTCCCCCAGCGTGTAGTCCATGGAGAACGGCGGGTTGCTGAGCACCAGGTCGAATCCGGTGTCCAGGTGTGCCGGGTCGGTGAGGGTGTCGCCGGTGCGCAGCCGGAAGTGATTGGCGCCGTGGAAGAGCATGTTCATCGTGGCCATGACCCAGGAGCCGCTGTTGGCGTCCTGCCCGGCCAGCAGCATGCCGTCGGATTCCTCGCCGTGCTCGTCGACGTACTCCTTGGCGTGGATCAGCATGCCGCCCGAGCCGACGCAGGGGTCGTAGATCCGATGCTTCTCCGTGGGGCGGGCCAGCTCCACCATCATGCGCACGACCGCGCGGGGGGTGTAGAACTCGCCGCCCTTGCTGCCCGCCGAGTCGGCGAAGTCCTTGAGCAGGTACTCGTACGCGGCGCCGATCATGTCGGGGAACTCGAAGTCCTCGCCGCGCAGCCGCAGGCTGCCGAAGTGGCCGATCAGCGCCCGGAGCCGTTGGTCGGCCAGTTTCGCCGACGATGTGCTGCTGCCCGCGCCGCCGCCGATGCGGTTGAAGTTGATGTGGTCGAAAAGGCCGCGCAGCCGATGGCCGTTGTTCGTCTCCAGTTCGCGGAGGGCGGGCTGGAGATACTGGCCGGCCACGTCGTCCACCGCTCCGGACAGCCGCTTCCAGCGGGCCGCCTTCGGTACGTAGAGCACCTTGCGGGTGCTGTTGTAGCTCTCGGAGGAGTCGGCGACTTCCTCGGCGTACTCCTGGGACTCACCTCTCGCCAGCTCCTCGGCGATGACCGCTTCCCGGGCGGCGTCGAACTCGTCGTTGACGCGTTTGAGGAAGAGCAGGACGAGGATGAAGTCGCGGTACTCGGCCGCGTCCATCGTGCCCCGCAGGATGTCCGCCGCCGCGAACAGATGGCGTTCCAACTGGGCGAGCGTGAGCTTTGCCACGTACGAGACTCCCTCTGCTGATGTACTGCCCGGCACCCCGCCCCGCACGGCGGGACGCGGAGGGCCGGAGAGCAGCCTACGGCCTTCGGCGGGAGCGACGGTCAGTAGTCGGTCAGCCCGATGGCGTCCTCGACAAAGCGCCACACATCGGTGTACGGGTCCCACTTCTCGCGCTCGGGGGAGGTGTGCTGCTCGTTGATCTTCTTCGCGAAACCCTTGGCCTGCTTGTAGCCGTCCCGCACCTGATCCGGAAGCACCAGCTTCGCCTGGTCATCGGAGACGGACGTCAGGTGCCGGCCGTACGTCTTGATGAACTTCGGATTCCGCCGGAGGCGGGCTGACGCCTCCCCGCATACCCCGCCGAGGGGGGTCGTGTAGTTCTGATAGTGCAGCAGTCGCCATAGCTCGAAACAGGGGTGGGAGTACGCGACCTCGACGCCTGCTTTCTGCGCCATGCCGGCCGCCCGTTGTACGCCCTGATGGTCGTCCCGGTCGAAGAGGCACCACACGGAGGGCTGGTACTGCTTCCCCAGGTGCCGTGCCTCCCGCGTCACCTTCTTCTTGTGCGCGATGGCGGCTTCGACGAGCACCAGCGGCTTGCGCTCATAAGTGGCGCGCTTCGGGCCGCGCGTCCCGCCGTGGGTGCGCTCGTCCCACTTGATCTCGATGGTGGACTCGACGCCGTCCGCCCTGAGCGCTCCCTTGTCACGCGCCTGCTGCTTGAAACCGATCAGCGCGTCAATGTACGAGGGCTCGGTGAGAGTGCCCTCCGTGAACACGTAGACCATCCGTCGGCGAACCGACGGCCGGGTAGAGCGCTGTGCCGAGTCCTTCCCCCTCTTCGGAGCCATCAGGTCCGCTCCACCTCCGTCGCTCGTGCCATCAGCAGTCTGCGCCCGATCTGTCCCGCGGTGAGCGTGGGGATGCCTCCGAACGCGCCTTCCAGATAGGAACGGGTCAGGTCCTCGTCTTCGCCCGGTTCCGCCGCTGTCAGCGGGTACAGCTCCGTGGCGCCACGGCTGTCCTTCTCGGTGAGCCAGATCTGGCCGGGGTCCAGCAGCCTGCCGCCGCTCGGGGTGGACAGCAGCGAGGGATCATGCGAGGTGAAGACCAACTGCGCACCCTTGGGATTGACGAGCGGGTCGTGGAAGAGCCGGACGACCTCGGCGGCGAAGCGTGGATGCAGGCTGGAGTCCAGTTCGTCGATCAGCAGCACCGCCCCCTCGTCCAGGGCGAGCAGCAGCGGCCCCAGGAGGGCGTACCAGGAGCGGGTGCCGAAGGACTCCCGCTTCCAGTCGATGGCCACTCCCTCGCCCTCGCCGTCGCCGTCGGCGTGGATCAGGCGGACGACAGGACGGTCGGTGCCGGGCGGCTGGTCGACGCGGGTGCCTGTGATCCCGAGGTCGGCGACGCGCAGCAGTTCCTCGATGCGGGACCGGGCCTTGGGATCCTGGAGCCTTTGCGTGGTGAACGCCTCGCGTTGGGGCCGTTCCGCCTCCGGGTCGATGTCCCAGAGATTGTCGAAGAACCAGCGGTGGATCCGGCTGAGCTGGGGGTGGTTGTCGGCGGCGGCCCGGGAGAGCAGCAGCGTGTTGGGCCGGGTGGTGCGGGCGAGGAGCGCACGGTCCTGGATCCGCTCTCCGGGGAAGTGGAATTCCCTGTCCCGCGAGGCGTCCCGGTCGAGCCATTCCTGTCGGCGCCCTTTGGGATAGGCGTGCAGCCATTCGGCTTCGACCCGGACGTCGCTCAGCTCGAAGCCGTAGGTCCAGCGGACGCCGTCCTCCAGGACGAAGTCCGCTTCGTAGAAGGTGTTCTCGTCGGCCGAGTGCGGATCGAGGGCGAATCGCTCGCGGGGGACGGGCTCGTGGGATCCCCAGCCCGTGTAGGACTTCAGGACGGCCTCTCGCATCTTCTTGAGCGAACTGAGGACGTTCGACTTACCGGAGGCGTTCGCCCCGAAGATGCTCAGGAGAGGGTAGACGTCGAGCGTTTTGCCGTCGGACAGCTTCAGGGCGCGGGCCGTCGGCGCGTCCTCGCCCTGCGGGACGACGAAGGACAGCTCCTGCTCGTCGCGTAGGGACAACGCGTTCGCCACGCGGAATCTCAGCAGCATGCCACCCTCCTCATCGACACAGCGTAACGGTGATGCGGCGGCTTGGAGTGATCGTCTTGTACTCCGGGCAGGACGACGGCAAGAAAATCATCTTGTCGCGACCATGATCAAGCCATAGCCTCGCCACCCCAGTCGAACGGCCGTGGGGGCGGGTGTGGCGTTACTTATGGTGGCCGCGACGGTGTACGGCGTGGCGCAGCTGCTCGTGCTGTCCTCGCCGGCGCGGTCGGTGCGTGTTTCCACGGCGCTGCTGGCCATCGCGGTGGGTGTCTACGGGTGCGGGGTTGCGGCGGCGCTGCTGGAGCTGGCGTACACCCGGAGCGTCGCGGAGGCGACAGGGGAGCCGCTGACCAAGGTCGTGGAGAGCGCGAGCTACACGGTCGACCCGGTCATCGAAGAGCTGGTGAAGCTCGCGCCGCTGCTGCTGATTGCGTGGAACGTCAGGATTAGGCGCCAGTGGGGGCTCACCGATTACGTCGTGCTGGGCGCGGGGCTGGGGGCCGGGTTCGGGTTGCTGGAGGCGGTGACGCGGTACGGGCTGGACGCGGGGCGGGCGATCAGCCATCCGGCTGGTGGCTGGCTCGTTCCCGACAGCCTTCGGGCGCCCTATATCCCCGGGCCCGAGCAGGTCTTCTCCGCCTGGTTCCCAGCTCCGCAGGGAACTCTCGAACTGGGCGACCTCTCCCCGGCCGCGGGAACCAGCCCCCATCTGGTCTACACGGCTCTGGCGGCGCTCGGCGTCGGGGTCCTGCTGCGCGTGAGGGGCTGGATGCGCGCTCTCGGCATCCTGCCCCTGGTCGCCACGTCCGCTCTGCACATGCTGACCAACTACGCAGCCGCGCATCCGACCGACCGGGATGCCGCGTCACGGGTCGACACCTTCGAGGGGATGCTGTGGGCGGTGCCGCTGGTGTGCCTGGCCGTGGCCATGGCTGCCGATCTGCGGCAGGTGTGGCGCGCGAAGCCGGTCGTACCGGGCGTCCTGCTGCACGCGGAGCGCGCCGGACGGTCCGGGCTGGGCGCACTCGCGGGGTACGCGGCCTGGTGTGTGCCCTGGTCCACGCTGATCGCCTTACGTTTCGCCCGGCTGCGGCGGTCGCTGCTTTACGGGGTGGCGGGCGGAGCACCGTATGCCGGTGCCGAGGCCCTGCACCGCTCGGTCGCGTGGACTGCCGCCCAGATCGATGCCTCTGACCGTGAACACGCCTGGCGGGCTGTCGACTTACGGGCCGTTGTCAGGGCGGGGCGTGGGATGCGGGATCGGCGCCGCAAGTGGGTCGTGCTCATCTCCTTCGGGCTGATGATCCCGGCCCTGGCCCTTCTGCTGGTCGGCTCCTTTCCCGCTACGGCTGAGGTGCAGCGGTATTTCGGCTCGGGCAACGGGCCGTACATCCTGGTCGGCTTCGGGATCGCCGGTCTGCTGCTGACCGGCTGGCAGCTCATGCGGCTGCTGGTCGCCTGGCGGGCGACCCTCGGGTTCCCGCATGGCGAGGTGCTCGCGATCATCCGCCTCCGGATCTGGGCGGCGCTCGGCGGCTGTGTCACAGCGGCCCTGCTGGTGCTGAGGCTGGGGGACGGCGTGGCGCCGGATGGCCCGGTGATCCGCAATCTCCATCTCCTCGACGCGCTGAACAACTTCCTGGCGTACCTCGGCTTCGCCCTCATGCTGCTGGCCCTCCTCGCCCTCTTCCCGCCCGGCGGCGGGCTCGCCCTCGCGACCACGGGAGTGACGGCCGGTGTCATCACCACCGAGGCGGCCGTCCACGCCGCCGCGCTCGGTACCCTGGGCGTCGTCCTGATGGCTGCGGCGGCTGACGGCAGCGGGGGAGATACGGCAGCGGACAACCCTCGGGGCTCAACCGATCCGGCAAAATCGGACGCGGTGGGGGCCGCCCGGGAGCAAAAGGTCGCCAAGTTGACCGACGGCACCGTGCCTTCGGGCGCGCCGGGCAAGCCCGGGTTGAAGGTGACCAAACCCGGAGCGGGGACGACCGATGTCGACGTCATCGGCGGGGACGGCTCATACATCGCTGTGGGGGGACCGGCCAAGGCCAGGAACCTTGCCAAGTTCGGCGAGAAGTGCCACATCCTGAAGTACGCGGCCGAACAGAATGGGGTGCGGGCTCAGGTCTACCTTGAGCAGGGCACCCCGGAGAGTGCTTTGAACCTCGCCAGGAAGATTCTCGGAAACGAGAACGTTCATGTCTTCGTTAGGTAGGAAATGAGCGACGGATTTTTCTACTGGTACCGACAGGGGTGGGGCGGCGCCGCTGATGCCAGGAAGATCATTGGCGCGCTCGAGGCCAGCGGGCTTCAGCTTGGCAACCCGTCCACCGGGATGATCACCTTTGTCACGAGCGGCCCGGATTCCTGGGGTGAGCAGGTGCCCACCACGCGGGACATGCTCATCGAGTCCTCAGCTCTCCTGGCTGCGGGAGAGGTGAACTTTCAGCTGTGGCTGGACGGGGAAAGCGATGTCTTCACACGAATTCGCGCTTTGGAGGGCGGGGCTGCCCTGGAGTTCGGCCTTGACGGACTCACGGCACCCGAGCAGGAGCGTGTGATCCGTGCGGTGATGAGGGCGCTGTGCGGAGAACGCGACCGTTGTGTCGGGTTCGTCGTGGACCGGCGAGGTGTCACGGAAGAGGCCGACTGGGACTCGATCGTCCTGAGGGGGGCATCGCTCCAGCATAGCTGGCCCGACGCCCTGGGGGTGCGGCCGGAAATCGCCGCGGCGCATGTACAGTTGGGGCAGGCTGAAGGTCGCGTCGAGCCTCCTCTGGTCGTCTTCGGTCAACGATTCGGGGAATCGTGAGATGTTCCCTTCTTTTGGCGGCTGACTGCGGCACCCGGGTCACTCCAGCCGTGCGTCCCCGAGTTTCGCGGCGAGCATGGCCCGTCCCAGAAGCGGCAGCCGCCTGCTCAGTTCGTCATGCATGCGCAGCTGCGTGTTGATCTCGTCGAGCGCGCCCGCCAGCGCCCGCTGACTCTCCAGGTCGGGCAACAACACCGGCAGCTCTGACAAGTTTTTGGAGGTCAGGGTTTCCACGGCCTGCCCTTTGTTGGCCCGGTTGCCGATCCAGCGGTGCACCGGCGGATGGCCCAGATAGTGCAGCAGATAGGACGGGAGGAGCCGGTCACTCGTCACCACGACCCGAAAGCAAGAGGTGGCGAACAGCCATCCCTCCTGCTCTTCGGCGATCAGAGCTCGTCGCCCAAGGCCCGTCGTCGACTGGCGAACGAGGACCACATCGCCCTCACAGAGCCGGAATCGTTCCGCCAGGCCGTTCGCGGTCTCCTCGCTCACCCGCCGGATGCGGCTGGTGTCCACGGCCTGGCGGTCGGTGAGATCGGGAGGTGAGATGACGGGGACACCGTCGATGCCGGCCGACAGTTCGTCCAGGAGACCGCCGGAAGGACCGGGCACGATCTCGCAGAGCTCGCCGAGGTGAAGCCGTTCGTACGTGGGCGGCATCTCAGAATTCCTTCCGGGGGCCCGGGAGCGCCGGAGTGCAGGCAGTCGGACGCTCGGCGAGCAGCTGGGGAATCCGGTCCTCCGCGGCCGCCCAGTCGTGCACATCCGTCGAAAGGTACCCGAGGACGCGATACGCGCTTTCCCGGTCGGCGGCGAGGGTCCGGGAACCGATCGGCTCGTGGTGGGCCACGTGGTTCCGCAGTTCCCGCAGCTCGTCCAGCTCCTTGTAGAGGGGCTTGCGGGGGCCGCGATAGGAGGGGAAGGCATGGCGCAGGGTGGGCCGCCAAAGCCGGGTCTCGTAGTCCTTGCCGGGGCCGAGGAGGGCAACCCAGAAGCCCAGCGTGAGGTCACGCTGCACGGCGTCGGCCGTGACCCGTCGGCGGTTGCGGACGAGCTTCTTCTGGATGGCTATGATCTTGCCCCGGGAGACATGGTGGAGGTCGATCTTGGGGTGATCCCACCAGTCAACCCGGCCGAACCGCGCCGTGAGCTGCTCTGCCATGGCATGCCGGAGCGTTCGCTCCAAGTGGCGGAGGAGGGGTGTGAAGGCCGAGGCGATCTCGGCTTCCCAGGCATACCAGCGCATGACGCCGTCGCACTCAGGAGAGCAGAGGCTGCCGGGCGGGGAGAACACCTCCGCCCGCACCGCCCTGGCCACCGCGCCGAGGCTTAACTCCTGAGTACGCACCGCACCCCCCACGGGATTGATTCCGTTGTTGACGCCAGGTATGGTCGGCGTGTAAGCCCCGGTGTGCGCCTAGGCATAGCAAGCGCCCCGGGGCATAGCTCTGCCGTCAGGCAGTCGCTTTTGGCTTCCAGCCGAATAATTAGCCGCCGTCTTCTGACTAATGAAAAGCTATCAGAAAGTAAGGGCGCTTGTCGCGTAGGTACCTACGCGAAGTTGTGCGCAGCGGCGCGTAGTGACGAAAGAGTCCGGGCGGGACGGCACTTGATGACGTTCGCCGCGAGCCTGTCCCGCATCCCCAGATGGCCTCGGTGTTCTCGCGCATCCGCGAGAACACCGAGGCCATCAGCGTCAGGCGTCACCCGCCTCGTCGCCGTGGGCCGCCGCCGGGCGGAGGCGGAGGGTGAGGATCTGGAAGGGGCGCAGCGTCAGCCGGACACTGCCGTCGGTGACCTGGTGGCTCGCCGGGTCGTCGAGGGGGCGTTCCAAAAGGTCGGTGACGAGGGCGGACGCGAGCGGGAACCCCGGGGTGAGGGTGGCGCGGGCTCGGACGCCGTGGGCCTCGTAGAGGCGGACGACGACGTCGCCGCCGCGGTCGTCGGCGAGCTTGACGGCCTCCACTACCACCCCCTCGTGGTCGACCGAGACCAGGGGCGCCACGGGCGTGCTCCCGGGCAGGACGCGTTCGGGCAGGTTGAGGCGGTAGCCCTCGCGTACGGCGTCGGGGACGTCCGCGCCGGTCACCAGGGCGTAGCGCAGCCGGTGGGTGCCCTGGTCGGCGTCCGGGTCGGGGAAGCGGGAGGCACGCAGCAGGGAGAGGCGGACCGTGGTGGTGGTGCCGCCGTCGGGGCGGACGTCGCGGGTGACGTCGTGGCCGTAGGTGGAGTCGTTGACCAGGGCGGCGCCCCAGTCGCGTTCGCCGACGTGCAGGAAGCGGTGGGCGCAGATCTCGAACTTCGCCGCGTCCCAGCTCGTGTTGGTGTGGGTGGGACGCTCGACGTGTCCGAAGGGGATCTCGGCGGTGGAGTGCGCCGCGCGTACGTCGAGGGGGAAGGCCGCCTTGAGGAGCTTCTCCTTCTCGTGCCAGTCGACGACGGTGTCGATCACGAGCCGCCGGGAGCCGGCGGGCAGGGTCAGGGTCTGCTCGATCCGTGAGGCGCCGAAGACGCGGACCACGCGCACGCAGCTGTCGGTCGCGGTGACCGACTCGGCTTCGGTGAGGTCGCGGACGGTGTTGCGGTAGAAGACGTCGATGTCCCAGGCGTCCCACTGGTTGGGGAAGTCCTGGTGCAGCTGGAGCAGGTTGGCCCGCGCGCCGGGGGGCAGCGCCTCGCGGTCGGCGGTCAGGTCGTACGCGGAGGTGATCAGGCCCTGCGCGTCGACGGCCACTCGGACCAGGCCGTTGTCCAGGACGAAGCCGTCGCCGTCCACGACCGGCGCGACGGGGGTGTCGGCGGCGGTGCGCGGTGCGGCGCCGAGCGCCGGGACGCCGCCCCGGGCATGGGGCGCGGCGTTGAAGACGACGGTGCCCTCGCCGGGTCCGGCCAGCACGCGCTGCGCGTCCTCGGTCAGCCGGCCCAGTTCGTCGGCGACGGCCGCGTAGGTCTCCTCGGCCTCCCGGTGCACCCAGGCGATCGACGTGCCCGGCAGGATGTCGTGGAACTGGTGCAGCAGCACCGTCTTCCACAGCCGGTCCAGCGCCTCGTACGGGTAGGGATGCCCGTGGCGCACGGCGGCGGTGGCCGCCCACAACTCGGCCTCACGCAGCAGGTGTTCACTGCGTCGGTTGCCCTGCTTGGTGGCGAGCTGGCTGGTCAGGGTACCGCGGTGGAACTCCAGGTACAGCTCGCCCGACCACACGGGGGCGCCGCCGTTCTCCTCGAACTCGGCGTGCGCGCGGGTGAAGAAGTCGGCCGGCTTCTCGATGGCGATCCGGGCCGAGCCCTCCAGGTCCTTCAGCCGTGCGGCGCGGGCCAGCATCTCGCGGGTGGGGCCGCCGCCGCCGTCGCCGTAGCCGAAGGGGGTCAGGGAGCTGTTGGCGGCGGCCTTGTCCTGGAAGTTCCGTACGGTGTGCGCGATCTCGGCGCCGGACAGTTCGCCGTTGTAGCTGTCGACGGGCGGGAAGTGGCTGAAGATCCGGGTGCCGTCGATGCCCTCCCACCAGAAGGTGTGGTGGGGGAACTTGTTGGTGGTGTTCCAGGAGATCTTCTGCGTCAGGAACCAGCGGACGCCGGCCAGCTTCATCAGCTGCGGCAGGGCGGCGTTGTAGCCGAAGGTGTCCGGCAGCCACATCTCCTCGGTCTCGACACCGAACTCCTCGAGGTAGAAGCGCTTGCCGTGGACGAACTGGCGGGCCAGCGCCTCGCCGCCGGTGATGTTCGTGTCGGGCTCCACCCAGAGGCTGCCGGTGGGCAGGAACTGGCCGGTCTTCGCCTTCTCCTGGGCGCGGGCGTACACCTCGGGCCGGTGTTCCTTGAGCCAGGCGAGCTGCTGTGCCTGGGACATCACGAACCTGAACTCGGGGTGGTCGTCCATGAGCTGGGTGACGTTGGAGACGGTGCGGGCGACCTTGCGCACGGTCTCGCGCAGCGGCCACAGCCAGGCCGTGTCGATGTGCGCGTGCCCGACCGCGGAGACGCGGTGCGCGCTGGCGCTCGCGGGCGCCGCGAGGGCCGGGGCGAGGGCCGCGCGGGCCGCGGCGGCGCTGCCGCCGACGTCCTGCAGGTCGACCGCGTCCAGGGCGCGCTCGACCGCCCGCAGGATCTGCCAGCGGCGCGGGGAGTCGGGGGACAGCTCGTGCATGAGCTGTCCGAGTACCTCCAGGTCCTGGACGAGCTCGTGGACCTCACGGTCGAAGACGGCGAGGTCGAGGCGGCGCAGCCGGTACAGGGGTGCGCCCGGGTCGGCGGCCGGGTCACCCAGCCAGGGCGCGCGTCCGCCGACCGAGGTGGGGCCGAAGGAGAGGGAGTCGGGGCCGGTGTGCATGACGACCGGGTTGGCCGCGGCCTCGATGAACGCCACGAATTCCTCGCCGCCGGTGGCCGATCCGGTCACCGGGAGCCAGATGTTGCGCGGGTTGAGCGCCTTCACCGCGGTTCCGTCGGCGCGGTAGACCAGGCCTTCCGCGGAGAACCCGGCGGAATGGGTGGAGAAGCCCAGGTCCAGTACGGCCTCCACGGGCAGCCCGGCCCACTCGGCCGGGACGGTGCCGCTGATCCTGAACCAGCTGGTCGACCAGGCCGGGCCCCAGTGGTCGCCGACCCGGGCGGGGCGGTAGGGGGCGGTGAGGCCCTCGCGGATCGGCACGGGTTCGCCGGGCACGTCCCAGATCTCGACCCGGAGGGGAACCGCCCGGGCGTGGACGGCCGGCCGTATGCGTTCGTTCAGCACCCGGTCCAGTCGCTGCTCGGTGACTTCGCGGTCGTTGTGCATGGGTGTCTCTCCGTGGTGGCCTGGGGGTGGGGGATACGGCCTGGGGCAGGTCGTCAGCCCTTGAGGGCGCCGCCGAGCGCGAAGCCGCCGCCCAGCTTGCGGGACAGCAACAGGTAGAGCATCACGACGGGGAGGGAGTAGATGATCGAGAACGCGGACAACTGCCCGTACTGAGTCTGGTCGTGGGCGCTGAGGAAGGTGAACACGCTGACGGACGCGGGGAGTTTCTCCGGCGACAGCAGCAGGATGAAGGGGACGAAAAAGTTCCCCCACATGCCGATGAAGGTGAAGATGGTGACCACGACGACACCGGGCTTCATCAGCGGCAGGACGACCCGCCACAGCACCTGCAGGGTGCTCGCGCCGTCGATCCGGGCGGCCTCCTCCAGCACGATGGGTACGCCGTCCATGAAGCTCTTCATCAGCCAGATCCCGAACGGCAGCGCGGACGCGGCCAGGAAGAGCGTCGTGCCGGGCATCGAGTCGATGAGGTTGACCTGCACGAACATGCTGTAGACGGGGATCATCACGGCGGTGATGGGCAGGCCCGTGGAGAACAGGATCGTGTACAGGAAGGGCCGACGCAGCCGGGAGCGGTAGCGCGACAGCGGGTAGGCGCACAGGATCGACACCACCACGGTCACGGCGGTCGCGAAGCCGCACAGCAGCAGGCTGTTGAGCATCGGCCGGTAGGTGGTGTCGACGTTGAGGATCGCGTCGAAGTTGTCGAGCGTGAGCGACGACGGCAGCGTCAGCCGGAAGCTGTTGGTGTCGCTGACCGAGGCGAAAAGCATCCACAGCAGTGGCAGGACGTATGTCACCGACACCGCCAGCAGGACGGCGTTGACGGCGACGCGGCCGAGCCGGGTGCGGCGCCTGCGGGACGAGTGCGGGGTGGCGGCCGTGCGGGGCAGGGCGGGTGTGACGCGTGGGGTCGAGGCGACGGCCATCAGTCGTCCTCCAGTTTGAGCAGCGCGACGTACACGGCGGAGAACAGGGCACCGACCACCAGCAGCACCAGGGCGATGGCGGTGCCGTAACCGATGAGGCTGTTCTGGAATGCCTGCTGGTACATGAAGATGGGCAGGGTCTCGCTCTTGTTGCCGGGACCGCCGCGGGTCATGGTGTAGATCAGCCCGAAGACGGAGAGGGTCTGCAGCGTGATCAGCATCAGGTTGGTCATGATCGACCGCCTGATGACGGGCAGGACGACCCGCCACAGCCGCTGCCAGGGGCCCGCGCCGTCCATCTCGGCCGCCTCCAGGAGCTCCCGCGGTACGTCGTTGAGGGCGGCGGAGAAGACCATCATGGAGAAGGCGGTGCCCCGCCAGACGTTGGCCAGGCAGACCGCCAGAATCGGCATCGTGTAGAGCCAGTTCTGCTGCGGCAGATGCAGGGCGTCGAGGATCGAGTTGAGTGAGCCCTGGTTGTAGAAGAAGGCGTACATCAGGTAGCCGGCGACCACCTCGGGCAGCACCCAGGCGGCGATGACGACTCCGTTGACGATCGCCCGGACCGGCTTGGTGGCCTTCTCCATCAGCACGGCCAGGGCCAGCCCCAGGGTGTTCTGGCCGATCACGGCGGAGCCGATCACGAACACCAGGGTCAGCCAGACCGCGTTCAGGAAGTCGGTGTCGCGATAAGCCCGGGTGAAGTTGTCCAGGCCCACGAAGTGCGTGCCGGACGCGCCCGTCAGCTGCATGTCGGTGAACGCGTAGTACACGCAGTAGGCGATCGGGCCGGCCAGGAAGACGGCCAGCAGGACCACCGCCGGGAGTGTGGGCAGGCCGCGCAGCAGGGAGCGTACGGGGCCGGGCACCCCGGAGGGCCGGCGGTGGTCGCCGGCCTTCCGGGGGGCGGTGGCCATCGTGGTCACGAGGCGCCCTTGACGGTCTTGTCGCCGCCCACGGCGGCGGCCACGTCGCTGTCGAAGGTGGCGGCCGCCTTGCCGACCGACGCCTGACCGGTGGTCACCGATTCCATGGCCTTCTGGATGGCGGTGGACACCTGGTTGTAGGCGGGCAGGCCGGGCCGGTAGTGGGTCGAGGCCACGAGCTCGGTGAAGAACTTGTTGGTCGGGACCGCGTTCAGGTACGTCGGGTCCGTGGCGACGTCCGTGCGCGTGGCGATGGTGGCGTTGAGCGCGTTCCACTTCGCGGAGTTGGTCTTCGTCTGGATGGACGTCAGGAACTTCCACGCCAGGTCGGGGTTGCCGGCCTTGGCCGGGATGGACCAGGCCCAGCCGCCTGACATCGATGTCTTGCCAGGGGCCTGACCGTTCTGGGTGGGCATGGCCGCGGTGCCCATGACCGACTGCCACTCCTTCCACGGCTTGCTGCTGGAGGAGCCCCAGTTGTTGGGCATCCAGGAGCCGTCGATGTCCATCGCGAGCTTGCCCTGGGGTATCAGCTCGGTGCCGACGGTGGTGCCGAAGTTGGCGCCGAGGGCCTGGTCCTTGGCGGGGCCGAGCCCCTCGCCGTAGACGGTGTGGACGAAGTTCAGCGCGTCCTTGAAGCCCTTGCTGCCCACGACCCACTTCTTCTTGGCGGCGTCATAGAGGGACTTGTCGCCGGCCGGGGTGCCGTACAGCAGCATCTCGAGGCCCTGCATGGAGGACGCCTCGCCGCCGGCCGTGCCGGTGTAGAGGTTCATCGGAGTGACGCCGGGCAGCTTCGCCTTGATCTTCCGGGCCGCGCTCAGCACGTCGGCCCAGGTCTTCGGCTGCCACGGGACGGCGATCCCGGCCTTCTTGAAGAGCTGCTTGTTGTACCAGATCCCGCGGGTGTCGGTGTTGTCCGGAACACCGTAGACCTTGCTGTCGGAGGCGCCGGTCACCGCGCCCTTGGCCGCGTCGGCGTACTTCGACCAGTCGGCCCACTTCGCGGTGTAGGCGTCCAGGGGCTTGA
This sequence comes from Streptomyces sp. ME19-01-6, assembly GCF_033793745.1. NCBI lineage: Bacteria > Bacillati > Actinomycetota > Actinomycetes > Kitasatosporales > Streptomycetaceae > Streptomyces > Streptomyces sp. ME19-01-6. The sequence continues at coordinate 33,736 of NZ_JARAXF010000023.1, read as the reverse complement.
GGTAGCCGCCCGCGATGTCGGAGTTGATGAGGGCGGTGTCCTCGTAGACCAGGTCGGGGGCGGTCGAGGGGGACCGCATCATGAGCTGGATCTTGGTGTAGTAATCGTTCTCGGAGGCGGTGACCGGGACGAGCTTCACCGTGGTGCCCGGGTGGGCCTTGGTGAACTGCTTCACCATCGAGGCGAGGAAGTTCGCCTGGAGCTTGTTCGTGCTGTCCAGGTTCTGCCAGTAGACGACCTTGATCGACTTGGCGGAGCTCCCGGAAGAGCCCGAACTACAGCCTGTGGCGACCAGGGCGGTGGCGGCGGTGAGCGCCGCGACGGCGATGAGTTTCGAACGCACAGTGGTTCCTCCGGAACGCGAAACCTGAGGGAAAGCCGCGATGGTGTGCGGGCTGCAAGCACGTCGTGCGGAACTACTTCGCTCGACGCGCCCTCACGACCTGGCCTTCTCTGGCCTGCTTGGTGGCGACAGCTAAATCCAATTGATGGATGAAGTCAATGCTTCCGGTATGTAAAGTTCCGGTATGAACGGCGCACGGCGCATACCCTGTCGCCGTACGCCGATGGGGTGGCCAACTTCGGCGACAATACGGACAAAACAAGGCAGGGTAGAACATGAGGTGTGGCAGGTGACCGACAGGTGACGATGCACGGTGGGACGAACCTGCCGCGGGTCGGCGGGTACAACCAGGCCGTCGTGCTGGACGCCATCCGGACCGGCGGCCCGGTGAGCCGGGTCGAGTTGGCCGACCTCACCGGCCTGACCAACCAGACCGTCTCGAACGTCGTCCGCAGGCTGCTCGACATCGGCCTTGTCGCGGAGTCCGGCCATGCCCCGTCCAACGGCGGCAAGCGTCGCACCCTGCTGTCCCCCCGCCCCGACGGCGCGTACGCGCTCGGTGTCCATCTCGACCCCGACGCGGCCGTCATCGTCCTGGTCAACCTGGCCGGAGAGGTGATCAACAGCCGCCGACTGCGTCTCACCGCCCCCAGCGACCCCGCCGACATCGTGGACCGTGTCGCCCGCGCGGCGCTGCGGCTGGTCGCCCGGTCGGAGGTGGACGCCTCCCGGCTGCTCGGCCTGGGCATCGCCGCGCCCGGACCGATCGACGGGTCCGCGGGCGCCGTCGTCTCCCCGCCGAACCTGCCCGGCTGGGGCCACGTGCCGCTGGTGGAGATGTTCGCCGCGGCCACCGGCATGCCCGTCGCGCTGGACAACGACGCGACCGCCGCCGCCATCGGGGAGCGCTGGATCGGTGGCAAGGCCAGGGCGGGCAGTTTCCTGTTCGTCTACCTGGGCACCGGTATCGGCGCCGGCATCGTGCTCAACAACACCGTCCTGCACGGGGATTCGGGAAACGCCGGCGAGTTCGGCCACATGGCCGTCGAACCCGGCGACCGCGTCTGCCACTGCGGCGGCACGGGTTGTCTGGGCCCCTACTGCAGCCCGTCCGCGATCATCGACGACCTGCTGCGCCGCCACGGGCAGGCCGCCGCCGACCGGATCGGCCTGGCCTGCACCCCGGACTCCCTGCACAGCGACTGGAAGACCCTGCGCCGGGCCGCCCGTACCGGCGACCCGGGCGCCCTCGATGTCGTACGCCGCGCCGCCCGCCGCATCGGCCAGGCCGCCCGGGGAGCCGTCAGCCTGCTCGACGTCGGCCGGGTCGTCCTCGGCGGCGAGGCGGTGCGCGGTGTGGAGCCCCTCATGCGGGAGGAGATCGACAAGGCCGTCAACGCCACGTCCGTGGCCCGCGGCACCCGACCGATAGCGATCGAGCAGAGTGTCATCGGCGACACCGTCGGCGCCGTGGGCGCCGCGTCACTCGTCCTGCACGGCAACTACGCGCCCGGCTGGCGCATGCTCACGGACGCCACCGGCTGACCCGTCGGCCATGGGGCGGTTGGCGTCAGCACTCGATGACGTTGACGGCGAGCCCGCCCCGGGCCGTCTCCTGGTGTTTTGGCGCGGCAAACACGGCTCGCGTGGCACCGGGGACTCTTCGGGGACTTCTTGCGGACGCTTACGCCAGTGCTTCACGGCAGAGGTCGTATACACGGCCGCCTCCACGCATCCTCCTGACACGCTCCCGAAACGGCGCCGTCGACGTCGACGGCCAGAGCCGCGCCCGGTTGCCTGGGACCTCGGCGTGGCCCAGGGCGCCTTGCCGGCCGTGCGAGGAGGCCCTTGATGGTGGTCACCATGTGCAGGCCCGCCTGCGAGAGCTGACGCAGGTGCCGCGCCATGCCCTGTGCGGCGCGCGTTCGGGCGGAGTGGGTCACATGTGCGCAGCGCCCGCCTTGATCGCTTCCCGAATGCGGTTGTAGGTACCGCAGCGGCAGATGTTGCGGATCTCGTCGAGGTCGGAGTCGCTGATCTCATGACCGGCAGCCTGTGCCTGCCTCACCTTGGCCACCGCCGCCATGATCTGCCCGGGCTGGCAGTAGCCGCACTGCGCCACGTCGTACTCCAGCCAGGCCTCCTGCATCGGGTGCAGGTCCTTGCCGACCGTGTCGGGCAGGCCTTCGATCGTGGTGATCTCGTCCTCCGGCCCCACGTCCTTGACCTTCACCGCGCAGGGGTTGAAGGCCTTGCCGTTGAAGTGGGACGTGCAGGCCTTGCAGACATTGATGCCACAGCCGTACTTCGGCCCGGTGACGTCCAGTACGTCACGCAGGACCCACAGCAGTCGAAGGTTGTCATCGACGTCGACGGTGACGCGCTTGCCGTTGAGGATGAAGGTGTGCGTGCTCATGGTGCGCTCCTCAGTAGGTGTGGCTCAGGCCGTCGGACGGCGACTCGGGAACAGGCGGGATGAAGGGCTTGACCTCGAAGGACACCGTGCCATGGTTGATCGGGAACCGAGTGGGCACCCTGCCGGTCGCACGGGCGTAGGCGCCCGCGACCGCGGCGACCGATGCGGCCACTCCGGCTTCGCCGGCACCACCGGGTTGCTCGGAGGCGGAGGGCATCACGATGCACTCGAAGTCGAAGGGGACGTTCCACTGCCGGGTATAGAAGTAGTTGTCCCAGCTGGCTTCGAGGAAGTGCCCGTCGCGCAGGTGCAGGCTGCTGGTGAGGGCGAGCGCGATCCCGTCCGAGACACCACCCAGCATCTGGGCCTCCAGGCCCTTGGGGTTGATCACCAGTCCGGCGTCCACGGCGATCACGGCCTTGGTCACCCGGGGCCCGGTGACCGCGTTGTAGATCTTGCGGTTCACCGTCTCGGGCCGACAGTCAATCTCGACGAGCACCGCGGTCGCGCCCTTGTACTCGCTGTGGATCGCGATGCCCTGCGCCATCCCGGCGGGCATCGACCTGCCCCACTTGCCCACATCGGCGACCTTCTGGAGCACCGCCTTGACCCGGTCGTTCTTGAGGAACGCAAGCCGGAATGCCAGCGGATCCCTGCCCATCTTCCGGGCCAGCTGATCGACCACCAGTTCATTGGCACACGCCACATCGGGCGAGTAGATGTTGCGCATGCTCCCGGTGTTGAAGCGCGCGTCGGTCTCGTTGAGCAGCTGGGTGACGACGCCGAAGTTGTAGGGGAGTTCCTGAGTCAGCATGAAGATGGTCTCGGAGAACCCCAGCGCACCGAGCCCGGTGGGCAGCCTGTCGGCCGTCGCCGTGAGCATCTCGCCGAGTCCGTGGCTGAAGTCGGTGACCACACTGGTATGCCGCTGTTCGAAGGTCAGCACTTGTCCGGCCAGGTACGTGGCCCGGATCCGCGAGGTAGCCATGGGGTGCACCCGCCCTTGTCGAGGCTCGTCGGCGCGATGCCACATCAGCTTGACCGGCTTGCCCATCGCCTTGGAGATCTTGGCGGCCTCAATGGCGGGGTCAGCGAAGAGCTTGTGTCCGAACGACCCTCCGCCGGTGACGACGTTGACGGTGACCGCGTTCTGCGGCAAGCCGACGGCCTTGGCGATGTCACCCTGCGCCACGATCGGCACCTTCAGTCCCGCCCACACGGTCGCGCGGTCCGACCGGACGTCGGCGATCGCACAGTTCGGCTCGAGCGCCGCGCTGCTGCGGAACATGAAGGTGAAGTCCGCCTCCACCGTGCCCGCCAGCAGAGGGACCTTCGGGATCGCCAGCGGCAGCTCGGCCTTTCTCAGCCGGGCCAGGATCGTCTCGTCGGACTCGCCCGCGACCGGGCCCGGGTTCCACTCCACGTCGAGGGCGCGCACCGCGTCGATGCACTGCCCGAATGTCTCCGCGCGAACAGCGACTCCCGTGTCGACAGACGCCACATCCGTTACGCCCGGCATGGCAAGCACCGTGGCTTGATTGCGTACCGACTTCGGCGAGCCGTTCAGAGTGGGCGGGCGGCAGACCATGGTCGGCAGCGCTCCCGGCACGTGAAGGTCCAGCGTGAACTTCTTCCGCCCGGTGACCGCACGTCGGGCGTCCTCCCTCCGGTAGGGCTTGCCGATCACCGAGAAGCTCGAAGTGGCCTTGAGTTCGACCTCCACCGCCTTGACGGTGCGGCTGGCTGCCTTGGTGGCCAGAGAGCCATAGGTCATTGATGACCCGTCAGGCGTGAAGATCACCCCTTCCTTGGACTTCAGCAGCGCCACTGCCGAGCCGAGCTCGATCGCCGCGGCTTCCAGCAGCGCCTTCCTGGCGATCGCCGCGGCGACTCGGACAGGTGTGAAGGTCGAGACCGTGGTGTTCGATCCGCCGGTGAGCTGGTTGAGCATCAACTCAGGGCGGGCCGGCGCCAAGGCCACGTGCACCTTGTCGACCGGCAGGTCGAGCTCCTCGGCGATGATCATCGCCGTCGAGGTGGTGATTCCCTGGCCGACCTCCATCCGCGGAAGCTCGAACGACGCGGTGCCGTCCTCGTTGATCACGATCTTGATCAGCGCGGACGTGGGGCGCGCGGCGTCGGTCTGCAGATCCTCAAGGTCGTACAGCTCCGGGATCTGGGGTGCTGAGGGCACCGCGGCGTAGGCAGGTGCGCCCAGCCCGAGGTCGGCGGCCACGGCAAGTGTGGCTCCACCCAGCACATAGCCAATGAACGCGCGGCGGCCGACCCGCGCGTGCTCACCACGTCCGGTGGTGCGGCCACTCCTGGCAGGGACGTCGGTCATCGGCCATTCCTTTCTTGTTCCCAGTCGGCCGCTCTCCGAGATCGGCAGACAGGTGCGTTCCCGGGACCAGCGCGGCAGGGAGCCGTGGGCACAACCAGTTGTCGGCGCGTCATCGGCGAGCGGACCAGAGCCTAGAACCGCAAAAAGTCCTGGTCTTTGGGCCGAGCACCAGCGATGTGGGGCAGCAGATTGTGCGTGAGCACAACGGAAAGCCAGTATTCGCGCGAGGAGAGAGTGAAACGAGGAGACAGTGAAAGGAGACAGTGAAAGGAGACAGCCAGACGCCTGCCGGCGCCGGGGGAACCTCAGGCCGCCAGTTCCCCGACCACCGGACGACGCGCCGCGCCGGCCTTCGGCGTGATCGCCGGGGCGCGTCCGCGCGTACCGGTGTCCAGGCGCGGCCGAGGCCTCATTCCGGGATGGTGCCCAGTCGCACGGCCTGCAGGGCAACGTAGAGCTCCGCGCAGGAGTCCGCGTCGCTGGTTCGCCGGCCGGTCAGTTCGGTGATCCTGCCCAGCCGGTACAGGACGGTGTTGCGGTGGCAGTGCAGGTGCTCGGCGGCCCGTGTGGTCGAGCCGCCGGTGGCGAACCAGACTCCCAAGGTGTCGAGCAGGACGGCTCGTTCCGCCGCCGGCAGGGTGAACAGCGGCCCGAAGACGATACGGGCCACCTCGGAAGCGGCGTCGGGTGAGGCCGCCGCAAGCAGGGCTATCGGCGAGCTCCCGTAGACGTGCGTGCCGGAGGTCCCGGGCGGCAGACACTGGGCCGCCAGTTGGGCCTCCCGCCGAGCGTTCGGCGCGTCCATGGGCGAGGCGAAGGGCCGACTGATGCCCACGGGGGAGAGCGCGATGCTGCCGAGATGCTTCTCCACCGCGACGACCAGATGCTCGTTCGGCAGAGCGAGGAGACCGAGCAGGCTGCCTGCCCGGTGGATCCACTCGCCGTCGATGTCGACCGCCCGCAGCTGTATCTCGACCGCCGGCAGTGGGCCGACGCCGTCGTTGTTCGCGGCGCACACCACCAGGAACGGTCCTTTGCGGTCCAGCCCCAGGACCCGCACGGCCTCCCAGGCCCTGGAGCTGTTCCCCGCGGTGCCGTCGAGCAGCGTGGTGAGCATGACGCTCCGTGCGGCGGCATCGCGGCATGCCTGTTCCTCCACCGCGGCGCGGTAGGCCTCGGCAGCGGCGCTGGAGCACTCGTCGATGACCACCCAGATGTCCGAGGCCCTGTGCAGCAGCCAGGCGGCGCTGTCCATGGCGAGGGCCATCGCCAGCAGCCGGTCCCAGATGAACCGCCCGCCGAGGCGGAAGGCATGCAGGAGAGCGGCCAGCGGGATGCCTTGTTCGGCCTTGAGCCGGCCCGCCGCACGCGGGGCGTCCATGTTGGTGGGCACACCCCCGTTTCTCAAGGCTGTCAGCAGCGTGCGCAGGTTGTCGTGCACGGAGGCGCGCAACTGCTCGTGGCTCAGCAGCATGCCCTCGGCGTACGAGCGCTCGCCGTTGAGGATCTCGGCGGTCAGTTCGTCGGTCAGTGAGTCCACCGAGACCAAGAGCCGGTCGAGTAGATCAGTCATGCACGCGTCAGCGTCCAGCGGCATGGTCATGCGCGGATGATAGACGTCCGCGATTGTGCGGGCACAAAACGGGCGGCATCATGCTCGGCTACCGCCCGACCAGTCGCCCCACCGTCCCGGGTGAGTCACGCGGTGCGGGTGAAGGCCGGCGATGTGCCGGCAAGGTGGGAACTGTCTGAATGCCCGGGCCCCAGAGGCTTCGTCTGCTAGGGAGTCGCTGGATGGAGCCCGTACTCGGCCAGCCACTGGAGCAGATCTTGGCGAGAGGTCTCGACAAGGCGGCCTCCGGTGAAGCGGGCGTCATCGGTCACCTCTGCCACGCACTCTGGAGGGGGCACGAAGGACTGGGCCTCCTCGTCGGTGGTGAACTCGCCCTCTGCCAGGACCAAGCCCTGCAGAGGGCCGTCGAAGACGTCAACGCCCAAGGGAGGCACACTGAAACGTGTCTTGGACAGCACAGCGGCCGGTAGTGAGGCGAGCAGGTCGTACTCGGCCGGCGACAAGTACGTGTTCGTGATCAGTCCCTGAACCGCGCCCGGCCGAGCGACCGGCACCTTCTGGGTGAGCTTGAGCTCGCAGCTGCCGTCCGGCCACTCGGCGCGTCGCAGACGCAGGCGCGTTCCCACCAGATACCGGTCGGTGATCATCCGGGTGGCCGTCACCGCTGACGGTGTCGGCGGTTCAGCCAGGAGGAACCGCCGCTCCCGCTCGACGCATGCGTATTTTCCCGGGAGAACCGACTGACCTTGAACCCCACCGGCCTTGTCCATCATCAAGACAACTTCTCATCTGCTTTTTCTCCCTGCCGACGCATTTCAGTGGCCTTCGGGGAGGGTCACCTCGGCCTCGCCCGCTGGCTGATCTCGGCGCGCTGCCCGTGTGAGTACGACCAACCTCCAGGTCAGACGCCGTCTCGAGGAGCTTTCCCCAGGGACTTTTCAGGGACTTTCATGCCTGTCCCAGGGAGGTTCCGGGGACTTTCCGCCGCGTAAGCAGGGAAGCCCTGACAGCGCTGAAAGTTACGAATGCGCTGGTCAGGACCTATTTCCCTAGCACTCGATGACGTTGACCGCGAGCCCGCCCCGCGCCGTCTCCTTGTACTTGACCTTCATATCGGCGCCCGTCTCCTTCATGGTCTTGATGACCTTGTCGAGGGAGACGTGGTGCCGTCCGTCCCCGCGCAGCGCCATGCGGGCCGCCGTGACGGCCTTCACCGAGGCCATGCCGTTGCGCTCGATGCAGGGGATCTGGACGAGGCCGCCGACCGGGTCGCAGGTGAGGCCGAGGTTGTGTTCCATGCCGATCTCGGCGGCGTTCTCCACCTGTTCGGGCGAGCCGCCCAGGACCTCGGCGAGGCCGCCGGCGGCCATGGAGCAGGCGGAGCCGACCTCGCCCTGGCAGCCGACCTCGGCGCCGGAGATGGAGGCGTTCTCCTTGAAGAGCATGCCGATCGCGCCCGCGGCGAGGAGGAAGCGGATCACGCCGTCATCGTCGGCGCCGGGAACGAAGTGCGTGTAGTAGTGGAGGACGGCGGGGATGATGCCGGCCGCGCCGTTGGTGGGGGCGGTCACCACGCGGCCGCCCGCGGCGTTCTCCTCGTTGACGGCCATGGCGTAGAGGGTGATCCACTCCATCGCGCGGGTGGCCGGGTCGCCCTCGGCGCGCAGGGCGCGGGCGGCGGTGGCGGCGCGGCGGCGGACCTTGAGGCCGCCGGGGAGGATGCCCTCGCGGGACAGGCCGCGTTCGACGCAGCCGCGCATGACGTTCCAGATCTCCAGCAGGCCCGCGCGGATCTCCGCCTCGGTGCGCCAGGCCTTCTCGTTCTCCAGCATCAGGGCCGAGATGGACAGGCCGGTCTCGTGGGACAGGCGCAGCAGCTCGTCGCCGGTGCGGAAGGGGTACTTCAGGACGGTGTCGTCGAGCTTGATGCGGTCCGCGCCGACCGCGTCCTCGTCCACGACGAAGCCGCCGCCGACGGAGTAGTACGTCTTCTCCAGGAGGGGGAGGCCGTCGGCGTCGTACGCGAACAGGGTCATGCCGTTGGCGTGGTACGGCAGTGAGCGGCGGCGGTGCAGGACCAGCTCGGCGGACTCGTCGAAGTCGATCTCGTGCTCGGCGCCGATCTCCGCGCCGAGCAGCCGCAGCCGCTTGGTGGTGCGGATGCGGGCCACCTCGTCGTCGGCGGTCTCGACGTCCACGGTGCGCGGGGAGTGGCCTTCGAGGCCGAGGAGGACGGCCTTGGGGGTGCCGTGGCCGTGGCCGGTGGCGCCGAGGGAGCCGAAGAGCTCGGCGCGTACGGCGGCGGTGTGGACGAGCAGGCCGTCGTTCTTCAGCCGGCGGACGAACATCCTCGCGGCCCGCATGGGGCCGACCGTATGGGAACTGGACGGTCCGATGCCGATCGAGAAGAGATCGAAGACGGAGATGGCCACCGGTGAACTCCTTGCGTCTGCACGGTGGGTGCGTGCGTGGTGCGGGGTGAGTGGGGGCCCTGGGGTGTGCGCCCCCACCCACCTTTCGAGCCCGTTACTTCTTGAGGTCCGGGTACAGCGGGTGCTTGTCGGCGAGCGCGGTGACGCGCGCCTTGAGCGCCTCCACGTCGTGGGCCGGCTTGAGCGCCTCGGCGATCACGTCGGCGACCTCGCGGAAGTCGTCGGCGGTGAAGCCGCGGGTGGCCAGCGCCGGGGTGCCGATGCGCAGGCCGGAGGTGACCATCGGGGGGCGCGGGTCGTTCGGGATGGCGTTGCGGTTGACCGTGATGCCGATCTCGTGGAGACGGTCCTCGGCCTGCCGGCCGTCCAGCTCCGAGTCGCGCAGGTCGACCAGGACGAGGTGGACGTCGGTGCCGCCGGACAGCACGGAGACCCCGGCCTTGGCCACGTCGGGCTGGGTGAGCCGCTCGGCCAGCAGCTTGGCGCCTTCGAGCGTGCGCTGCTGGCGCTCCTTGAAGTCCTCGCCCGCCGCGATCTTGAAGGCCACGGCCTTCGCCGCGACCACGTGCTCCAGCGGGCCGCCCTGCTGACCGGGGAAGACCGCGGAGTTGATCTTCTTGGCCAGCTCGGCCGTGGAGAGGATCACGCCGCCCCGCGGGCCGCCGAGGGTCTTGTGGGTGGTGGTGGTCACCACATGGGCGTGCGGCACCGGGGAGGGGTGCAGCCCGGCCGCGACCAGGCCGGCGAAGTGGGCCATGTCCACCATGAGGTACGCGCCGACCTCGTCCGCGATCCGGCGGAAGGCCGGGAAGTCCAGCTGGCGCGGGTACGCGGACCAGCCCGCGATCACCAGCTTGGGGCGGTGCTCCTTGGCCAGCCGCTCGACCTCCTCCATGTCGACCAGGCCGGTCTCGGCGTCCACGTGGTAGGGCACCACGTTGTAGAGCTTGCCGGAGAAGTTGATCTTCATCCCGTGGGTGAGGTGACCGCCGTGCGCCAGGTTCAGGCCCAGGATGGTGTCGCCGGGGGAGAGCAGGGCGAACATCGCGGCCGCGTTCGCCTGGGCGCCGGAGTGCGGCTGGACGTTGGCGGCCTCGGCGCCGAAGAGCGCCTTGACGCGGTCGATGGCGATCTGCTCGACCACGTCGACGTGCTCACAGCCGCCGTAGTAGCGGCGGCCCGGGTAGCCCTCGGCGTACTTGTTGGTCAGGACCGAGCCCTGGGCCTCCATGACCGCGACCGGAGCGAAGTTCTCCGAGGCGATCATCTCCAGGGTGGACTGCTGGCGGTGGAGTTCGGCGTCGACCGCGGCGGCTACGTCCGGGTCGAGCTCGTGCAGGGAGCTGTTGAGAAGCGACATCAGGGTCCCGATCGAAGGAGGGGTTCAGTTTTCGGCGAAGGCGGCGTACTGGTCGGCGGAGAGGAGCTCGTCCGGCTCGTCCGTCACCCTCACCTTGAACAGCCAGCCGCCCTCGAAGGGGGCGGAATTCACCAGCGCCGGGTCGTTCACCACATCCTCGTTGATCTCGGTGACCTCGCCGGTGACCGGCGCGTACAGATCGCTGACGGACTTCGTGGACTCCAGCTCGCCGCAGGTCTCGCCCGCGGTGACCGTCGTGCCGACCTCCGGGAGCTGGACGTAGACGACGTCGCCGAGCGAGTTGGCCGCGAACTCGGTGATGCCGACCGTCGACACACCGTCCTCGCCGGCGGCCGACAGCCACTCGTGCTCCTTGCTGTAACGCAGCTGCTGGGGGTTGCTCATGGTCCGATTCTCCTGGATACGGGGGAGTGCTTGGGAAACGGGTCTTGCCTGGTGGGACAGGCGGTACGGGAGGGGGACCGCCCAGCGGCAGCTCGGTGGACCGGCTGGGCGGGCGGCGAGTTCAGCGCCGCTTGTAGAAGGGGAGGGCCACGACCTCGTACGGCTCACGGGTACCGCGGATGTCCACCGACACTCCCGCCGTCCCCGGCGCGGCATGCGCGGCGTCCACATACGCGATCGCGATCGGCTTGCCGAGGGTGGGCGAGGGCGCGCCCGAGGTGACCTCGCCGATCACCGCGCCGTCCGCGGCTGTGACCGGGTACCCCGCGCGCGGGACCCGGCGGCCCGCCGCGACCAGGCCGACCAGCACCCGCGGCGGATCGGTCTCGGCCCGCCGCGCCGCCGCCTCCAGGGCCGCGCGTCCGACGAAGTCGCCGGGCTTGTCGAACTTCACCACCCGGCCGAGCCCCGCGTCGAAGGGCGTGGTCCGGCGGGTCAGCTCATGTCCGTACAGCGGCATCCCGGCCTCCAGGCGCAGCGTGTCCCGGCAGGACAGCCCGCACGGGACCAGCCCGGCGGGCGCCCCTGCCTCGGTCAGCGCCTGCCACAGCCGCTCGGCGTCGTCCGGCGAGACGAACAGCTCGAAGCCGTCCTCGCCCGTGTAGCCGGTACGGGCGATCAGCGCCGGGACGCCCGCGACCGTGCCCGGCAGGCCCGCGTAGTACTTGAGGCCGTCCAGGTCGGCGTCGGTCAGGCCCCCCAGGATCGCGGGGGACGCCGGGCCCTGGACGGCGATCAGCGCGTACGCGTCCCGGTCGTCCCGTACGGCCGCGTCCAGGCCCTCGGCGCGCTCGGTGAGCGCGTCCAGCACCACCTGGGCGTTCGAGGCGTTGGCGACCACCAGGAACTCCTGCTCGCCGAGGCGGTAGACGATCAGGTCGTCCAGGATGCCGCCCTCGGCGTCGCAGACCATGGTGTAGCGGGCGCGGCCGACGGCGAGCGCGGACAGATGGCCCACCAGCGCCCGGTCCAGGGCGGCGCCGGCCTGCGGGCCGGTCAGCGTGATCTCGCCCATGTGGGAGAGGTCGAAGAGGCCGGCGCGGGTGCGCACCGCGGTGTGCTCGTCGCGCTCGCTCCCGTAGCGCAGCGGCATCTCCCAGCCGGCGAAGTCGGTCATGGTGGCGCCGAGCGCGCGGTGCACCGCGTCCAGGGCGGTGCGGCGGGGGGCGGGCGGCGCGTCGGTCACGGATGTGTCGGGGGTGGCGGCATCGGTCATGGGTGCTGGCTCCAGGGCGGGACGGCGACGAGGACGACGAGGACGTGTCCTCCCCATCTGTCATCGGAACCTGAGAGGTTCGCCGTGACCCCTTCTCCCGGCCGACGCCGGCGGCGTCGTCGCGGAGAGCGGTCCGGCTTGCACCGTGGGTGGAGCCACGCCAGCGGCTCGCTTTTCAGATCTGCCTCGCCCGCGCGGTATCGGGGCCTGAGAGATTCAAGGGAGGACTTGCTCCTTCGGCGCCCCGGACGGCCGGCACTGCTGCCGGTGGCCGAGGACTCTCCCGCGCGGATTCAAACGGCCGGTATGGAGTTGCGCGCAACATCATCGCACGTACGCCCGGGAAGGGAAGAACCGAACGGGTGGCACCGCTGTCCTCCCGGTCCCCCGACTCACAGGGCCCGACTCACAGGGCATGAATGCCCAGCCCACAGGGATACCACCTTGCTGGACATTACCTTTTCTTGACACTCTTCGGGAACGAGCCGCAGTGACCGACCTAGGAGGACGATCACGGTGCACGGGCAGGGTACGTACGCGACGACGACATGTGGGCCCCTGCCGGTGACGCAGGGCGCGGCGCCAACCGGAGGGGCGCTCAGGCCGGGGCGCCGGGCGCCCGTGCACGACCTGCGCGGCGGTGGCGGCGCGGCTGAGCCCGGGTCCGCGCCGCCCGGAGCCGGGCCCGGGCCTGAGCCCAAGCCCGGGCCCGGGACCGGCGCGCGCGAGCTGCGCTACCGCGCGGGGGACGTGGTGGTCGCCTCCGGGCTGCCCGGCAGCGGCAAGAGCACCATGATCGGCCGGGCCGTGCCCGGCCTCGACCAGGGCGGCGGCGCGGTGGTGCGGGTGGACTCGCAGGACACCCGCGAGCGCTGGGAGCGGCGGCTGCCCCGCTGGCTGCCGTACGCCCTCTACCGCCCGCTGGTGCGGTGCGCCCACTACGCCGGGCTGCGCCGGGCGCTGCGCTCGGGCGCGAGCGTCGTGGTGCACGACTGCGGCACGCTCTCCTGGGTCCGCCGCTGGCTGGCCCGCGACGCCCGGCGCACCGGCCGCCGGCTGCACATGGTGCTGCTGGACGTGGACGCCGCGGTGGCCCTGGAGGGGCAGGCCGTGCGCGGCCGGGAGGTCTCCCGCTACGCCTTCGGGCGGCACCGCCGCGCGGTGGGGCGGCTGGTCGCCGCCGCGGAGGGCGGGCGGCCGCCCGAAGGCTGCGCCTCGGTGGCGCTGCTGGATCGGACGGCCGCGAGCGCGCTGCGCCGCATCGCCTTCGAGTGACGCGGGGCGGGACGGTGGAGCGCAGCCGTTACGGAGCTACGTCGGCGGCCGCCTCCACCGGGTGCGGCAGCGGCATGGGGGCCACGGCGTCCTCCTCGGCCACCTTGGACGCGGCGGACCCGACGGCGGACAGGGGGGTGGCGGCCGTCGTGGTGGGCCTCTGCGTTCCGGGCTTCTTCACGTCCGGTCTCACGCCGGGCTTGTAGGGGCCGGAGACAGGGGCCTCGGGCTTGGTGGCGCCGGGCATGTCGGTGCCGGGTCCCGCGGGGGCGTCGGGCTTCGTGCTCGGCGTCATGGCGCCGGGCTTGGTGTCGTGCTTCTTCGCGTCCTGCTTCTTGGCCTCCGGCTTCTTCGCTTCCTGCTTCTTGGTGTCCTGCTTCTTGGCGTGGTCGTTCTTTTCGTGCTCGGCGGCGCCGGGCTTCGTGCCGGGCTCGGGGGTGGTGTGCTCCGGGGCGACCGCCATCGTGGTGGGCTTCCGGGCGGCGAGCGCGGACGCCTCGTCGGCGAGGGTCGACGCCTCGTCCGGGAGCGGCAGCATCGGGGGCATCATCGGCTGGTCCATCCCCGGGAGCGGGCCCATGATGGCGCTGATCAGCCCCATGACGGCGTCGGCGATGCGGGGGAACGTCCCGGTGGCCGCGGCTTCGTCGCCGATGGCGAGGGCGTCCAGCAGGTCGTCGATCGCCCGCTGCAGCGCGTCCAGCGGGTCCGTCGAGATGTCCGTGGGCTCGACCTGGGCGGCGTACGGCGGCATCCCGGCCTGCGCCTGCCCGGTGGCCTGCGCCTGCCCGGTGGCCTGCCCCTGCTCGGCGGCCTGCGGCGGCACGGTGATCTGGCCCTGCTCCTGGCCCTGGTTCTGGCCTTCGCTCTGGTTCTGGCCCTGGCCCATTTCGGGGTCGTCCGAGGGCATCGAGTCCCGGCCGTCCTTCCGACCCTTGCCCTGGGCCTTGCCCTGGGCCTTGCCCTGGGCCTTCTCCTGGGCGTGCGCAGTGGCACGCGGGGTACGGGCCGCGTCGGCGGACTTGCGAGCAGCCTTCACCGCGCTGTCGATCGCCGCCGCGTGCTTGACCAGCTCGGCTTCGGAGACCATCCCGTTGGGGGCCTCCTCCACCGCCTTGGCCAGGTCCACCACCCGCTCGAGGAGGACCCGCAGATCCCGCATGGCCTGAGTCTGGGCCGGACTCATCCGTGTGTCGGCGAGCGCCGCTGGAGTCGGGGCCGGGGCCTTGGCGCCGGCCGTGCCCCCCGCACCACCGGCCGTGGCTGCGGCCAGGCCGGCGGTGCCGAACAGAAGAGAGCCGGCCATGACGGAGGTGACAAGGACTTCGGCCTTGCGGGACGCGCGGATCATGAGACCTTCTTTCGCTGTGGTGACGTACGGGCGTACTCGGCACCACGGTGCGAAGAGCACAAACCGTGCGCAACTTGACGATTACGGCCAGAAGTGGCCTGAAGCGGTCATGAGTCGTCCAAGTTCGGTCGTCGTCTCGCCCTCGACCTGGGGATTTGCTGTGGAGATCGGCGGCCCCCGATGCCTCCCGGGCATGCAGCCGTTAGGGTGCCTGTGCAGGTCCGACGAGATGGCGGTTGAGCAGAATGAGCATCCCGGGGCAGTACGGTCCAGGACCGGCTCAGGGCGGGTTTCCTGACGGTGTGTTTCCTGAGGTTCCGGCGTTTCCGGCGTTTCCGGGCAATGAGCTCGAAGAGGTGCTCGCCGCCTCGGTCGACGTCCCCGGCGCCGGCGCTCGCATCGTCGAGACCCTGGCCCGCAGTCAGATCTGGGTGCCGCTGCCCAAGGGGGGCGGTCCTGACAGCAACGGCCTGGACCTGCCCACCATGGAGATCGAAGGCGCCGTATATGTGCCGGTGTTCAGCTCCGAACAGCAGTTCCTGCAGGTCGTCGGCGCCCAGATGGCGTTCACCGTCGCCCCGGCCGTCGAATTCGCCCGCGGCCTGCCGCCTCAGCTCGGCATCGCGGTGAACCCCGGCGGCGCGGTCGGCGTCCCGCTCCCGCCGCAGGCCGTGGCCGAGCTGTGCCGGGCCGGGCGCAGCGAGCTGGACGGTCCGGTCACCGGCGGCCGGGTGCGCCTCCTCGAGCCGGACTGGCAGGAGGAGCCGGTCGACTTCCTGGCCGCCGCCGGGCTCGAGTTCGGCAAGGTGGCCGGGGTGCGGACCGCCCGGCGCGCCCTGGCGAGCGTCGAGGGGGAGCCGCCCGCGCTGTTCGTCGGCGTCGAACTGGACTTTCCGGGCCCGGAGAGCCAGGCCACCGCGGTGGAGGCGCTCGGCCGCGCGCTCGGCGCCGTACCGTTGCCGTGGACGGTTCAGCTCGTTCTGCTGGACATCGCGCAGGACCCGGTGGCGGACTGGATGCGGGAGCGGGTACGACCGTTCTACGACCGTGACCGCTGAGTCGCCCAGGAGACCACTGTAAAGGCCCGTAAGCTGGTTGGATGACCGGTGGCGGGGCGCGGTCGCGCGCCCCTGGCTACGTGTGTGGACAGGCCGAGAGAGGGGCGGACCCAGGTGAGCGCGGGAGGCGACCACGTCGAGCGGATGCTGCAGCAGGTCGCTCCCGGCCGGTACGACGCCTACGAGTCACTGCTGTACGCGCTCGCCGACAGTCAGGTCTGGATGCTGCTGTGGCACGGCACCCCCGGCTCGCCCGACGCGCAGTACGGAAACATGGACGTGGCCGGGCTCGGCTACGCCCCATGCGTGACCTCCGCCCAGGAGCTCGCCGCCAGCGGCTGGGACCGCGCCCATGAGGTGGTGAGCGGGCGCCAGATCGCGTCCTCTCTCTTCCCCGACCGCTACGGCCTGTGGCTCAACCCGCACGCCCCCGGCGGCGGCGTCGGCATCCCCTGGCTCGATCTGCGCAGAATCGCCTGCGGCCTGGACCGGCTGCCCGCCGGGCCGCTGCGGCTCAGCGAGCCCGCCATCGAAATCCCCCAGTTCTACGCCCTGTTGGGGCAGAACGCGCACCGCACGCCCGTGGTGCGGTCGTTGCGCCGCGCCTGGGTGCAGCCCGCGCTCGGCGCGCCGTATCTGGCGATCGGGCTCGACCTGTACGACGCCGGCCCCGCCGGTGTGGAGGCCGCGCAGGTGATGATGCGCCAGTCGATCGGCGCGGTGCCCGACGGGCTGCCGGTCTCCACGGTCGCGATGTCCGACGAGTACGACCCGGTGGCGATGTGGATGCGGGCTTACGCCCGGCCGTTCTTCGACCGCGACGCCTACGGGGCGGCCCAGCAGGCCCCTTCGTACGGCTACCCGCCGCACGGCGGCCGGCAGTCGGGACCCGCGCCGACCACCTGGTAGCAGCGCTGATAACCCACGCCGATACCCCTTCTGACAACCTCAGTCGACACCCCTGCCGTCGCCCCCGCTCACGGTCCTGCTGACCGGACATGTCGCACCGCTGAGCGGAGTCGCGGTCCGGATAACGGAACACTCCTCACCACATCACGGTTAGGCATCCATTGCCCGGATGGGCTGGCGGGTGATCAGGAACGCGATGAAGACTCCCGCAACGGGAGGTGTCCGTACCTGCGGGTAGTGTGCGCTTCCCCTTCACGAAACTTCCGCACCACGAGCACGGCATTCACTTGCGTTTGTGAACCACGCCGCTACAGCGGCAGGTCGTGGGCCGGTCACCACCGGCCGAGAGGGGTCCCCACCACGATGACGGCACCATTGCACGGCACGACCAAGGACGCGGAACCGGTCGCGTCCGTCGATGTCGCGGCGGATGTAGTCAAGGCATCGGTCGAAGGGCGGTCGCTGCGTCAGATCGCCTGGATGCGACTGAAGCGGGACAAGCTGGCGCTGGCCGGCGGTGCCGTGGTCGTCTTCCTGGTGCTGGTGGCCATCTTCGCGCCGCTGATCGTGAGCCTGCTGGGGCACCCGCCCAACGAGTTCCACCAGGAGGAGATCGACCCGCTGTTCGGCACCCCGAAGGGGTCGATGGGCGGCATCAGCTCCGACTTCCTGTTCGGCGTCGAACCGCAGAACGGCCGTGACGTGTTCAGCCGGATCGTCTACGGGGCGCGGATCTCGCTGCTGGTGGCCTTCCTCGCCGCGCTCGTCGCCGTGGTGCTGGGGACTGTCTTCGGCATCATCGCCGGGTATTTCGGCGGCTGGATTGACACCGTTATCAGCCGCGTGATGGACATGCTGCTGGCCTTCCCGCAGCTGCTGTTCATCATCTCCCTGGTCTCCGTGCTCCCGAACGACCTGCTGGGGCTGAGCGGCAGCGGGGTGCGCATCGCCATCCTGGTCTCGGTGATCGGCTTCTTCGGCTGGCCGTATGTCGGCCGCATCGTGCGCGGCCAGACGCTGTCGCTGCGCGAGAAGGAG
The DNA here is from genome assembly GCF_033793745.1 of Streptomyces sp. ME19-01-6. Taxonomy (NCBI): domain Bacteria; kingdom Bacillati; phylum Actinomycetota; class Actinomycetes; order Kitasatosporales; family Streptomycetaceae; genus Streptomyces; species Streptomyces sp. ME19-01-6. The sequence goes on along the minus strand of NZ_JARAXF010000023.1, from coordinate 15,956 downwards.
TACGTCGAGGCGGCGCGCAGCCTGGGCGCGGGCCGGCGCTACATCCTCTTCCGGGAGCTGCTGCCCAACCTGGTCGCGCCCATCACCGTCTACGCCACGCTGATGATCCCCACCAACATCCTCACCGAGGCGGCACTCAGCTTCCTGGGCGCGGGCGTGAGGCCGCCCACCGCCTCCTGGGGGCAGATGCTCTCCAAGGCCGTCGGCACCTATCAGGACGACCCCATGTTCATGATCATCCCGGGTCTGGCGATCTTCATCACCGTGCTGGCGTTCAACCTCTTCGGTGACGGCGTCCGCGACGCCCTCGACCCGAAGGGAACGCGTTGACGGCGCCCCGCGCGGCCGCGGCCCAGCCGCATTCAGACGAATCTGCCCCTGCCGCACCCGTCAGGCGGCGGTCACCCGATGGTTCCCCGGCGCCATGCCAAGAACCGATATCCCGGAGGTTGCAGGAAACAATGAAACCCCTACGTTCGTCGAGAAGTAGGCGGATCGCCAGTGCGGCGGTCGTCGTCGGTGCCCTGTTGGCCACCGCGGCGTGTGGCGGCGGCTCCAAAGACGACAAGGGCGAGGGCGCCGGGTTCAACGCCGGGGCGAAGGGCATCGCCAGCAAGTCGACCAAGACGGGCGGCACGCTCAAGTTCGTCAACAAGCAGGACTTCGACTCGCTCGACCCGCAGCGCCAGTACTACGGCTTCGCCTGGGACTTCTCGCGGTTCTACGCGCGCCAACTGATCACCTACGCCCCCAAGCCGGGCAAGGCGAGCAACACCCTGGTCCCCGACCTGGCCACCTCCAACGCCAAGATCACCGACGGCGGCAAGACCTACACCTACACCCTGCGCGACGGGATCACCTGGGAGGACGGCTCGCCGATCACCTCGCAGGACATCAAGTACGGCATCGAGCGCATCTGGGCCAAGGACGTCGTCTCCGGCGGCCCGGCCTATCTGCGCCAGGTCCTCGACCCCGACGGCAAGTACAAGGGCCCGTACAAGGACAAGACCAAGGACAAGCTGGGCCTGCAGGCGATCGAGACGCCGGACGCGAAGACCATTCGCTTCCACCTGCCCAAGCCCAACGGTGACTTCGAGCAGATGCTGGCCATGCCCACCGGCTCGCCCGTGAAGGCGTCCAAGGACACCGGCGCCAGGTACACCAACCAGCCCTTCTCCTCCGGCCCGTACAAGGTTCAGTCGTACAAGCCGGGCAAGGGCGCGGTGCTGGTCCGCAACACCAAGTGGCAGAAGGCGTCCGACCCGATCCGCCCGGCCCTGCCGGACAAGATCACGGTGGACCTCAACTCCAACCTGGACGCCATCGACCAGCGGCTGATCAAGGGCGACTACGACGTCTTCCTCAGCGCCACCGGCATGAGCCAGGCCGGCCGCAACGACGCGCTCAAGCAGCACAAGGGCAACGTCGACAACATGGAGACGAGCTTCGTCCGCTACGTCGACTTCGTCACCAAGGTCAAGCCGTTCGACAACGTCCACTGCCGCAAGGCGGTCTTCTACGCCACCGACTACAGGGCGCTGCAGACCACCCGCGGCGGCCCGCAGGCCGGCGGTGACATCGCTCCCAACATGCTCCCGAAGAGCATCGCGGGCTCGGACGAGTACGACCCGTACGGCGTCCTCGAGCGCACCAGCAAGACGGGCAAGGAGTACGACGCGGCCATGGGCGAGGCCCGGGCCAAGGCCAAGGACGAGCTGAAGCAGTGCGGCAAGCCGGGCGGCTTCAAGGCCAACATCGTCGCCCGTAACGACCAGCCGAACGAGGTCGAGGCCGCCGAGACGCTCCAGGAGTCGCTGGCCAAGGTCGGCATCGACATCGAGGTCAACAACATCGACGGCGCCTCCTCGTCGAGCATCACCGGTTCCCCCGCGGTGATGAAGAAGCGCGGCTACGGTCTGTCCATGACCGGCTGGGGCCCCGACTTCCCGACCGGCCAGGGCTTCGAGCAGCCGCTGATCGACGGCCGCTTCATCCAGCAGACCGGTAACTACAACGTCTCCGAGACCAACGACCCGAAGATCAACGGATACTTCGACGACGCGCTCAAGGAGACCGACCCGGCCGCGGCGGGCGAGATCTACAAGAAGATCAACCACGCCATCGCCGACCAGGCCGTGCAGATGCCCTTCCTCTACGAGAAGAACATCACCTGGCGCAGCTCCCGGCTGACCAACGCCTTCTCTTCGGCGGCCTACAACGGCCGTTACGACTACTCCCAGCTCGGCGTCGTCAAGTGATGGTTCGCCAAGCGACCGTCACACCCCACCATCGCCGAACCGTATAGGCCCGAAGGGCAGGTGATGGCCGCGGGCGGTGGTCCGGGAGCCCCCTGATCGGGGCCCCGGGCCGCCGCCGGGCCGCGCACAGTGCTTGCATATGTCATCCGGCGCTTGTTCGCCGTCATCATGATGCTGTTGGTCGTCACGCTCACGACCTTCGCCATCTTCTTCATGATCCCGAAGTGGGCCGGTTCCGATCCCGCGCTCCTCTTCGTCGGCAAACAGTCCGACCCGGAGGCCATCGAGGGCATCAGACAGAAACTGAGCCTCGACGATCCGCTGCTGGTGCAGTTCTGGCACTTCGTCGAGGGTCTGTTCGTCGGCCGTGACTATGCCAACGGCAACGATGTCACCCACTGCCCCGCGCCCTGCTTCGGCTACTCCTTCCGCACCGAGCAGGCGGTGTGGCCGCAGCTGACCGACGCCATGCCGGTCACCCTCTCGCTCGCCGCGGGCGCCTGTGTGCTGTGGCTGACCGGCGGCGTCCTCACCGGCGTCGTCTCCGCGCTGCGCCGGGGCAGCCTGTGGGACCGCGCGGCGATGAGCATCGCCCTCGCCGGTGTCTCGCTGCCCATCTACTTCACCGGTCTGCTCTCCCTGGCCGTCTTCAGCTACCAGTTGAACTGGGTCGACGTGGACTACCAGGGGCTCGGCGAGAATCCGGCGGTGTGGTTCCAGAGCCTGGTGCTCCCCTGGATCACCCTCGCGTTCCTCTACGCCGCGACCTACGCCCGGCTCACCCGCGCCACCATGCTGGAGATCATGGGTGAGGACTACATCCGCACGGCCCGCGCCAAGGGCCTGCGGGAGCGGGTCGTCATCGGACGGCACGCCATGCGCTCCACCTGGACCCCCATCCTCACCCTGCTCGGCCTGGACCTCGGCGCCCTGCTGGGCGGCGCGGTGCTGACCGAGACCACCTACAACCTGCCGGGCCTCGGCCGGCTCGCGGTGACCGCGATCAGCAACAAGGATCTGCCGGTCATCCTCGGCGTCACCCTGATGGCGGCCCTGTTCATCGTGGTGGCCAACCTCATCGTGGACCTCCTGTACGCCGTCGTCGACCCGCGAGTGAGGCTCGGATGACCGATCTCAGCAAGCCCGAGAAGACCGGTGGCGAGCTGCCGGCCACCGGTACCGCGCTCGGGGAGGTGGCCGCGGCCGGCTCCGCCGCCCCCACCGCCTTCCTCGAGGTCCGTGATCTCCAGGTCCATTTCCCGACGGACGACGGCCTGGTCAAGTCGGTGGACGGGCTCAGCTTCCGGCTGGAGAAGGGCAAGACGCTCGGCATCGTCGGCGAGTCAGGCTCCGGCAAGTCCGTCACCTCGCTGGGCATCATGGGCCTGCACACCGCCGGGCAGTACGGCCGGCGCAAGGCGCGGATCTCCGGCGAGATCTGGCTCAACGGGCAGGAGCTGCTGGGCGCCGACCCGGACGAGGTGCGCAAGCTCCGGGGCCGCGAGATCGCGATGATCTTCCAGGATCCGCTGTCCGCGCTGCACCCCTACTACACCATCGGCCGCCAGATCTCCGAGGCGTACCGGGTCCACCACGACGTCACCAAGGACGTGGCCCGCAAGCGAGCCGTAGAGATGCTGGACCGCGTCGGCATCCCGCAGCCGGACAAGCGGGTGGACAGCTATCCGCACGAGTTCTCCGGCGGCATGCGACAGCGCGCGATGATCGCGATGGCGCTGGTGAACAACCCCGAGCTGCTGATCGCCGACGAGCCGACCACCGCCCTGGACGTCACCGTGCAGGCGCAGATCCTCGACCTCATCCGGGATCTCCAGAAGGAGTTCGGCTCCGCGGTCATCATCATCACCCACGACCTGGGCGTCGTCGCCGAGCTCGCCGATGACCTCCTGGTGATGTACGGCGGCCGCTGCGTCGAGCGCGGCCCGGCCGAGAAGGTCTTCTACGAGCCCCAGCACCCGTACACCTGGGGCCTGCTCGGCTCGATGCCGCGCATCGACCGCGACCAGACCGACCGCCTCATCCCGGTCAAGGGCTCCCCGCCCAGCCTGATCAACGTGCCCTCCGGCTGCGCCTTCCACCCGCGCTGCCCGTACGCCGATGTGCCCAAGGACAACATCACGCGCACCGAGCGGCCGGAGCTGCGTCTGGCCGGGAGCGCCGACCACTTCTCCGCGTGTCACATGACGCAGGAGGAGCGCACGCGGATCTGGACCGAAGAGATTGCGCCGAAGCTGTGACGGACACGAAGGATCCGAAGATGACGGTCCCGGAGCAGGCGACCACCACCCCCGAACCCCTGCTCAAGGTGTCCGGCCTGGTCAAGCACTTCCCCCTCAAGAAGGGGCTGCTGCAGCGGCAGGCCGGCGCGGTGCAGGCGGTGGACGGCCTGGACTTCGAGGTACGGCCCGGGGAGACCCTGGGCGTGGTGGGCGAGTCGGGCTGCGGCAAGTCCACCATGGGGCGGCTGATCACCCGGCTGCTCGAACCCACCCGTGGGAAGATCGAGTTCGAGGGCAAGGACATCACCCACCTCGGCACCGCCGGGATGCGGCCGATGCGCCGCGATGTGCAGATGATCTTCCAGGACCCGTACTCCTCGCTGAACCCCCGGCACACGATCGGCACCATCGTCAGTGCGCCCTTCCGGCTCCAGGGAGTCAAGCCGGAGGGCGGCATCAAGGCCGAGGTGCAGCGGCTGCTGGCGCTGGTCGGCCTCAACCCCGAGCACTACAACCGCTATCCGCACGAGTTCTCCGGCGGCCAGCGCCAGCGCATCGGCATCGCCCGGGCGCTCGCGCTCAATCCCAAGCTGGTCGTCGCGGACGAGCCGGTCTCGGCGCTGGACGTCTCGATCCAGGCGCAGGTGGTCAACCTGCTGGACGACCTCCAGGACGAGCTGGGCCTCACCTATGTGATCATCGCGCACGACCTGTCGGTCATCCGCCATGTCTCGGACCGCATCGCGGTGATGTACCTCGGCAAGATCGTCGAGCTGGCGGACCGCAAGGACCTGTATGAGCGCCCCATGCACCCCTACACCAAGGCGCTGCTCTCGGCGGTGCCGGTGCCGGACCCCAGGCGGCGCGCCAAGCGGGAGCGGATCCTGCTCAAGGGCGATGTGCCCTCCCCGATCTCGCCGCCGTCCGGCTGCCGCTTCCACACCCGGTGCTGGAAGGCGACCGAGGTGTGCAAGCAGCAGGAGCCGCCGCTGATCGCGCTGGCGACCGGGCACCAGGTGGCCTGCCACCACCCGGAGAACGCATCTGACCAGGTGCCGGGGGAGAAGGCCGGATCCGAGGCGGCGGCGAAGGTGGAGAAGAAGATCGAGAAGGCGGAGTAGCCCGGGAAGGGGGCGGCCTGGGGGAGCGGCCCGGGACCGAGAACACCCGATGAGTAAAGATATCGGGTGTTCATCGATCTGTTCAGCCCGTCCGTCCAGCACTCGCTCGAGCTCGTCGGGATCTTCGTCTTCGCGATATCCGGCGCGCTGCTCGGCGTGCGCAAGAACTTCGACGTCTTCGGCATGGCGGTGCTCGCCGAGGTCACCGCGCTGGGCGGCGGGGTGTTCCGTGACCTGGTCATCGGCGCCGTGCCGCCGGCCGCCTTCACCGACCTCGGGTACTTCATCGCCCCGCTCGTCGCCACCGCCATCGTCTTCTTCCTGCACCCCGAGGTGGAGCGGATCACCGCGGCGGTGGGCGTCTTCGACGCGGCCGGGCTCGGGCTGTTCTGCGTCACCGGCACCGTGAAGGCGTACGACCATGGGCTCGGCCTCACCTTCTGTGCCGTCCTCGGCATGACCACGGCGATCGGCGGCGGGGTGCTGCGCGACCTCCTCGCCCACGAGGTGCCCTCGCTGCTGCGCTGGGACCGCGACCTGTACGCGGTCCCGGCCATGGTGGGCGCGACGATCGCGGCGTTCCTTATCCACTACGGCGCCCTGACCGGGGCCACCAGCGCCCTCGCGGCCGCCGTGGCGTTCCTGGTCCGGCTGATGGCGATGCGGTTCGGGTGGCGCGCGCCGCGCGCGTGGAACCGGCGCAGCACGGCGGCCGAGGAGGTCTGACCGAGCGGGCCGGTCAGGGTGCGGCAGGCGGCTCGATCAGCCCGAGCTGGGCGAGTTGGGACAGCGCGTCGTAGAAGTACTCGCCGCCCACCACCCGCCCCTCCGCGTCGTAGTGCAGGATCTCGCAGATCGTCATCCGCATCGGCTTGTGGGTGGGCGGCACGCCCGGGATCAGCTCGCCGTCGTTGACGCCGCAGCCCTCGAAGACCGCGATGGTGTGGTCCCCGGCGTCGTAGAAGCGCTCCTCTTCGACATGGACGTCGGAGAAGGCCACCGCCGCCCGCCTGGAGTGCTCCACCACCCCCTCCACCCCCTTGAGGACCTCGCCCCTGGGGTGGTCGACGAAGGTCACATCCGGGCTGAAGGGGAGGGCGGCGGCCGCCCAGTCACGGGCCCGGAACGCCTGGGTCAGCTTCTTGTGCGTCTCGAGATTGCTCACCGGCGCAGCCTCCCAGGGCCCCCTCAGCGCCGGCTCAGGGCGCGGTCAGCCGGGGGAGCGTTCACCGTGGTTGTATGGCGAGGGGGCGGTCCGGCGGGGGAGGCGCACGGTGGAGCAGCGCACCGTGGAGAAGCGCACTGTGGATGGGAGAGGCGCCGTGAAGGACACTCTGAGCTCGACCGAGGGCGGCCGCTCCGCCCTGCGGCTGGAGCGGTGGATCGCCCACCCGCCGGAGGAGGTCTGGCGGGCCCTGACCGAGCCCGCCCTGATGGCCCACTGGTTCCCCGCCGAGGTCCGGCTGGAGGCGCGGGTCGGCGGGCGGATCGACTTCGTCTTCCCCGGGCACGATGTACCGGACACCCACGGGGCCGTCACGGAGCTCGACCCGCCGCGCGTCTTCGCCTTCACCTGGGGCGACGACCAGCTCCGCTGGGAGCTGCGCCCCGAGGCCGACGGCTGCGCGCTGACCCTCACCCACACCTTCCGCGACCGCTTCGGCGCGGCCAGCTTCGCCTCCGGGTGGCACACCTGCGTTGTGGCGCTGGCCACTGTGCTGAACGGCGAGAAGATGGGTGGGGAGGCCGGTGAGGAGGCCGGGATCGCGACGGACGCGGCCGAGCTGCACGAGCGCTATGTCGAGGCGTTCGGACTGGCCGAGGGGGTCGTCGAGGCCACCGAGGACGGCTGGCGGCTGCGGTTCGAGCGGCAGCTGGTGCGTCCGGCCGAGACGGTGTGGCAGGCGCTGACCGGACCGGCCGGCGCCGAGGAGCCCGTGGTGGGCGGCGCGGTGCCGATCGGGTTCCGGACGGACGCGGTCCCACCCGGCCCGGTCGCGGACGTGACCGCGCCCCGCGAGCTCGCCTACGACTGGCTCCTCGGCGGCCGCCCGGTCGGCCGGGTCCGATGGCGGCTGACCGACGGCACCGGCCACGGCGCCCGCCTGATTCTCACCCAGACCGGCCCGGCCGAGGCCGGCGAGGAGCGGGACGCGGCGCTGGCCGAGTGGCGCAAGCACATCGTGCTGCTGGCCACGAAGCTGCTGCACATGCGGGGCTGAGGCGCGCGTCTACGCACCGAGAAAGCCCAGCAGCGCGGCCGTGAGCCCGGCCGGGGCGTCCTCCTGGACGAGATGGCCCGCGCCCTCGAACAGACGCAGCCGCGCGCCGGGGATCAGGGCCGCCAGCTCCCGCCCCCGCTCCGGCGGAATCCAGGCGTCCGCAGCGCCCCAGCAGACCAGGACGGGCAGGTCGAGCTCGCCGTAGCGGCCCTGGATCTCATCGGTGAAGCGCTGGTCGTTCTGCGCCATCTGCCGGTACAGCGCGGCCTGCCCCTGCTCGTCGCACCACGGTTCGGCGAGCCGGTCCAGGACCGCCGGGTGCAGTCCTGGGCCGCTCGCCGAGGCGACGTACTCGCGCACCAGAGCCCGGTGCAGGTCGGGCGGCAGCCGCTCGAAGACCTCGGCGTGTTCGCCGAGCAGCCGGTAGGTGGGCGAGCCCCAGGGGGCCAGGGCCACCGGGTCGACCAGGGCCAGCCGGCGGTAGCGCGCGCCGTGCAGCAGATGGGCGCGCAGGGCGACGCAGCCGCCGAAGTCGTGGGCGACGACGGACGGCGCCCGCTCATCTCCGGCCAGCCCCCAGTGGTCGAGCAGCTCGGCGAAGACCCGTGCCTGGGCGGCCAGGGAGACGTCCTGGTCCGCGCGCTTCTCCGAGGTGCCGTAGCCGGGCATGTCCCAGACGTGGACCCGGTGGCGGTCGGCGAGCGCGCGGGCGACGGACCGCCAGACGTAGGAGGAGAAGGGCGTGCCGTGGAGGAGGACGACCGGCGGGCTGTCCGGGTCGCCGAGCGCGGCCCAGCGGACCTCTCCGGAGGAGCTGCGGTGAGTGCGGTCCAGTGCCCAGTTGTCGTCGGCTGTCATGAGTAAAACGCTAGTTGCTCATGGCAGTCCTGTCGAGGCTGTTTCCTCAGCCGTTCTGATGGGCGGCGGCTTCGGCGGCGGGGACGGGCAGCAGCCCGCGCTCTCCGAAGACCTTCTTGGCGACGAAGGTGGCGTTGAGCGCCTTGGGAATGCCGCAGTAGACCGCCGCGTGCAGCAGTGCCTCCGAGATCTCGGTGGGGGTGAGCCCCACGTTCAGCGCGGCGTTGATGTGCACCTCGAGCTGCGGTTCGCAGCCGCCGAGGCCGGTGAGTATGCCGAGGGTGACCAGCTGCCGGTCCCGGGGGGCCAGCTCGGGGCGTGCGTACATGTCACCGAAGGCCCAGGCGGCGACCTGGTGGCCGAGCTCGGGGGAGATGTCGGCCAGCGAGTCGACCACGCGCTCCCCGACCTCGCCGTCGATCCGGCTGAGCACCTCCATGCCGTACTCGAACCGCTCCTGCTTGATCTTGTCGTTCGCGTTGCTCATGCCCTGGACAGTAGGAGTTGGAGCACACTCGAAGGCAAGGCCCGGGCAGGGAGCGCGTACGGGCTCCCTCTGTGCGCCCGGCACGCGCCCCCGCCCCGGCTCGTAGAATCGAGCCCACCATGGTTTACCTCGACCACGCCGCCACCACCCCGATGCTTCCGGAGGCGGTGCAGGCGATGACCGCCCAGTTCGCCGTCACCGGCAACGCCTCCTCGCTGCACGCCGCCGGCCGCCGGGCGCGCCGTACCGTCGAGGAGTCGCGCGAATCGCTCGCGGCCTCGCTGGGCGCGCGCCCGAGCGAAGTCGTCCTGACCTCGGGCGGGACCGAGGCCGACAACCTCGCGGTCAAGGGGCTCTACTGGTCCCGCAGGGACGCGGACCCCGCCCGCACCCGCGTGCTCGCCAGCCCCGTCGAGCACCACGCCGTCCTCGACGCCGTCGACTGGCTCGCCGAGCACGAGGCCGCGCGGGTCGAGTGGCTGCCCGTCGACGCGTACGGGCGGGTGCACCCCGACGCGCTGCGCGAGGCGATCGCCCGCGACCCCTCCGATGTCGCCCTTGCGACCGTGATGTGGGCCAACAACGAGATCGGCACCATCATGCCGGTGCCCGAACTGGTCGCCGTGGCGGCGGAGTTCGATATTCCGCTGCATGCCGACGCGGTCCAGGCCTTCGGCCAGCTCGACCTCGACTTCGCCGCCTCGGGCCTGGCCGCGATGACGGTCAGCGGCCACAAAATAGGCGGACCGTACGGCATCGGCGCGCTGCTCCTCGGCCGCGAGTGGACCCCGACGCCGCTGTTGCACGGCGGCGGCCAGGAGCGTCAGGTGCGCTCCGGCACGCTCGACACCCCGGCCGTCGCGGCCTTCGCGGTCGCGGCCGCCCACGCCGCCGCGCACCGCGAGGAGTTCGCGCGCGAGATCGGCGCCCTGCGCGACGCGCTGATCAGCGCAGTCCAGGCCGCCGTCCCCGACGCGATCCTGGGCGGCGACCCGGACCCGGCCGGCCGCCTCGCCGCCAACGCGCACTTCTCCTTCCCCGGCTGCGAGGGCGACTCGCTGCTCCTGCTGCTGGACGCGCGGGGTATCGAGTGCTCGACCGGCTCGGCCTGCACCGCGGGCGTCGCCCAGCCCAGCCATGTCGTCCTCGCCACCGGCACGGACCCCGACCTGGCGCGCGGCACGCTGCGCTTCTCGCTCGGCCATACGTCCACCAAGGCGGATGTGGAGGCGGTGGCGGACGCGATCGGCCCGGTGGTGGAGCGGGCGCGCGGCGCGGGGCTGAGCTAGACCGAAGGCCCGGCCGAAGGCTCGACCAATGGCGAAATTCGCCGTGGCGAAAAACACCCCCAAGGCGGGTCGGGACATCTTTCCGACCGGCCTGAAAATCCCCTCGGCGGCTAGTCTCTCCCCGGAATGCAATCCCTTCCGAGGAGGCTCAATGATGAGATTTTCGGTGAGACGGAGCATGGCCGCCGCCGCAATTTCCGCGATGGCTGTCGTGGGAACGACTGCGACGGCGCAGGCCACACCGGCCAATTCGGAATACGAGCCCGTAACCGGCATTCAGAACTGCTGGGTGGGCGGGCACACCTGGTTCGGCGTCCAGGGCGGCGAGGTCGAGGTCGCGGCCTGCTACGACATCCAGAAGGACGACCAGGGGTACAAGGCCGCCTCGGTTATCCGGATACGCCGGGAAGAGGGAACTCCGGCCCCGGTGAACATCACGACCTTCGTCACCGGTGGCGAGGACCAAAACGCCACGGCGGCGACCGTGGACGTCTCCAAGGACTCCGTATGGCATGAAGTGCGCAGCCCCTGGAACCGGGCTTCCGGTGTTTATCACGCGTATGGCTCCTACTTCGCTCCCGGGATGAAGGACGCGAACGGCTGGCCGGTGACGGCGCCGCGGGAGCTCGACTTCATGCACAACGGGCACGTCTGGCTCCCGTCATCCCCGTAAAACCAGAGCTCACCGGTCCGCCAGGGCCGCACGCACCAGCCGCAGATAGCGGTCCCAGTCCCAGTGCGGCCCGGGGTCGGTGTGGTCGGTGCCCGGCACCTCGGAGTGGTTGACGATGTGCTCGCGGTCCGCCGGAAATCCGTACCGCTCGCAGATCCTGGCCGTCAGCCGCGCCGAGGCCCGGTACATCGGCTCCGTGAAGGAGCTGGCCCGGTCCACGAACCCCTCGTGCTCGATGCCGACGCTGCGCTCGTTGTAGGGGCGGTTTCCCGCGTGGAAGGCGACGTCCAACTCGCGGACCGTCTGCGCGATACGCCCGTCGCGGCGCACCACGTAGTGCGCCGCGGCGCCGTGGCCCGGGTCCCGGAAGGCCTCCAGCGCGTCGTAGAAGCTTCCCTGGACGACATGGATCACCACCCGGTCGACGGTGTAGTCGTACGGCCGGTCCGCGCGCCGCCAGTTCTCCGGCGAGGCCGCGACCCACTCCGCCCCCGGGTAGTCGACCGCGCCCGCCTCACGCGGCTGGTCCACGCCGGGCAGCCGCCACCACAGCCGCTCCAGCTCGTCCCGCGCCGCATAGCCGACCCCGGCCAGCCCGGCGGCGACCCCGCCGATCAGCAGCGCCCGCCTCCCGAGGCGCCGCCGGCCGCCCGGCACGCCGCCGCCCGGCACGCCGTCGCTGGGCGACTCGCTGTCCTGCCCCTCGCCGCCGTCCTTGCCGGAGTCCGCGCGGTCCGGGGCGGCGGGGCCCGTGGTCTCGTTCACAGGACTCTCAACGGGCGGCGAGGCGCGTCCGGTTCCACAGGGCGCTGTCGGATCATGGCGCAAAACCCACGTTCGACGGACCGACCACTCCACCCCTGGGTAGATGAAAGTTGGACCATCTACGATTCGACGAGGAGTGAACAGCATGCGCATCGGGTTCGCACTGCCCCAGTTCGGCGCTCTGGCGCACCACCCGGAGGAGGTGGCCCGGTTCGCGCGGCAAGCCGAGGAACTCGGCGCGGCGAGCCTGTGGGTCGGCGACCGGCTGCTCGACCCGGTCGATCCGACGGTCGGATACGCGGGCGCCGACACGATCCCGCCGGAATTCCGCACCGCCCTGGACCCCTTCGCCACCCTCGCCACCGCCGCCGCCGTCACCGAGCGGGTCCAGCTGGGCAGCAACGTCATCAACGCCCCCTGGTACCCGCCGGCCGTGCTGGCCCGCTCCCTCACCACCATCGACGCGATGAGCGCGGGACGCCTGCTGGTCGGGCTCGGCACCGGCTGGTCCCCGGAGGAGTACGAGGCCGTGAACGTCCCGATGACCGAGCGCGGCCGCCGCCTCGACGAAACCCTCGACGTCCTGACCGCCTGGTGGACCGCCAACCCCGTCGAACACCACGGCGAGCACTGGACCGTGCCCGCCTCGTACATCGATCTCAAGCCGGCCGCCCGCCCCCATCCGCCCGTCTACCTGGGGGGCTTCGTCCCCACCGCCTTCCGCCGGGTGGCCCGCCGCGCCGACGGCTGGCTCCCCATCGCCGTCCCGCCCGGCCCGTTCGACCCGCAGGCCGCCGTCGTCCGCCCGATGGCCTCCATCCGGGAGGCGGCCGAGCGCGAGGGCCGCGACCCCGCCGCGCTCGACGCGATCCTGCGGGTCAACCCCACCTCCACGGCCACGGTCGAGGACATCGCGACGGTGCTGGCCCGGGCCGAGGAGGAGGCGGGCGTGGGCCACGCCTTCGTGGACCTGATCTATCTGGCCAAGGACGTGGACCAGGCCCTGGACCTGGCTCAGCGCATCCTGGACCGCGCCGGCGCCTCCTGACTGTTCCGCTACGCTCCGTAACGGATTGCCGGGGCGACGACCGCCCACTCCCAGGGCCTACCCTGGAGGGGCTATGAATGACTTCCCCGGTGCGCCCACAGGTCCCCGCGACGGCCGTCGCCTGCGCGTACTCGCCGCCATGTCCGGCGGCGTCGACTCCGCGGTCGCGGCCGCGCGCGCGGCCGAGGCGGGCCACGACGTGACCGGCGTCCACCTCGCCCTCTCCGCCAACCCGCAGTCCTTCCGCACCGGTGCCCGGGGCTGCTGCACCATCGAGGACTCGCGCGACGCCCGCCGGGCCGCGGATGTCATCGGCATCCCGTTCTATGTATGGGACCTCGCCGAGCGCTTCCGCGAGGACGTGGTGGACAACTTCATCTCCGAGTACGAGGCCGGGCGCACCCCCAACCCCTGCCTGCGCTGCAACGAGAAGATCAAGTTCGCGGCGCTCCTCGACAAGGCGCTGGCCCTCGGCTTCGACGCCGTCTGCACCGGTCACTACGCCACGGTCGTCCACCGCGAGGACGGCACCCGCGAGCTGCACCGGGCCAGTGACATGGCCAAGGACCAGTCGTACGTCCTCGGCGTCCTCGACGAGCGCCAGCTGGCCCACGCCATGTTCCCGCTCGGCGACACCCTCACCACCAAGGACGAGATCCGCGCCGAGGCCGAGCGGCGCGGCCTGGCCGTCGCCAAGAAGCCCGACAGCCACGACATCTGCTTCATCGCCGACGGCGACACCCAGGGCTTTCTGGCGGGGCACCTCGGCACCGCCGAGGGCGACATCGTCGACGAGGACGGCCGCAAGCTCGGCACCCACGAGGGCGCCTACGGCTTCACCATCGGCCAGCGCAAGGGCCTGCGCATCGGCCACCCCGCCCCCGACGGCAAGCCGCGCTACGTCCTGGACATCTCCCCGGTGAACAACACCGTCACCGTCGGCCCCGCCGAGGCCCTCGACGTCACGGCCCTCACCGCCATCACCCCCCGCTGGTGCGGCACCCCGCCCACCGGCCCCGCCACCTACACCGCCCAACTGCGCGCGCACGGCGGCGAGACCGAGGTGACGGCCACACCCGTCGATGGCGCCGGCGAGCTGCGCGTGACTTTCGCCGAGCCGGTCCGAGGCGTGGCGCCCGGCCAGGCGATCGTGCTGTACGACGCGACGCGGGTCGTGGGCTCGGCGACCATCGCGACGACGGAGCGGGCGGCTGCCCGGGCGGCGGCCTCGGCGAGCTGAGGCCAACGCCGCCCGCGGCTGTCGCTCAGGCGGGCTCCTCCCACGGGTTGATCATCAGAGCACCGGTGCGCAGCAAGTGCTTGGTATTGCGGCTCGCCACCGTCCAGCCATTGGCCAGGGCAGTGGCGGCGATGAGGGCATCCGGCGGGTCGATGCAGGTCCCGGCTGCTTTCAGCGACTTGTGCAGCGTGAGGTACGCCGTGGCTTCGCGCTCCCCGATGACGGCGACCCGGTCTCGGTACTCCAGTCGTAGCCGGGCAAGAGCGTGGGCATAGCGGGCTTGACGGGTGGGGTCAGGCGCAGCCGCGACACCTGCTTCGACCTCGGCGATGGTGATCACGCTTACGTAGCGACTCGGGCGCGGTGTTGAGTGCAACCACTCCACGACTCGCTCGTCCGGCTTCGCTTTCGTGAGCTCGGCGAGCACATTGGTGTCAAGCAGGTAGTTCACTCGGACTCCGCCTCGACGTCGTACGAGCGGGCGCCGAATTCCAGGCCCTCGAATGGAGCGGACAGGAGGAACTCTTCAAACCCATCGGTGCCCAGGGTGATCCATCGATTGAGCATCGCGGGCAGTGCATCGAACTCGGTGTCCGCCAGTTCGGCATCGAAGAGACGCTGTTGGTGGTCGGGGAGTGAATCGCGGATGTCGCGAATCGTGCGCAGCGGATGCTCGCTCTGATCTGCAGCAGTCGAGTGCCGGGCGTCGCCGGGTGCAGGTCCCATGATCATCTCCTCTGCTGCTAACTGTGCGGTCTGCATACCTACCCTTTCCTTTCAGGTTAGAGACCTCCGTGCGGAGGGGCTCGAGGATCGCCGTTCAGACGAAGGTCAAGCGGCGAGTGGCCCGGAGACCACCGCCGATGCTCGGCAGTCCCGGCAGCGGCCGGGCCGGGGTGCGCGGAAGGCGCGGTCGCAGCCGTCGCAGTTCTGCAGTGGGACGACCGGCGGGGGCGCAGCCTCGGGGGTCCGGGCCGGTGGCCGCAGCGTGGCCAGGCGGTGGGCGAGCAGCCGGGCCGGGCGGCGGGTGATGCGGGCGGGGAGCCCGGCCGTGAGCGTCTCGGCGATCTCGTACGGGCCGACCTCGCGGTCAAGCCACTCCGCGATGGCGGGGGCGAGCGCGGCGGTCTCCCGCTCGGACAGGACCAGGCGTGCGTCGCGATGGCGCAGGGACGCGAGGACGGCGGTGGCGCGGGGGTCGGCGGCCGGGGCCGGTCGGCCGTCTGGGCGCTCGGCGTGCGGCTCGGCGGCTGTGGGGCCCTCGCCGGGCGTTGGCCGCGCCGGTCCGGGCGGCAGCGGGACCTCGCGGCTCCCCGTCGTACGCCCCGGCGCGTCGTACACGAACGTCCGCGTGACGATCCGCCCGCCCGGTCCGCGCTCGACACGGCGCTCGAGCCAGCCCTCCGCCTCCAACTCGTTGAGGGCGGCGGAGATGCGGCCCCGGCCTTCCTTGAAGTGCGCGCACAGTGCGTCGATGCGGATGGACGCGCCGTCGGGGAGGGACAGGATGTACGCCGCGACGCCGACGGTCACCGCGCTGCCCGCGCGCTGGGCGAGCCGGTTGGAAAGCACGGTGAAGTTGCCGGTGTGGCGGGTGCGGATGTGGATGACGCCGGATGCCGGAGCACCGACGGAAGCGCGCACGGGCGCACTAGATGTTCTGTCCACGGAGGTTGGTGACGGACGGCACGGCTTGGTGCTCTTGAACGGGTGAGGGCCTTCCGGCTTCGGTGTGGATTGCGACATCTCCACCGA
>NZ_JARAXF010000022.1:0-170256 GCF_033793745.1 Streptomyces sp. ME19-01-6 | reverse complement strand
CACCAAGCACGGCCGGTACCTACTGGCCGCGACAGTGTCGTTCCCACACCGGGGCGCTGAATGGCGCGACCGCACCGAGGCGAACCGAGCCGTGGCCTACCGCATCCACCTGGACACAGCCAAGGCCCGCTGGTACTTGGACGCCTCCTGGACAGGCAAGAACCTTCCCGTCGTCCCGCTGGACACGCTCCGGGCCAGTGGCGTCATCGGCGTGGACACCAACGCCGACCACCTGGCCGCGTGGCTGCTGGACGAGCACGGCAACCCCATCGGTGCTCCGCGCCGCTTCGACTACGACCTCAGCGGTTCCGCTTCACACCGGGATGCCCAGCTCCGCCACGCTCTCACCCGCCTCCTGCACTGGGCGCGGCACACCGGCGTGCAGGCCATCGCGATCGAAGACCTCGACTTCACCGACTCCAAGACCCGGGAGAAGCACGGACGCAAGAAACGGTTCCGGCAGCTCATCTCGGGCATCCCGACCGGCAAACTCCGAGCCCGGCTGCTGTCGATGTCCGCTGAGGCCGGAATCAGCGTGATCGCTGTCGATCCCGCCTACACCAGCATGTGGGGCGCCGAACACTGGCAAAACCCCCTCTCCACACCACGACGCCCCGCGACACGGCACGCCGCCGCGTCGGTGGCGATCGGACGACGCTCCCTCGGACACCGGATCCGGCGACGGACGGCACCGCCCCCACACCACCAGAGCGATGGTGCGGGGCATCGGACCGCCCAGGCCCGACCCGGCACCCGAGGAAACGAGGAACACCGCCCCCACGTACCCGGACCACGGACACGATCCGATGGCGCCGAACGCGACAGGAACGCGGTCGACCAGGACGCCCAACACCGTTCGGGCCGCCCGGCTGAACATGTGCAACTCATGCTCAGTCTTTAGGAACGGTGCTGTTGCCCATCCTGGCAGTTGTCGGCCTGCTCCAAGACACGCTGGTGTGGTACTTGATCACCTGGCTGTCCGAAGTCCGCGTGGACAGCGTGTGGTGGGCGCTGGCCGGGGCCTTCGTGGTCCGGGCGTGCTGCTGGGCCGGCGTATGGCTCCTGCCGTCCGGGAGGCCCGGGACGCCGACGCCGGACGGCACTTCGGAGACCTAGCGCGCCGAGCGTACTCACCCGACCGTCGTGGCCCACTGGTCGACGGTGCTGATCTCGGCCTGACTCGGGAACACCTTCTCGATGGGCAGCCGGTGGACCTCCGGGTCGCGGTCGACAGGATCGGCGCTCGGCACATCAGCCCAGGGTGAGCCACCGGATGCCGAGCTGCTCGACCCGGGCGGTCTCGGTGCGGTCCAGTGCCGCGCGCGGTGACCTTGCGCAGGAAGGTCGGGCCGTCCCAGCCCAGTTCACGCGCCGTATCCAGCTGGTCGGGGGCGATCAGCAGCTCCAGTACCACCGTTACGGCTTCCGGCGTCAGCCACGGCTCGCGGCCCAGCGCATCGGCCAGGTCCACGCCGTGAACGGCAACCTCCACCATCCGGGTGACCAGAAACTCCGAAAGGAGCATCGCGTCCCCGTGACAAGTACGCACCACACGACCTTCCGGCTCGTATGCCCCCTTACGAGCTAACCGCCCGGAACAGTCCCCTCCGGCCCCGGTGAGCTCGTCATGCGCTTCACCTCGACTCCGCGCGGCGCGCGTACGATTCCGGCCCCAACGAAACCGCCACCCTCATCGCGAGCGAGCCGGCCTCCATGCTCGCCGAGAAGCTCCCCACACTCCGCGCTGGGCGGTCGGCCCCCGCCCCAACGGCGCACCCGGGAAAACCGTCTGGGCCGAGATCTCGACCGGCCCCAAGCCGCCGGGCTCGGGGGGTTCAATGCGCGTTGCGCAGCTTGAGAATGTATGTCGCGGTAAGCGCAACGGCATGGTCTTCGTCATGTGACAGATCTGTGAGCGCACGTGACGTCGTGATCCCCGGGATATCCGCGAGCGCCTGTGCCAGCCGTCGACGTACAGACGATTCAACGGTGCCGGAGGCCAGGCAGTCAACGAGTCTGATGGCGATCTGATCCGCCAACGCGGGATCACTCGCCAGCGCGCTCAGCGCATCGGCCGCATCGGCGTCGTTCGCCTCCTCGACGATCATGTCGATGAGCGTCGGGACCGCGTCGGCTACTCCCCGTGGGCCGAGCGCCAGAGCTGCACACCTGCGGACCACGATGTCGGAATTGGTGAGGGCGTCCTGCAGCAGTGCGGTCGCCTCACCGTTCGGAATCTCGGCGATGGACTGGACGGCACGTTTCCGCACCTCGGCTACTGGTGAGCCGAGGCCCTCCGCCAGCAGTGCCAATCCGCCATCGCCCGATTGCGTCAAAGCCCATCGAAGGGCTCCGGCGACGTTCGGGTCCGTCTCCCTCAGCGCTGCCTCGACCAAGGCTTCCACCGGCACCGGAACCTCTTCGACCGAGGACAAGGCCGCGTGCTGGCGCTTCCCGGCGCTCTCCGATCCCAACGCCTGAAGGAGTGCGACGATCCGGAGGACGTCCTCCCAGCCGGCGGGTTCGGCGGCACCGATCCGACCGAGTCGCGTGAGCAGCTCCATCTCACCCGCAATGCGTTCTCGCGTCTGGCGGATGAGGTCGTCGACGAGCTCCGAGGGCCTGAAGCTGGGATCATCCAGCGCGCGCCCGACTTCCCGCAGCGACAGCCCCAATGACCGCAGGCTCTCGATATGGAAGATCCGCCGGATGTCCTCGCTGGAGTACTCTCGATAACCGGCATCGGTACGACCCGTTGGCCGCACCAGGCCGAGCGACTCGTAATGCCTGAGCATGCGGGCGCTGACCCCGGACCGTCGTGCCATATCACCGATCAACACTGCCCATCACCCCTCCTGGCTGGTCCCGCCCAGAGCTACGATGCGCTTCGCCTCCTCGATCGCGAACTCGAATCCGGCATCCGGGTTGCGCAACAGCCGTTCCGTGGCGATCGCATGCTGACGCACGCGAGCGTCGAGATCCGTCATCGCAGTACGCAGAGTCGGCAAAATCACCTCACCGAGCGCGATCAGCGCCCGGCTGAGGCTCAGCTGCGTCTCACGCTCGCCGCGCCCGAGCTGTGTCGACAACACTCCAGCCAATTCGCATTCTTCACCTTCGGGCACGAGTACGACCGCTGCCCGCCAAGCGCTCCGCGCGACCTCGTCGTCGGCGTCGGACAGAAGCGCCCGTGTGATCCCCGGCCACGCCTGCCGATCCCCGATCTTGGACAGGGTGTGCAACGCCTGGCTTCGTGCCTGCGCACGCTCCGAGCGGAGTTCAAGGATGAGCTTGGGGACCGTCCTTGATGATGAGTGGCGGGTGAGTGCCCACGTAAGCATCTCGCGCACGTAGAATTCGGGCTCGATCGCGCATCGTTCGATGAGCTTGTCGATGAACCGCGGGTCAGGGGTCGTGCCGACCGCCAGCGCCGCCTGTAGCCGCACTGACGAGCGGCTGTCCTCCAGCCCTTGGAGGGCTCGAATCGTATGGGTGTCCTGTTTCGACATGGTCATCGGGACCACCTCCTTGGCAACAGCGAAGACCTTGTCACTGTGTCAAGGTCAAGCTGGGCCGCCCCGTGAGCTCCATCAACTGCTTGGCGTTGTTTCGCCGGAAGCTACGGATGGGGCTTCTCGGTGTGGTCGGTCAAGGCAGGATCTCGACGTACCCGTCGGTTCCGTGCACGCGGATCCGCTGCCCGTCCCGGATCAGCCGGGTGGCCTGCTCCACGCCCACGACGGCCGGCAAGCCGTACTCCCGGGCGATCACTGCGCCATGGGTCATCAGGCCGCCCACCTCCGTCACCAGGCCCGCGATTCCGACGAACAGCGGCGACCAGCTGGGGTCCGTGAAGGCCGTGACCAGAATGTCGCCCGCTTCGAGATCGGCCTCCGCCATGTCAAGGATGACGCGGGCCCTTCCCTCGATGGTCCCGGCGGAAACCGGTAGGCCGATCAGGGCGCCGGCCGGCACGTCGTCGCGCCGGTACGCCCCGGTGACGGCCTCACCATCCGATGTGAGCACCCGGGGCGGTGTGAGCGCGTGGTACGACCGGAACGCGTCCTTGCGCCGCTGGATGAGCTGGCCATCCACCTGGTTCGAGCGCACGACGTCGTGGAGTTCCTGGAAGGTGAGGTAGAAGATGTCCTCCTTCTCAGGAAGCACGTTGGCCTGCACGAGGCGCTCCGCCTCCTCCAGCAGGGCCTGCTTGTAGACGAAGTAGCGGCTGACGATGCCGTACTTCGGGTACTCCCGGTAGCCGATGAAGGTTCTGACCCGGTCGATCATCCGCTTGGCCTCGTCGGCTTTCTGGTCCCCGTCCGGCAGGGCCCGCAAGCGTGACAGCACGTCCTGTTCCTTCTTCCGCGCCTTCTGCCGCCCTTGCTCGAAGCGCCGCTCGGCGGCGCCCGGCTCGAAGTTCCTGACGTTGTCGAGGATCACGGGCACGAGCGTGGTGGGGCGCTCGCGCCAACGTGGCCTCGTGATGTCGATCTCGCCGACGCAGCGCATGCCGTACCGGTCGAGGTAGGCCTGGATGGCATCACGCGCTTCGGTCCCGCCCTCGACCTTCGCCAGCTCGTTCAGGAAGGCTTCGTCCTCGACGTACTCGACGCCCTGCAGGAACGCCACCACCTCCGACTGCGGGCGGATCACGTCCGCGACGTCGAGCAGCGCCAGTCCCATCTCCGACGTGACGTTGCCGGGGGCGGACAGCGTGAGCGTGTCAGCCGCGTTCTTCTCGCCCAGCCACTCCTGCAGCTTGTCGTTGAGCCACCATGTGGCCTCCATCCCCGCCATGATCGCCTGCATGCTCAGCGGATCACTGAGGACTCGCTTGTGCTCCTCGAAGGCCTCCAGCAGGAAGTCGAACAGCGCCGGTCCCCTCTTCGTCCGGATGTCGCGCTCCAGGGCGGCGACGGACGCCCGGCTGCGCTCGATCAGCTCGGTGACGATGGCCGGATCGGTCTTGATCGGGGCGGACGCGCCGCCGGCCGGCGGCCCGCCGGGACCCGCGTCCGGGAGCGACGGAACGAAATCGCCGCGATCGAGGACGGTCTCCAGCGCGTCCCTGATCAGCGGATCGCCTCTCCCCACGATGTCCAGGAGGCCGGCGCGGCTCGCGGGCGAGGCCAGGCGCCGGGTGGCGTCGACGAACAGCCTCCCGCCGGCCTCGTGCATCGGCGCCATGGCCGTCAGCTGCCACACGGAAATGCCCAGGGGCTTCATGGGGTCGGTCATCATCTGCTGGTGGCCGACGGAGAGGTAGACGTGATTCTCCTGGTCGCCGGTCTCGGGGATGGGGAACAGCGTCGTGATCGGCCGGCTCTGAACGATCTGGAAGCCGTCATCGACCAGGCACCATTCGATGTCCTGGGGGCGGCCTAAGTGCGCTTCTATCCGCCGCCCGAGCTGCACGAGCCGCACGACCTGCGCATCCGTCAGCGCCGGCTGCTCCTGTCGCCGCGGGTCGATCGCCACTTCCTGCGTACCGCCGGCCGGCAGGGCGTGAACGGCACGCTGTTTGGCGGCGATCGCCTTGGCGACGACTTCGCCGTGTCGCACCTTGAAGACGTCCGGGTTCACCAGGCCGGAGACCAGGGCCTCGCCGAGGCCGAAGCCGGCGTCCACGGTGGCGACCTTCCGGTTGCCCGTGACGGGGTCGGCCGTGAACAGGATGCCGGCCGCATGCGGGAAGACCATCTGCTGCACGACCACGGCCATGTGGACCGCACGGTGATCGATGCCGTTCCGCTGGCGGTAGGTCACGGCCCGCTCGGTGAACAGCGAGGCCCAGCACCGGCTGACGTGCTGGAGGATCGCCGTCGGCCCCACGACGTTCAGGTACGTGTCCTGCTGGCCGGCGAAGGAGGCCGTCGGCAGGTCCTCTGCCGTCGCGCTGGATCGGACGGCGTAGGCGGCTTGCTCGCCGAGCCGGCCGAGCGCGCGGGTGATCGCCGCCGCCAGATCGCCCGGGATGGCGATCCCTTCGATGGTCCGGCGAATCTGCGCGCTCAGCGTGCGGATCGCCTCCCGGTCGTCCGGGTTCAAGCGCGACAACTGATCGAGCCGATCGTCGATCGACGGCGCTTCCGCCATGATCCGCCGGAAGGCGTCCGTCGTCACGCAAAAGCCCCCCGGCACGCGGATACCTTCGATCCGCGACAGCCCGCCCAGGTGCGCGCCCTTGCCGCCAACGACCGCGACCTGCATCTCGTCAACACCTTGAAGATCTAATACGTACTGCTCAATCATTGCGTTACCTCCAAGGCAGCCGTGCTCCGTTGCGCTGCGGTGGCCGATCGATTCCGCAGGTTGTGGCATCGGCCGACGATTCTGCGCCGTGACCCGGGTCTTGCGGCAAGCCCCCCAGCGCGCTATACGTTGAGAGTGGCAAGGGAAAGTACTCCTTGCCTTTGCCTTTTGCCGCCCAATGGAACTGACAGGCTTCTCGCGAAGCGGTGGCGCGACGCGTACGGGTACGCGTCGTTGGCCCAGGCGGCTACGGCCTCCAAGGTCCGCGATCAGCCATGGGTATTCAGCCGTTGCGGTCGAGTGCTGCTCGGATCTGGCTGAGCCACTCTGTGCCCAGCCGGCGCCCGTTCGGGAGTTGGTCCCCTCGATCCCAGCGCCATGTTGTGATCATCGCCAGCATGAGGATCCGGCACTCGCGCAGCAAGTCTTGGTTGACACCCGGATAGTGCTCGCTGACTTCCTCGGGCGCATGGGCGAGGTCGAATTCGACGGGCCCACGGCAACACGTCTCAAAATCTATGAACAACAGCCCGTTCTTCGTGGTGAGCACGTTGCCCGGGTGCGGCTCGCCGTGCAGCAGCTGCTCGGCGCCGCCGCGCTCGCCGATCACTCGTCTCAGGCTTCGTAACGTGTCGCCGAGCAGCTCTCGGTCCGCGTCGGCGAGCGCCGGAGTGTGGTCGCGGTTCGCCACGAGTTGTTGAGCCTGCTCGACTCGATCCGTGAAATGCGGCGTCGGGACATCGAGCTTGCGCATGCCGGCATGCAGCCGCTCGAGCGCACTGGCGTAGTCGGCTGGTGCGACCTCTTGAGGTGTCACGGGTTCGTAGTAGGTCCATAGCGTGACCACGAAGCCGTCACGCTCATAGACGCGTGGCTCCACTCGAGGCTCGAGAGCAGCCACAGGACACCCGGATTCGGCGAGCCGCTGAGCAAGCTCGACTTCGAACTGCGCGACCTGATGCGCTCCAGGTGCCACCCGGGCCAGGACGTCACAAGGCAGCAGACGCAGAGTGAGCTTGTTCGAGTCATGAAGAACGATCGCGTCGTCGACTGTCAGGTCAAGTGATGAGGCGATCGACATGGCCGCGGCCACCGCACGCGGGACCTCTGACGCCTGCATCGTCGCCTGGCCCCTCTCCCATGAGCGCTGCCATGACTCTCCAAGCGGTGCAACCTGTGCACCATACCAAGTTGTCGACAGACAGCCGAAGTGGCGCGACGGGCGAAGCGCGGCTGAATCGGCGATCAGACCCTCCCGGCCCGCTCCAGCGCCCGCAGGGCCAGTCGGCGGGAGATTTCGACCGGAGCGGCGACCACCGACAGGCTGTACAGCACGGTGGCGCCCTCATGGAGCAGCAGTAGCTCGTCCGCCAGCTCATCGGGGCCCGCTACGCCCGCCTCCTCGCACAGCTGCCGCAGGTAGCCGCGCAGCCACCGCTTCTGATCGGCGATCACCTGCCGAGCCGGATGTCCGGGATCCGGCAGCTCCGCGGCGGCGTTGACGAACCCGCAGCCGCGGGAGTTCTCGCGGCGCATCCAGGCGGCGAGGGCGTCGAAGGTCGCCAGGATGCGATCCGCCGGGGGCGACTTGTCGACTTCGGAGGTCAGCCATGCCCGCCACCGCTCGTCGCGCTCCCGCAGATACGCGGCGATCAGCGCCTCTTTCGAGCCGAAGCGGTCGTACAGCGTCTTCTTGGTGACTCCGGCGTGCTTGGCGATCAGATCCACGCCGACCGCGTTGATCCCCTGCCCGTAGAACAGCTCGGCGGCGGCGTCGAGGACCCGGCGTGCCGCGGGAGTGAGCGCTTCCATGCCGTGAGCACCTCCGGGCTCGACGAGTATACCGATCTGTTTAGTCTAGCGGAGAAGGGGGACTGGACAGATCTGTATACACGCCACCCTGAACGGAGCGATGACTCCATGCCCGTCAGCGCCGTCACCTCCATCGGTCTCGTCGTGATGTGGAGCTCCGGCTTCATCGGAGCCGAGCTCGGCACCCGGCAGGCCGCCGCCGACACCCTGCTGATGTGGCGCTTCCTCGCGGCTGCCGTGCTGCTGGGCGGCGTCTGGCTGGTGCTGAGGGGCCGCAGGCTTCCTCCGCGCGCGATCGCCGAACAGGCGGCGATCGGCGCGCTCTCGCAGGGCGGCTATCTCGGCGGCATCGTCTGGGCGGTCGGGCTCGGCATCCCGTCCGGCACCGCCGCGCTGATCGCCGCGCTGCAGCCGCTCGCGGCGGGCGCGCTCGCCGGGCGGCTGCTCGGGGAGACGGTCAGCCCACGTCAGTGGGCGGGGCTGGCCATCGGTCTCGGCGGGGTCGCGCTCGTCGTGCGGGGCGATCTGTCGGCGGGCCCCGGCGCCGCCCCGGCCTGGGCGTACGGGTTGCCGTTCGCGGCCATGGCGGCGCTGCTGGCCGCGAGCTTCCTGGAACGCAGGGCGCGGGCGCCGCTCGCCCCCGTGGATACCGTGCCGCTCCACTGCCTCACCAGCGCCGCGCTGTTCACCGCGATCGCCCTGGCGAACGGCCGCGCCGCGCCCCCGTCGGGCGGGGCCTTCTGGGCGGCGGTCGCCTGGACGGTCCTGCTCTCCACGGTCGGCGGCTACGGCTTCTACTGGCTGAGCCTGCGCCGCAACGGCGTCACGCGCACCAGCGCCCTGATCTATCTCACGCCGCCGACCACGCTGGTATGGGCGTACGCGATGTTCGGCGACGAGCCGGGGGCGTCGGCCCTGGTGGGCATGGCGGTGTGCGTGATCGGGGTGGCGGCCGCCGCGGGCCGCCACCACAAAGTCACTGCACGTCCGCGGGCTCTGCCGCGGTCTCGGGCTCGGCAGCCCGCGGGGCGGGCGTGCGGGACGGGCTGGGCCGGGAGCGGGAGACGGCCACGCCGGTGAGGCACAGGGCGCCGCCGAGGAGGGTCAGCCAGGCGGGCACCTCGTCGAGGAAGGCCCAGCTCAGCAGGACCACGATGGCCGGGACGGCGTACGTCGTGGCACCCATTTTGCTGGCGGGGGTGCGGGCCAGGGCGTAGGTCCAGGTGGTGAAGGCGAGGGCGGTCGGCACCACGCCGAGGTAGAGCATGTTGAGCGTCGCGGACGCCGGGGCCTTCGGCAGTTCGATGGCCAGTTGTCCGGCGAAGGGGAGGCAGGCCGCCGTGCCGACCAGGCAGCTGTACGCCGTGATCTGGAGCGGAGTCCCGTACGCGAGCGCGGGCTTCTGGGCGACCACGCCGGTCGCGTACGCCACCGCCGCGAGGAGGCACAGCACCACCCCCAGCAGTGAGGTGCCGCCGCCGTGCCCGGACGAGGTCGACAGACCGACCACCACCGCCCCGCCGAACGACACCGCCA
Organism: Streptomyces sp. ME19-01-6; assembly: GCF_033793745.1. Taxonomy (NCBI): domain Bacteria; kingdom Bacillati; phylum Actinomycetota; class Actinomycetes; order Kitasatosporales; family Streptomycetaceae; genus Streptomyces; species Streptomyces sp. ME19-01-6. Next base: position 160,653 of record NZ_JARAXF010000022.1, on the reverse strand, counting down.
TCCCGGCGAGCAGCCGTGGCGGCAGCGCCTCGCCGAGGAGGCGGGCCGCGAGCAGGGCCATCAGGATGGGGCCGACGTTCACCAGGAGGGCCGCCGTCCCGGCGTCGACCAGGCGCTCGCCCCAGTTCAACGCGACCATGTAGCCGCCGAACCAGACCAACCCGGACACGAGGATGCCACGCCAGGCGCCCCGGGGCGGCAGCCCCTCGCGGCGTATCGCCACCAGGGCGACCAGCACCAGCGAGGCGGCCAGCAACCGGCCGAGTGCTAGCGCGCCCGGGGAGTAGGCGGCGCCCGCGCTGCGGATGGAGACGAAGGCGGAGGCCCAGGCGAGCACGGAGAAGGTGGCGGCGCCGGCCGTGAGGAGGGCGGGCGAGGCGAGGCGGGAACTCATGCGGGCAGCCTAGAGCTCCCATCTTTCGGTGTCCACCGAAATATTCGGCCGTGAAACGTTGCGCCGGATCACTGCCAGGCGTCGGGGGTGATCCCCAGGAGCTCACGGAAAGCCCGCTCACCGGCGTCCGTCACCCGCAGCGCCCGCCCGCCCTCTTCCATCCGTGCCACCCACTCCCGGCGCAGCGCCAGGGCGCACAGCCGCGCACCGGCCACCCCGCCCAGATGGCGGCGCCGCTCGGTCCAGTCCAGGCACGAGCTCGCGACCGGCCGGCGGCCCCGGTACTCCGACTCCAGGTCGACGCCCGCGCGGGCGCACCACTCCCGCCCCGCGTCGGTCAGCTCGAACACCCACTCCGTGAGCAGCAGTCCGCGCTCGGACATGGCGTCGGTGACCGCCATGCCGAGCCGCCCCGCGAAGTGGTCGTAGCAGGTCCGCGCGCAGGCCAGGGGGTCGGGCGCGGCGACGACCGGCACCGTGTACGGCGCGTCCCGGCCAGGGATCGCGTGTGAGGCGAGGGAGTCGACGAGGCGCGCCGTTTCCGCGTCGGCGATCCGTACGTAACTGTGGCGCCCCTGCCGCTCGGTCACGCAGATCCCGGCGTCCAGCAGGCGGGCCAGATGTCCGCTCGCCGTGGAGGGTGCCACCCCGGTGATGCGGGCCAACTCGCCCGCGCTCCACGCGTGTCCCTCCAGGAGGGCCAGGCAGATGGCGGCCCGGGTCTCGTCGGCCATGGCGGCGGCGAGGGCGGCGAGGCGCGCGGCGGGCGGAGGGGAGTCGGTCACGCCTCCATCATGCCCCAATGCTTCGGCATTCGCCGAACTTTCACGCCCCACGACCACAACGCGGACGGCTCACGCGGACGGCTACGGAATCGAGGCCCGCCTCACCTACGACGGCCGGAAGGCCACGTCGTGAGCCCCCTGAGCCTCAACAGCACTGCCAGGTGAACATGGCCCTCTCGAAGCGGCCCGCGGCGAGGTCATCGGGGCGGATCAGCCAGTACAGCGCGCCGCCGTCGCCCCACATCATGTCCGCGTCCTCGTCGGAGTCGAGCTGCGCGAGCAGCACCCACCCCTCCGCCTCCTTCTCGATCCGCGGGTCCTCCCACGACAGGTCACCGCCGCCCAGCGCGCCATGGGCCACCACGATCTCCACGGCGGTCTGGACGGACTGGGCATGGCCGCCGATCTGATGCGCGACACCGCTCTGGTGCTTCCACACCGCCCTCTCGAACGCTTCCGGAAGCTCGTCCTCGCCGAAGGCGGCGGTCAGTGCGAGCGAGTCGAAGTCCGGGGCGCTCGGGCCGACACGGACCGTCAGCGGCACCTCAGGAAACGGGGTGAGGCCCGCCGGCGCGGGCCGCTCGGGCGCGGCGGCGGACTCGGGCGGGAGGTGGAGGACGCGGGCACCGGCCCAGGTGCCCGGGTCGGCGGTGTCGACCAGCGCGTCGTCGTCCTCGTCGCCGTAATAGAAGAAGGCGAGCCGGCCTTCGGCGGGCAGCGGTATGTCCAGCGCCTCCCTGGGCAGCGCGGCACAGTCGACCGCCGCGACGAACGGCAGCGGTCCGTGGCCCTCCCACACCGGCCAGTCCACGCCCCCGGGCAGCCGGGGCAGTCCGCCGAGCCGGCCGACGACCGGATCGGCGGGCCCGGCCTTCCGGAGGTGGGCGGCCGGGCGCAGCGACGCGGTCCATCGGTCGGCGAGGTCGGCGGGCAGATGGGCGCGGGCCAGGGCGCGCAGCGCGTCAGGTGCGGTGGTCATACGGGTCATGATGGCGGGCGGGGCCGACAGTGGGACATACGGAGGCGTGGCGGGCGCAGCGGCGGGCGCCGCACATCATTGGCCGTTTCTCAGGACACGACCCTCGCCCAGGTGAACGACGATGCGTGTCTGCCCTTCCAGCCACCTCGGCAGGTGGCTGAACTTGTTGTCGTCCAGCCGGAGCGAGGCGAGGGCCGGGAGGTCCCCCAGCCACGCGGGCAAGTCGGTGAGTTCGTTGTCGGCCAGGTCAAGGCTGGTGAGCGCGGTGAGGTTGCCCATGGACGCCGGAAGTCCGGTCAACCCATTGCCGCAGAGACTGAGACTCGTCAGCGCGGTGAGGGCGCCCAGCGTTTCGGGGAGTGCCGTGAGCCGGTTGTAGCCGAGATTGATTCCTGTCAGTTCCGTGAGATTTCCGATCCACGGGGGCAACTCGGTCAGTTCGTTCCTGTCCAGGTTCAGCCATCGCAAGGAGGTGAGTCTGCCCAGTTCCGTGGGCAGCCCGGTGAGTCGGTTACTGCCCAGCAGGAGATGGGTGAGGCCGGCCAGATCCCCGAGCGATGTGGGCAGCCGGGCGAGGCGGTTGAAATCCAGGTCGAGTCGGGTGAGGGCGGTCAGTTTCCCCAGTGCTGCCGGAATCTCGACGAGCCGGTTGCCGGACAGATCGAGCTCGTCGAGGGCTGTGAGATCGCCCCATGAGCCCGGCACGGTGGAGAGGCGATTCCTGCCGGCGTCGAGGCTCGTGAGGTTTTTCAGGCCGCCGAGGAACTCGGGGAGCTCGGTGAGCGGGTTGTCACGAAGGTCGAGGTCGGTGAGTTCGGTCAGCTGCCGCACCCATGCGGGTAGCTGTGCGAGCGAGTTTCCGCTGAGGACGAGTTCGGTGAGCGCGCTGAGGTTGCCCAGCGACGCGGGGAGCGCCTCGAGCCGGTTGTCGCTGAGGGAGAGGTACGTGAGGCCCGTGAGGTCGCCCAGGAACTCGGGCACCTCGGAGAACGTGCCGTCGCTGAGGTCGAGTCGGGTCAGCGTGGTGGCCTCGGCCAGCGACGCGGGGACGACGGGCAGGCACAGATGGCCGAGCTCCAGGGACGTGCCGCCGTCGTCGATCACCTGGGCGATGAGTTTCTCCGCCTCCTCCAGGGCGAACGCGTCATCGCCATCGTCCATCTCGAACGGTTCGTCCTCGAAGGATTCGTCCTCGAACGGTTCGTCGTACTCGGCCATGGGAGACCCCCCGGAACGGGCTGCTGTGACAGGAAGATCGGATTGTGCCGCGCCGAACCGCGGCCCGCCACCAGTTGCTCCGTGGCGGGGATCGAGGCGCAGGTCAAGGAACCGTAAAGCGGGCACGTTCGTTACCCCGGCATGACCGCTATGACTCCCGGCTCGAACCTCCCCCTGCCCGTCGCGCGCGTGGCGGTGGACGTCACCGCCCCGGTGCGGCTGGACGTGTCGGGCCTGCTGCTCACCGCCAACGGCAAGGTGCGCTCCGACGACGACTTCGTCTTCTACAACCAGCCCGCCGGCCCCGGCGTGACCCACCGTGCCGGAGCGGGCGGGGCGGGTGACACGATCACCGTCGACACCGCCGCCGTGCCGGGCGACATCGAGAAGATCGTGGTGACCGCGAGCCTGGACGCGCCCGGTGCGACGTTCTCGGGCACCGAGCCGACCGCCACTGTGCGCGGCGCGGACGACGGCGCCCTGATCGCCACGTTCACCCCGCCCCGTCTGGGCTCCGAGACCGCGCTGGTGATCGTCGAGGTGTACCGGCGCAACGGCGCCTGGAAGGTCCGCGCGGTCGGACAGGGCTATGCGAACGGGCTTGCGGGCATCGCCACCGACTTCGGTGTGTCGGTGGAGGAGCCCGCCGCGCCCGCGGCCCCCGCCCCCGCGGCCGTCCAGGCGCCGCCGCCCGCCGGCCCGCCGGCCGGCTTCCAGCCCCCGCCCATGCCCACCGCCCCGCCGCCCGCTGCCCCGGCCGCCGCCGCTCCGGCGCCCGCCACTGGGAAGATCAACCTGGACAAGGGCCGCGTCAATCTGCAGAAGAACCAGACGGTCTCGCTGGTCAAGGGCGGCCGACCGCTGCTCAGCTCCGTGAAGATGGGCCTGGGCTGGGAGCCCGCCTTCCGCAGCAAGGACATCGACCTCGACGCGTCCGTGATCGCCTTCGGCGTGGACCGCAAGAAGATCGACGCCTGCTTCTTCGGCAAGCTCGCCATTCTGAACGGCACGATCCAGCACTCCGGCGACAACCTCACCGGCGAGGGCGGTGGCGACGACGAGACCATCACGGTCCACCTCGGCGGACTGCCGCCGGAGGTCACCGGCCTGGTCTTCACGGTCAACTCCTTCTCCGGCCAGAAGTTCACCGATGTCGCGAAGGCCTACTGCCGTCTGCTGGACGCGGGCACGGGCGAGGAGCTGGTCCGCTTCGACCTGACCCATTCCGAGCCGCGCACGGGCGTGATGATGGCGAAGTTCATCAAGCAGTTCTCGGGCGAGTGGGAGATGACCGCGATGGGTGAGTACGTGGACTCCCGGACCGTACGCGGCATGGTCAAGCCCGCCAGCAAGGCGCTCTGAGTTTCCGCAGGTCAGCCAACGATGTATCGCCCCGCCTCCCGGAGGGGGGGCGGGGCGACACGTGGGGTACCCGAGATCAGTCGTCGGCGGCGGTGACTTTGCCTTCGCCCGCTCGGCCACGCCGGCGATGAACGCCGACGGCGGGATTCGAACCCGCGAGGATCTGTGATCCAGAAGTATCCGCTGCCTGCGCACCGGGCCCCGGTGAAGTGGGCGCGTCCACTGTAACCGTCGGCGCTGACGACGCCGAGCGGAATTTCGATGACCTGGGGGCCCGGTCCGGAGCGCCGACGAGGGAGGAGGGTCGGCGCTCCGGACCGGGCCGTCCCGTACCCGTACAACGAGCGAAGGGGGCAGAGGTGTCGCGGACAGGGGATATCAGCCGCGGGGGCGCTGGCGGCGCCAGGGGCCGGTGATGGCCAGCATGATGCCGGGGACCTGGATGTTGGCGTAGAGGGTGCTGCCGTCGGGCGAGAAGCAGACGCCCGTGAACTCGCTGTACTCCGGCTCCTCCGCGGTGCCATTGTTGAGTTCGTTGCGCGCGATCGGGTACGTACGGCCGTCGTCCGTGGCCCCGAAGAGGTGCTGGATGCCCTCGCCGTCCTCGGCGATGACCAGGCCGCCGTACGGCGAGACGGTGATGTTGTCGGGGCCGTCGAAGGCGCCGTCCTTGGACGGGTCGGGGTTGACGCCGAGCAGCACCTTCAGGGTCAGGGTGCGCCGCTTCGGGTCGTAGAACCAGACCTGGCCGTCGTGCTCGACCGGGCTCTCCTCGCGGGCGTACGAGGAGACGATGTACGTGCCCCCGTCGCCCCACCACATGCCCTCCAGCTTGCGGGCCCGGGTGACCTGGCCGGCGTCGAACTGCTTGCGCACCGGCACCGACTTCGCGTCGCGGTCGGGCACGTCCACCCAGTCGACGCCGTAGACCGTGCCGGTCTTGGTCGCGCGCGACAGGTCGTCGACGAAGTTGCCGCCGGAGTCGAAGCACTTGGGGGCCTGCAGCACACCCGCGTCATCGGCGAGCGTGCGCAGCTTGCCGCGCCCGTGCTCGAAGCCGCGCGGCGGGACCCAGCGGTAGAGGAGGCCGTTCGGGCCGGCGGCGTCCTCGGTCAGGTAGAGGTGGCCGCGCTTGGGGTCGACGACGACCGCCTCGTGGGCGTAGCGGCCCAGCGCCTTGATCGGCTTGGGGTCGCGGTTGGCCCGGCGGTCCCGCGGGTCCACCTCGAAGACATAGCCGTGGTCCTTGGTCATGCCGTTCTGGCCGGCCTTGTCCTCGGTCTCCTCGCAGGTCAGCCAGGTGCCCCACGGGGTGCGCCCGCCCGCGCAGTTGGTGGAGGTGCCCGCGATGCCGACCCACTCGGTGACGTGGTCGCCGTGCTTGGAGACCTCGACGACGGTGCAGCCGCCGGAGGCCGCCGGGTCGTAGACCAGACCCTCGGTCAGCGGCACGGGGTGCGGCCAGGCGGCGCGCGGGCCCTTCAGCTCGTGGTTGTTGACGAGCAGCGTGGCACCGCGGGTGCCCTCGAAGGTGGCGGTGCCGTCGTGGTTGGAGGGGGTGGACTCGCCGGACTCCAGCGTGGTCTGGCCGGTGCGGGTGATGATCCGGTAGCTGAAGCCGGCGGGGAGCGCGAGGATGCCCTTCGGGTCCGCGAGGAGCGGGCCGTAGCCGAGCTGGGAGCCGCCCCGCTCGGCCGCGTCGGTGGTCGAGTCCTGGGCCGGCTCCGAGGCGAGCGCGCCGGGGGCGGTGGCGAGCACCCCGGCGCTGCCGACGAGGGCGACACCGGTATAGGCGGAACTCTTCGCGAAGTCTCTTCGGGTGAGCGGCATCTTCATCTCCTGAATGGCCAGATCTGTCCACCGACTGCGGGCCTACGCTCCCGCCCCTGACCGAACAACAGTTGAACTGGGCGCGACATCAACGGTTCGATTGGCGGCTGCCGATTGAACCTCACCCTCCGTCCGTGCCGGACGCGTCAGGCGCGTGAGCGCGCCTTGAAGGCCGCCTTTCGCGCCTCCTTGGCTGCCTTCTTGTCCGGATGCAGCTGTCCCATCGCCTCCAGCACCTCGGCGGTCGCCGGGTGGTCCACCCGCCACACCGAGTCGAAGAAGCTCCCGGACTGCTCGACGAGGCCGTGCACCAGCTCCCGCAGCTCGGCGGAGTCGCCGTCCGCGGCGAGCTGGGCCGCGATGGTGTCCACCGTCAGCCAGAACACCATGTCCTCGGACGGCTCAGGGACGTCGGGCATCGCACGCTCGGCCAGCCACACCCGGGCCAGGCCCCCCAGCTGCCGGTCGTCCAGCACCTCGCGCAGCGCGGGCTCGGCCGCGGCCCCCACCAGCGAGAGCGTCTGCTGGCAGGCCAGGCGGCGCAGCGGCGCGCCCGCGTCGTCGCCGCGCGCGGCGGCCAGCAGCTCGCGGGCGGCCGCGTCGGGCGTACGGCGGGCCAGCCACTGCTCGGCCTCGGCGCGCGCGGCGGTCTCCGGATGTCCGGGCAGGGCGTCCAGCAGGGCCTCCGCGCCCTTGTCGGCCAGGTCGCCGACGGCCGGGGCGTCGATGCCGGCGTCCAGCATGCGGTTGCGTACGCCGAAGACGCCGAGCGGGGTGAGCCTGACCATGCCGTAGCGGGAGACGTCCTCCTCATCGGGGCCGAGCGGCGATTCGGCGGACTCGGGGAAGCGGCCCTCGCCGTCGACCTCCTCGATCAGCGCCTCGTCCACGGGCTGGTACACGACCAGGCCGGTCGGCTCCAGCATCCGAAACTGGTCGTCGAGGCGGACCATCGCCTCGGAGATCTCCTCGAGGATGTCGTCGGTCGGCTCCGCCATGTCGTCGGGGACGATCATGGCGGCGGCGAGCGCGGGCAGCGGCACGGCGCGGCCGGCGCCCTCCGCGTCCAGGGCGGTCAGCAGATACAGATTGCCCAGCACCCCGTCCAGGAACTCGGCCTCCTCCTCGGGGTTCCAGTCGATCGCGTCGAGGTCCAGCTCGCCGTCGTCGCCGATCTGATCGACGATCTCGGCGAGGTCGGGGGCCGCCGCGTCGGCGAGTACGGTCTCGAAGCCGCCGAGCCAGATGTCCAGGACGTCCCGCGGGCTGCCCTCGGTGATCAGCCGCAGCTCCTCGCCGGGGGTGGCGATCCCCGTGGCCCCGTCCTCCCCGAAGTCCCCGTCGGCCGCCGCCCCCGCCTCTTCGGCCGTCCGCGCCGCCTCTGCCGGCTGGGCCGGCGCGGGCTCCTGGACCTCGACCAGCCCGGTGTCGACGGCCAGCTGCCAGGCTTCCGCCGCGCAGCCCGGCCCGTCCTCGTCGGCGCCAAGGCCCAGGTGCTCGGCCGCCGCCCGCAGGTCGGGCTCGGTCAGCACGCCGCCCGCCGCGACCGGCCTGTGCGGTCCGGCCCAGCGGGCGAGCCGCACCGCGCGGGCCAGCAGCGGAGCGGTGAGCGCGTCCCGGGCGAGTTCGGCCTCGGAGCGAAGCCGCACGGGCGGCAGGGTGGGGCGGTCTCCGGGCATCGGCGGAGTCATCTCCTCGGGAGCGGGTGAAACGGATGAACAGGGGACGGAACACATGGGAAGGATCGTGCTCGGGAGGGGTCGCGGCGCTACGGGCGCGACCGGTCCCAGCCTAGACGGAAGGTGGGGCGGTTTCGTCCCGATGTGCCGTCAAGGGGACGTCGGCCTGCGATTTCGGCCATCGGCCCGGGGTACGCCAGGAGCGGCCGGCGCCGCGGGAGCCGGAACGCACCCGAGGCCCGCACGGCGCTCCGGTTCACGCCACCGACCCTGGCCGTACACCAGCCATCCCTTGACAACTGCTCTGGTGAAGAAAGACATTGACGCGCGTAGAGGCTTGTTCACCTCTGGCCATCTGGTCACTCCTCATCGGAGGCATCACCATGTCCCCACGCGCCCTGCGCGGACCCGCCACCGTCACCGCCGTCGTCGCCTCCGCCCTCGCGGCCGGGCTGCTCGCCGCCCCGCAGCCGGCGGCCGCCGCCGAGATCCGGATCCACGACATCCAGGGCAGCACGCGAATATCCCCGTTCGCGGGCAAACAGGTCTCCGAGGTCCCCGGCACGGTCACGGCGATACGCGCCTTCGGCTCGTCGCGCGGCTTCTGGTTCCAGGACCCGCACCCCGACCGGGACCGGGCTACCAGCGAGGCGATCTTCGTCTACACCGGTTCGACCACCCCGTCGGTCGCCGTCGGGGACGCGGTGCGGGTCTCCGGGACGGTCAGCGAGTACTACCCGGGCGGTGCGGACGCCGGGCTGCAGTCGGTCACCGAGCTCACCAGGGCGACCTGGACGGTCGAGTCCCCGGGCAACGCGCTGCCCGCCGCCGTCGCCCTCAACCCCTCCGCCGTCCCCGACCGCTACGCCCCCGACGCGTCGGGCGGCAACGGCGGCAACATCGAGCCACTGCGGCTGCGCCCCAACTCCTACGCCCTGGACCGCTATGAGTCGCTGGAGGGCATGCGCGTCCAGGTCAAGGACGCCCCGGTCGTGGGCGCGACCAGCCCGTACGACGAGCTGTGGGTCACCGCCGAACCCGGCCACGCCCGGACCGCGCGCGGCGGCGCGCTCTACAGCTCCTACCGCGACCCGAACGCCGGCCGGGTCAAGGTCGCTTCCCTCATCCCGTTCGCCCAGCGCCCCTTCCCCGTCGCCGACGTGGGTGACCGGCTCACCGGCACCACCGCGGGGCCGCTGGACTACGACAACTTCGGCGGATACGAGATCCAGGCCACCGCGCTCGGCGAGCTCACGGACGGAAACCTGGCCCGGGAGACCACCCGCGGGCAGAAGGCCGACGAGCTGTCCATCGCCACGTACAACGTGGAGAACCTCTCCCCCAAGACCGCGCAGGCGAAGTTCGACCGGCTCGCCTCGGGCCTCGTGCACAACCTCGCTTCCCCCGACATCGTCGCCCTGGAGGAGGTCCAGGACGACAACGGCCCGACGAACGACGCGGTCACCAGCGCCGGAGCCACACTGAAGAAGCTCACCGACGCGATCGCGGCGGCCGGCGGCCCCGCGTACGAGTGGCGGCAGATCGACCCGGCCGACGACCAGGACGGCGGGCAGCCGGGCGGCAACATCCGCGTCGCCTTCCTCTTCAACCCCGAGCGGGTCTCCTTCACCGATGTCGCGGGCGGGGACGCCACCACCGCGGTGCGGGTGACGGACGACGGCGGCACGGCGGGCCTGTCGGCCTCCCCCGGCCGTATCGACCCCCAGAACCCGATCTGGAAGGACAGCCGCAAGCCGCTGGTCGGACAGTTCTCCTTCCGCGGCCGCCCGGTCTTCGTGATCGCCAATCACTTCAACTCCAAGGGCGGCGACCAGGGCCTGGACGGCCGCTTCCAGCCCCCGGCCCGGAGCTCGGAGACGCAGCGCACCGGGCAGGCCGAGGCGGTCAACGCCTTCGTCAAGAAGCTGCTGGCCGTGGACGCGCGGGCCCAGGTCGTCGTCGCGGGCGACCTCAACGACTACCAGTTCTCGCCCGCGCTGGCCGATCTCACCGACGGCGGGGTGCTCACCGACCTGGTCACCGGGCTGCCGAAGAACGAGCGCTACGGCTATGTCTACAACGGCAACTCGCAGGTGCTGGACCACATCCTCACCAGCCGCGCCGTGCGCCGCCCGGACTACGACATCGTGCACATCAACGCGGAGTTCGCGGACCAGTCCAGCGACCACGACCCGCAGATCGTCCGGCTTAAGCCGTAGCATTGCTGAACTGTCGGACCAGCACAATTAAATAGACCTGTACGACGAAGGGGCCCAGAATCCGGCGCAGGAACCACCCCGTCCCTCCTGCCGCATGGAGCGTTCACACCATGTCCCTGGGCCCCTTCGGCCGTACCGCCGCCGCCATGATCACCCCGTTCGCCGAGGACGGCGCCCTCGACCTCGACGGCGCCCAGCTCCTGGCCACCCACCTGGTGGACCGGGGCGGCTGCGACGGAATCGTGGTCAGCGGCACCACCGGCGAGTCCCCGACCACCACCGACGCCGAGAAGGAGGCGCTGCTGCGGGCCGTCGTGGAGGCCGTCGGCGACCGCGCCCGGATCACCGCCGGGGTGGGGACCAGCGACACCCGGCACACGGTGGAGCTGGCCCGCGCGGCCGAACGGGCCGGAGCGCACGGCCTGCTGGTCGTCACCCCGTACTACAGCCGCCCGCCGCAGGACGCCGTGGCGGAGCACTTTCGCACGGTCGCGGACGCCGTCGGGCTGCCCGTGATGCTGTACGACGTCCCCGCCCGCACCGGCACCGAACTCGCCGCCGACACACTGCTGCGGCTCGCCGAACACCCGCGCATCACAGCCGTCAAGGACAGCGCGTACGACCTGATGAAGGCGGCGAGGGTGATGGCGGACGGCGGCCTCGCCTACTTCTCCGGCTGCGACGAGCTGAATCTGCCGCTGCGGGCCATCGGAGGCGCCGGCTACGTCAGCGTCGTGGCCAACGTCGCCGGTCAGCAGGTGCGCGCCGTACTCGACGCGCACGACGCGGGGGATCCGGGCGAGGCCGCCCGGCGCCATCTGGCCCTCACCCCGCTCGTCGAGCGGATGATGGCCGCCGGCGCCCCGGGCACGGTCACCGCCAAGGCGCTGCTCGGCGCGCTCGGACTGCCCGCGGGCCCGGTCCGGGCCCCGCTGCTCCCCGCCGGCCGGCAGCTGACCGACGGGCTGCTGGCCGCGTACGGCGAGGTGGCGGGCGGCCGCTGACCGGGCCCGCCCGCCCTGCGCCCCGCGGCTCAGTTGTGGCTGTGCAGCGCCTCGTTGAGGCCGCCCCACGAGCCGCTGCGCGGCAGCGCCTCGACCGCGCCCGTGGTGGAGTTGCGGCGGAAGAGCAAGTTGTTGACGCCGGACAGCTCCAGCGCCTTGGTGATCGTGCCGTCCGGCAGGGTGACCCGGGTGCCCGCGGTGACATACAGGCCCGCCTCGACGATGCAGTCGTCGCCGAGCGAGATGCCGATACCCGCCTCGGCGCCGAGCAGGCAGCGCTCGCCGATGGAGATCGTCTGCTTGCCGCCGCCCGACAGCGTGCCCATGATCGACGCGCCGCCACCGATGTCCGAGCCGTCACCGACCACGACGCCCGCGCTGATCCGGCCCTCGACCATGGAGGTGCCCAGCGTCCCGGCATTGAAGTTGACGAAGCCCTCGTGCATGACGGTGGTCCCGGAGGCCAGGTGGGCGCCGAGCCGGACGCGGTCGGCGTCGCCGACGCGCACCCCGGCGGGGATCACGTAGTCGGTCATCCGCGGGAACTTGTCCACGCTGGTCACCGACAGCTGAAGCCCCTCGGCGCGGGCCGCGAGCCGGGCCCGCTCGACCTGGTCGGCGGGGACGGGGCCGAGCGAGGTCCAGGCCACGTTGGCCAGCAGGCCGAACTGGCCGTCCAGGTTCACGCCGTGCGGCTTGACCAGGCGGTGGCTGAGCAGGTGCAGCCGCAGATAGACGTCGTGCGCGTCGAGCGGCTTGTCCTCGAGGGAGCCGATGACCGTACGGACGGCCACAACCTCGACCCCGCGGCGCGGGTCCGGCCCGAGGGCCCCCCGGACGGTGTCGCCCAGCAGCTCGGCGGCGCGCTCCTCGCTCAGCCGCTCGGTCCCGGCCGGGCCGGGCTCGGCGACCAGCTCGGGGGCCGGGAACCAGGTGTCGAGGACGGTGCCGTCCTCGGCGAGGGTGGCGAGACCGGCGGCGGCTGCGCCGGTGTGGGTGGTGCTGGTGGTGATGGCTGCGTCGGTCATGGTCAGAACGCTAACCGGAGGCGGGCCCGGGAGGCGAACCGGTCTCAGCGGGCGGTCCGCGTCCCCCCGGTCACCGCCCGTCGGCCCGGTCGGCCGCGCTTCCGCCGATGATCCGCGCCAGCGCCGCCCGGGCGCCCTCGCGGTCGTACGGGCGGTCGGTCAGCAGCGCCTGCAGGGTCAGCCCGTCGATCAGGGCCACCACCGCGCGGGCCGTGGCGGCGTCGGGCAGGAACCGCGTCAGCGTCCGGGCCATTTCGTCCAGGCACTCGGCGGCGATCGGCCGCGCCCCCTCATGGCGCAGCGCGGCGAAATACAGCTCGTACTCCAACTCCAGCCGCGCCCGCTCGCCCCTGAGCAGCTCCTCGAGCCATCGGGCCAGCTCGTCGGCCGGCGCCGCGGCCGGATCGACGCCTTCCGCCCAGCGCTCCACGTCCGCCAGCCACTCCGCGTTGATCTGCCGGAGCGCGGCGACCAGCAGGTCGTCGAGGGTCGCGAAGTGGTACGTCGTCGAGCCCAGCGGCACATCGGCCGCGGCGGCCACGGCCCGGTGGCTGAGCCCCGCGATGCCGCGCTCGCGGACCACGGCGACCGCGGCGTCGATGATGCGCTGCCGCCGCTCGGGGTCGTAGCGGCGGGCCATCAGTGGGCCCCGCCGAGGTTGAGCACGACCACTCCGGCGATCACCAGCAGCACGCCGATCACCTTGGTGGCGGTGGCGGCCTCCCCGAGGAAGAGCATCCCGATCGCCGCGATGACGGCGGTCCCGGCCCCGGCCCATATGGCGTACGCGGTGCCCATCGACACCGTCTTGAGCGTCTGCGCGAGCAGCGCGAAGGCGATCAGATAGCCGGCCGCCGTGGCCAGCGAGGGCCACAGCTTGCTGAAGCCTTCGCTGTACTTCATCGAGGTGGTGGCCAGGATTTCGGCGGTGATGGCCCCGGCGAGCGTCAGATACCCCATGCGTACGAGTGTACACAACGATGCGTACGGCCGTACACAACCGCCGTACGCAACCCGGCGACGCGACGCGACGGGAGAACGCGAACGGCCCCCGCGTGCGCGGGGGCCGTTCGGGCGTGCGGCTCAGGTGCTGTCGGACTCAGCTGCGCTCAGACGTTGAAGCCGAGGGCGCGGAGCTGCTCGCGGCCCTCATCCGTGATCTTGTCCGGGCCCCACGGCGGCATCCAGACCCAGTTAATGCGCAGCTCGTTGACGATGCCCTCGGTGGCCGACTTCGCCTGGTCCTCGATGACATCGGTCAGCGGGCAGGCCGCGGACGTCAGCGTCATGTCGAGGGTGGCGATGTTGGCGTCGTCGATGTGGATGCCGTAGACGAGGCCCAGGTTGACCACATCGATGCCCAACTCGGGGTCCACGACGTCGTACAGGGCCTCGCGGACCTCTTCCTCGCCGGCCGGCTTGACGGCCGTTTCCACGTTCTCACTCATGCGGTCTTCCCTCCGGCGCGCTCGCCCAGCGCCTGGGCGGTCGCGTCCTTCCACGCCATCCAGCTCAGCAGAGCACACTTCACCCGGGCCGGGTACTTGGAGACGCCGGCGAACGCGACCGCGTCCTCCAGCACCTCCTCCATCGCGTCGTCCGGCTCGGTCTTGCCCTTGGACTGCATCAGCTCCAGAAACGTTTCCTGGATCTTGCGCGCCTCGGCGATCTCCTTGCCGACCAGCAGATCGTTGAGCACGGACGCGCTGGCCTGGCTGATGGAACAGCCCTGGCCCTCGTAGCTCACGTCTTCGATGGTCTGGCCGTCGAGACGCACCCGGAGGGTGATCTCGTCCCCGCACGTCGGATTGGTGTGGTGCACCTCGGCATCCCCGTCCCGCAGCCCCCGCCCGTGCGGGTGCTTGTAGTGGTCGAGGATGACGTCCTGGTACATCGAATCAAGCTTCACGCGCACGCCCCTACCCGAAGAAGTTCCGTACGTGCTCCAGACCCTCGATCAAGGCGTCGACCTCGGCCGGGGTGGAGTACAGATAGAACGACGCTCGCGTGGTCGCGGGAATTCCGTACCGCAGGCACACGGGCCGGGCGCAGTGGTGGCCGACCCGGACCGCGATGCCCTGCTCGTCGAGCACCTGGCCCACATCGTGGGGGTGGATGTCGCCGAGCGTGAAGGAGATCGCGGCGCCGCGGTCCTCGGCCGTGGTCGGGCCGATGATCCGCAGATCCGGGACCTCCAGGAGCCTGCGCACCGCGTAGTCGGTGACCGCGTGCTCATGGCGGGCGATGTTGTCCATGCCGATCGAGGTCAGATAGTCCACGGCCGCGCCGAGACCGACGGCCTGGGCGATCGGGGGCGTACCGGCCTCGAACTTGTGCGGCGCGGGGGCGTAGGTGGACGAGTGCATCGAGACGGTCTCGATCATCTCGCCGCCGCCGAGGAACGGGGGCAGGTCCTCCAGCAGCTCCTGACGGCCCCACAGCACGCCGATGCCCGTCGGGCCGCACATCTTGTGGCCGGTGAAGGCCACGAAGTCGGCCTGCAGCGCCTGCACGTCCAGCGTCATATGCGGGGCGGCCTGCGAGGCGTCGACGACGACGAGGGCGCCGACCTCCTGCGCCCGGCGGACGATCGCCTCGACCGGGTTGACCGTGCCCAGGATGTTGGAGACCAGGACGAACGAGACGACCTTGGTCTTCTCGTTGATGATCTCCTCGATGTTCGACAGGTCCAGCCGGCCGTCGTCGGTGAGGCCGAACCACTTCAGCTTCGCGCCCGTGCGCTGCGAGAGCAGCTGCCAGGGGACGATGTTGGAGTGGTGCTCCATCTCCGTGATGACGATCTCGGTGTCGCTGTCCACGCGGTAGGGCTCATCGGCCCAACCGAGCATG
Organism: Streptomyces sp. ME19-01-6; assembly: GCF_033793745.1. NCBI lineage: Bacteria > Bacillati > Actinomycetota > Actinomycetes > Kitasatosporales > Streptomycetaceae > Streptomyces > Streptomyces sp. ME19-01-6. The sequence goes on along the minus strand of NZ_JARAXF010000022.1, from coordinate 145,305 downwards.
TTGGCGACGAGGTTGAGCGACTCCGAGGCGTTCTTCGTGAAGATCACCTCGTCCCGGCTCGGCGCGTTGATGAAGGCGGCCACCTTGTCGCGGGCGCCTTCGTACAGCGCCGTGGCCTCCTCGGCGAGCACATGCACTCCGCGGTGCACATTGGCGTTGTGCACCTCGTAGTACTCGCTGAGCACGTCCAGCACCTGACGCGGCGTCTGCGAAGTCGCCGCGTTGTCCAGGTACACGAGCCTCTTGCCGTCGTGGACCAGCCGGTCCAGGATCGGGAAGTCCTTGCGGATGGTCTCGGTGTCGAGAAGACCCGGCAGCTGTGTCATGTCCCTGCGCCTCCGTATCCCGCGCCGAATCCCTCGCCGCCGAAACGGCCCCTGTCGTCGTCACTCACTCGTCGCGCCGCCCTTCCCATAAGCCTCGTAGCCCTCTTCCTCCAGCTTGTCCGCGAGCTCCGGGCCGCCGGACTCGGCGATCCGGCCCGCCGCGAACACGTGGACGTGGTCGGGCTTGATGTACCGCAGGATGCGCGTGTAGTGGGTGATCAGCAGGGTGCCGACCTCACCGGTCTCGCGGACGCGGTTGACGCCCTCGGAGACCACGCGCAGCGCGTCGACGTCCAGACCGGAGTCCGTCTCGTCGAGGATCGCGATGCGGGGCTTCAGCAGCTCGAGCTGGAGGATCTCGTGGCGCTTCTTCTCACCGCCGGAGAAGCCCTCGTTCACATTGCGCTCGGCGAAGGCGGGGTCGATCGAAAGGCGCTCCATGGCCTCCTTGACCTCCTTCACCCAGGTGCGCAGCTTCGGCGCCTCACCGCGGATGGCGGTGGCCGAGGTGCGCAGGAAGTTGGAGACGGAGACCCCGGGGACCTCCACCGGGTACTGCATGGCGAGGAAGACGCCCGCGCGGGCCCGCTCGTCGACGGACATGGCCAGCACGTCCTCGCCGTCCAGGGTCACCGTGCCGCCGGTGACCTGGTACTTCGGGTGACCCGCGAGCGAGTACGCCAGCGTGGACTTGCCGGAGCCGTTGGGGCCCATGATGGCGTGGGTCTCGCCCTGCTTCACGGTCAGGTCGACACCGCGCAGGATCTCGCGGGGGCCTCCTTCGGCCTCGACGGAGACGTGCAGGTCGTGGATCTCAAGCGTTGCCATGGGTGCCTCAGGACTCCTGGGTGACGGAGACGAGCACGTCGTCCCCTTCGATCTTTACGGGGTATACGGGGACGGGGCGCGTCGCGGGGAGGCTGGACGGCTTGCCGGTGCGCAGGTCGAAGCTGGAGCCGTGCAGCCAGCACTCGATCTGGCAGTCCTCCACCTCGCCCTCGGACAGCGAGACGTTCGCATGCGAACAGATGTCGTTGACCGCGAAGACCTCGCCCTCGGTGCGCACGAGCGCGACCGGTACGCCTTCGAGCTCCACCCGCTTGGGGGTGGCCTCTTCCAGCTCGCTCAGCGCGCAGGCGCGCAGGAAGGTCGGGGTCATGCTACGGACGCCTCCAGCTCGGCCTCGATCTTGGCGATCAAGCGCTCCTCCAGCTCGGGGATCCCGATCTGCTGGACGAGCTCGGCGAAGAAGCCGCGGACGACCAGACGGCGGGCCTCGTCGGCCGGGATGCCGCGCGCCATCAGGTAGAACAGCTGCTCGTCCTCGAAGCGGCCGGTCGCGCTCGCGTGGCCGGCGCCGACGATCTCGCCGGTCTCGATCTCCAGGTTCGGCACCGAGTCGACGCGCGCGCCGTCGGTCAGGACGAGGTTGCGGTTGAGCTCATAGGTGTCGGTGCCCTCCGCGGCGGCGCGGATCAGCACATCGCCGATCCAGACCGCGTGGGCGTCCTTGCCCTGCAGCGCGCCCTTGTAGGCGACGTTGCTGCGGCAGTGCGGGGTGTCGTGGTCGATGAAGAGCCGGTGCTCCTGGTGCTGACCGTTGTCGGTGAAGTACAGGCCGTAGAGCTCGGCCTCACCGCCCGGGGCGCCGTAGACGACCCGCGGGTGGAGCCGCACCAGGTCGCCGCCGAAGGTGACGACCACGGACTTGAACGTGGCGTCGCGGCCGACGAGCGCGGTGTGCTGCGCGGCGTGGACGGCGGTGTCGTCCCAGTCCTGGATCGAGACGACGGTGAGCTTGGCGCCGTCGCCGATCAGATACTCCACGTTGGCCGCGAGCGTGGCGTCACCGGTGTGGTCGATGACCACGACGGCCTCGGCGAAGGCGCCCACCTCCACGACCTGGTGGCCGTAGGCGGTGCCGCCCTCGCCGTGCACGGAGATCCGCACGGGCTCGGTGAGCACGGTCTCCTTGGCGACGGAGACCACCGAGGCCTTCTCGAAGGAGCTGTACGCCTGGGCCGCGACCCGGTCGACCGGCTTGCCGGTCTTGCCCAGGCGCGGATCCGTGCGGTCGACGGCCTCGACGGTGACGCCCTCGGGGGCGCTCACCTCGACCCGCAGCCCGCCGGTGGCCTCGGCCGTGCCATCGTGCAGGCCGCGCAGGCGCTCCAGCGGAGTGAACCGCCAGTCCTCCTCACGGCCGTGCGGCACCGGGAAGTCGGCCACGTCATACGACGCGATGACGCCGACCCTCGCATCGGTGGGCTGGCCCACCTGGATGGCACCGTCCGTGGTGGATCCGGCCGGAATGGTTTCAGCCATGGCAGCTGTACAGCTCGCTTTCTGGTGACGTACCTCGGCCCTCCCGGAGGACGGCCGCCGCGGGTATCGGGGAAGGCGCCGGCCTCAGCCGACCGCGCCTTCCATCTGCAGCTCGATCAGCCGGTTGAGCTCCAGCGCGTACTCCATGGGAAGCTCGCGCGCGATCGGCTCGACGAAGCCGCGCACGATCATCGCCATGGCCTCGTCCTCGGACAGGCCGCGGCTCATCAGGTAGAAGAGCTGGTCGTCGCTGACCTTGGAGACGGTCGCCTCGTGACCCATGGACACATCGTCCTCGCGGACATCCACATACGGGTAGGTGTCCGAGCGGGAGATGGTGTCGACCAGCAGCGCGTCGCACAGCACATTGGACTTGGAACCCTCGGCGCCCTCGCCGATCTCGATCAGACCGCGGTAGGAGGTGCGGCCGCCGCCGCGCGCCACCGACTTGGAGATGATGTTCGACGAGGTGCGGGGCGCCATGTGGACCATCTTCGCGCCGGCGTCCTGGTGCTGGCCCTCGCCCGCGAAGGCGATGGACAGGGTCTCGCCCTTGGCGTGCTCGCCCATCAGGTAGACGGCCGGGTACTTCATGGTCACCTTGGAGCCGATGTTGCCGTCGACCCACTCCATGGTCGCGCCCTCGTAGGCCACGGCGCGCTTGGTGACCAGGTTGTACACATTGTTCGACCAGTTCTGGATGGTCGTGTAGCGGCAGCGGGCGCCCTTCTTCACGATGATCTCGACCACCGCGGAGTGCAGCGAGTCCGACTTGTAAATCGGCGCGGTGCAGCCCTCGACGTAGTGGACGTACGCGTCCTCGTCGACGATGATCAGCGTCCGCTCGAACTGGCCCATGTTCTCCGTGTTGATCCGGAAGTAGGCCTGCAGCGGGATCTCCACGTGCACGCCCTTCGGCACGTAGATGAACGAGCCGCCGGACCACACCGCCGAGTTCAGCGAGGCGAACTTGTTGTCGCCGACCGGGATCACCGAGCCGAAGTACTCCTTGAAGAGCTCCGGGTGCTCCTTGAGGCCGGTGTCGGTGTCCAGGAAGATGACACCCTGCTCCTCGAGGTCCTCACGGATCTTGTGGTAGACGACCTCGGACTCGTACTGTGCGGCCACACCCGCGACCAGCCGCTGCTTCTCGGCCTCCGGGATGCCCAGCTTGTCGTACGTGTTCTTGATGTCCTCGGGCAGCTCTTCCCACGAGGCGGCCTGCTGCTCCGTCGAGCGCACGAAGTACTTGATGTTGTCGAAGTCGATGCCGGACAGGTCCGAGCCCCAGGTGGGCATGGGCTTCTTCTCGAAGAGCTTGAGGCCCTTCAGCCGGAGCTTCAGCATCCACTCCGGCTCGGACTTCTTCGCCGAGATGTCGCGGACGACGTCCTCGGAGAGGCCGCGCTTGGCGGAGGCTCCGGCCGCATCGGAGTCGGCCCAGCCGTACTCGTAGTTACCCAGCCCCTCGAGCTCGGGGTGAGCAGTCTCCGTGGGGAGAGTCATTCGGGGTTCCTCCCGGCCGTGCTGGCAGATGCTGTGGTGGTCTTGGTCTTGCTGAGGGTCTTGCTGGGGGCGGCCTTCTCGGCCTTGCCGGTCCCGGGGATGTAGGTCGTGCACACCCCGTCGCCATGGGCGATGGTGGCCAGACGCTGCACATGAGTCCCGAGCAACTGGGAGAAGACCTCGGTCTCCGCCTCGCACAGCTGCGGATACCGCTCGGCCGCGTGGGCGACCGGGCAGTGGTGCTGGCAGAGCTGTTCGCCGACCGGTGCGCTGCGCGCCGTAGCAGCGTACCCGTCCACGGACAGTGCCCGGGCGAGGGCTTGGGCGCGGTCCTCGGGCTCCGCGGCCTCGACGGCCGCGCGGTACGCCACGGCCTGGGCGGCGAGCCTGGCGCGCGCGAAGGCGGCGACCGCCGCCCGACCCGCCTCACCGCCGCCGGCGCTCTGCTCGATCCAGCGCAGGGCGTCCATGGCCAGCTCGTCGTACGCCTGGTCGAAGGCGTCGCGCCCGCAGTCGGTGAGCGCGAAGACCTTGGCCGGGCGGCCGCGGCCCCGCGCGCCGTACACCCTCTTCTCGCGGGGCTCGACGACGCCATCGGCGACGAGGGTGTCGAGGTGGCGGCGCACGGCCGCCTGGGTCAGCTCGAGCCGCAGGGCGAGCTCGGCCGCGGTGGACGGGCCGTGATCGAGGATGGAGCGGGCGACCTTGTTACGGGTGCCGTGCTGCTCATCGGGCGCGGGCACGGGCACGGCAGACCGCGCGGCCGACTCGACCGCGCGTCCCGCCGGAGCTTCGCTCGCGTATTTCACAACGCCATTGTTGCGTAATTCGCGCGGCAGACACAAGCGAGGTCCCTCCGGTGACCCGGTGGAGTGCGTCACTAAGGCACACCTAACCAAAATGCCCGAGCCGGCCTGCGGAAACAGGGTCCGCGGCCGCCCTGCCCGCCGGCTCCGCCTCGGTGCTTCGTAGACTGCCGGGCATGCGAGAAGAGCCCGCGGTCGACATCGTCGGCCTCGTCAAGCGGTACGGCTCCAAGACCGCCGTGGACGGGCTCGACCTGTCCATCGCGCGCTCCACCGTGACCGCCGTGCTCGGCCCCAACGGGGCAGGCAAGACCACCACCGTCGAGACCTGCGAGGGGTACCGCCGACCCGACGCCGGTACGGTCCGCGTCCTCGGCCTGGACCCCGTCACCCAGGCGGCCGCGCTGCGCCCCCGCATCGGTGTGATGCTGCAGTCCGGAGGGGTTTATTCCGGGGCGCGCGCAGAAGAGATGCTGCGCCACACCGCGGGCCTGCACGCCCACCCCGTCGACGTCGGCCACCTCATGGAGCGGCTCGGCCTCGGCTCCTGCGGCCGCACGCCCTACCGGCGGCTCTCCGGCGGCCAGCAGCAGCGCCTGGCGCTCGCCATGGCCGTCGTCGGCCGCCCCGAGCTGGTCTTCCTCGACGAGCCCACCGCCGGCCTCGACCCGCAGGCCCGGCGCGCCACCTGGGAACTCGTGCGCGACCTGCGCCGCGACGGCGTGACCGTCGTGCTGACCACACACCACATGGACGAGGCCGAGGAGCTCGCCGACGACGTCGCGATCGTCGACGGCGGCAAGGTGATCGCCCAGGGCAGCCCGGAGGACCTGTGCCGCGGCGGGGCGGAGAACACGCTGCGCTTCACCGGCCGCCCCGCGCTCGACCTGTCCTCCCTGCTCAAGGCGCTGCCCGCCGACTCCACGGCCGACGAGCTGACCCCCGGCTCGTACCGCGTCACCGGCAAGATCGACCCGCAGCTGCTGGCCACCGTCGCCTCCTGGTGCGCCCAGAACGGCGTCATGCCGGACCGGATCTCGGTCGAGCGGCACACCCTGGAGGACGTCTTCCTCGAGCTGACCGGCAAGGAGCTGCGCGCGTGACCGCCCCGGGAACCTTCACCCCCCAGCCGGGCGCGGCACCGCTGCCCCGCATGATCCGCGCCCAGGCGGCCCTGGAGACCCGGATGCTGCTGCGCAACGGCGAGCAGCTGCTGCTGACCGTGATCATCCCGTCCCTGCTGCTCGTGCTGTTCAGCACCGTCGACATCGTCGACACGGGCTCGGGCGGCAAGGCCGTGGACTTCCTCGCCCCCGGCGTCCTCGCGCTCGCCGTGCTGTCCACGGCCTTCACCGGACAGGCCATCGCGACCGGCTTCGAGCGGCGGTACGGGGTCCTCAAGCGGCTCGGCGCCTCGCCGCTGCCGCGCTGGGCCCTGATGGCGGCCAAGACCTGCTCGGTGCTGGTCACCGAGGTGCTGCAGGTGGCGCTGCTGACCGTGATCGCCCTCGCCCTCGGCTGGTCCCCGCACGGCAACCCCCTCACCGTCGCCCTGCTGCTGCTCCTCGGCACGGCCGCGTTCTCCGGCCTCGGCCTGCTGATGGCGGGCACCCTGAAGGCCGAAGCGACCCTCGCCGCCGCCAACCTCGCCTTCCTGCTGCTGCTCGTCGGCGGCGGGGTGATCGTGTCGCTGGACAAGTTCCCGGACGCGGTGCGCGGCGTGCTGCAGCTGCTGCCGATCTCGGCCCTGTCGGGCGGGCTGCGGGACGTGCTGCGGGACGGGGTGGGGGTGCCGTGGGGGGACCTGGGGATCCTGGCGGTGTGGGCGGTGCTGGGGCTGGGGGCGGCGGCGCGGTTCTTCCGCTGGGAGTAGCGCACCCTTCCTCCTCCCCTCTTGTCCGACCCCTCGTGAATTGCTGCACAAGCGCCCGCCTACGATGGGCGACGTGCCCTCTTCGCTGAACCCCCTTGAGCAGATCGCCCGCCGCTGGCAGCCCTCCGCGCGCTTCGTGGAGCGCGCGGCACTGGTCGCCGTGGTGATGACCGTGGTCATCGTGGTGACGGGCGGCGCGGTCCGGCTCACTCAGTCCGGGCTCGGCTGCCCGACCTGGCCGACCTGCACAAAGGACAGCCTGACGCCCACCCACGAGATGGGCATCAACGGAGCGATCGAGTTCGGCAACCGCATGCTGACGTATGTGCTGTGCGCGGTCGTCGGCGTGCTGATCATCGCGGCCCGCGCCCGTACCCCGGTGCGCCGCTCCCTCACCCGGCTCGGCTGGGCCCAGTTCTGGATCGTGATGGGGAACGCCGTGGTCGGCGGCATCACGGTGCTCACCGGGCTGAACCCCTACATCGTCAGCTCGCACTTCCTCCTGGCCACCGCCCTGCTCGTGGTCACCGTGGTGACCTGGCAGCGCACCCGTGAGGGCGACGCCGCGCCCCGCGATCTGGTCGCCCGCCCCATCCGCCAGCTGACCTGGCTGCTGGTCGGCGCGACCGGCGCGCTGATCCTGATCGGGACCGTGGTCAGCGGGGCCGGGCCGCACGCGGGCGACGCCCGGAAGGTGCACCGCATCCCGCTGGACTGGCAGGAGATCACCCAGCTGCACGTGGACTTCGTCTACATCGTGCTGGGCCTGAGCGCCGCTCTGTGGTTCACCCTGCGCGCCGTGAAGGCCCCGGCCGCGCTGCGCCGTCCCGTCGTCGAATTCCTCGTCGTCCTGCTCCTCCAGGGCGTGGTCGGCTACGTCCAGTACTTCACGCATCTGCCCGAGGTGGTCGTCGGCGTCCACATGCTCGGCTCCTGCCTGGTGCTGATCGCGGTGCAGCGGGTGCTGCTCTCCCAGCGCGAGCGCGCGGAGCTGTCCGCGCCGGCCGCCGCCCCCGCGCCGGCCGCTCAGCCCGTCGCCGAGGCCGCCGCGTCCAGCCGGTAGACCCGGCGCGCGGTCCCGGCCGCGACGAGTGCGGCGATGCGCCGCGCCTCGGATCGGGTGCACACGCCGTCGGCGACCCACTCGGCCGCCAACCGCGCCATGGACCGTACGAACAGCCGGGCGCCGGTCACGTACAGCTCGGGCAGCGCCCGCGCTCCGGTCGAGAACAGCAGCTTGCCGAACGGCGCCTCGCCGAGGGTCTCCCCCGGCCGGGGCCCCGCGTCCGCGTACACATGCGCGAAGGCCGCGGCCAGCTGGGCGGCGCGGCGATGGTGCGGCCTGCCGGGCAGCAGTACCAGGTCGGTCCCGGCGCCCGCGGTGGCGCGCAGAAAGCCCGCGAGCGGCTGCGGGTCGGCGCAGTGCAGCTGCACGGGCAGGCCGGTCGCGACGGCGCTCCACAGCAGATGCTGGAGCAGCACCGGATCCGTGGGGCGGGCCCGCGGAGTGTGCCCGCTGAGCCAGCGGTCCGCCGCCCGCCGCACCTCCCGGGGGTCCGGCGGGGTCTCGTCGCAGAAGGCGACGCCCAGGGCGAAGGCCGTGGCGTGCTGGGCCGCGGCGTACAGCGCCTCCGCGGTGTTGCCCATGAACGAGTCGACTGAGCCCGAGGTGTCCGCGACCTCCTCGGCCAGCGGCTCCAGGCGGATGACCTCGTGGACCGGGCCGTCCGCGGCCGCGGCCAGCTCGGCGGCCGATGTGAGCCCGTCGGGCGCCCCCGACTCCAGCAGGAAGGCGCCGATACCCGCGCCGCGCAGCAGCAGCCGCCCGGCGCGGTAGGCGCCCAGCTCGCGCCGCCGGGCGAGATAGCGGACGGGGGCGCAGTGGGCCTCCAGGCCGAGCAGCGGGGGGCACCAGCGGCGTACGGCCAGGCCGGTCCAGCTGTCGAAGAAGGTGGTGCCCGCCGGGGCGGCGGCGCCGGAGCCCGCGGCGGCGGCGAGATGGGCCTCGAACGAGCCGAGGCCGAGTTCGCCGTGGAGAGCGCCGTGGCTGTGCTGGTCGACGAGCGGGGGCAGCGCCCTCGCCCATGCCTCGCCCGCGAGGTGCTCCCGTCCGATGCGGGGCCCGTCCGCCGTCTCCGGCGCGGCCTCGCGGGCGGCCTCCAGGGTGTCCGAGGGGGCCGGGTCGGCCGCAGTGCCCGTCGCCTCGTCCGTCACCGCCGCCTCCTTGCCGTCGGGCATCGAAGGGCTTAACGGGCGAAACGGTTATGAGGTGTCGCCAGGCCCGCCCCCGAGCGTGGCCCGCCCCGGCCGCACTGGGCAAGGGCGCGTCCTGGGGGTGGGGTGCGGGGCCGTCCGGGTCGCGGACGTCTTCCCCGCTTCGCGCCGTTTTGCGGCATCGATATGCGGTTCAGCCGCGTGGGGACTCCGCCCCGGGCCGAAGAAGGCAACGGCACAAGCCCCGCCAGGGTGGGGGAAAGCCGCCGCGCCGCGGCTACGCGTTGCTCGGGCCGCCGAGTTGGATGCCGGCCATGCGGGTCCACTCGTACGGGCCGGTGCGGACCTTCGCGGCGAATTCGCCGTCGAAGTCGTCGTGCAGGGTGATGCCCGCGGTCTCCGCGGCGCGGCGGGCCGTCTCGTACGACGGGGCGACCAGCGTGCCCCAGTCGCCGTTGGCCCCGACGAGGGCGACGCGGACGGTGCCGCGGCCGATGTGGGCGAGCTGGCCCTCGGCGCTGCCGCCGTGGGTCTGTGCGAAGGCCGTCATCTGGTGGGCGAGCCGCTTGGCCCGCTTCTCGGCCTTGGCCGACACGGCCTTGCCCGATTCGGCCTCGGGCGCCTGGCCTTCCGGGTCCGTCTGCGTGGTGTCTCCCATGAAGACGATGCTACCGACCGGTAATCCACACCGGAAGAGCTGTCAGCGCAGGAAGGGGTCCACCGCGACGGCGACGAACAGGAGCGACACATAGGTGATGGACCAGTGGAACAGCCGCATCTCCTTGAGCCCCGCCCCCGTGATCCCGGCCTTGGCGCGCGCCTGCAGCCCGTGCGCCTCCTTGAGCCAGAACGCGCCCAGCGCCGCGGCCACGACCGGGTAGAACCAGCCGGTGTAGCCGAGCGGCCACAGCAGCAGTGACACGACCACCATCACCCAGCTGTAGAGGACGATCTGCCGGGCGACCGCCTTGTTGCCCGCGACCACGGGCATCATCGGCACGCCCACGCGCGCGTAGTCGTCCTTCACCTTCATCGACAGCGGCCAGTAGTGCGGCGGCGTCCAGAAGAAGATGACGAGGAAGAGAATCGCCGCGGCCCAGGAGACCGAATTGGTGACGGCCGACCAGCCGATGAACACCGGCATGCAGCCGGCGATACCGCCCCACACGATGTTCTGCGCGGTACGCCGCTTGAGCCACATCGTGTAGACGACGACGTAGAAAACCAGCGCGCCGAGCGACAAAATGGCGGACAGCGGATTGACCAGGTACCAGAACCAGGCGGTGGACCCGATGGCGAGCGCGAAGGCGAAGACCAGGCACTCGCGCGGCGAGACCATGCCGGTCACCAGCGGGCGCTGCGAGGTGCGGTCCATGAGCGCGTCGATGTCGCGGTCGTAATACATGTTGAACGCGGCCGCGCCGCCGGCGGACAGATAGCCGCCGACGCAGGTGGCGAGCACCAGCCACAGATCCGGGACGCCCTTGGCGGCCAGGAACATCACCGGCACCGTCGTCATCAGCAGCAGCTCGATGACACGCGGCTTGGTCAGTGCCACGAACGCCTTGACTCGGGCACCGAGCGGCCGGTGGCTCCGGCTCGTATCGAGCACCCCCGCAGGACGGGAATCGACGGCCGTCACGCACACCCCTGGTAGAAGCAAGAACCAGCAAGCACCGGACATGAAGAGCCGGTAAAGACTTGCGCGTACCACGCCACTCTAGACGTTGCGGATACGCCGCCCGCCGCCGGGGTCGGCTCGTGTTCGCGGAGCTCACGGCCCTCGAGGGAATGCCGCATCTCCGGCATTCGTTCCCCGGATGTCGGGTACTCGCTCGAAAAGATGAGCGTTCTTCCAGGGGTAGGCTCGACAAAGCCGGTGTACGCATCGTCACCGGATATCGACATTGTGGAGAGGAGCCCTGACTCAGGGTGAGCACGAAGCCGACTACCACAGATCTCGAGTGGACCGATGTGGACCAGCGCGCCGTGGACACGGCGCGTGTCCTGGCCGCGGATGCCGTGCAGAAGGTCGGCAACGGCCACCCCGGCACCGCCATGAGCCTCGCCCCCGCCGCGTACCTGCTCTTCCAGAAGCTGATGCGGCACGACCCCACCGACGCCGGATGGGTGGGGCGTGACCGGTTCGTCCTCTCCCCCGGCCACACCTCACTGACCCTCTACGTCCAGCTGTACCTGGGCGGGTTCGGCCTGGAGCTGGAGGATCTGAAGTCCTTCCGCACCTGGGGCTCGCTGACCCCGGGCCACCCGGAGCACGGCCACACGGTCGGCGTCGAGACCACCACCGGCCCGCTGGGCCAGGGCATCGCCAACGCGGTCGGCATGGCGATGGCCGCCCGTTACGAGCGCGGTCTGTTCGACCCGGAGGCACTCGAGGGCACCTCTCCCTTCGACCACACCATCTGGGCGATCGTCTCCGACGGCGACCTGGAGGAGGGCATCTCCGCGGAGGCCTCCTCCCTGGCCGGCCATCAGAAGCTCGGCAACCTGATCGCGCTGTACGACGACAACCACATCTCGATCGAGGGCGACACCGCGACCGCCTTCTCCGAGGATGTACTGAAGCGCTACGAGGCGTACGGCTGGCATGTCCAGCGCGTCGACCAGGCGCCCAACGGCGACTTCGACGTCCACGCGCTGTACGCGGCGCTGAAGGCGGCGCAGGCCGAGACCGAGCGCCCCTCGATCATCGCCGCCCGCACCATCATCGCCTGGCCCGCGCCGAACGCGCAGAACACCGAGGCCGCCCACGGCTCGGCGCTCGGCGCCGACGAGGTCGCCGCCACCAAGCGCGTCCTGGGCTTCGACCCCGAGCAGGACTTCGAGGTCGAGGAGTCGGTCCTGGCCCACGCCCGCAGCCTGGCCGACCGCGGCCGCGAGGCCCGCGCCGCCTGGGACAAGAAGCTCCAGGACTGGCGGAACAACAACCCCCAGCGCGCCGCCGAGTTCGACCGGATCACCGCCGGTGAGCTGCCCGAGGCCTGGGACAAGGCGATCCCGGTCTTCGAGCCGGGCAAGGACGTGGCCACCCGCAAGGCCTCCGGCCAGGTCCTCAAGGCGCTCGGCGGGGTACTCCCCGAGCTGTGGGGCGGCTCCGCCGACCTCGCGGGCTCGAACAACACCACCATCGACGCGTCCTCGTCCTTCCTCCCGAAGGACAACCCGCTTCCCGAGGCCGACCCGTACGGCCGCACGGTGCACTTCGGCATCCGCGAGCACGCCATGGGCTCGACCATGAACGGCATCGCGCTGCACGGCAACACCCGTATCTACGGCGGCACCTTCCTGGTCTTCTCCGACTACATGCGCCCCGCCGTCCGTCTCGCCGCCCTGATGAAGCTCCCCGTCACCTACGTGTGGACGCACGACTCCATCGGCCTCGGCGAGGACGGCCCGACCCACCAGCCGGTCGAGCACCTGAGCGCGCTGCGCGCCATCCCGGGCCTGAACATCGTCCGCCCGGCCGACGCCAACGAGACCGCCATCGCCTGGCGCGAGATCACCCGCCGCCACAGCGAGCGGCCCGCCCCGCACGGCATCGCGCTGACCCGGCAGAACGTGCCGACGTACGACGTCAACGAGGACGCCGCCAAGGGCGGCTACGTCCTGGTCGAGGCGGAAGGCCCCGAAGGGAAGACCAGCCCTGCGCAGGTGATCCTCATCGGCACCGGGTCCGAGGTGCAGCTCGCCGTCGAGGCGCGCGAGCAGCTGCAGGCCGCCGGCGTCCCGACCCGCGTGGTTTCGATGCCCTCGGTCGAGTGGTTCGAGGAGCAGGACCAGGCGTACCGGGACAGCGTGCTGCCGCCGTCCGTGAAGGCCCGCGTGGCCGTCGAGGCGGGCATCGGCCTGACCTGGCACCGCTTCGTGGGCGAGGCCGGCCGCATCGTCTCCCTCGAGCACTTCGGCGCCTCCGCCGACTACAAGGTGCTCTACCGGGAGTTCGGCCTGACCGCGGAAGCCGTCGCCGCCGCCGCCCGCGAGTCGCTTGAGACCGCCGGGCACTGACGCCGTATACGACCTTGTAGCGACGAGTAGGAGATGCAATCCCGATGACAGACGCACTCAAGCGGCTGGCCGACGAAGGCGTCGCGGTCTGGCTCGACGACCTTTCGCGCAAGCGCATCACATCCGGCAACCTGGCCGAGCTGATCGACGAGAGCCATGTGGTGGGCGTGACCACCAACCCGTCGATCTTCCAGAAGGCGATCGCCGGCGGTGACGGCTACCAGCAGCAGGTGGCCGACCTCGCGACCCGCAAGGTCACCGTCGACGAGGCCGTCCGCATGATCACCACGGCGGACGTCCGGGACGCCGCGGACATCCTGCGCCCGGTCTACGACGCGACCGGCGGCCAGGACGGCCGGGTCTCCATCGAGGTGGATCCGCGCCTGGCGCACAACACGGCCGCCACCATCGCCGAGGCCAAGCAGCTGGCCTGGCTGGTGGACCGGCCCAACACCTTCATCAAGATCCCGGCCACCAGGGCGGGTCTGCCCGCGATCACCGAGGTGATCGGGCTCGGCATCAGCGTCAACGTCACGCTGATCTTCTCGCTGGAGCGCTACCGCGAGGTCATGGACGCCTTCCTGGCCGGCCTGGAGAAGGCCAAGGCCGCGGGGCTCGACCTGCAGAAGATCCACTCGGTGGCGTCCTTCTTCGTGTCCCGCGTGGACACCGAGATCGACAAGCGCCTCGACAAGCTGGGCACCGACGAGACCAAGGCGCTGCGCGGCAAGGCCGCCCTGGCCAACGCCCGCCTCGCCTACCAGGCGTACGAGGAGGTCTTCGGCTCCCACGACAAGTCGACCCCGCCGTCGGAGCGCTGGGCCGCCCTGGACCGGGCCAACGCCAACAAGCAGCGCCCGTTGTGGGCCTCCACCGGCGTCAAGGACCCGGCCTACAAGGACACGCTCTACGTGGACGAGCTGGTCGCCCCGGGCACGGTCAACACCATGCCGGAGGCCACGCTGGAGGCCATCGCCGACCACGGCCAGATCACCGGTGACACGGTGCGCGGTACCTACGAGCAGGCCAAGGCCGATCTCGACGCGCTCGCCGGGGTCGGAATCTCGTACGATGACGTTGTACAGCTCCTCGAGGACGAGGGCGTCGAGAAGTTCGAGATGTCCTGGAACGACCTGCTGAAGTCCACTGAGGCGGAGCTGGGCCGCCTCGCTCCTTCGGAGGCGTGAGAGACCTTGTCACTTTCCACGAGCGGAGCCAATCCGCTGCGTGACCCCCGGGACCGGCGGCTTCCGCGCATCGCGGGGCCGTCCGGCCTGGTCATCTTCGGCGTCACGGGCGACTTGTCCCGCAAGAAGCTGATGCCGGCCGTCTACGACCTGGCCAACCGCGGCCTGCTGCCGCCGGGCTTCTCGCTCGTCGGCTTCGCCCGCCGCGACTGGGAGAACGAGGACTTCGCCCAGGTCGTACACGACGCGGTCAAGGAACACGCCAGGACCCCCTTCCGTGAGGAGGTCTGGCAGCAGCTCGCCGAGGGCTTCCGCTTCGTACCCGGCGAGTTCTCCGACGACGAGGCGTTCGAGAAGCTGCGGGGGACGATCGAGGAACTGGACAAGGCGCGCGGCACGGGCGGCAACTTCGCCTTCTATCTGTCGGTCCCGCCGAAGTTCTTCCCCACCGTCGTCCAGCAGCTCAGGAAGCACGGCCTGTCCTCCGGGCCCGGCGACTCCTGGCGGCGCGCCGTCATCGAGAAGCCCTTCGGCCACGACCTGGCCAGCGCCCAGGAGCTCAACAAGGTCGTCCATGAGGTCTTCCGGCCGAGCGACGTCTTCCGGATCGACCACTACCTGGGCAAGGAGACGGTCCAGAACATCCTGGCGCTGCGCTTCGCCAACACCATGTTCGAGCCGCTGTGGAACCGCAGTTACGTCGACCATGTACAGATCACCATGGCCGAGGACATCGGCATCGGCGGCCGGGCCGGCTACTACGACGGCATCGGCGCGGCGCGCGACGTCATCCAGAACCACCTGCTGCAGCTCCTCGCGCTGACCGCCATGGAGGAGCCCTCCTCCTTCGACGCCACCGCGCTGGTCACCGAGAAGCTCAAGGCGCTCAAGGCCGTCAAGCTGCCGAAGGAGCTGGGCAAGCACACCGTGCGCGGCCAGTACGCCCACGGCTGGCAGGGCGGCGAAGAGGTGCTGGGCTATCTGGAGGAGGAGGGCATCGACCCCAACTCCAAGACCGACACCTACGCCGCGATCAAGGTGGAGATCGACAACCGCCGCTGGGCGGGCGTCCCCTTCTATCTGCGCACGGGCAAGCGGCTCGGGCGTCGGGTCACCGAGATCGCGGTGGTCTTCCAGCGCGCCCCGCACTCCCCCTTCGACGCCACCGACACCCAGGAGCTCGGGGAGAACGCCCTGGTCATCCGGGTGCAGCCGGACGAGGGCGTCACCATCCGGTTCGGCTCCAAGGTGCCCGGCACCTCCATGGAGATCCGGGACGTGACGATGGACTTCGCCTACGGCGAGTCCTTCACCGAGTCCAGCCCCGAGGCCTATGAGCGGCTGCTGCTCGACGTGCTGCTCGGCGACGCCAACCTCTTCCCCCGCCACCAGGAGGTGGAGGAGTCCTGGCGGATCCTCGACCCCGTCGAGGCCTACTGGGACCAGCACGGCAAGCCCGAGCAGTACACGGCGGGCACCTGGGGGCCGAAGGCGGCGGACGAGATGCTCGCACGAGACGGACGGAGCTGGCGCCGGCCATGAACATCGATCTCACCGACACCACGTCCAGCCAGATCAACTCGGCTCTGGTCCAGGCGCGGAGGGCGGCGGGGATACCGGCCGTGGGCATGGTGCTCACCCTTGTCATCGTCACCGACGAGGGCAATCACTACGACGCGCTGAAGGCCGCGAGCGACGCGTCCAAGGAACACCCCTCGCGCATCCTGGTCGTCATCAAGCGGCCGGGGCGCTCGCCGCGCGACCGCAAGGTGGCCCGGCTGGACGCCGAGGTGCGGATCGCCGGCGAGAGCGGCACCGGCGAGACGGTGCTGCTGCGGCTGTACGGCGAGCTCGCGAACCACGCCCAGTCGGTGGTGCTGCCGCTGCTGCTGCCGGACGCCCCGGTGGTGGTGTGGTGGCCGGAGGACGCGCCGGAGCACCCCAGCGAGGACCTGCTGGGCCGGCTGGCCGCCCGCCGGATCACCGACGCCCAGGCCACCGAGGACCCGGTGGCCACGCTCGGGCTGCGGGCCAGGACGTACACCCCGGGCGACACCGACTTGGCCTGGACCCGCATCACGCCGTGGCGCAGTGTGCTGGCCGCGGCGCTGGACCAGAAGCACTCGGCGATCACCTCGGCCGTGGTCGAGGGTGAGGCGTACAACCCGAGCGGCGAGCTGCTGGCCCTGTGGCTCGCGGAGCGGCTGAAGGTCCCGGTGGAGCGGCAGGTCACGGAGGGCCCTGGGCTGACCGCGGTGCGGCTGGAGACGGCCGACGGCACGATCTGCCTGGACCGGGCGAACGGGTCGCTGGCCGAACTGGCGATGCCGGGGCAGCCGGACCGGCATGTCGCGCTGCAGCGGCGGGACCAGTCGGAGCTGATAGCGGAGGAGCTGCGCCGTCTCGACCCGGACGAGATGTACGCCTCGGCGGTGAAGTTCGGGGTGGGCCGGCTCGGCAAGGGCGTGAGCGGCGCGGTCGAGCGGCCCGCGGCGCAAACCGGGGCGCGGACTGGAGCCGGTACCGGCTCCGGAGGCGACGCGGCGAGCGGTGGCAAGGCCGGTGGCGGGGCCCGTCCGGAGGCGGCGCACAAGGCCGCCGGGGCCCCGGCGAAGTCAGCCGGCGGCGCGGGCAACGCGGCCGGCAAGGCGGCGTCATGAGCGCTCCGCAGGTCGTCGTCCATCACGACAAGGACCTGATGGCGCAGGCCGCGGCGGCCCGGCTGATCACGAAGATCGTGGACGCCCAGTCCGCCCGCGGCTCGGCCTCGGTGGTGCTGACCGGCGGGCGCAACGGCAACGGTCTGCTGGCCGCGCTCGCCGGGGCCTCGGCCCGCGACGCCGTGGACTGGTCGCGGCTCGACCTGTGGTGGGGTGACGAGCGGTTCCTGCCGGAAGGCCACCCGGACCGCAATGTCACCCAGGCGCGGGAGGCGCTGCTGGACGCGGTGGGTCTGGATCCGGCCCGGGTGCACCAGATGCCGGCCTCCGACGGCCCGTCGGGCAGCGATGCGGAGGCCGCCGCGGAGGCGTACGCCGAGGAGTTGGGCCGGGCCGCGCGGCCGGAGAACCACGGCGCGGTGCCGTCCTTCGACGTGCTGCTGCTGGGCGTCGGCCCGGACACCCATGTGGCCTCGCTCTTCCCGGAGCTGCCCGCCGTGCGGGAGGCCGAGCGGACGGTGGTGGCGGTGCGCGGCGCGCCCAAGCCCCCGCCCACCCGGATCACCTTGACCCTGCCCGCGATCCGCGCGGCGCAGGAGGTCTGGCTGCTGGCGGCAGGCGAGGACAAGGCCAAGGCGGTGACGATCGCGCTGTCGGGGGCCGGGGAGATCCAGGCCCCGGCCGCGGGCGCGTACGGCCGCCGCCGCACGCTGTGGCTGCTGGACCGGGCCGCCGCGGCGGGCCTGCCGCGCGAGCTGTACCCCCCGGCGTCGCCCTGACCGGACGCGGACACCCAACTGGACGGGCCGACTGGGCAGAAGCCCAGCGGCCCGTCCGGCGTTTGCGGCCCTTGCTGTGTATGTGGGTGTACCCGGCGGCCTCAGCGCCCGCGCAGCGAGCGGTACGTGGCGACCAGCCGCGCCGTCGAGGGGTCGAGCCCCGGCACCTCGGCCCCCTCGGTGAGCGCGGGCTCGACGCGCCTGGCGAGGACCTTGCCGAGCTCCACCCCCCACTGGTCGAACGAGTCGATGTTCCAGACGGCGCCCTGAACGAACACCTTCTGCTCATAGAGCGCGATCAACTGACCGAGCACCGAGGGGCTCAGCTCGGCGGCCAGGATCGTGGTCGTGGGGCGGTTGCCGGGGAAGGTCTTGTGCGGCACCAGCTCCGGCGCCACCCCCTCGGCGGCCACCTCCTCCGCCGTCTTGCCGAACGCCAGCGCCTGCCCCTGGGCGAAGAGGTTGGCCATCAGCAGATCGTGGTGGCCGGCGAGCTTCGGGGACAGGTCCGCCACCGGCTTGGCGAAGCCGATCAGATCGGCCGGGATCATCTTGGTGCCCTGGTGGAGCAGCTGGTAGTAGGCGTGCTGACCGTTGGTGCCGGGCGTTCCCCAGACCACCGGGCCGGTCTGCCAGCTCACCGGCCGGCCCTCGCGGTCCACCGACTTGCCGTTGGACTCCATGTCCAACTGCTGCAGATAAGCGGGGAACTTCGCCATGTAGTGCGAGTAGGGCAGCACGGCATGCGACTGCGCGTCGAAGAACTGCCCGTACCAGATGCCCAGCAGCCCGAGCAGCATCGGTGCGTTCTCCTCGGGCGGGGCACAGCGGAAGTGCTCGTCGACGAGGTGGAAGCCGGCCAGCATCTCGCGGAAGTGCTCCTGGCCGATGGCGAGCATCAGGGACAGGCCGATGGCCGAGTCGAAGGAGTAGCGCCCGCCGACCCAGTCCCAGAACTCGAACATGTTGTCGGTGTTGATGCCGAACTCGGCAACGTTCTCCGCGTTGGTCGACAGCGCCACGAAGTGCTTGGCGACCGCTTCCTGGCCCGCCCCGAGACCACGCAGCAGCCAATTCCGGGCGGACGTGGCGTTGGTGATCGTCTCGATGGTGGTGAAGGTCTTCGAGGCGACGATGAACAGCGTTTCGGCCGGGTCCAGCCCGCGCAGCGCCTCGTGCAGGTCCGCCCCGTCGACATTGGAAACGAAGCGCAACTCCAACTCGCGGTGGGTGTAGGCGCGCAGCGCCTCGAACGCCATCGCGGGGCCCAGGTCGGAGCCGCCGATGCCGATGTTGACGATGTTCTTGATGCGCTCGCCGGTGTGGCCCCGCCACTGCCCCGAGTGGATCCGGTCGACGAACGTGCCCATTTTGGTGAGCACCGCGTGCACTTCCGGGACGACATCCTTGCCGTCGGACTGGATGACCGCGGAGTGGGGTGCGCGCAGGGCGACATGCAGCACCGACCGGTCCTCGGTCGTGTTGATCTTCGCGCCCCGGAACATGGCGTCCCGCAGCTCGGCCACCCCGGTCGCCCGGGCCAGCTCCCGCAGCAGCCGCAGCGTCTCGTCGGTCACCAGGTGCTTGGAGTAGTCCAGATGGAGGTCGCCGACCTGAACGGTGAACCGCTCCGCACGCCCGGGGTCCTGGGCGAACAGCTCGCGCAGATGCGCGTCACCCAGCTCCTGGCGGTGTGCGGCCAGTGCGTTCCACTCCGGCAGCTGGTCGAGCCCGCTGCGGCCATCTGCGTTCATCTCGGAATCAGCCCACTTCTCGTCGGTGCCTGGCCCCCGTGTCCCCAACCTAATTGATCGGGGACCGCATCCCGGGGACGAGGGCCACCAGACCGCCCACGAAGAGCGCGGCGGCAGCCAGCGCCGGTGTGTTCAGCCCCCACGCCGCGGCGATGGCCCCGCCGAGCAGGGCGCCGAGCGGGGCGCCGGCGACCGACAGGGTACGGAAGGCGGCGCTGACCCGGCCCAGCATCTCGGTCGGGCTGCGCTGCTGCATCATCGTCACCTCCGTGACGTTCCATATGATCCCGGCGAAGCCGAAGACGCCGAGGGCCGCCACGGCGGCCGGCAGCGTGCGGATCGCGCCCAGGGCGAGGAGGGCGGCGATCTGCGCGAGGCCGCACACCATGATCGTGGGCGCGCGGCCCAGCCGCTCCGCCACCCGCGCGGCCACCAGCCCGCCGGTGACGCTGCCGATCCCGTACGCCGTGATGACGGCCGCGTAACCGGCGTCCCCGGCGCCCAGCCATCCGGTCACATGCAGCACCAGCGTGGCGATGAGAGCGCCAATGCCCACATTGCACAGCGTGGTCGACACACACAGGGCCCGCAGCAGCCGGTCCCGCCACAACACCGCGATGCCCTCGCCTATCTCTTTCCGGATCGAGCGGCCCGGCTCCCTCGGCTCCCGCCGCGGCGCCCGTGCGCGCCCGCCCAGAGAGGCGACCAGCGCGGCGGCGGCGAGATAGGTGACCGCGTCGGCCGCGTACGGCACGGCGGCGCCCAACCCCAGGGCCACGGGCACCAGCGGCGCGCCGACGAACCGGCCCATGACCTCCTGCCCGGTCATCAGGCGGGCGTTGGCCCGGCTCAGGACCTCCGGAGCCACGACGGACGGCAGCAGGGCCGTGGCGGCGTTGTCGAAGAGGGTCTGCAGGGTGGTCAGCGCGAAGGCGAGGGCGAGCAGCAGGCCGATGGTGGCATGTCCCAGCCATACGGCGACGGCGAAGGCGGCCATCAGCGCGCCACGCGCCACGTCCACCGCCCACATCGCCCGCCGCTGGTCCACCCGGTCGGCGATGGCCCCGCCGAACAGCCCGAACAGCAGCCACGGCAGAAAGCCGCACGCGGTCACCAGCGAGACCAGCACCGGGGAGTCGGTCAGCGAGACGGCCAGCAGCGGAAGCGCCGCCCCGCGCAGCGCATCCCCGAACCGGGAAACCACCGCGGCCCCCCACAGCCGCCCGAAGCCGCCCCGCCACGCAAGCGACACAGTCCGCCCTGTGCCCTGCTCACCGGCCTCCACCGTGGTCATGCTCCCCCTCCCCAACCGCGCGGTCCCGACCCGTACGGCACCTCACGTCACGACCGTAGCCCCCACCACTGACAACGGCCCGGCCGCGCACCCCCGTCAGAGGTGCCCGGCCGGGCCGTCGTACGTGCCTCGTCCTGCCTGCCGCTCAGATCTCGCCGCGGAGCTTGGCGAGAGCCTCGGCGAGGATCGCCTCGCCGTCGGCGTCGCTGCGCCGCTCGCGCACATACGCCAGATGCGTCTTGTACGGCTCGGTGCGCGGCGGGTCCGGCGGGTTGTCCCGATCCTTGCCGGCCGGGAAGCCGCAGCGGGGGCAGTCCCAAGTGTCCGGGATCTGCGCGTCGCTGGCGAAGCTCGGCACAGTCTCGTGCCCGTTCGAGCACCAGAAGGAAATACGCAGGCGAGGCGCCGATTCGCCTCGCTCCGCTTCTCCCATCGGCCCCGCTCCGACCCGACTTCCACGGATCGCGTTGCCACTTGCCACGGTCGTAACTCCCTGCGTGATGGTGCCGCGAAGCATTGGTAGGCAGCTCCGCTGCCGGGCGCCCCAGTCTACGTAAGGCCCAACGCGCGTCCAGTGAGAGGAGTTACACCGCCCCCGGCCTTCGGCCGGGAGGTGCCCTCGGAGGACGCAAGCCCATGATAAGCCGCGCTTGCGACGGTGCGTCAGCTATCGGCTCAATCGAGCTTCATCAGCAGCCCGAGCACGACGATGCAGACGAACCACAGCAGACCGACGACGATGGTGATCCGGTCCAGGTTGCGCTCGGCGACCGAGGAGCCGCCCACGGAGGACTGCATACCACCACCGAACATGTCGGACAGACCTCCGCCCTTCCCCTTGTGCATGAGCACCAGCATCATCAGCAGGACGCTGAAGATGATGAGGGCGATCGAGAACCCCATGACCACGGCTGGACCAACTCTCTCGGGCTTGGACGGAACGGTAAGGAACGGGGGGCCGAGTGGTGACGACCGCACCACCTCGACCCCCGCCAGGGTACGACGAGTGACCTGCTACGGCCTACTCACCGGCCTGCTCACTGGTCGCGGAACCGGACGATCTTGACGAAGTCCTCCGCGTCCAGGCACGCGCCGCCGATCAGCGCGCCGTCCACGTCCGGCTGCGCCATGATCGCGGCGACGTTCCCGGACTTCACCGAGCCGCCGTACTGGATCCGGACCTTGTCGGCCACGTCCTGACCGTAGAGCTCGGCCAGGCGGCCCCGGATGGCCCCGCAGACCTCCTGGGCGTCCTCGGGAGTGGCCACCTCACCGGTGCCGATGGCCCAGACCGGCTCGTACGCGATCACGATCCGCTCGGCCTGCTCGGTCGGGATGTCCTTCAGACCCCCGTCGACCTGCCCGAGCGTGTGCGCGACCTGGTTGCCAGCCTTGCGCACGTCCAGGCTCTCGCCGACGCACAGGATGGGCACGATGTCGTATCTGAAGGCGGCCTTGACCTTGGCGTTGCACAGCTCGTCGGTCTCGCCGTGGTACTGGCGCCGCTCGGAGTGGCCGACGGCCACATAGGAGCACCGCAGCTTGGCGAGCATCGCGCCGGAGATCTCTCCGGTGTACGCGCCGGAGTCGTGCGCCGAGATGTCCTGGGCGCCGTACTTGATCTTCAGCTTGTCGTGCTCGACCAGGGTCTGCAGCGTCCGGAGGTCCGTGAACGGCGGCAGGACCGCGACCTCGACGTCCTCGTAGTCCTTGTCGGTGAGCGAGAAGGTGATCTTCTGGACGTGGGCGATGGCCTCGAGGTGGTTGAGGTTCATCTTCCAGTTGCCCGCCATCAGCGGGGTGCGGTCACTCACGGTGTTCAGTCCTCCAGTGCGGCGAGGCCGGGGAGCGTCTTGCCCTCGAGGTATTCGAGGCTCGCGCCGCCGCCGGTCGAGATGTGGCCGAAAGCGTTTTCGTCGAAGCCCAGGATCCGTACGGCGGCGGCGGAGTCGCCGCCACCCACCACGGTGAAGGCCGGGCTCTCGACCAGCGCCTGGGCCACGGCCTTGGTGCCCTCGGCGAAGTCGGGGTGTTCGAAGACGCCCATCGGGCCGTTCCAGAAGACGGTGGCGGCGTCGGCCAGCTTCGAGGCGTACAGCTCCTGGGTCTCCGGGCCGATGTCCAGGCCCATCTGGTCGGCCGGGATCTCGGCGACGGAGACGGTCCGGGGGTGGGCCGGCGCCTTCGTCTTCAGGTCCGGGAACCCGGGGCCCACCAGGACGTCGACGGGGAGCACGAACTCCACGCCGCGCTCCTTGGCGCGCGCCAGGTACTCCTGGACGGCCGCGATCTGGTCCTCCTGCAGCAGCGAGGTGCCGATCTCGTGCCCCTGGGCCTTGAGGAAGGTGTATGCCATGCCGCCGCCGATGAGGATGCGGTCGGCCCGCTCCAGGAGGTGGTCGATGACGCCGAGCTTGTCGGACACCTTGGCTCCGCCGAGGACCACCGCGTACGGGCGCTTCACGTCCTCGGTGAGCTGCTTGAGGACATTCAGCTCGGTGGCGATCAGATCGCCCGCGGCGTGCGGCAGCCGCGCCGGGAGGTCGTACACGGAGGCGTGCTTGCGGTGCACCGCGCCGAAGCCGTCGCCCGCGTAGAGGTCCGCGAGGGCGGCGAGCTGGTCGGCGAAGGCGCCGCGCTCAGCGTCGTCCTTGCTGGTCTCACCGGCGTTGAAGCGCAGGTTCTCCAGCAGCACCACATCGCCGTCGCCGAGTCCGGCCACGGCCTGACGGGCGCTGTCCCCGACCGTGTCGGCCGCGAAGGCGACCTGCTTGCCGAGGAGTTCGCCGAGCCGCCGGGCAACCGGGGCGAGCGAGAAGCGGGGCTCGGGCGCGCCCTTGGGCCGGCCCAGATGGGAGGCGACGATCACCTTGGCGCCCGACTGTGCGAGCTTGGCGATGGTCGGCACGGCGGCGCGGATACGGCCGTCGTCGGTGATCGTCTCGCCGTCGAGCGGGACGTTCAGATCGGCGCGGACAAAGACCCGCTTCCCGGCGACCTGAAGATCGTCAATCGTCTTCACTGAGGACTCCTAGTTCATGGGACAGGGCCCGTACGACGGCGTCGTACCGGGCCCTGTCCTGACTCATCGGGGCAGCGGTCAGAGCTGGTTGCCGACGAAGACGGTCAGGTCGACGAGGCGGTTGGAGTAGCCCCACTCGTTGTCGTACCAGCCGACGATCTTGACCTGCTTGCCCTGGGCCATGGTCAGCGAGGAGTCGAAGGTGCAGGAGGCCGGCCAGTTGACGATGTCCGAGGAGACGATCTCGTCCTCGGTGTACTCGAGGACGCCCTTGAGCTGGCCCTCGGCGGCCTTCTGGAAGGCGGTGTTGATCTCGTCCCTGGTGACCTCGCGGTCCAGCTCGACGACCAGGTCGGTGACCGAGCCGGTGGGCACCGGGACGCGCATGGCGATGCCGTCCAGCTTGCCCTTGAGCTGCGGGAGGACCAGGGCGGTGGCCTTCGCGGCACCGGTCGAGGTCGGGATGATGTTCTGGGCGGCGGCCCGCGCGCGGCGCAGGTCGCTGTGCGGGAAGTCCAGGATGCGCTGGTCGTTGGTGTACGCGTGCACCGTGGTCATCAGACCCTTGGCGATGCCGAAGGCCTCGTCGAGAACCTTGGCCATCGGGGCGACACAGTTGGTGGTGCAGGACGCGTTGGAGACGATGTGGTGATTGGCGGCGTCGTACTTGTCCTGGTTGACACCCATGACGATGGTGATGTCCTCGCCCTTGGCGGGCGCGGAGATCAGGACCTTCTTGGCGCCGGCGGCCAGGTGCTTCGCCGCGTCGTCGCGCTTGGTGAAGATGCCCGTCGACTCGATGACGATGTCGGCACCGAGCTCGGCCCAGGGCAGCTTGGCCGGGTCCCGCTCGGCGAGCGTCTTGAACGTCTGGTTGCCGACGGTGATGGTGTCGTCGGTGTGACTGACCGCCTGCTTCAGCCGACCCAGGATGGTGTCGTACTTCAGCAGGTGAACCAGAGTCGCGTTGTCGGTCAGGTCGTTGACACCGACGATCTCGATGTCCGCGCCCTGCTCCAGGAGCGCGCGGAAGTAATTGCGGCCGATGCGGCCGAAGCCGTTGATGCCTACGCGGATCGTCACGAACCGATCTCCTCGTTGGTGTGCCGGTATGGACGCCGGCGAGCCTTATTGGATGTCCCCGACCGCATCCGACCCTACCGCTATCACGGGACGTACGTGACATTGGCACCGGCGGCCCACGTCCACTGAAAAGTGGTACGGACCGCCGGCTTCGGTTTACGTATCAGTCACTTTGTGTCACAAGTGGTCAACGGCGCAGCGCACGCAGCGCGGCCCCGACGAGCCGCGCCCGTTCGGAGGCGGCCGGGACGTGCTCCAGGCCGAAGCCGAAGAGCACGGTGTCCCGGGTCGTGACCGCGGCCGCGGTGTGGAACAGCTCCCGCGACCGTGTCCAGTCGGCGGAGTTCGCCGGGCTGCCGGCCGGCGCGCCGGGCGTCGCCCAGGGGCCGAGCGCGGTCTCGAAGCCCTCTTGGTCCCGCTCGGCGCCGCCGACGACGAGCGACGTGCCGTCGGTCAGGACGCCGAGCCCGCCCGTGCCGGAGTCGGTCACATACGAGACGGACAGCTCGACCTTCTTGCCCGCGTAGTCGCTCAGGTCCACGGAGACGGGCCGCCAGCCCTCCGAGGAGCCGTTGAAGGCGTTCCAGTCGCCCGTGGTCCCGCCCGCCTCACAGGCGTCCGTGCCGCGGGTCAGGTAATGCGCCAGGAACGGGTGCAGGGTCAGATAGCAGTCGTCCGGGGCGGTGGTGGAGGTGCCGCCGTTGGCATCGGGCAGGGTGGTCCAGTCGTCCTGGCCCACGGTGTGCGCCTCGACGATCGCATAGTCGTACCCGGGTTCGGTGTCATAGCTGAGCCGGAACCGCAGGCTCGGCTCGTCGGCCGCGGTGTCCCCGGTCAGGTCGACGGTGCGGGACAGCCGCATCCAGGAGCGGTCGCGGTGCAGCGCCGCCGCCATCCAGTCGCCGTCGTACGGCTGGAAGGGCGTGCGCACGCCGGGGTAGTCGCCCGCGGCCGCGCTGCGGAACTGCGGGAACCGCTCCGGCGGCAGCGCGTCGGAGGTGACGGTGTATCCGCCCGCCGCGTCCAGGGGGTTGTCCGCGGCGTCGGCGAGGGTGGCGCCGGTGCCCGCGAGGGCGCCGCCGCCGCGGTAGCCCGGCGGGGACGCGAGCGACAAGCGGCGGTCGGCGCCGAGGTAGTACTGGCTGAAGTCGTCGGTGTCGGCCGGGCCGACCTCGGAGCTGCCGCCCGCCCGCTCGCCGCTGGTGATGAGCTTGCCGCCCTCGTTGAGGAAGTCGCGCACCGCGAGCAGGGTCGCGCCGCCGGGCCGCTGGGCGCCGGTGTACCAGTACACGGTCTTGAAGTGGCTCAGCACTCCCAGGGCGTGCGGCGCGCCCTGGGTGGCCACGTCCCACACGGCGGACCTGCGGCCGCCCGCGGCGAGCGCCTTGGTGTACACGGCGGTGTGCCGGGCCGCGGTGGTGCCGCCCTCGTCGGCGATCACCAGGGTGTCGGCGCGCGGCCGTTCGGCGACGCGGTAGGTGAAGGGCCTGCTCGCGGTCGGCTCGCCCTTGTGGGTGCGGCCGGTGAACCAGACCTTCACCTTGTCGCCGACGTCCGCGCCCTTGGCCGTGGCGCGGTACTGGTCGAAGTGGATGTTGTCCTCGCCGCCATAGGTCTCGCCGCCCTTCCAGCGCTTGAGCGGCGCGGTGCGGGTGCGGCCGCCGTCGACGCGGTAGTTGAGCTTCTTGCCGCGCACGCTCTTGCGGGCCGTCACCGAGACCTCCTGGCCGCCGCCCCGGGCGTAGGAGGTGGTGAAGGCGTCCGGGGTGAAGTCGGGGGCGTCGATGCCGACCGGGGAGTTGGGCCGGTCGGGGTGTTCGGCGGTCTCGGCGACGGCGAGCGCGAACGGGACGTTCTTGGCGAACTCCTCCTGGATGAGCTTCTCGTCGTCCGGGAAGGTGAAGACGGACTCGCAGTCGCCGGGCAGCCAGGGGTCGTCGGGGTCGATGCCGGAGGCCGTCTGACAGGTCGACATCTCCGGGGTGAACATCATCATCCCGTTGACGTTGGCGGCGTGGCCGTCGGCCTCGCCGTTGGTGATGTAGAGCTCGGAGGAGACCTGCGGGTGGTAGCCGGGGATCGCGGACTTCTCCGGGGTGCCGGCGAGGGACTTGTAGAGGATGTCGTCGGGGGTGGGGGTGGCGACCTGCCAGCCGACACCGTAGAGCAGCAGTTCGGCGGCCGAGTGGTAGTTGATGCCGTACTCGAAGCCGATGCGCTTCTCGAAGGCGTCCAGCGCCTTGGTCTCCGGCTCGGAGGCGGGGCCCGGGCCCCGGTAGACCTCCTCGGCCGGGTCGGGGGACGAACCCTCGTTGTCGTAGCCCCACTTGTAGGGGAAGTTGCGGTTGAGGTCGACGCCGTCGCCCGCGGCGATCTTGCCGTCGCCGTCGTTGTCGCGCAGGTTCTTGCGCCACTGCCGGTTGTCGGGGCTCTGGTGGGTGAAGTCGTAGCCGTCCGGGTTGGCGGAGAGGACGAACCACAGCTCCGTACGGTCCACGATCCTGGTGACGCGATCGTCCTTGCCGTAGTTGTCCAGGTAGTAGTGCATCAGCCGCCGGGTCATCTCCGGGGTGATCCACTCGCGGGCGTGCTGGTTCGACATGTAGAGCACCGAGGGCTTCTTGCCGTCGGGGGCCCGGTCGGCGCCCTTGCTGACCTTGAGAGCGAGGATGTCCTTGCCGCGCACGGTCTTGCCGATGCTGACGACCTTGGTGAGCCCCGGGTGCGCCTGGCCGGTCTCGACGATCTCCTGCTCGAGGCCGCCCTCGCCGCTGTACGGGCGGAAGACGCCGTCGCCCGCGGCCTTGACCCGGTTCAGGGCCTTCTTGGAGATCTCCTTGCGGGCGAGACGGACGCCCTGGCCGCGCAGCGCGGCCGCCTGCTTGCCGGTGAGGTACAGCTCGACCCGCCCGGTCCCCTTCTCCGGCAGCCGCTCGCCCAGTTCGTGCCCGTCGGCTCCCGCCTTCAGCAGCAGCGGCACCTGGGCCCGGGTGACCTGGGCGGTCCATACGGACAGTCCCTCGTCGGCAACCCGAGGCCCCGGCCGGGCCTGCGCCGCGGAGGTCGCGGCCACCCCTCCCAGCAGCAGCGAAGCGGCCGCTGTCACCGCGGAAATCGATCTCGCCTTGCGTCTTCTCATGAGCCCCCCTGGCTCCCCTGTCATCCGTCACGTCGGTGCGGATGTCGCATCGGTGCGCAGGCGCACAAGACTTGTCACGCCGCATGATCATGTCAATAGCGCCACAAGGCCGTCATACGGCGTGAAAGGGCAGCGATACGCCCCCGGCTTCGCCGCGGAAGCCGGGGGCGGAAAGGTCTGTCGTACGGTCGGCCGGTCGCCCGGCCGGAGCGCTCTCAGCCGACCATGCCGTCGGCCATCTCCTCGGTCAGGCTGGACTCGGTGCCGGGGATCCCGAGGTCCTGGGCACGCTTGTCGGCCATGGCCAGCAGGCGGCGGATGCGGCCCGCGACGGCGTCCTTGGTCAGCGGCGGGTCGGCGAGCGCGCCCAACTCCTCCAGGGACGCCTGCTTGTGCTCCATGCGCAGCCGGCCGGCCGCGGCCAGGTGCTCGGGCACCTCGTCGCCCAGGATCTCCAGCGCGCGCTGCACCCGGGCCCCGGCGGCGACGGCGGCCCGGGCCGAGCGGCGCAGATTGGCGTCGTCGAAGTTGGCCAGCCGGTTGGCGGTGGCCCGCACCTCGCGGCGCATCCGGCGCTCCTCCCACGCGAGCACCGACTCATGGGCTCCGAGCCGCGTCAACAGCGCGCCAATGGCATCACCGTCACGGACGACAACGCGGTCAACCCCGCGCACCTCCCGCGCCTTGGCGGCGATCTGCAGCCGGCGCGCCGCGCCGACCAGCGCGAGCGCGGCCTCGGGGCCGGGGCAGGTCACCTCCAGCGAGGAGGAGCGGCCGGGCTCGGTGAGCGAGCCGTGGGCGAGGAAGGCCCCGCGCCAGGCGGCCTCGGCGTCACAGGTGGCACCCGAGACGACCTGCGGCGGCAGCCCGCGGATCGGCCGGCCGCGGCCGTCGACCAGCCCGGTCTGCCGGGCCAGCTGGTCACCGCCCGCCACCACCCGCACCACATAGCGGCTGCCGCGGCGCAGCCCGCCGGGGGCCATCACCACCAGGTCGGAGGAGTGCCCGAAGATCTCCAGGATGTCTTTGCGCACTCTTCGGGCCGCGATGCCCGTATCCAGCTC
This sequence comes from Streptomyces sp. ME19-01-6, assembly GCF_033793745.1. Taxonomy (NCBI): domain Bacteria; kingdom Bacillati; phylum Actinomycetota; class Actinomycetes; order Kitasatosporales; family Streptomycetaceae; genus Streptomyces; species Streptomyces sp. ME19-01-6. Next base: position 116,247 of record NZ_JARAXF010000022.1, on the reverse strand, counting down.
CGCCTCGATCACGATGCGTCCGCTGACCAGGTGCAGCCCGCCCGCGAACCGCAGGATCGCCGAGACCTCCGCTTTCCGGCAGCAGGTGCGGGTGACGGGGAGCCGGGAGATTTCGTCCTTCACCGCTGCCGTCATCGCCATGGGCCGATCCTTCCATGCATCCGAAAAATACGGTCGTACGCGGCCGCCAAAAGCTCCGGGTCGTGTTTCGGGGAGCCGTCGGGCCTGGCCACCGGCGCGAGCTCGACCGTGCCGCCCAGCCGCTTCGCGGCGTCGCACAGACTGCCCTGGTCGGGGACGGCGGCCTGGTCGGCCAGCACCACGTCGAAGGCGAGTTTAGGGGCGTGTCGGGCCAAAACCTCCAAATGACGCTGCGGGGAGAAGCCATCGGTTTCGCCGGGCTGGGGGGCCAGGTTCAGCGACAGGACCCTGCGGGCCTTGGTGTCGGTGAGCGCCTCCAGCAGCTCGGGGACCAGCAGATGCGGGATCACGGAGGAGAACCAGGAGCCGGGGCCGAGCACCACCCAGTCGGCGTCCAGCACCGCCTCCACGGCCTCGGGGACGGCCGGCGGGCCGCCCGGCACCAGGTGGACCGACTGCACCTCGCCGGGGGTGAGCGCGACGGTGGCCTGCCCGCGCACCGTGGTGACCTCGTCCGGGCGGCCCGGGTCATGGCCGCGGACGAACGCCTGGAGCTCCAGCGGGACCGCCGACATGGGCAGCACCCGGCCGTGCGCGCCCAGCAGCTTGCCGACCAGATCCAGGGCCTTGACGTGGTCCCCCAGCTGCTCCCAGAGGGCGACGATCAGGAGATTGCCGACCGCGTGGCCGTGCAGCTCGCCCTCGCTGGCGAAGCGGTGCTGGATGACCCGGGCCCAGGTCTGGCCCCACTCGTCGTCGCCGCACAGCGCGGCCAGCGCCTTGCGCAGATCGCCGGGCGGCAGCACGCCGAGCTCGTCGCGCAGCCGCCCGCTGGAGCCCCCGTCGTCGGCGACGGTGACGACCGCGGTCAGATCGCCGGTGATCCGGCGCAGGGCGGCGAGCGAGGCGGACAGTCCCATCCCGCCGCCGAGCGCGACCACCTTGGGCTGCGCTCCCTTGCTGGTACGGGATCCGACCAGCCGCCGCAGCCGTCTGGTCCGGATCGTCACTCGCGCCCCATGTCACGGTGGACGATGACGGTCTCCACTCCCTCGGCGGCGAGCCGGGCGGCGAGCCGCTCGGACATCGCGACGCTGCGGTGCTTGCCGCCGGTACAGCCGACGGCGATGGTCACATAGCGCTTGCCCTCGCGGCGGTAGCCGGCCGCGATCAGCTGCAGCAGCTCGGCATAGCGGTCGAGGAACTCCTTGGCGCCGGGCTGGTTGAAGACATACCCGGCGACCTCCTCGTTGAGGCCGGTGAAGGGGCGCAGCTCCGGGACCCAGTGCGGGTTCGGCAGGAAGCGGCAGTCCACCACCAGGTCGGCGTCGACCGGCAGGCCGTACTTGTAGCCGAAGGACATGACGGTGGCGCGCAGCTCCGGCTCCTCCTCGCCGGCGAACTGGGCGTCCATCTTGGCGCGCAGCTCGTGCACATTGAGGCTGGAGGTGTCGATCACCAGGTCGGCGTCGCCGCGCAGCTCGCGCAACAGGTCCCGCTCGGCCGCGATGCCGTCCACGATCCGGCCGTCGCCCTGGAGCGGGTGCGGGCGGCGCACCGACTCGAAGCGGCGCACCAGGGCCTCGTCGGACGCCTCCAGGAAGAGGACGCGGCGCTTGACGTTCTTGGCGGCCAGGTCCGCCAGGGACTCGCGCAGGTTGTCGAAGAAGCGACGGCCGCGGACGTCGACGACCACCGCGATGCGGGCCACATTGCCCTGCGAGCGGGCGCCGAGGTCCACCATGGTGGGGATCAGCGCGGGCGGCAGATTGTCCACCACGAACCAACCGAGGTCCTCCAGACACTTGGCGGCCGTGCTGCGACCCGCCCCCGACATGCCGGAGATGATCACCAGCTCGGGGATGGCCGTCGTCTCGGCGGCGGCGTCTCCCGGGGTGCCCGTATTCACCTGCGCTCCGTCTCCATGCTTCTCATGCTCGTTCATCTGTCCGTCCCCCGCGTCGATGACGACACCGCGCTCGCGGTCTCATCCTCAATGATCTCTCCTGTGGCGGTGTTCACCGCCGGGGCGGCCGGGGCCGCCGTGGCGAGGGCGGCGGCAACCGTCTCGGCCGTCTTGCGGCCCACCCCCGGCACCTCGCATATCTGCTCGACCGTCGCGGCGCGCAGCCGCTTGAGTGAGCCGAAGTGCTTCAGGAGCGCCTGCCGACGGCTCTCACCGAGCCCGGGCACGGTGTCCAGCGGGCCGGCCTTCATCGACTTGGCCCGCTTGCCGCGCTGGTAGGTGATGGCGAAGCGGTGCGCCTCATCGCGCACGCGCTGCAGCAGATAGAGCCCCTCGCTGCTGCGCGGCAGCACCACCGGGTCCTCGTCGTCGGGCAGCCAGACCTCCTCCAGCCGCTTGGCGAGGCCGCAGACCGCCACGTCGTCGATCCCGAGCTCGTCCAGCGCCCGCTTGGCCGCGGCGACCTGTGGCCGGCCACCGTCCACGACGACGAGCTGCGGCGGGTAGGCGAATCGCTTCGGCTTGCCGCTCTCGTCGACGGGCCCGGCGGGCGCGGCGGGCTCCGGGTGCTCCGCGGGCTCGGTGGAGCGCTCCGCGTCGTCCTCGGGCGGCGGGCCCCACTCGCCGGTGTCCGTCTTCTCCTGCAGATAACGGCGGAACCGGCGGCCGACGACCTCGTGCATGGCCCGGACGTCGTCCTGGCCCGCGAAGCTCTTGATCTGAAAGCGGCGGTACTCGCTCTTGCGCGCCAGGCCGTCCTCGAAGACCACCATGGACGCCACCACGTCCTCGCCCTGCAGATGCGAGATGTCGAAACACTCGATGCGCAGCGGGGCCGAGTCCAGCTCCAGGGCCTCGGCGATCTCCTCCAGGGCGCGCGAGCGCGTGGTCAGATCGGAGGCGCGCTTGGTCTTGTGCAGCGCCAGCGCCTGCTGGGCGTTGCGCGCGACGGTCGCCATCAGGTCCTTCTTGTCGCCGCGCTGCGGGATGCGCAGATCGACCCGGGAGCCGCGGCGGTCGCCCAGCCACTGGGCGACCGGCTCGGCGGGCTCGGGCAGGGCGGGGACCAGGACCTCCTTGGGGACCGCGTCGCCCTTCTCCTCCCCGTACAGCTGCTGCAGCGCGTGCTCGACCAGCCCGGCGGTGTCGACGGCCTCCACCTTGTCGGTGACCCAGCCGCGCTGGCCGCGGACCCGGCCGCCACGCACATGGAAGATCTGGACCGCGGCTTCCAGCTCGTCCTCAGCGATCGCTATCAGGTCGGCGTCGGTGGCGTCGGCGAGCACGACCGCGTTCTTCTCCATGGCGCGCTTGAGCGCCCCGATGTCGTCACGGAGCCGGGCCGCCCTCTCGTACTCCATCTCCTCGGCGGCCTCCTGCATCTGCTGCTCCAGGCGGCGCAGGTAGGTGCCGGTGCGCCCGGCCATGAAGTCGCAGAACTCCTCGGCCAGCCGCCGGTGCTCCTCGGCTGTCACCCGGCTCACGCAGGGGGCGGAGCACTTGCCGATGTAGCCGAGCAGGCAGGGGCGGCCGATCTGGGCCGAGCGCTTGAACACCCCGGCCGAGCAGGTCCGCACCGGAAAGACCCGCAGCATCAGGTCGACCGTCTCGCGGATGGCCCAGGCGTGGCCGTACGGGCCGAAGTAGCGCACGCCCTTCTTCTTGGGGCCGCGCATGACCTGGACCCGGGGGAATTCCTCGTTCAGCGTGACGGCGAGGGAGGGATAGCTCTTGTCGTCGCGGTACTTGACGTTGAATCGAGGATCGAACTCCTTGATCCAGGAGTACTCGAGCTGCAGCGCCTCGACCTCGGTGCTCACCACGGTCCACTCCACGGCAGCGGCCGTGGTCACCATGGTGCGGGTGCGCGGGTGGAGGTTCGCCAGGTCCTGGAAGTACGAGGAGAGCCGCGGGCGCAGACTCTTCGCCTTTCCGACGTAGATCACCCGGCCGTGCTCGTCTCGGAACTTGTAGACCCCCGGCGAGTCGGGGATCTGTCCCGGCTTGGGGCGGTAGCTGCTCGGGTCGGCCATGGTCACCACCCTACTGGCGGGGAGTGACAGTCCGGAGCGGTCGGGCCGCGTGCGCCGCATGCGATGTCGGCCGGGGCGCGTAAACGCTTGCGCAAGCGTTTACGCGTCGCCTCGGATGAGGTACGTTCCTGCCTCGAACCGCTGCTCAACGCGAACCGAGCCCTGAGAAGGGGGAGAGCCGCACGTGGCGACCATGGCCGATGTGGCCCGGCGCGCGGGCGTGTCCGTGGCCACCGTTTCGCATGTGCTCAACGAGACCCGCCCGGTGCTCCCGGACACCCGCCGGGCCGTGCTTGACGCCATCGACGCCCTGGGCTACACCCACAACACGCTCGCCCGCTCCCTGGTCACCGCGCGCACCCGCTCGATCGGCCTGGCGGTCTCGGCGATCAGCAATCCGTACTTCACCGAGATCCTCCAGGGCGTCGAGGCCGGCGCCCTGGAGCATGGCTACGGCCTGCTCGTCGCGGACCCGCACGACGACCCCGGGCAGGAGCGCAAGGCCGTCCAGCTCCTCCACGAGCGGCGGGTGGACGGAGTGATCGTCGCCGCCTCCGCGGAGCCCGGCGCGATGCTCGACTATCTGACCCGCCACCAGGTCCCCGCCGTCTTTCTCGACCGGCTGGTCACAGACGCCCACGACCAGGTGTGCGCGGAGAACACCCGCCACGTCGAACAGCTCGTCCTCCACCTAGCCGACCTCGGCCACACCCGCATCGGCCTGGTCGCGGGCGCGCCGGGGCTGAGCACCACCGCCGAGCGGATCGCCGGCTACCGGGCCGGGCTGCGCCGGCGGGGGCTGCCGTTCGGCTCCGAGCTGCTGGCCAGTGGCGACTCCGCGGCGGGGGGCGCGCGAGACGCCACCCACCGGCTGCTGGCGGCCGCCCGGCCACCCACCGCGATCGTCACCGCGAACAACGCGATGACCATCGGCGCGCTGCGCGCCCTGCGCGAGGCGGGCCTCGGCGTGCCGGACGACATCGCGCTGGTCTGCTTCGACGACTTCTCCTGGGCCGATGTGTTCTCGCCCCGGCTCACCGCGATCTCGCAGCCCAGCCGCCGGATCGGCGCCACCGCGGTCAGGCTGCTGCTCGACCGGCTGGCGGATCCCTCCCGGGCGCCGCAGACCGTCCGGCTGCCCTGCACCTTCGTGCACCGCACCTCATGCGGCTGCAAGGAGTGAAGCGCCTGGCGGGGCCGTCCGCCGGCCGACGAGCAGCAGCAGGCCCCGGGACCCCACCCACCAACAACGTGAGGAACCGCCTCGTGATCGTCGTCGCCGGAGAAGCCCTCATCGACCTGGTGCCCGACCGCCCGGCAGCGGCCGGCCCCGCGGCGGACCCGGCCCTGCCGGCGCTGCTGCCGCGGCGCGGCGGCGGCCCGTACAACACGGCGGTGGCGCTGGGCCGGATGGGCTCGCCGACCGCCTTCTGTTCCCGGATCTCGTCCGACGGCTTCGGCGAGGCACTGATGGCGGGGTTGCGCGCGGACGGCGTGGACACCGCGCTGGTGCAGCGCGGCGCCGAGCCCACCACGCTGGCGGTCGCGTCGATAGCCGCCGACGGCTCGGCGGGCTACGGCTTCTACGTCGAGGGCAGCGCGGACCGTCTCTTCGAGCTGCCCGCGGCCCTTCCCGACTCGGTCGCGGCGGTGTCCTTCGGCACCTGCTCGCTGGTGCTGGAGCCGGGCGCGAGCGCGTACGAGGCGCTGCTGAGGCGGGAGGCGGCGCGGGGCGTCTTCACCACGCTCGACCCCAACATCCGCACCGGCCTGATCCCCGACGCCGACGCCTACCGGGCCCGGTTCCGCGGCTGGCTGCCGCATGTCGGGCTGCTCAAGCTGTCGATGGAGGACGCCGCCTGGCTGGCCGACGGCCAGGACCCGGCGGCGGCCGCCCGGGAGTGGCTGGCGGCCGGCCCGGCGGCCGTCGTCCTCACCCACGGCCGGGACGGCGTCAGCGTCCTCACCCGGGGCGGGGGCGGCTGCGCCGTCCCCGGGGTACAGGTCGAGGTCGTGGACACCATCGGGGCGGGCGATACGGTGAACGCCGCGCTGCTGCACCGTCTGATGGCCCATGAGGCGCTGTCGGCGGACGCGGTGGCGAAGCTGGACGAGGCGGCCTGGCGGGATGTGCTCGGCTTCGCGGCGCGGGCCGCCGCGGTCACCTGCTCCCGGGCGGGCGCCCAGCCGCCCTACGCGGCCGAGCTCTGACCCCCGGTCTCACAGCGGAGTGTGCCGCGCCCGGCGGGGGCGCGGCACACTCCGGTGCGTACCGGTGGCGCGTGACTCCGGCGCGCGCTACTTCGCCGCCGTGCGCCGTCCGGGGACCGTCGCCTTCACCGCGACCTTCTTGACCGCGGTCTTCTTGGCGGCCACCTTCTTGGCCGGAGCCTTCGCGGGGGCCTTCTTCACGGTCTTCCGCCCGACCGGCGCCACCGCGTCGCTCACCAGGTCCCCCAGCATCTCCCTGAGGAACTTGCCGGTGTGGCTGGCCGGGACCGAGGCCACCTGCTCCGGGGTGCCCTCGGCGACGACCAGACCGCCACCGCTGCCGCCCTCCGGGCCCATGTCCACGACCCAGTCGGCCGTCTTGATCACATCGAGGTTGTGCTCGATGACGATCACCGTGTTGCCCTTGTCGACCAGTCCGGACAGCACCTTGATCAGCTTGCTGATGTCCTCGAAGTGAAGCCCGGTCGTGGGCTCGTCGAGGACGTAGACCGTGCGCCCCGTCGACCGCTTCTGCAGCTCGCTCGCGAGCTTGACGCGCTGCGCCTCGCCACCGGAGAGGGTCGGCGCGGACTGCCCGAGCCGGACGTACCCGAGCCCGACCTCGTTGAGCGTGCGCAGATGGCGGGCGATGGTCGGCACCGCCTCGAAGAAGTCGAGCGCCTCCTCGATGGGCATGTCCAGCACCTCGGCGATGGACTTGCCCTTGTAGTGCACCTCCAGTGTCTCCCGGTTGTAGCGCGCACCGTGGCAGACCTCGCACGGCACATACACATCCGGCAGGAAGTTCATCTCGATCTTGATGGTGCCGTCGCCGGAGCAGTTCTCGCAGCGGCCGCCCTTGACGTTGAAGGAGAAGCGCCCGGGCAGGTACCCGCGGACCTTGGCCTCCATCGTCTCCGCGAACAGCTTGCGCACATGGTCGAAGACGCCGGTGTACGTCGCCGGGTTCGAGCGCGGGGTACGGCCGATGGGCGACTGGTCGACGTGCACCACCTTGTCGACGAGGTCGTCGCCGGCGACCCGGGTGTGCCGGCCCGGGACGGCCCGCGCCCCGTTCAGCTCGCGCGCCAGGTGGGTGTACAGGATGTCGTTGACCAGGGTGGACTTACCCGACCCGGAGACGCCGGTGACGGCGGTGAGCACACCGAGCGGGAAGGACACATCGATGTCCTGGAGGTTGTTCTCCCGGGCGCCGTGCACCGTCAGCTGCCGCTCCGGGTCCATGGGCCGGCGCATCCCCGGCAGCTCGATGGACTTCTTCCCGGCCAGATACTGCCCGGTCATCGAGTCCTCGTTGGCCAGCAGCTCCTTGAGCGGCCCGCTGTGGACGACCTTGCCGCCGTGCTCGCCCGCGCCCGGGCCGATGTCCACCACCCAGTCCGAGGTCTTGATGGTGTCCTCGTCGTGCTCGACGACGATCAGGGTGTTGCCGAGGTCGCGCAGCCGTACCAGCGTCTCGATCAGCCGGTGGTTGTCGCGCTGGTGCAGTCCGATCGACGGCTCGTCCAGCACGTACAACACGCCCACCAGGCCGGAGCCGATCTGGGTGGCCAGCCGGATGCGCTGCGCCTCGCCGCCGGAGAGCGTGCCCGCCGCGCGGTTGAGCGAGAGGTAGTCCAGGCCGACGTCGACCAGGAACCGCAGCCGCTCGTTGACCTCCTTCAGGACCCGCTGGGCGATGGCCTTGTCGCGGGCGCTCAGCTTCATCCCGCGCAGGAACTCGGCGCACTCGCTGATCGACATCGCGGAGACCTCCGCGATGGAGCGGTCCTCCACCGTGACCGCCAGGATGAGCGGCTTGAGCCGGGTGCCCTGGCAGGTGGGGCAGGGCACCTCGCGCATATAGCCCTCGAAGCGCTCACGGCTGGAGTCGCTCTCCGCCTCCGTGTACCGCCGCCGGACGAAGGGCACCGCCCCCTCGAAGGCCGTGACGTAGGCGCGCTCCCGCCCGTAGCGGTTGCGGTAGCGGACCTCGATCTGCGTCTTGTGCCCGTTGAGCAGGGCCTTCTTGGCGCGCTGCGGGAGGCCGGCCCAGGGGATGTCCGTACGGAAGCCGAGGGCCTCGGCGAGCCCGCCGTACAGCCGGGCGAAGTAGTCCTTGGTGTGGCCGTGGGACCAGGGGTGGATGGCGCCCTCGTCGAGCGACTTCTCCTCGTCCGGGATGATCAGCTCGGGGTCGACCTCCATGCGGGTGCCGATGCCGGTGCACTCCGGGCAGGCGCCGAAGGGCGAGTTGAAGGAGAAGGAGCGCGGCTCCAGCTCCTCGAAGGACAGGTCGTCGTACGGGCAGTAGAGGTGCTCGGAGAACATCCGCTCGCGCTGCGGGTCGTCCTCGTCGAGGTCGACGAAGTCGAGGATCACCATGCCGCCGGAGAGCCCGAGCGCGGTCTCCACGGAGTCGGTCAGCCGCCGCTTGGCACTGTCCTTGACCGTGAGGCGGTCGACGACCACCTCGATGGTGTGCTTCTCCTGCTTCTTCAGCTTCGGCGGGTCGGTCAGCTGGATGGTCGTGCCGTCCACCCGGGCCCGGCTGTAGCCCTTGGTCTGCAGGTCGGCGAAGAGGTCGACGAACTCCCCCTTGCGCTCGCGCACCAGCGGGGACAGCACCTGGAAGCGGCTGCCCTCGGGCAGCTCCAGCACCCGGTCGACGATCGCCTGCGGCGACTGACGGGCGATCGGTCGGCCGCACTCGGGGCAGTGCGGCTTGCCGATCCTGGCGAACAGCAGCCGGAGGTAGTCGTAGACCTCCGTGATGGTGCCGACCGTCGAGCGGGGGTTCCGCGAGGTGGACTTCTGGTCGATGGACACCGCCGGGGACAGGCCCTCGATGAAGTCCACGTCGGGCTTGTCCATCTGCCCCAGGAACTGGCGGGCGTACGAGGAGAGGGACTCGACGTAACGGCGCTGGCCCTCCGCGAAGATCGTGTCGAACGCGAGGGACGACTTGCCCGACCCGGAGAGCCCGGTGAAGACGATGAGGGAGTCGCGAGGGAGGTCGAGCGAGACGTTCTTGAGATTGTGCTCGCGAGCGCCACGGACGATGAGACGGTCGGCCACGCCGGTCGGCACCTTTCTTGAGAGAGGTGGGGGTCCGCGGGCCCCGCTTCCGTGGGGGCTCTGCCGGTGTGCAGAACCGGAGCGAGGCGAAGCCCCCCGACCCAGGGTAGGGGGCGCTGCGGCGTTGTCTTAAGGATGCAGCACACGAGCCTATAGCACGCACATTCGATTTGCGGACCAAGGACGACAGCTTCACCCGAAGGTGTGGTGCGCACTACGGTCGGAACATGACCGACTACGCACGGGACGCCGCCGCGGTGCGGGGCGCGACCGACCGGCTGATGACTTCGGTGTCCCGGCTCAACGAGACGGCCGTGAGCGAGCCCTCGCTGCTCCCCGGCTGGACCCGGGGCCATGTGCTGGCGCATCTGGCGCGCAACGCGGACGCCCTGGTGAATCTCCTCACATGGGCGCGCACCGGGGACCCGACCCCCATGTACCCGAGCGAGGACGCGCGCGACAGCGAGATCGAGGACGCGGCGACCCGCCCGCTGCCCGTCCACCTCGACGATCTGCGCACCAGCGCCTTCCGCTTCAACGCGGCGGCCGCGGCGCTCCCCGCTGACCGCTGGTCGTACGAAGTCACCATGCGGCGCGGCGTCGTCGAGCAGGCCGGCCGGCTGCCCTTCCGCAGGCTGGTCGAGGTCGAGCTGCACCATGTCGACCTCGGGGTCGGCTACACCCTGGCGGACCTGCCCGCCGCGTTCGTCGAGGAGGAGCTCGACTTCCTCACCGAGAGGTTCGCGGGCCACTCCGGCGTCCCCCCGCTGCGGCTGGTGTCGCGTGCCGGCGCCGCCGGGGTCCGGCACACCGGCCGGGCGGGCGGGAACGGGGAGCACCTCCCAGCGGTGGCCCAGGGAGAGCCGCGGCTGACCGTCGAGGGCTCCCCCGCCGCCCTGTTGGGGTGGCTGACCGGGCGCGCGGACGGGGCGGACCTGTCCTGCCCGGACGCCCCCCTGCCCGCCCTCCCGCCGCTAGGCTGAGGCCATGACGTACAGCGGAGCGGTGAAGGTCGGCGGACCGGCGGACGTGCACGAACTGACCGATCTCATGATCTCGAAGGTCGCCGTCGGCCCGATGAACAACAACGCCTATCTGCTGCGCTGCCGCGCCACCGACGAGCAGCTGCTCATCGACGCCGCCGCCGAGCCGCACACCCTGCTCTCGTTCATCGGGAGCAGCGGTATCGCGTCCGTCGTCACCACCCACCGCCACCACGACCACTGGGGCGCGCTGCGCGAGGTGGTGGAGGCCACCGGGGCCCGCACCTACGCGGGCCGCTACGACGCCGAGGGCATCCCGGTCCCCACCGACGTACCGGTCGAGGACGGGGACACGCTGCGCGTCGGCCGGGTCGAGCTCACCGCCCGCCACCTGGTGGGGCACACGCCGGGCAGCATCGCCCTGGTCTACGACGACCCGCACGGCCACCCGCATGTGTTCACCGGCGACTGCCTCTTTCCTGGCGGGATCGGCAACACCTGGAAGGACCGGAAGGCGTTCGAGAGCCTCATCAGCGACGTCGAGACCAAGCTCTTCGACCGACTGCCGGACGAGACCTGGGTGTACCCCGGCCACGGCGACGACACCACCCTCGGCGCGGAGCGCCCGCACCTGGGCGAGTGGCGCGAGCGAGGCTGGTGAGCGCGGACCCTCCCGGCCCACTCGACAGCGGCTTCGGCCCGCTGCCGCGGCGGCGCCAGGGTCGCCGCCGACCCCCGCCGGGTTGCGCGGCCGGGCGACTGCGGGCCGGGCCCGACGCGCCCGGCGGCCTGACCAACCAGCCGCGACATGCGGCCCTGCGCGCGGTGAACGACGCAGGGCAGGCGCGCGGTGAGGTGTGAGAGCGGCGCGCGCGACGCGTGGGAGGGTGCGCGCCGCGCCCGCACGCCGCGCGCCCTCGCACCCGCCGCACGCCCCGTAACCGCGGGCGCACGGCGGCGGTTGGCGCTTCATGCACGACGACCGCTCCCCGTCCATGGTCCGGCTCGCCACCGCGTCCCTGGCCGGCACCGCCATCGAGTTCTACGACTTCTTCGTCTACGGCACCGCGGCCGCCCTCGTCCTCGGCCCGCTCTTCTTCCCCACCGTCTCCCCGCTCGCCGGGACCCTCGCCGCCTTCGGCACCTTCGCCGTCGGCTTTCTCTCCCGGCCTCTGGGCTCAGCGCTCTTCGGCCCCCTCGGCGACCGTTACGGAAGACGGCCGGTCCTTCTCTTCTCGCTGCTGCTCACCGGGGTCGCGACGGTCGCGGTCGGCTTTGTGCCCACGTATGACTCGATCGGCGTCGCGGCCCCCGTGCTGCTGCTGACGCTGCGCTTTGTGCAAGGGCTCGGGCTCGGCGGCGAGTGGGGCGGCGCGGTGCTGCTGACCGCCGAGCACGCGCCCGAGCGGCGGCGCGGGCTGTGGGCGGGCTTTCCGCAGATCGGCCCGGCCGTCGGATTCCTGCTCGCCAACGGCGTCATGCTGGCCCTGTCTGCGACGCTGAGCGAGGCCGATTTCCGGTCCTGGGGCTGGCGGGTGCCGTTCTGGGCGGCGGCCGTGCTGGTGGCGGCCGGGCTGCTGCTGCGCGCCCAGCTCGCCGAATCGCCGCGGTTCCGGGAGCTGGCCGAGCGCGACGAGCGCGCCGCCGCGCCGCTCACCGAGGTGGTGCGCGACCACTGGCGGCTGGTGCTGCTCACCGCGGGCGGCCTCGCCGTGGGCTACGCGGTCTTCTACACCGTGACGACCTGGTCCCTCGCGTACGGGACGGAGCGGCTGGGAGCGGACCGCTCGGTCATGCTCGGCTGTGTCATGGCGGCGGTGGCGGTCAAGGGCGCGGTGACGCCCCTGGCCGCGCATCTCGGCGACCGCTTCGGGCGGCGGACCATGTGCCTGGCGGGCTGCGCCGGCACGGTGCTGTGGACGTTCCCGATGGTGGCGCTGGTGGGCACCGGACGGGCCCCGCTGATGTTCCTCGGCTTCCTGGGCTCGCTGCTGGCCTTCGTCGCGATGCTCGCCGTCACGGCGGCCTATCTGCCCGAGCTGTATGAGCCGCGGGTGCGCTGCACGGGCGCGGCGCTCGGCTACAACCTCGGGGGCGTGCTCGGCGGCGGCCTCACCCCACTCGTGGCGACCGCCCTGTCGCGCGGCGACGGTCCACCGTGGGGCGTCGCCGCGTATCTGACCGGCATCGCGCTGCTCAGCCTGGGCTGCTTCGCGCTGCTGCCGGAGACCCGGCCGACCCGACCGGCAAACGGCACGGACCGCCCCCTCCCGCGGCCGATGGAGGCCGGGGAGGCGGCGGTCTAGGGCCCGCTCCGGGATCAGGGCAGCCCGGGGCGAGTCTGGACGGGAGCCGGCGGGTGCGGCCGCCGGCTCCCTGGTCTGGTCGTTACGTCGAGGCTGTCGCTGTGGTCAGGGCCGGACGTCGACGCTGTCGCGCTCCGCTGTCGCGGCCTCCTCGGTCTGCTCCTCGGCCGCCCGCTCCCGCTCGGCCTGTTTCTTCGAGGCGTAGAGGCTGGTGACCGTGGTGATGACGAGCACCGCGCAGATGACCCCGAGCGAGACCGGGATGCTGATCTCGGGGACATGCACCCCGGACTCGTGCAGCGCGTGGAGCACCAGCTTCACGCCGATGAAGCCGAGGATCACCGACAGCCCGTACGACAGGTGGACCAGCTTCTTCAGCAGCCCGCCGATCAGGAAGTACAGCTGACGCAGGCCCATCAGCGCGAACGCGTTGGCCGTGAAGACGATGTACGGGTCCTGGGTGAGACCGAAGATCGCGGGTATCGAGTCGAGCGCGAACAGGACGTCCGTGGTGCCGATCGCCAGCATGACGATGAGCATCGGGGTCATCAGGCGCTTGCCGTTCTCGACGATGAACAGCTTGGTGCCGTGGTACTTGTCGGTGGACGGGAAGCGCTTCTCGACCGACTTCAGCAGGCGGTTCTCCTCGAACTCCTCTTCCTCCTCGTCGGCCCGCGCCTCCTGGATCAGCTTCCACGCGGTCCAGATGAGGAACGCGCCGAAGAGGTAGAAGACCCAGGAGAAGGTCGTGATGATGGCGGCGCCCGCGGCGATGAAGATCGCCCGCAGCACCAGCGCGATGAGCACGCCCACCATCAGCACCCGCTGCTGGTAGATCGTCGGCACCGCGAACTTCGCCATGATCAGCACAAAGACGAAGAGGTTGTCGACGCTCAGCGACTTCTCGGTGATGAACCCGGCGAAGAACTCGCCCGAGGGCTGACCGCCCGCGAAGACCAGCAGCCCGAGCCCGAACAGCCCGGCGAGGGCGATCCAGACCGCGGTCCAGATCCCCGCTTCCTTGAGCGAGACCTCATGCGGTTTGCGGCCGCCGATGAAGAAGTCGACGGCGATAAGGGCGCACAGACCGACAATGGTCAGCACCCACAGGGACCAGGAGACGTCCAACAGTTCCTCCGGCATTCGTACGGCAATGTTCAGCGTCGTCGCTGCCGGAGGTCTCTTCCGCCCGGGCTCGCACCACGGGCCGACGCCCCGGGTTCGCATCCGGCCCGACCAGGCACCGGACGCGATCCGTATTGACGGGAACGCCGCGACAGGAGTACTCCCCTCCGCACCAAGAAGAGTACAGGAATTACCAAGGAAGAGTAAAGAGAAAGGTAAATTGGCTGGTCAGATCCCCTTTACCAAGTATTGACAGGGCGTCAGCGTAATCGGGCGTTCACTGTCCGTACGCCTGCCGGGCCCTCATCACCTGCGCCAGCACCTGCTCCACCACCTGGCTGCCGGCCGGCACCAGCGACGGCTCGTACGTCCAGGCGTGGCCCACCCAGGGATCGGCCAGGTGGTCGTCCGGGACCGGGGTGACCCGCAGCAGCGAGCGCCACAGCGGGCCCAGCACCGGGCCGTAGGCCTGGGCGTCCTGCCGGTCGGCCACCATCATCAGGTGCACGCCCACCGAGGGCCCCTCGTCCGCGAGATAGCGCAGCTGGGTGACGGCCCGGTCGTCGAAGCCGTGCGGGAAGTCATTGACGATCAGCAGCTGTTCGGCGACGTCCAGGTCGGGCGGCAGCGCGTCCGTGGCGCCGCTGCGGACCGCCATCTGCACCAGGTCGACCCGGCGCGTCAGACCGGCGAGCATCGCGCTCACCCCCTGGGCGCCGGACGCGGGCGGCTCGCGCAGCACGCCGGAGCGCAGCAGCGGGGCGAGGGACCCGGCGGCCGACCCGGCCGGGTCGATCACATGCACCGTGAACTCACCCGCCGGATAGACCGCCAGCAGCCGCGCGGCGTGCGCGACCGCCGTGTCCGCGGCCAGCCGGCGCAGTTCCCCGGAGTCCACCATCGCCGCGTCGGACAGGGCGTCCCGCCCGCTGTCGATCCACAGCCCGCGCTCCAGCGGCAGCCGCACCAGCATCGGTATGCGCAGATCCCGGCTCTCCGGGAGGTGCAGCTCGCCCAGGCGCAGCGCCATGGGGATCTCCATGGGCACCTGGTAGCCCTGCCAGACCGGGCTGTCCCAGCGCGCGAACGCCGGGGGCAGCGCGGGCTCGACGACCTCGGCCTCGGCGGCGAGCTGGGCCAGGTCCCGGTCGAGAACCGCGCGGGCCTGCTCGACCAGGGCGGTGTGCTTGGTACGGGCCTCCGCGCGGGCCGAGTCGGCGGCCGGGCCGAAGCGGGTGCGCGGGTCGGAGAGGACCCCGTCCAGCTCCTTCTCCATGCGGGAGTCGGCGAAGTCGACGGCGCTGCGGTAGGCCGCGGTCGTCCGGGCCAGGTCCTCGAACATGCCCCAGACCTGGTTGTAGAGCCGCTCGTCCATGGTCCAGCCGGAGGCGTCGCCCGCGACGGGCTGGGCGGGCCGCCCCGGCTGGGCGGGCGGGGCGGCCGGAGGGGGCGTGGGCGGCGCGGACGTACGGCGGCCGGGGTGCTGGTAATTGACCGGCCCGCCCGAACCCGGCCCGCCCGAACCGGGCGCGCCCCCGGCGGCGGTGCCCGCGGGGGTCTGCTGGGGCGCGGCGGCGGGCTCGCCCGCAGGGCCGCTGCCGCCGGCCGTGGCCGTACGCACCCGTCCCTCACCCTCCGGGCGGGGTGGCGGCTGGGCGACGGACCGGGCCATGCCCTGGGCGACCGCGTCATTGATCCGCGCGGCGAGCTCGACGGCCTCCGGCAACCCCTGGTCCTGCAGCATCGCGGCCAGCCCGCCCGCGTATCCCTGGCCGACGGCGCGCACCTTCCAGGCGCCCTGCCTGCGGTACAGCTCCAGGGCGACCACCGCGGACTCCGAGTCCAGGTCGGTGATGGTGTAGCTGGCGACCTCGGTGCCGTCGAGGCCGGTGACGGCGACGAACGGCGCCGGCATGACGCCGAAACGCGTGGGGCCGCCGACGCCCGTCGGCAGGGCCAGCAACACATTGACCCGGTGGGCGGCCTCGGGCACCGCGCCGAGGTCCACGGCGAGCCGGTGGTCCGCCGCGGCCTGCTTGGGCACATCGATGCCCGGGAGCTGCGGCGTGGCGGGGTGCGCGACCCACTCGGTCCCCCGTACCGTGCCCTGCTCGTCGCCGAGCGTCACCCCGGCCACGATCGGATGGCCCGCCGAGACCCGGATCTCCAAACGGGTCTGGGGCAGTGCGTGGTTCTGCCCTCGGACCAGCTCGGCCGTCATGGGTGCGTCCCCTCGTTGTGTTTCGCTGTGTTGACTGTGCGATAAGTGCTTGTACGTGCGATACGTGCTTGTGGTGCCGGGAGCACATCGGCCCGGTGGGCGGATGCGCCCACCGGGCCGACGGGTTCAGCTGCTCACAGGTGCGGCAGGATGTGCGGCATCAGGTCCTGGAAGGTGCGGCCGTTGGCCGGCTCGCCGACGGCCTTCATCTCCCAGCCGGAGCCGGCGCGGTTCACCTTGGCCATGATCTGCGCGGTGTACTGCCCGCCGCCGGTGAGGGTGTAGCGGGCCAGCTCCTGACCATTGGTCTCGTCGACCAGCCGGCAGAACGCGTTCTGCACCTCGGCGAAGGTCTGGCCGGTGAAGGAGTTAACCGTGAAGATGATCTGGTCGATGTGCACCGGCACCCGCTGCAGGTCGACCAGGATGGCCTCGTCGTCGCCGCCCTGGCCGGCGCCGCCCACCAGGTTGTCACCCGTGTGGCGCACCGAGCCGTCGTCGCTGACCAGGTGGCGGAAGAAGACGACGTCCACCGGCTGCTTGTCGGCGAACAGGACAGCCGAGGCGTCGAGGTCGATCTCCCGCGTGCGGGAGCCGAACAGCCCGCGGCGGGGAGCCGCCTGCCAGCCAAGCCCCATCCGCACCGCGGTCAGGGTGCCCCCGTCGGCCTTCTGCAGACTGATGGCCTGTCCCTTGGACATGTTGACCGTCACGCGCTGTCCCTACTCTCGTTTCTCGATTCCCCGCGGCCGCCCGGTCCGCACGGCCTGCTTGAACCCTATGCACTGGGACAAGCCCCCCAACCGCCCCCACCGGCTTTTGTGTCGGTCTTGCAACACACCGGGCGGCACGGACCGAGGGCGGCACGCCACAGGGGTCAGGACAGCCCGGCCTCCCTCATCTGGCGCAGCTCTTTCTTCAACTCCCCCACCTCGTCGCGCAGCCGCGCCGCGACCTCGAACTGCAGCTCGGCGGCCGCCGCCCGCATCCGGTCGGTCATCTCCTCGATCAGCTCGGCGAGTTCGGCGGCCGGACGGTCCGTCAGCTGCCCGTCCTTGGCGCCCTTCGCAGCCTTGCCGGCGTTTCCCGCCCGCTGCCCGGCCAGGGCGGGCACCGGGGCCTTCGCCTGCCCCTTGGCCGCGCCCTTGCCGTCGGTCTTGCGGAAGCCGGTGCCCAGCAGCTCCTTGGTGTCGATCTCCTCGCGGGCGATGGTCGCCACGATGTCGCCGATCTTCTTGCGGAGCGGCTGCGGGTCGATCCCGTTGGCCTTGTTGAAGGCGATCTGCTTCTCCCGGCGCCGGTTGGTCTCCTCGATGGCCTTCTCCATCGCCGGAGTGACCTTGTCGGCGTACATATGCACCTGACCGGAGACGTTACGGGCGGCGCGGCCGATGGTCTGGATCAGCGAAGTACCGGAGCGCAGGAAGCCCTCCTTGTCGGCGTCGAGGATCGCGACCAGCGAGACCTCCGGCAGGTCCAGGCCCTCGCGCAGCAGGTTGATGCCGACCAGGACGTCGTACTCGCCCGCGCGCAGCTCGCGCAGCAGCTCCACGCGGCGCAGGGTGTCCACGTCGCTGTGCAGATAGCGGACCTGGATGCCCAGCTCGAGCATGTAGTCGGTGAGGTCCTCGGCCATCTTCTTGGTGAGGGTGGTGACCAGAACGCGCTCGTCCTTCTCCGTGCGCGTGCGGATCTCGTGGATCAGGTCGTCGATCTGCCCCTCGGTGGGCTTGACGACGACCTCGGGGTCGACCAGGCCGGTCGGACGGATGATCTGCTCCACGAAGCCGTCACCGCGCGAGAGCTCGTACGGGCCGGGGGTCGCGGAGAGATAGACGGTCTGGCCGGTGCGCTTCAGGAACTCCTCCCACTTCAGCGGGCGGTTGTCGAGAGCGGAGGGCAGCCGGAAGCCGTGCTCGATCAGCGTCCGCTTACGGGAGGCGTCGCCCTCGTACATCGCGCCGATCTGCGGGACGGTGACATGGGACTCGTCGATGACCAGGAGGAAGTCCTCCGGGAAGTAGTCCAGCAGGGTGTGCGGCGGGGATCCGGTCTCGCGGCCGTCGATATGCAGGGAGTAGTTCTCGATGCCGGAACAGGTGCCGATCTGGCGCATCATCTCGATGTCGTACGTCGTCCGCATCCGCAGCCGCTGGGCCTCCAGCAGCTTGCCCTGCTTCTCCAGCCGGGCCAGGGTCTGCTCCAGCTCGGCCTCGATCCCGGCGATGGCCTTCTCCATGCGCTCGGGCCCGGCCACATAGTGGGAGGCCGGGAACACATACAGCTCCTGGTCGTCGCTGATGACCTCGCCGGTGAGGGGGTGGAGCGTGGACAGCGCCTCGATCTCGTCGCCGAACATCTCGATCCGGACGGCGAGCTCCTCGTAGACCGGGAAGATCTCGATGGTGTCGCCGCGGACCCGGAAGGTGCCGCGGGTGAACGCCATGTCGTTGCGCGTGTACTGGATGTCGACGAAGCGGCGCAACAGCTGATCTCGGTCGATCTCCTGGCCGATCTTCAGCGGCACCATGCGGTCCACGTACTCCTGTGGGGTGCCCAGACCGTAGATGCACGAGACGGATGCCACCACGATCACGTCACGCCGGGTGAGCAGCGAGTTCGTCGCGGAGTGGCGCAGCCGCTCGACCTCCTCGTTGATCGAGGAGTCCTTCTCGATGTACGTGTCCGACTGCGGGACATACGCCTCTGGCTGATAGTAGTCGTAGTACGACACAAAGTACTCGACCGCGTTGTTCGGCAGGAGCTCGCGGAACTCATTGGCGAGCTGGGCGGCGAGGGTCTTGTTGGGCGCCATGACGAGGGTCGGCCGCTGGAGCTTCTCGATCATCCACGCTGTGGTCGCCGACTTTCCGGTGCCGGTCGCGCCGAGCAGCACAACATCGCTCTCACCAGCGCGGATGCGTCGCTCCAGGTCGGCGATCGCCGTCGGCTGGTCACCGCTGGGCTGGTACGGGCTGACGACCTCGAAGGGCGCCACCTTGCGTTCGATCTGAGATACGGGCCGCATGACACCCACCGTACGACCCACCACTGACAACGGCCGACCGGCCGAACCCGGGGCGGTGGAGGGGTGACCCCGCTCGCGCCCCGCCGGACCACCCGGCGGGCCCGTGCTTCACTCGGTCCATCCGACTTTCGCTCTGTCCATCCGCGATTTCATTCTGTCCATCCGCGACCTACCCTCCGGGACGGCACGACTGGGACCCTCTGCCCGTCCGCGAGTCACGCGAGTCAGACGACGCGAGGAGTCCGTATGCGCATCCGCCCCGCCGCCGCCCTCACCGGCGCGCTCATCGGTATGTCCGCGCTCTTCCTCTCACCGGCGGCCGCCCGGGCCGATCACATTGATCAAGCCGACGACCAGTCGCACCACACCGTCACCGTCGCCCACCGGGGCGCCTCCGCCTACGCCCCGGAGAACACGCTCGCCGCCGTCGACGCGGCGGATGACCTCGGCATCACCTGGGTGGAGAACGACGTCCAGCGCACCAAGGACGGCGAGCTGATCGTCATGCACGACACCACGCTGAACCGGACCACGGACGTCGAGGACGTCTTTCCGGACCGCGCCCCCTGGAAAGTCTCCGACTTCACCCTCGAGGAGATCCAGCAGTTGGACGCGGGCAGCTGGTTCAGCCCCGAGTTCGCGGGCGAGGGAGTACCGACCCTCGAGGATTACCTCGATCGGGTGGAACACAACCACCAGAAGCTCCTCCTGGAGCTCAAGGCCCCCGAGCTGTATCCGGACATCGAGCGCCAGACGCTGCGCGAGCTGCGCAGGGAGGGCTGGCTGGACCGCCGCCATGTCCAGCACAAACTGATCGTCCAGAGCTTCAGCGCGGACGCCGTGAAGCAGGTCCACGACCTGCGGCCGGACATCAAGACCGGCTTCCTCGGCACGCCCGCGGTCGGCGACCTGGAGACATACGCGGAATTCGCCGACCAGATCAACCCGAGCTACAAGACCATCGACGCCGAGTACGTCGCCGCGGTCCACGAGGTGGACGGCGCGCACGGCCGCCCGTTCGAGGTCTACGCCTGGACGGTGAACGACGCGCAGACGGCGGTCGACGTCGCGCGCATGGGCGTGAACGGGATCATCACCAACAACCCTGATGTGGTGCGCGACGCGCTGGAGGACGCGGGCTACGAGGTGCCGGGCGCCCCGGCGCCGGTCTCGTAGCGGCGCCGCGGCGTGGTCACGGCCTGGCGCGGGGAGGCGTTGTCGGTCTCCCCGCCTAGGCTGGAGCCGTGACGATCTCAGAAGGGCCGGCGATCTCTGCGGAGCAGAGCGGGCAGACCGAGCGGCGCGAGGCTCGCGCGTGGTGCTGGAGCGTGCTCGACTCCCCCATCGGCCCGTTGCTGCTCGCGGCGACGGATCAGGGCCTGGCCCAGGTCGTCTTTCACGCCGACGACGCGACGGCGGCCAAGGCCGTCTCCCGGCTCACCGGCCGGCTCGGCACGGCCCCGGAGCCCGAGCCGGTCCCCGGCCCCGCCTCCGGTGCGCCCTCCGGTGCGAGTTCCGGGGCCGGGACCACGCCGGACCGCCTGGCTCACCTCGGCTCGGCCGTGCGCCAGTTGGAGAGCTACTTCACCGGCGCGCTGCGCGAGTTCACCGTCCCCCTGGACTGGTCCCTCACCGCCGGTTTCCACCGCCGCGTCCTGCGCGAGCTCGCCGACCACGTCCCGTACGGCACGGTCGTCGGCTATGGGGACCTCGCCGACCGCGTCGGCGACCCGGGCGCCGCGCGGGCGGTGGGCGTGGCCATGGGCAGCAATCCGCTGCCGGTCGTGGTGCCCTGCCATCGCGTCGTCGAGAGCGGCGGCGGCATAGGCGGCTTCGGCGGCGGCCTGGAGACCAAGCGCACGCTGCTGGCCCTGGAAGGGATCCTTCCGCAGCCGCTCTTCTGACCCCGGCTCCGAGTCCGCTCCGAGTCCGGATCCGACCCCTGCTCCGCCCCCTGCTTCGGGCCCGTACGCCGCCCCGGAAATATCTTGTTCCGGAAAACTCCGAGCGTCTTGTCGTGGACACGTTTCACTCCTATCTTTGGATCGCTCCCCATGCGCACTGACCACGCGCACGGCGGCACGAGCTCCTTTCTTCAAGGCTGAACCGCTCTCCCCCCACAGCGGATAAGGCCCTCCCCGGAAAAACCGTGAAGAACCGCGGACGACCGCTTACGACCGCGGCCACTACCGGACATCCGGACATCCAAACATCCGACGAAATCGCGCCCGGACGCGCACGTCGGCACGCTCCACACCGCGGGCTATACACCCCCCACGGTTTCCACCACGCTTCATCGACTTTCGATGGGAGAACCATGTCTTTTGGCCTGCTCGCCGGCGGCGCGGTCGCGGCGTTATTCGCATCGGGCATTTCCCCGCAGGGCGCGTCGGTCTCCGATGTGCCGCCCGAGAAGATCCAGGTCAGCGTCAACACCGTGAACGGATCGGGCTGCCCCAAAGGGACCGCCGCCGTCGCGGTCTCCAGCGACAACACGGCCTTCACGGTGACCTACAGCGACTATCTCGCCCAGGTCGGCGCGGGCGCCGACCCGACCGACATCCGTAAGAACTGCCAGCTCAACCTGGGCGTTCACGTACCGCAGGGCTTCACGTACGCCATCGCCAGCGTCGACTACCGCGGCTACGCGCACCTGGAGAAGGGCGCGAAAGGCACCGAGAAGGCGAGTTATTACTTCCAGGGATCCGCGGACACCACATCGCGGACCCATGACTTCAACGGTCCGTACAGCGACAACTGGCAGACCCGCGACTCCACCGATTACAGCGCCCTTGTTTGGGCGCCGTGCGGCGTGGACCGCAACTTCAACATCAACACCGAACTGCGGGTGAACGCTGGTACCTCGACGTCGGGCAGCACCAGCTTCATGGCCATGGACTCGACCGACGGCAGTTCGAACACGATTTATCACATCGCCTGGAAGGAATGTCCTTCCGTCCGGTAAGGCGCGAAACTCCACCAGCCAGGGCGGCGTCGGAGCCTGCCCGGCTTTCCGTCGTCGTCCACAGACGATCGAATGGAGAATCATGCCCCGTGCAATGTTCGCAGGCGGCGTGGCCGCGGCTTTCTTCGCCACGGCACTCGTCTCATCCCAGCCCGCATCCGCGCAATCGCCGTTCGAAACCGTGCCGCCCGACAAAATCGTGATCACGGTGGCGACGGTCAACGGTTCGGGCTGTCCGGCGGGAACTGCGGCCGTGGCCGTATCGCCCGACAACACGGCGTTCACCGTCACCTACAGCGACTATCTCGCCCAAGTGGGCAAGGGTGCCAAGCCGACCGACTTCAGGAAGAACTGCCAGCTCAACCTGGTCGTGCATGTGCCGCAGGGCTTCACGTACGCCATCGCGAGCGTCGACTACCGCGGCTACGCGCACCTGGAGAGGGGGGCCTCCAGCACCGAGAAGGCCTCGTACTACTTCCAGGGCTCGTCACAGACCTCCGCCCTCTCCCATAACTTCAACGGTCCGTACGACGACAACTGGCAGGCGACCGACGTCTCCGACATCGCCACCGTGGAATGGGCCCCCTGCGGTGCGCTGCGGAACTTCAACATCAACACCGAGCTGCGGGTCAACGCCGGCACCTCGGACACGACGAACACGACGAGTTTCATGACCATGGACTCGACCGACGGCAGCGTGAGCACCACCTACCACTTCGCGTGGAAGGAGTGCCCGTCGGCGTAGCCACCCCGCCGGACCCCGCACTCCGGGCGCCGTGCGCCACGTCCCCGCAAGGGGCGCGGCGCACGGCGTCGTCCCCCGTGCCCCCGCGGAGCCTCAGGCCCCCGGTCCGTTCCAGGCCGGATGGCGCGGGTCGTCCGCGCGGACCGCCACATCCGCGGCCTCCGCGGGCCGCACCTCCTCCTCATAACGCGCGAAGGCGGGCAGCGTCCACTGTTCGTCCGCGTCCGTACGGCGGGCGAGGGCGGCCGGGGACAGCCGCAGATGCACCGACAGATCGAACGGGAACCAGCGCCCCAGCAGCAGCGCGCCATGGAGCAGCAGCACCCCGCCCGGCGGCAGTTCGACATACGGGGAGCGGGTGGCCCGGTCGGTCACCGGATCCCACAGATCCGGCAGCACCCGCCCCGTGCCGCGCGGCGCGGGCTCCAGCGGGTCGAAGACCTCACGCCACAGGGCGCCCGTGTCCAGCCACATGTCGTAGTACGCGTCGGCGTCCCGCCGCCCGTACTCGTAACGCAGGGACGCCGCGCGCAGAAAGCCGCCCGCCGCGACCACCAGCGCCGGCCGCCCCCGCACCCGCAGCGCCTCGGCCAGCCCGTGCGCCAGCTCCCCGGTACGCGCCGCCGGGGCCCCGTCGACCGCCACCCTCAGCCAGGGGCTGCCGTCCGCCGCCGTCAGATCCGCGACGCGGTCGGCGAGCGCGCCGGTCAGCCGTTCCCAGGAGATCGATTCGAGCCGCACAGCCCCCATCATGCAGGTATGGGGTGGGGCGCTTGCCTTACGGTGGGGTCTGCGGCAGATGGATGAGGTGAGTGAGGGCATGGAAGGGGTTGTCGGGCGGCTTGCGAAACGGTATGGAAAGCATGGCCGCGAGCCGCGAGCCGCGAGCCGCGAGCCGCGAGCCGCGAGCCGCGAGCCGCGAGCCGCGAGCCGCGAGCCGCGAGCCGCGCTGAGAGGCTGACCGCTCCTCCGCCTGCCACCCCGCCCGCGCCGCCCCCCGCGCACGGCTGCCAGCCGCCTCCCCTCCGCACGCCCGTCGGCCCGGACGCCGCGCGCTGGACGACGTTCGACGGCGAGCGGACCCTGGTAGCGGTGGCCCGCACCGTCACCTCCACCGTCCGCGTCCTCGACGTCCTCGCCCCGGTCCTGCGCGACGACCCGCGCGTCCACGTCGTCTTCGGCTACGACCCGACCTCCGCGTTCAGCGACGGCGTGTCCGACCTCCTCCGCGCCCACGGCGCCCGCGTCATGCCATGGGACCAGCTGGCCCGCATACCGTGCGACCTGATCGTGACGGCCACCGAGAACGCGGATCTGTCCGGCACCGACGCCCCCGTGCTCGTCCTCCCCCACGGCGTGGGATTCCACAAGCTGGTCCCCGACGCACGCGGCCCCCACGACCGCGTCTCGGGACTGGTGCCGGAAGGTCTGCTGGACCGCGCATGGCTGACGATCTCGCACCCGGACCAGGCCGGCCAGCTGGCCGCGCTGCACCCCGGGACCGTCGGCCGCACCCTCCTCGTCGGCGACCCCTGTTACGACGAGTTGCTGTGCTCCCGCGATCTGCGCGCCCGCTACCGCGAGGCCCTGGGCGTCGCCGAGGACCAGCGCCTGGTCATGCTCAGCTCCACCTGGCGCACCCAGTCGCTCCTCGGCCGCCACCCGGACCTGCCGGCCCGGCTGCTGGCCGAGCTGCCGCTGGACGAGTACCGGGTCGCGCTGATCACCCACCCCAACGTGGTGTCGGCGCACGGCTCCTGGGGGCTGCGTACCGACCAGACGTCGGCCCGCGAGGCGGGCCTGCTGCTGATCCCGCCGACCGCGGGCTGGCAGGCCACGCTCATCGCCGCGGATGTGCTGATCGGCGACCACGGCTCGGTCACCTTCTACGGCGCCGCGCTCGGGAAGCCCGTCATCCTGGCGGCCTTCGGGGACGAGTCGATCCCCGGCACCCCCATGGCCGAACTGGGACGGATCGCGCCCCGGCTGACCGTGCGCGCGGGGAGCGGGGGCAGGCCGACAGGGCCGGGCCGGCCATACGGACAAGGCGGGCACGGGCTGTACGAGCAGGTCGAGCGCGCCATCGCCGACCACGAACCGGCCCGGCTCGCCAAGATCGGCGCCGCGGCCTTCGCCGACCCGGGCCAGGCGCTGGCGCGGCTGCGCACCGACCTGTACGCGCTGCTGCGGCTGCCGGAACCGGCCGCCCCGCCGCCCCCGGTACGCGCCTTCGGCGATCCACTCCCCGACCGCCAGGAGGTGTTCTCGGCGACGGTGACGACCGCCGTCGACGGTGACACCGTGGCCGTACGCCGCTTCCCGGCGTCCGTCGCCGGGGTGCCGGACGAGGCGGGCCACCCCAACGACCCCAACGCCACCGAAGAAACCGCCTGCGTGTGCCGCCACCTGTGCTGCCAGGACCGGGAGCGGGACCGCCACCTGCTGGAGAGCGCGTCGGTCCTCACCCGCCACGAACCGGCCGCCACGCCGACCACCGCCATGCGGTGGGCCCACGAGACTCTGCACCGCTACCCGGGCAGCCTGATGGCCGCCGCCGCGACGGCGCGGGGCGACTGCCTGGTCGCCCTGCGGGACGGCCGGGTCGCGGAGGCGTCGGCCACCGGCCTGGTCCGCGACCCGGGCCTGCTGGCCGCCGTGGTGTACGGACGCCTGCGCGCGGGCCGGCCTTTGGAAGGCATCGTCACCCTGCGGGTGGGAGGGCGCGAGGAGGACGTCGCCCTGCGCGTCCGCCCCGTGGGGGCGCACGACTGACCGCGTGCGCCGTGTGCCACGTTCTCGCCGGCGTCCGCCCGCCCGACGGCCGCCGCGCGGCACACGGCCCCGCCGGGCCGGCCACCCGCCACCCGCCACGAACCGGCCACCACGCCCACCAGCGCCGTGCCGTGGGCCCGCGAGACGCCGCGCCGCTGTCCGGGCAGCCCGACGGCCGCGTGCCCCGCTCCGACGTGGCAGCCTCGGCGGCTCCCTGCGGCCTTGCGAGCCGGGGCGGAGCGCTCACCGCGCCGTACGCGAGACGGCCGCTCGCCGACCCCGGCGGGCCGGCAGCGCCGGTCAGCCCTCGCTCCCCTCCGCCGCTTCCAGACGGGCCCGGAGTTCGGGTGCGCGGGGGCTGCCGCCCGCCTCGTGGATCTCGACCGCACGGTGCAGATGGCGCCGCAGCGACTCCGTGTCGCCCGCCCGTTCCGCGATACCGGCCAGCGTCTCAAGGGCCTGGGCCTCGTAGTGCGTGGCCTCTTGGGCGCGCAGCGCGCGGGCCGCTTCCTCCAACGCCTCCACCGCTTCCGCGGTGCGTCCCAGGGCTTCGTACGTGTCCCCGATGGCGGCCTGGGCGCGCGCCGCCATGCGTACGTCGCCGAGCCCGCGCAGCAGCTCGTACCCGTCCCGCAGGGTGGCGAGCCCGTCCTCGTGGCGTCCTGTCGCGCTCTGCGAGCAGCCCATGAAGTACAGCGCGATGGCGACGCCGCGGTCGTCGCCCGCCTCGGCGCTCAGCGCGCGGGCGCTGTCGTACGCCTCGGCCGCGCGGGCCGGGTCGAAGCGGTCCCAGTAGCGTCCGCTGAACTCGCGTACCGAGCCGCGCAGCAGGATCAGCCGCCGGTCCTCGGGGGCGGCCGCCGCGGCCCCGTCGGCGCGCAGGACCGCGGTCTCCAGCTCCTGCCCGGCCCGTTCGAACTCGCCCAGGTCCATCAGCGGCCGCGACAGGAGGGCGCGCAGCCGCGCCTCGGCCGCCGGTTGGCCGTCCCGTGCGGCGGCCGCGGCACCCAGCTCGCCCGACTCGATCCACTCGGCGAGGTGCCGATGGTGGAGGTACAGCGCGGTGAGCGCCTCGGCGAGCTGCCAGGTCTGCCGGTCCAGGCCGCCGTGCGCGGCCGCGGCGCGCAGGACGGCGAGGGCGTCGGCGCGTTCGGCCTCCAGCCAGGCCAGCGCCGCTTGCTTGGCGCCGCCCTGGGCCTGCTCGAACGGATCGGGGCCCGCCCGCCGCATCCGCTCCCGGTGGTCGGCGATCCGCAGCCGCCGCCCCATGATCGCCCGGTCGGCGAAGGCGGCCCCGGTCAGGTGGTATTCCATGGCGCGTGCCAGGGCGGCCTCCCGCTCGTCCGCGTCGGCGAGGTCGCGGGCGTGCAGCCGTACGAGGTCGTGGAAGCGGTAGCGGCCGTCCTCGCCGACGTCGAGCAGGGACGCCCGTTCCAGGGCGCCCAGCAGCGGGGCCGCGGCGGAGGCGGGCAGGCCGCCGACGGCCGCGGCGCCCCCGGTGTCGAAGCTGCGCCCAGGGCTGGCGCCCAGCAGCCGGTACAGGCGGGCGGCGTCCTGCGGCAGATCCCGGTAGGCGACGGTGAAGACGGCGGACACGGTGTGCTCCTCCCCGATGAGCGAATCGCTCCTGTGCGGCTCACTTCTGTGCTGCGGCTCGTCCATGCGCGCCTCACCCCTGCGCGCCCCCGGGCTCAGACCGGCCAGCCTGCGGTTCTCGTCGGCGAGTTCCCCGGCCAGCGCCGACAGCGTCAGCCGCCGGTGCACGGCCAGCCGGGCGGCGACCACGTACAGCGCCACGGGCAGCCCACCGCACCACTCCACCAGCCGCGCCGCGGCCTCCGGCTCGGCCCGTACGCGGTCCTCGCCGCACAGCCGGGCGAGCAGCCGCCGCCCGCTGTCGGCGCTCAGCGGCTCCACCGGCATCAGCCGGGCGCCGTCCCACATCAGCTCGCCGAGCCGGTCCCGGCTGGTGGCCAGGACGACACTGCCGGGCGCGTTCGGGATCAGCGCCCGGACCTGGGCGGGCTGGCTCACCTCGTCGAGGACGACCACGATCCTCCGGTCGGCGCTGTGGCTGCGGTAGTGGGCGGTCAATTCGGCCAGGTCGCCGGAGAGATACTCCTCGGCGACGCCGATGGAGCGCAGACAGTGGCGCAGCCCTTCGGAGACATCGCCTCCGGCCGCGCCCTCGCGGCGCAGCCTGGCGAAGTCCACGTACAGGTGGCCACCGGGGAAGCGGTCACGGGTGCGTTCCACCCACCGCCGTACGGTCGCCCGCTTGCCGACTCCGGGCAACCCGCTGAGCAGGGCGATCCGCGGTGAGCCGGCGCCCTCGGGACCCCCGGGGCCGCCCTGGCCGCCCGGTGTCAGCCAGTCGTCCAGCTCCGCGAGTTCGGTCGTACGGTTCTCGAACGACGCCGTGCCCGCGGGCACCTGCCGCGGCACCCGGGCCGGGGGCGGGGCAGGCGGCGTCTGGTAGTGGAAGTGCACGCCGCCGTGCAGCCGGCCGGCTTGTACGACGGGTCCGTGAACGGTGCCGGAGACCTCGTTCCCCATCGTCGGCCCCGCAGTGGGCCACCCCTGGTCATCCGCCCCGCCGTCAGCGGCCCTTGACACCTCGTCGCCCCCTGATCGCTCCGCGTCCCGGAAAAGTCACGCTACTGGACGCGAGCGTAGGATCCGCTCATCCCATCCGGAGGAGCCCCCGCCATGCCGTCCCAAATCGCGCTGTTGCGCGGCATCAATGTCAGCGGCCACAACAAGTTCCCGATGGCGCGGCAGCGCGAGCTGATGCGGGACCTGGGCTTCGAGGACGTCACCGTCCATCTGCAGACCGGCAACATCGTCTTCGCCGACCCCGGCACCCCGCCCGAGCGGACGGCCCGTACGATCGCCGACCGCATCACCGCCGACCTCGGGCTGACGGTGCCGGTGGTCGTCCGTACCCGCGACGAGCTCGCCGCCACCGTCGAGGCCAACCCCTACCCGGAGGCCACGGCCGAGCCCAGGACGCTGCACGTGGTGTTCCTGTCGGCCGCCCCGGCCGACCCGGCCCCGCTGGACGCCCTGGATCTGGCCTCGTACGCCCCGGACGAGTTCCGGCTCGTCGGCCGGGAGATCTATCTGCGCGCCCCGGACGGCGTCGGCCGCTCCAAGCTGGCGGAGAAGGTCACGCGGGCGCCGCTCGGGGTCGCGATGACGGCCCGCAACTGGAACACGGTCACCAAGCTGCTGGCGCTGGCCGACGCCTGACACCTGCGCCCTGGCGACCCGCCCTATCCGTCGGGCTCTCCCGCTCAGCTCCAGCCGTACCGCTGCCTCAGCCGGGCCACGACCCGGTCGAAGCGCGGCCGGTCCAGGGCGCAGGCCTCCCGGCGCATGCCCTCCGGGTGCACCCGCAGCACCCGGTCCAGGTCCACCCAGGAGTCGCGCCCGGCCCGGTCCCACGGCCCGGACCCGATGGCCACCCACTCGCGGTCGTCGTCGTGCCGCTTGCTCGACAGCTGTACGGCCAGCAGGGTCCCGCCGCGCTCCCGGGCGACGACGAGCACCGGCCGGTCCTTTCCGCGGCCGTCCATCTCCTCGTACGGCACCCAGGTCCAGACGATCTCCCCGGGGTCCGGGTCGCCGTCCGGGTCCGGCGCGTACTGCGTGCGCACCCGGCCGACCTGGCGCGGATGTGCCTCCGCCGTGGCCGTGGGGCCCGTGCTGCCCGGCAGCGGGGCGGCGTCTCCGTGCTCGTTGAATGGCGTGATCACGACCCACACGTTAGCCCGTCCGTGGTTGCGCGTGGCGTGTGAGGGTCGCTCAGGTGGCAAGCCGTCGTAGTGATGCCTGTGTGACTTCTGATGCGGGAAGGGGCACAACGTGCCAGATGTTCTCGACCCAGTGGCGGACCTCGTCAAACGGCGGAAAGACCCGGTCGTCGTGCAGACGCTGCGTTCGACGGCCGCCGCGACCATCGCCTACGTCGTCGCCCTGCAGCTGAGCACCGAACCGGCCCCGCTCACCGCCCCGCTCACCGCCCTGCTGGTGGTGCAGGTCACCCTCTACGCCACCATCACCACCGGCGTCCGCCGCGTGAACTCCGTGGTCGTCGGCGTGATCATCGCGATCGGGTTCAGCGCGCTGGTGGGGCTGACCTGGTGGAGCCTGGGGCTGATCATCCTGGTCGCGCTGACGGTCGGCCATGTCGTACGGGTCAGCGAGTTCGTCGCCGAGGTGGCGATCAGCGCGATGCTGGTCCTCGGCGTGACCCGGGTCGCGAACACGGCCTGGGACCGGGTGCTGGAGACGCTGATCGGCGCCGGGGTGGGCCTGGCCTTCAACCTCCTGCTCGCCCCGCCGGTGTGGGTGGAGACCGCCGGCGAGTCCATCGAGGACCTCGCCCGCCGCATGCGCCGACTGCTGCTGCACATCGGCGAGGAGCTCGGCGGCCACACCCCCGTCGAACGCGCCGCCGCCCGGCTCCACGAGGCCCGCCGCCTCGACCAGGACATCGCCCAGGTGGACGGCGCGCTCCGGCAGGCGGAGGACAGCCTGCGGCTCAACCCCCGCGTCAGGGAGGGGCTGCTCTACCGCGTCATGCTGCGCACCGGCCTGGACACCCTGGAAATCTGCATGGTCGTGCTGCGCGTCCTGGCCCGCACCCTCACCGACCTCGCCAAGAAGCGGACCGACGAGCCCCTGTTCCCGCCCGACGTGGCGGCCGCCCTGGAAAACCTCTTCGTCCACCTCGCCTCGGCCGTCGAGAGCTTCGCCGTCCTGGTCACCACCCAGGTCAGCGCCAACGCCGAGGAGGCCGAGTCCCGGCTGGCCAGCGAGCTCGCCAAGGCCCACGCGAGCCGCGACGTGGTCGCCCACGCCCTCCTCGATCGCGTCCAGGAGCACCCGCGCCAATGGCAGCTCCACGGCGCGCTGCTCGCCGAGATCGACCGGATCCTCGACGAGCTGGACATGGAACAGCGCTCCATGCGCCTGATGGAAGAGCTCGACCGCAGCGCCCGCGAGCAGCGCGAGCGCTACCCCTTCCTGCACAAGATCCGGCGCTGGCTCCGCCGGCGCCGCGCGGAGCGCCGCGGCACGGCCTGACCACAAAATCGGTGGCCGGTCCGCTCGCCCCCGCCGCACAGTGGTGGCACACCACTGAACGAGGGACGGGGACCCGAGCATGTCGACGCTGCGCGTCACCGCTGAGCGGCTGACCATTCATGAGCACCCGAACGCCGACGCGCTGGAGCTGGCGCAGGTGGGGCTGTACCGGGCCGTGGTGGCCAAGGGGGCCTTCCGGTCGGGGGAGTTCGCCGTGTATGTGCCGGAACAGGCGGTGCTGCCCGAGGAGCTGATCGGTGAGCTGGGGCTGACGGGGAAGCTGGCGGGGGCCGGGCACAACCGGGTCAAGGCGATCCGGCTGCGCGGGGAGCTGTCACAGGGGCTGGTGTGCCGGCCGCGGGTGCTGGCTGACGTGGACCTGGAACGGGCGGCGCGGGAGGGCGAGGACTTCGCCGAACGGCTCGGGATCGTCAAGTGGGTGCCGCCGGTGCCGATCTCGATGAGCGGACAGGTGGAGCCCGCGCCGGATCTGATGCCGTGGATCGACATCGAGAACCTCAAGCGCTATCCGGACGTGTTCGAGGACGGGGAGGCCGTCGCGGTCACCGAGAAGCTGCACGGGACGGCGTGCTGCCTGACGTACTTCGCGGACGGCGGGGATGTGCGGGTGACGTCGAAGGGGCTGGGGGCTCAGCGGCTGGCGCTGGTGGAGGACGAGAAGAACCTCTACTGGCGGGCCGTGCGCGGGCACGGCGTGCCCGCGCTGGCGGCGCGGGTGGCCGCCGAGCTGGGGGCGGCGCGGGTCGGCATCTTCGGCGAGGTGTACGGGGGCGGGGTGCAGGACCTCGGATACGGGACCGACAGCCGGCGCGGCGTGCCCGGATACGCCGTGTTCGACATCGCGGTGGACGTCGACGGGCGGTCTCGCTGGCTGGACCCGGAGGAACTGGCGAAGACGCTGGACGGCGGACTGCCGGTGGTGCCGACGCTGTACACCGGGCCGTACGACGCCGGGCGGGTGCTGGAGCTGGCCGAGGGGCGCGAGACCGTCTCCGGAACCGGGTCGCACATCCGGGAGGGGGTGGTGGTCCGGGCGACGAACGATCGGTACAGCTCCGTGCTCGGCGGACGAGCCATCGCCAAGGTGGTCAGCGGTGCGTATCTGACGCGCAAGGGCGGAACGGAGTACGAATAGGAGTGGAGGGCAGAGGACGGCCGGGGCACTGGAGTCCTCGGCCACCGCCCCGGTGTTCGGGCACGGCGTCCACCCATGCGAGCGGGCCCGGGGGCGTAGCCTGCCCCCGAGCCCTGTGATGCCGCCCAATTGCGCACGCCGGCTCAGTTGAGAGCACAGGTCAGTCTCATGTCGTCGTGTTCTGCCTTTGAACTACCGCGCATCGAAGCTGCACGGGCCGGACTTGAACCGGCATCCGACGACTAGGGCCCGGGCCCGGTCGATCCGGCGATCGGCGGCGAATGCTGAGTCTGGAGCGAGAGTCTGAGATTGATCGCGGTCTGCCTCTGCCGGACTTGGGCTACCCCGGCCCGTGGATGAGCGCCGGGAGGAGGATTTGAACCTCCACTGACGACCGCGCCGTCACGACAAGCTTCAGCTTCAGCTTGCGCTCCTCGCGCACCCCGCCCGCGCTGAGGCCGACGGGGAGTTCATCACGCTACCCGAAGAGGTAGCCGAAGACCACGTCACCGACGCGCTGATCGGCGGCCTCCGCGCCGTTCGCCTCCTCGCGGGCGAACTTGACCGCCTGCTGGAGCTTTTCGACCCGGTCCAGGAGCTCGTTGACGCGGCGGGCCGGGAGGGCGCCGGAGAACTTGACGGTGGTCCAGTAGCCGACCGGGATGTCCTCGTGGTAGACCTCGACCTGGGCCGGGTGCTTGTCCGTGGCCTCCGCCTTGACGTGGTTGCGGGGGACCTTCTTGGTGCGAACGGTGCGGACCGGCTCGGTCTTCCAGGAGTCCGTGGAGGGGTCCAGCGACCAGGACTCGGCGGCGTCGAGCACCGGCAGCTTACGGACCAGGGCGTTGAGGTCGGTCAGCTGCTTCTCGAGGAAGAGGAGATAGGAGACCGGGACGTCGCGCAGGAGGGTGCGGCCCTCGACCGTCACATCCGCCCTCGCCGCGCAGTTCGACCAGTCCTTGGTGGCGGTGACGTCGAAGAGCCGGGTGAGGATGGCCGCGGTGTCGCGGAGCACATCCTCGGCCTTGACCTGCACGCGGGTCGACTCGGGCGGCAGCTGCTCGCCCTCCTCGTCCTTGGGCTGGTACGTACGGGATATGCCGGCCAGCAGGGCCGGCTTTTGCAGACCGTGGTGCGCGGCCGTCAGGTCCTGCTGCGACTTGGACTTGACGCCCTTCTCCACGGCGATGATCTGGTTCAGTTTCGCCACACCCCGCACGTTAACAGGCGGGTGGGACAGCGATCGAACGGATTGTTCGGCTGCTCGGCGGTCAGCGGCTCAGTAGAGGGGGTAACGGGAGCGCGGAAAGATCATGCCGTCGAACTCGTACGTCTCGATCGACTGGTGGAACACGGAGGAGAAGTCGTCGGCGAGTTCGGCGATGGTGCCCCGGCCCTCGATCTGCGCCAGCCACATCGGGGGCAGGCGGAGGTCGCCGTAGTGGGCGCCCAGCAGATTGCCGCAGATGGAGCCCGTCGAGTCGCTGTCGCCGGAGTGGTTGACGGACAGCAGCAGGGCCCGCTGGAGGGGGGTGCGCCGCCACTTCGGGTCGTAGCCGATCCCGCCGCCCTTGCTGTAGAGGGTGCGCCGCGGCGCCGTATGGGCCAGGGCGCAGTAGACCGCGATCGCCAGGGCCTCCTCGGCGATCCAGCCGCCGCCGAGCGACTCGGTCTTCTCCGGGGTGGGCTCGCCCTGCGCGTTCAGATCGACGGCCTTGCGCAGCGCGGCGCTCGTCTCCTCGTGTCCCGAGTAGCGGGAGAGCAGCTCCAGGGTGCGCAGGACGGAGCCCTCCAGGGAGTCGCCGTCGAGGAGGAGGTCGATCATCGCGGCCAGGGCGCCGGCGGCGTAGTAGCCGGTGGGGTGGCCATGGGTGATCTGGGCGCAGTGGGCGGCGAATTCGAACGACTCGCGGGCGCCCGCGCCGGTGAGCCCGAAGGGCGCGGAGCGCATCACGGTGCCGCAGCCCTTGGAGCCGGTGTTCACCGGGCCGGGGGTGCCGTCGAGCGCGTCGGAGGACGAGGGAATGTGCTCCTGTGCGAGGCCGGACAGGCAGGCGCCGCCGGGGGCGCGGCGGGCGTACAGCCACTTCTGCTCGCGCAGCCAGCCGGAGCGGACCAGATCTTGGTCCTGGCCCTGCCGCGCGGGCGGCGGGGCGGGGTGGTTCTGGGTGTCGAGCCAGCGCAGATAGGAGTGGCGCACGATGGCGACCTCGGCGCCGCCGATGCCCTTGGCCGTGGCCCTGGCGCAGGCCCGTATCAGCCCCTCGGCCGTGAACATGGTCATCTGGGTGTCGTCGGTGATCCGGCCGATGACGCCGTCCGAGTCCGGGACCAGCGCGGTGATCCCCTCCGGCCCGTAGGTCTCGCGGATCCTGCTCAGGGACAGAAACTCGATCGGGTTGCCCAGGGCGTCGCCGATCGCGCCCCCGAGCAGGCAGCCGCGGATGCGAGCCCGCCTGGCGGCCGTTTCGTCCCATGACTCGCGGATCATCGCGCGGCTCCTCATCGCCCGGGGCGGCGCCCGGAGGTACATGCTGACGTGCTCAGATGCTCAGATGCTCAGATGCTCGGGCCATGATTCCAGACGCCGGATCCCGGATCGCGCCGGGAGTACGGCGTTAGATTCGTAGTGGGAGATGGTGAGCCATGCCGAGCCGACTGATCCGTACGGGCGACGAGCCGCTGCACGCACGCAGCCCGCTGCGCATACGCTGTGTGCTGGCCCTGTGGGGCCTGGCCTGGACCGTCGCGGGCACGGTGGCCTTCTTGATGGTCCACCGGCCCGGCTGGGCGGCCGCCTGCGCTGTGCTGGCCGCCCTCACCCTCGCCGACCTGGTCCTGGTCGTCCGGCACATCCGGCAGGGGCCGCACTACCAGCCCGGCCGGGATGTGCCGCCGTACGCGCCGGTGCGCGGCCCCTGTCCGGCGGGCCGGCGGGGGCCGAGGCTCAGCCGTTTTCGCCGAAGCGCGCGGCCCTGACGAAGTCCGGGCGCGGGTCGAGCGCCGCCGCCAGACGGAAGTGGCGGGTCGCCTCGGCGGGGCGGTTGGCGCGCTCCAGGGTGCGGCCGAGGGCGAAGTGGGCGAAGGCGTTGTCCGGTTCGCGCTCCAGGACGAGCTGGAACTCCAGCTCCGCCGCCCGGAGCTGCGCCGCACCGAAGAAGGCGCGCGCCCGCAGCAGCCGGGCCGCGGTGTTCTCGGGGTGGGCGGTGATGACCGAGTCGAGCAGCTTCACCGCGCCGCGCGGGTCGCGGGCGGCCAGCAGCTGCTCGGCCGCGCGGTAGTCGATGACATGGGTCTCGGGCGTGGGCTCGGACACAACCGTTTCCTTCCCGGAGCGCGCTGACGATCACCGTCGGCGCGAGGTGGTCGTCGGGCGAGGTGATCGCTTGGTGCGGGGTGATCGTTGGTCGGGTGATCGTTGGTACGGGCTAGACAACAATGACGCCACACGGCGCATTCCCGCCAGAGCCCCGGCGCGGGCGGCCCCCTGGCGTCGGTCAGCCCTCGGTCCGCGCGCCGCCCGCCGCGCGCTCGGCCAGGTCCGCCCAGACCTTTCTGACCTGCGGCTCCAGCTCCTCCAACGGGCCGTCGTTGTCGATCACGACATCGGCCACGGCCAGCCGCTCCTCGCGCGTCGCCTGGGCCGCCATCCGGGCCCGCGCCTCGTCCTCGGTCATGCCGCGCAGCCGCACCAGCCGGTCGAGCTGGGTCCCGGGCGCCGCGTCGACAACCATCACCACGTCGTACAGGGGCGCCAGGCCGTTCTCGGCGAGGAGGGGGACGTCGTGGACGACGATGGCGTCCGGCCCGGCGGCGGCCTCCAGCTCGGCGGAGCGGGCGCGGACCAGGGGGTGCACGATCGCGTTCAGGGCGCGCAGCCGCTCCGGGTCGCCGAAAACGATGCCGCCGAGCTTCGGGCGGTCCAGGCCGCCGTCGGGGGCGAGGACACCGGGCCCGAACTCGGCGACCACGGCCGCGAGTCCGGGGGTCCCCGGCTCGACCACCTCGCGGGCGATCCGGTCGGAGTCGATCAGCACCGCTCCGTATGAGGACAGCATGCGCGACACTTCGCTCTTGCCCGCGCCGATTCCGCCCGTGAGTCCCAGCCTCAGCATGGGGTCAGCCTATGCGGTCTACGCGGTCCCATCGCCCTCCCGTTCGGCCAGGAATCGCTCGAACTCGGCCCCCAGCTCATCCGCGGAGGGCAGCTCGACCGGCTCGGCGACCAGGCTGCCGCGGCTTTCCGCCCCAGCCACCGCGTCGTACTGGTGTTCAAGGCCGCGTACCAGCGCGACGAGGTCCTCGTCCCCCTCCGAGATCTGCCGCTCGATCTCCTCCTGGGTCTTGAGCGCCTCGTTGCGCAGCGCGTGGGCCGCTCCGGGCAGCACCAGGCCGGTGGCCGCGGTGATCGCCTCCAGCGCGGTGAGCGCCGCGTCGGGGTAGGCGGAGCGGGCCAGGTAGTGCGGGACGTGGGCGGCGACGCCGAGCACGTCATGGCCGGCCTCGGCGAGCCGGTACTCGACGAGGGACTCGGCGCTGCCGGGCACCTGGGCTTCGTCGAAGTAGCCCCGGTGACCGGGCATCAGGTCGGAGCGATTGCCGTGCGGGGTGATGCCGACGGGGCGGGTGTGCGGCACGCCCATGGGGATGCCGTGGAAGTTCACCGACAGCCGCACCCCGAGCCGCTCGATCAGCTGGCCCACGGCCGCCGCGAACCGCTCCCACTCCACGTCCGGTTCGGGCCCGGAGAGCAGCAGGAAGGGGGCCGCGGTCGCGTCGCGCATCAGGTGCAGCTCGATCGCGGGGGTCTCGTACGCGGTCCAGCGGTCGCGCTTGAAGGTGAGCAGGGGGCGGCGCGCCCGGTAGTCGACGAGCCGGTCGTGGTCGAAGCGCGCGACGACCTGGTGCGGCAGCCCGTCGAGCAGCCGCTGCACGATCTGGTCGCCGGTCTCGCCGGCGTCGATATAGCCGTCGAAGTGGTAGAGCAGCACCAGCCCGGCCGAGTCCCGGGAGGTTATCGCGTCGACTTCCGCGAGTCCGCTCGGCTCCCATGCGTACAAATCCTGCGGATCTAGCACTGTGACCGCTCCTCCTTGTGTTCCGCTTCGGGAACGTCGGGCGGGGGGCGCCGCATTCCCGGCCCCACACTCGACTTCGCGTCGTCCGCGCGGCCATCCCCCAGCTCATACTGATGGTGACGGAGCGTCACGAGGGGGTTGACGCGCCCAGGCGCCGGCTCTAGCTTCGCGACCCGTCAGAGGTTCACGCTGTCGTCTCACGTTCAGCCACAAGAACATATGCGCGTCACGAAGGTGCCACCCCTGACCACCGCAGGAAGGCGGAACCCCCCATGCACTCCCGCACCCCCACCCGCGCCCTCATCGCCGCGCCCGCCGCCGGGATCCTCGCCATGGGCGGGCTGGTCGCCGCCGGAACCGCCGCCGAGGACGGCCGCGAGAACTCCGCCCGGCCGATCGCCGTCTCCGACGCGGCCCAGCTCAAGGACGCCCTCGCGGCGGCCAGGCCCGGCGACACCATCGAGCTCGCCGACGGCACCTACCGCGGCGGCTTCGTGATCACCACCTCGGGGACCTCCGGCTCCCGGATCACGCTCACCGGCTCCCCGAGAGCGGTGCTCACGGCGAGCGACGGCCACGCGTTCGGGCTGCACCTGGACGGCGCCTCGTACTGGACGGTCCGGGGCATCACGGTCACCGGCGGCCGCCAAGGGATCATGATCGAGAGGGCGGAGAGCGTCACGGTCGACTCCGTCACCGTGCAGGGGCACGCATAGCTGTCGCCGGCGTGGATCCGCTGCCCGCGCCCGGGCATGCGTAAGGCCCGCTCTCCAAGGAGAGCGGGCCTTACGTCGGTCAGCCGCTCAGCCGCTCAGCCGGAGCTGTGGCGGCCGAAGCCGTTGGCAGCCGAGCTCAGCTCTGGCCGCCGGCCAGCTTCTCGCGGAGCGCGGCCAGCGCCTCGTCCGACGCCAGGGCGCCGGAGTTGTCGGCCGACTCCGAGGAGTACGAACCGCCGGACGCCTGGCCACCACCCTGCGCCGGGGCGGCGCCGCCCGCCCCCTCGGCAGCGGCCTGCTCGTCCGCCTCGCGCGACTTGATGACCTGCGCCTGGTGCTGCTCGAAGCGCTGCTGCGCCTCGGCGTACTGGGTCTCCCATGCCTCGCGCTGGGTCTCGAAGCCCTCGAGCCAGTCGTTGGTCTCGGGGTCGAAGCCCTCGGGGTAGATGTAGTTGCCCTGGTCGTCGTAGGACGCGGCCATGCCGTACAGGGTCGGGTCGAACTCGACCACGGACGGGTCGGCACCGAAGGCCTCGTTGGCCTGCTTCAGCGAGAGGCTGATGCGGCGGCGCTCGAGGTCGATGTCGATGACCTTGACGAAGATCTCGTCGTTGACCTGGACGACCTGCTCCGGGATCTCCACGTGGCGCTCGGCCAGCTCGGAGATGTGGACCAGGCCCTCGATGCCCTCGTCGACGCGGACGAACGCACCGAACGGCACCAGCTTGGTGACCTTACCCGGGACGACCTGGCCGATCTGGTGGGTCCGGGCGAACTGCTGCCACGGGTCTTCCTGGGTCGCCTTGAGCGACAGGGACACGCGCTCGCGGTCCATGTCGACGTCCAGGACCTCGACCGTGACCTCCTGGCCGACCTCGACGACCTCGGACGGGTGGTCGATGTGCTTCCAGGACAGCTCGGAGACGTGGACCAGACCATCGACGCCACCCAGGTCCACGAAGGCACCGAAGTTGACGATGGAGGAGACGACGCCGGAGCGCACCTGGCCCTTCTGGAGGGTGGTGAGGAAGGTCTGGCGGACCTCGCTCTGGGTCTGCTCCAGCCAGGCACGGCGGGACAGGACCACGTTGTTGCGGTTCTTGTCCAGCTCGATGATCTTGGCCTCGAGCTCCTTGCCCACGTAGGGCTGAAGGTCGCGGACGCGGCGCATCTCCACCAGGGAGGCGGGGAGGAAGCCACGGAGGCCGATGTCGAGGATGAGACCACCCTTGACGACCTCGATGACGGTACCGGTGACGATGCCGTCCTCTTCCTTGATCTTCTCGATGGTTCCCCAGGCACGCTCGTACTGGGCACGCTTCTTCGAGAGGATCAGGCGGCCTTCCTTGTCCTCCTTCTGGAGGACAAGGGCCTCGATCTCGTCGCCGACGGCCACGACCTCGTTCGGGTCGACGTCGTGCTTGATCGAAAGCTCGCGGGAAGGAATGACGCCTTCGGTCTTGTAACCGATGTCGAGCAGGACCTCGTCCCGGTCGACCTTCACGATGACGCCGTCGACGATGTCGCCGTCGTTGAAGTACTTGATCGTCTCGTCGATCGCGGCGAGGAAGGCTTCCTCGGAACCGATGTCGTTTACCGCCACCTGCGGGGTGGTGCGGGTTGCCTCGGTGCTGCTCGTCATGTGGGAAAGGGCTCCGGTACGGACATGAAGTCGTAGGTACTGCTACGCCGAGGACCCGTTATCGCACTGCAGAAGCCGGACAGCCTCGGAGGCGTTGATCTCTTCCCGAGGGATCGAAAAGCGCCTCGGTGACCGAGGGACATACAACAGATGCGAGCGCGACCTGCTCCGTCTGAGGCGCGCAGGCCCGCAGCGCAACTTGTAGCATACGGGGGCAGCCGGGCAGGGTCAATACACGAAGAGCACACGCTGGGCATTTCGCCCCAAACCCGGCAAATCGCACGGTTCGTGCTGCGACGCGGACAGCCGTTCCCCACAGCCACAGGTCGATACAGAGAGTACGACGACGCGCCCGATGGTCCAAGAACACATGCCCCGTGCAACCGACGAGCCCGGCACGCCCGGCGCCCCTGGAGATCCCATGGCGACAACAGATCTCACGGCGACGGCGAGCGAGCCGGAGGAGCCCACGGCCACCCGGCGGATCGCCGACGACGCGGAGAGCAGCCGGGCCAGCCGCGGCTGGTGGGACCGCAACGCGGACGAGTATCAGGAGGAGCACGGCGGCTTCCTGGGCGACGACCGCTTCGTCTGGGGCCCCGAGGGCCTCGACGAGGCCGAGGCCGGGCTGCTCGGGCCGGCGGACGGCCTCGAGGCGCTGGCCGTCCTGGAGGTCGGGGCGGGCGCGGCGCAGTGCTCCCGCTGGCTCGCGGCGCAGGGGGCGCGGCCGGTGGCGCTCGACATCTCCCACCGGCAGCTTCGGCACGCGCTGCGGATCGATACCGAAATCGGCGCAGCCGGCGCGGCGGGTACGGCGGGCCCGGGGCCGGTCGCGCTCGTCCAGGCCGACGCCACGGCGCTCCCCTTCCGGGACGCGTCCTTCGACCTCGCGTGCTCGGCGTACGGGGCGATCCCCTTCGTCGCCGACCCGGTGCGGGTGATGCGCGAGGTCCACCGGGTGCTGCGGCCGGGCGCGCGGTGGGTGTTCTCGGTGACGCACCCCATACGGTGGGCGTTCCCGGACGAACCCGGCCCCGAGGGGCTGAGTGTCGCCGCCTCCTACTTCGACCGCATGCCGTACGTCGAGCAGGACGAGACGGGCCGTGCCGTCTATGTCGAGCACCACCGGACGCTGGGCGACCGGGTGCGGGACGTGGTGGCCGGGGGATTCCGGCTGCTCGACCTCGTCGAGCCGGAATGGCCCGCTTGGAACGACCAGGAGTGGGGCGGCTGGTCCCCGCTGCGCGGGAATCTGATCCCAGGGACAGCGATCTTCGTGTGCGAGCGGGCCTGACGGGCGGGACCAGCTGGCGGGGCCGGCGGGCGAGGCGGGGCGGGCGCGCCCGGCGGGCCGCGTCCCCTCGACTGACAGGATGACCCGATGACCGTCCGCCGTACGCCCAGCGCGCCCCGTACGCCCCGCATCACCGCGCTCGAAGCGCTTCCCGTACGCGATGCCGTGCCCGCCCTGCGGCGCGCGCTCGACGACCGGGGCGCTGCGGTGCTGTGCGCCCCGCCCGGGACCGGCAAGACGACACTGGTGCCCCTGGAGCTCGCCGGGGCGGCGGGCCCCGCCGGCGGGCCCCCGCGACGGGTGCTGGTCGCCGAGCCACGGCGGATCGCGGCGCGGGCCGCGGCGCGGCGGATGGCGTGGCTGCTGGGCGAGGAGGCGACGGGCGGCCGGGTCGGATTCACGGTGCGCGGGGAGCGGCGGGTGAGCCGCGAGACCGTCGTGGAGGTGGTCACCACCGGTGTGCTGCTGCAGCGGCTGCAGCGCGACCCCGAGCTCGCCGAGGTCGACGCGGTGGTGCTCGACGAGTGCCACGAACGGCACCTGGACGCCGATACGGCCGCCGCCTTCCTGCTGGACGTACGGGCCACCCTGCGGCCCGACCTCTGGCTGATCGCCGCGTCCGCGACCACGGACGCGGAGGGCTGGGCCCGGCTGCTGGGCGCGGACGGCGAGCCGGCGCCGGTCGTGTCCGCCGAGGGCGTGTCCCATCCGGTCGAGGTGGTGTGGGCGCCGCCCGCGCGCCCCCTCCGCCCGCCGCACGGGATGCGGGTGGACCCCGCCCTGCTCGACCACGTCGCGGCGGTGGTGCGGCGGGCGCTGCGCGAGCGGGAGGGGGACGTGCTGTGCTTCCTGCCGGGCGTCGGGGAGATCGCGCGGGTCGCCGGGCTGCTCGGCGGCGCCGACGCGGAGGTGCTGCAGGTGCACGGGCGCGCCCCCGCCGCCGCGCAGGACGCGGTGCTCGCGGGCGCGGGATCGACGGCGCCACGGCGGGTGGTCCTGGCGACCTCGGTCGCCGAGTCGAGCCTGACCGTCCCGGGCGTACGGGTCGTCGTGGACTGCGGGCTGGCGCGCGAGCCGCGGATGGACCACGCGCGCGGCCTGAGCGCGCTGACGACCGTACGCGCCTCACGGGCCGCGGCCCGGCAGCGGGCGGGCCGGGCCGGGCGCGAGGCACCGGGCACCGTCTACCGCTGCTGGCCGGAGGCCGAGGACGCCCGGCTGCCGCGCTTCCCGTCCCCGGAGATCAGCGTCGCGGACCTGACGGCGTTCGCGCTGCAGACGGCGTGCTGGGGAGACCCCGACGCCTCCGGCCTCGCGCTGCTCGACCCGCCGCCGGGCGGTGCGCTGACCGCCGCGCGCGAGGTGCTGACCGCGATCGGCGCCGTGGACGGGGCCCGGCGGGCCACGGACCGGGGCACGCGCATGGCCCGCCTGGGCCTCCACCCCCGGCTCGCGCGGGCGCTGCTGGACGGCGCGCCAGAGGTGGGCGCGCGCCGTGCGGCGGAGGCCGTGGCCCTGCTCAGCGAGGAGCCGCCCAGGGAGTACGGCGACGACCTGGCCGCCGCGTGGCGCGCCGCCCGGCGCGGCACGGACGCGTACGCCGCCCGCTGGCGCCAGGAGGCGCGCCGCCTTGAGAGCGCGCTGAGCGCGCTGCGGTCCTCGGGGCACGCGCCGGACGCCCGTGGCGCGGGTCCGGTGAGCGATGACGCCGTCGCGGGGCTGGTGGCCGCGTTGGCGTTTCCTGAGCGGGTGGCGCGGCGGCGGGGCGAGCGGGCGTATCTCATGGCGTCGGGCACCGGCGCGGAGCTCGGTGAGGGGTCTCGGCTGCGGGACGCGCCGTGGCTGGCGGTGGCTGTCGCGGACCGGCCCGTCTCGGCGGCGTCGGCGCGGGTGCGGCTCGCGGCCGTCGTGGACGAGGAGACGGCTCGTATCGCGGCGACGGCCCTGTACGAGCAGCGGGAGGAGGTCGGCTGGTCCGGCGGGGACGTCGTGGCGCGGCGGGTGGAGCGGCTGGGGGCGGTGGAGCTGGCGGCACGGTCGCTGGCCGCGCCCGATCCGCGGCTGGTGCGCGCCGCGCTGCGGGACGGGCTGCGCGCCGAGGGGCTCGGGCTGCTGCGCTGGCCCGCTGAGGCGGTCGTCCTCCGGCAGCGGCTGGCCTTCCTCCGCCGGGAGCTGGGCGGCCCCTGGCCGGATGTGTCCGACCCGGCGCTGCTGACGGAGCTGGACGCGTGGCTGGGCCCGGAGCTCGACCGGGCACGGCGGCGGGCCGACCTGGAGCGCGCGGACACGGGTCAGGCGCTCGCCCGGCTGCTGCCCTGGGCGACCGGGGACGCGGCGCGCTTCGACGAGCTGGCCCCCGAGCGGGTGCGGGTCCCCAGCGGCTCGCGGGTGCGGGTGGACTACGGCCAGGAGCAGCCCGTGCTGGCCGTCAAGCTGCAGGAGCTGTTCGGGTGGCAGGAGACGCCCCGGATCGCGGGCGGGCGGGTGCCGCTCCTCGTCCACCTGCTGTCACCGGCCGGGCGCCCCGCCGCGGTCACGGCCGATCTGGCGTCCTTCTGGCGGGAGGGGTACCGCTCCGTGCGCGCCGAGCTGCGCGGCCGGTATCCCAGGCACCCGTGGCCGGAGGACCCGGCGGCGGCCGAGCCGACGCGGCGTACCAACTCCCGTCGCTGAGCCCCGGCGCGGGGCCCGTTCAGCACTCGATGAGGCTGTCGAACCCGCCCGCCCCCGGGAACGGCCGCCCGGCCGGGTAGGGGGCGATCCAGACGAGCGCCTGCTCGAAGGTCATATACGAGCCGCTGTCCGTGCACTGGCCGACCACCAGCGCGTTCCCCGCGCAGCGCCACGCCGCGTAGTACCACGGCGACTTGCCCTTCTCGTGGCGCACGGTGACCTCCGGCTTCCCCAGCCGCTGGGTGAACAGGGCGACGGCGGCGCGCCACTGCGCATCGAAGTGAGCGCGTCCGCTGTCGCGCTCGAAGCGCCACCCGGGGTCGTGGGCGTAGTGCTTCTCCAGCCAGTCGATGTTGCCGTTGAGCCCGCCCGTGGCCAGCTCCTCGTCGAAGTCGTCGGCCTCGTAGTAGTAGCAGAACGGCAGGTGGCACTCCTCGTCCTGCACCGGCGTCCAGCCGAAGCGTTCGGCGGCGGCCGCGGTGGCGCCGGGCGTCCATTCCAGGCGCGCCAGTTCGACGAGCTGGTCGGCGAGTTCGGGGCTGGGCAGGCAGGTGCTGGTAGGCATGGGCGTACGGTACGGGCGTGCACTGACAGTCCCGCCGGCCCGGTCACACCGGGGCGGGTACGGGCCGGGGGACCGGGGACTCGTCGCGGGCCCCGGTGCCGCTGCCCGGGCGGCGACCGCGGGCCTCCAGCACCAGGGAGAGTGTCAGCAGCCCGGCGCCGAGGGCGAGGAAGCCCCAGGGCAGATAGGTGGTGAGCAGGAGGACCAGCTGCCGCTGGGACTTGACCATCTTCACGGTGTGCTCGATGTAGTCCTCGCGCATCTTCACATGGCCGGAGAAGACGGTCACCTTGTCGCGGCCGCCGAGCAGCGTGCCGCCGCGCAGCTCCTCCCGGTGGATCTCCTCCCCCTTGACGGGCGCGCCGGTGGTGGGCTCGACCCAGAACATGCGCTTGGTGGAGTACCAGCGGGTGGTGCCGGCCTTGT
Source organism: Streptomyces sp. ME19-01-6 (assembly GCF_033793745.1). NCBI lineage: Bacteria > Bacillati > Actinomycetota > Actinomycetes > Kitasatosporales > Streptomycetaceae > Streptomyces > Streptomyces sp. ME19-01-6. Next base: position 72,032 of record NZ_JARAXF010000022.1, on the reverse strand, counting down.
GGACGGTCTCGGGGGTGACGCCCTCGACCGGCATGATCTTCGGCAGCTTCACCTTGGTCCAGGGAATCGTCTGCTCGAAGTAGTAGACCTTCAGGCCTCGGAAGTTCTGGGTGCCCTTGTAGTGGATGGGCGCGGACGTCCTGGTCTGGGCGTCGAAGTAGGTGTAATCGCGCTTCTCGGTGAGGAAGGGCCACTTGTATTCGATGCCCTCCCGGCGGACCGGGTCCCCGTCGACGTGTTCGCCGCCCTGGTGCACGGGGTCCTGGGAGTGGGCGTCGAAGACATAGCGCTCGGGGATCTTGGAGACCATTTTGCCGTCGGGCCCGGCGATGTAGGACAGGGCGTCCCAGACGACGACATCGCGCCCGGCCGCCTTCCCCGCCTTCTTCGCCGCGGCGACGTTTCCGCGGAGCGTCTGCACGATGCTGACCTTGGAGACCTTCTTCGGCTGCATGGTGCCGTAGTCGAGGAGGACGGCGGGCTTGGCCTCGAGGACGGCGGTCTGGTACTCGCTGGGCGGGATCTTGGCCAGCCGGGGGAAGGCGTACCAGCGCAACAGCGGCGACAGGGCGGCGAAGAAGACGGCGAAGGCGAGCAGCACCAGGCTGGCTTTGCGGCGCATGGCGGTATGTCCCTCCCTCGGGGCTCAGGGGTGCTCGGGGACGGTGGTGAGCAGCGGTTTGGGGGAGGTCTTGCCGCTGGGGGCGCCGATGGCCGTCACCGTGAAGACGAGGGCGAGGGCGGCGGCCAGTCCGATCGCGGCGGCGGCGAGGGCGCGCATGTCTCAGCCTCCGGTTGCTGCGGCGTACGGGACGCCCTGACGGTGCGTCAGGGTTGGGGCACCGTAGCAACGGGGGGCGGAGATGAGAACACGAAGGCGAGAACGCGTGGGCGTGGACGTCGCACCGCCCCTGGCCCGGTGGGGGCGCAGGGGCGGTGGGGTGGTGCTCGGTGGCCTCGGCCGGTTACTGGGCCGTGGGCTGAGATGTGGGCTCGGCCGTGGGCTGGTCCGTGGGTTGGGCCGCGGGCTCGGTGACGGTCAGCTCGATGGTCAGGGCCACGCCGTCGGCGGTGGTGAGGCGGAGCAGGAAGGTGCCCGCGTGGTCGTCGGTGTAGATCTTGGGGAGGATCAGCTGCCCGTTGGCGTCCGTCTTCAGGGTGGTCAGGGTGCGGACGGGCATGCCCAGGGCGCCCTTGAAGTAGGGGCCCTTGTCGTTCTCGGTGGGCTTGTCCGTCGCCTTCGCCGCATCGTCGACGATCATGGTGGCGGTCACCGCCACACCGGCCGCGGCCTTGCCCTTGTAGGTGGCCTTGACGGCGACCGCGTCGGCGAAGGAGCCGCCGGTCTCGGCCTTGAGGGCCTTGTCGTCGGCGCGGGCCAGCGCGTCGGCCTGCGGGGCGGGGCGGGCCTTGACGGTGGCGGCGAAGTCAGCGGCGGTCACCGTGCGGCCCACGACCGTGACCCGGACGGTGAAGGAGCCGGCGGTCTCGCCCGCGCGCAGCGCCGGGGCGGTGGCGGTGCCGTCGCTGCCGGTCAAGGCGGAGACGCGGGTCGCGTTCCCGGGGAAGCGTGCGTCGGTCTCGCCGCGGATCTCGTACTGCACGCGCACGCCCGCGACCGGCTTGCCGGCCGCGGTCTCGGCGCGGACCTTGGGCTTGTCGGCGAACTCGGTGCCGGCCGTGGCCGTCAGCTCGGTGGCGCCGACGGCCTTGAGCCGGGAGACGGTGGACGGGGCGGGGGTTTCCGGGGACGGCGTCTCCGGGGCGGGGGTCTCGACCTCGCCGGAGCCGGTCGCGGGGGGCTCGGGGGTGGAGCCGTCGCCGCCGCCCGGGGTCGGGTCGGGGAGCGGGGTAGGGCTCTCCGAGCCGCTGCCGCCGTGGTCCTTACCGCCGCCCGAGCCTCCGTTGTTCTTGTCCGGGTCGGGCAGCACGCCGGCGCCGTCGGGCACCTCGTGGGTGCCCTTCTTGTAGTACTCGAACCAGGACAGGACGGTGGCCAGATACTCCTGGGAGTGGTTGTACCCGAGGATCGCCCGGTCCAGGTCGGCCTTGACCGACAGATCGCGGTCGCCGGCGCACAGATACGCGCCGGCCGCGAGCGCGGCGTCGTAGACGTTGTTCGGGTTCTTCGCGCCGTCGCCGTTGCCGTCCCGGCCCCAGGTGGCCCACGTGGACGGGATGAACTGCATGGGCCCGACGGCGCGGTCGTGGGTGGAGTCCCCGTCGTACGCGCCGCCGTCGGTGTCCGTGATCCTGGCGAAGCCGTTGCCGTTGAGCACCGGGCCCAGGATGGGCGTGTACGTCGTGCCGTCGGCGTCGACCCGGCCGCCGCGCGCCTGGCCGGACTCGACCTTGCCGATCGCGGCGAGCAGCTGCCAGGGGAGGTTGCAGCCGGGCCTGGACTCCTTGAGGGCCGCCTCGGCCTTCTTGTACGCGTCGAGCACGCTCGCGGGTATGCCCGCCTCGGCGGCCGCGGCGCCGTCCGGCAGCCCCGGCAGGTCGACGGAGGCACCGGGCTTGCCGGGCTTCTGCAGGGGCGGCAGATCGGTGTGGTAGGACGAGCCGCCGTCGATGGGGGCGTCGGACGACGGTGGTGCCGGCGTCTCATCCGCGCTGTCGTGGTGCCGATCCCGGGCCGTACCGGCGAATCCAGGGGCCTGCGAGGCGGTGAGAGCGGCCATCACGACCGCCGCCACCGCCGTCGTGGCCGCTCCCTTGCGCAGTCGTCGGCCGATATGCGGTGCCATGCGTATGTCCCTCCCTGTCGAGCACTGCGCGCGCTCCCCCACGTCAATCCTCGTGACACTACGACAACTTGCCGCCCCGCAGCTACCGGTACGTACCGCCCGTATCGCCCCAGGGCGGCGGTCCGTCCGGGCCCCCTGTTCCGAGGCCCGGTTCGCGAACAGCCCTAATGCGCCGCCGATTCCCAGTCCGGTCCGGCCCCTACGGACACGTCCAGCGGGGCCCGGAGCTGGAAGGCTCCGGCCATTTCCCGGCGCACCAGGGCCTCCACCCGCTCCCGCTCCCCCGGGGCGACTTCCAGCACGATTTCGTCGTGCACCTGGAGCAGCATCCGCGACGACAATTTTTCCTCCGTCAACGCCTCGTCCACCCGAAGCATCGCGATTTTCACAATATCGGCGGCTGTGCCCTGGATCGGCGCGTTGAGCGCCATGCGCTCGGCCATCTCGCGGCGCTGGCGGTTGTCGCTGTTGAGGTCCGGGAGATAGCGGCGGCGGCCGAGCATGGTCTCCGTGTAGCCGGTGGCCCGGGCCTCGTCGACGACCCGCTGGAGATAGTCGCGCACCCCGCCGAACCGCTCGAAGAAGGTGTCCATCAGCTTGCGCGCCTCGTCCGGTGTGATGCCCAGCTGCTGGGACAGGCCGAACGCCGACAGCCCGTACGCCAGTCCGTACGACATCGCCTTGATCTTGCGGCGCATCTCCGGGTCCACCCCGGACTTGGGCACACCGAACACCTGGGAGGCGACCGTGGTGTGCAGGTCCTCACCGGAGGTGAACGCCTCGATCAGGCCCTCGTCCTCGGACAGATGGGCCATGACGCGCAGCTCGATCTGGCTGTAGTCGGCGGTCAGCAGCGACTCGAAGCCCTCGCCGACGACGAAGCCACGCCGGATGGCCCGGCCCTCGTCGGTGCGCACCGGGATGTTCTGCAGATTGGGGTCGGTGGAGGAGAGCCGGCCGGTCGCCGCCACGGTCTGGTTGAAGGTGGTGTGGATACGGCCGCCGGGGGCGACGGTCTTGATCAGGCCCTCGACGGTGGAGCGGAGCCGGGCCTGCTCGCGGTGGCGCAGCATGATCACCGGGAGTTCGTGGTCGGTCTGGGTGGCCAGCCAGGCCAGCGCGTCCGCGTCCGTCGTGTACCCGGTCTTGGTCTTCTTGGTCTTGGGCAGGCCGAGCTCGCCGAAGAACACCTCCTGGAGCTGCTTGGGGGAGCCGAGGTTGAACTCATGGCCCACCGCGGCGTGTGCCTCCTTGACGGCCTGCTGCACGGCCCCGGCGAACTGCTGCTCCATGCGGTCCAGCCAGTCCCGGTCCGCCGCGATGCCCGCCTTCTCCATGCGGGCCAGCAGCGCGGAGATCGGCAGCTCGACATCGCGCAGCAGCTCGACCGCGCCGACCTCGGCGAGCCGCTCGCCGAACGCCTCACCGAGGTCCAGGATCGTCCGGGCCTGGGTCATCAGGGCGTCCTGCTCGGCCTGCTCGTCGGTGCCGAAGGCCAGCTGCCCGCTCTCCGCGGCGGCGGCCGGGGACAGCTCGCGGCCCAGGTACTCGACCGACAGGGCGTCCAGCGCGAAGGAGCGGCGGCCGGGCTTGACCAGATAGGCGGCGAGCGCGGTGTCCATGGCGACCCCGGCCACGGTCCAACCGTGCTCGTCGAAGACCCGCATGACGCGCTTGGCGTCGTGCATCACCTTCGGCCGGCCCGGGTCCGCGATCCAGTCGGCGAAGGCCCGCTCGTCGGGCTCGTCCACTGCCGACGGGTCGAAGCAGACGGCGGGGCCGGAGGCGGTGGCCAGGGCGATCTGGCTCACGCTGCCACTGCCCAGCGCCCAGGTGTCGACGGTGGCCAGGCCCAGCGGCTCGGCGCCGTGCCGCTCCAGCCAGGGGGCGAGGTCGCCCGAGCCGATCACGACGCCGTCCACCTCGACGCCGGGGGCCGCGGCCGCGGGCTCCTCCTCGGCAGTGCCGGGGTCGACGGCCAGGACCCGGTCCCGGAAGTTCTGGTGGCGGAACTCCAGCGCGTCCATGATCACCGACATCGCCTGCCGGTCGTACGGAACGCGCTTGAGGCCGTCGGGGCCGACGGGCAGTTCGACGTCCCGCACCAGCTCGGTCAGCTGGCGGTTGAGCTTGACGGCCTCCAGGTGCTCGCGGAGCTTGTCGCCGACCTTGCCCTTGACCTCGGCGACCCGCTCCACCAGCTCCGCGAAGGAGCCGAACTGGTTGATCCACTTCGCCGCGGTCTTCTCCCCGACGCCCGGAATGCCGGGGAGGTTGTCCGACGGGTCGCCGCGCAGCGCGGCGAAGTCCGGGTACTGCCGCGGGGTGAGGCCGTACTTCTCCTCGACCTTGGCGGGGGTGAACCGCGTCAGCTCGGAGACGCCCTTCGTCGGATAGAGGACCGTGACATGGTCGCTGACCAGCTGGAACGAGTCGCGGTCGCCGGTGACGATCAGCACCTCGAAATTCTCGGCCTCGGCCTGGGTGGCGAGGGTGGCGATGATGTCGTCGGCCTCGAAGCCCTCCACCGCGAAGCGGGTGATGTTCATCGCGTCGAGCAGCTCGCCGATCAGCTCGACCTGCCCCTTGAACTCGTCGGGCGCCTTGGAGCGGTTCGCCTTGTACTCGGTGAACTGCTCGGAGCGCCAGGTCTTGCGCGAGACGTCGAACGCCACCGCCAGATGCGTGGGCTGCTCATCACGGAGCGTGTTCGCCAGCATCGAGATGAAGCCGTAGATCGCGTTGGTGGTCTGGCCGGTGGTGGTGTTGAAGTTCTCCGCCGGCAGCGCGAAGAACGCCCGATATGCCAGGGAATGCCCATCCAGCAGGAGCAGCCGGGGGCGGTCTCCCGCACGGTCGGCGGTCGCGGGCGCTGCGGTCTTCTTCGATGCTTTCTCTGCCACGCCCCCGATCCTGCCACGCCCCACCGACAACGCTCCCCGCCTCCCGCCCGAGAACCAGCTGCGCCATGAAAGGATCGGACCTCAAGGAGTGAGGACCTGGTCTCCGAGCGCGTAGGGAGAAGCGATATGGCAGCCAAGCCGCCCGCAGGCGACCCGGTGCAGGACGCACCCGAGGTGGCCGCCCCGCAGCACGCCGCCGCCGGACTGCCCGCCATCGGCCACACCCTGCGCATCGCCCAGCGGCAGATGGGCGTGCGCCGCACCGCGCTCACCCTCCTCAAGGTCAACCAGAAGGACGGCTTCGACTGCCCGGGCTGCGCCTGGCCCGAGTCGGACAAGCGCCACAAGGCCGAGTTCTGCGAGAACGGCGCCAAGGCCGTCGCCGAGGAGGCGACGCTGCGCCGCGTCACCCCCGACTTCTTCGCCGCACACCCCGTCGCCGACCTCGCCACCCGCAGCGGCTACTGGCTCGGCCAGCAGGGCCGCCTCACCCAGCCGATGTACCTGCCCGAGGGCGCCGAGTCGTACGAGCCGGTGACCTGGGAGCGCGCCTTCGACATCATCGCCGAGGAACTGGCCTCCCTCGCCTCCCCCGACGAGGCCGTCTTCTACACCTCGGGGCGCACCAGCAACGAGGCCGCCTTCCTCTACCAGCTCTTCGCCCGCGAATTCGGCACCAACAACCTGCCCGACTGCTCGAACATGTGCCATGAGTCCTCCGGCTCGGCGCTGACCGAGACCCTCGGCGTGGGCAAGGGCAGCGTGCTGCTGGACGACCTCCACCAGGCCGATCTGATCATCGTGGCCGGCCAGAACCCGGGCACCAACCACCCGCGGATGCTCTCCGCCCTGGAGCGGGCGAAGGCCGGCGGCGCGAAGATCATCAGCATCAACCCGCTGCCCGAGGCAGGCCTGGAGCGGTTCAAGAACCCGCAGACCCCGCGCGGCCTGGTGGGCGCCGGCACCGCGCTCACCGACCTCTTCCTGCAGATCCGGCTGGGCGGCGACCAAGCCCTCTTCCGCGCCCTGAACCGGCTGATCCTGGAGGCCGCCGAGACCACCCCGGGCGCGGTCGACGAGGAGTTCATACGCGAGCACACCCATGGGTTCGAGGAGTTCGCCACCGCGGCCCGCGCCGCCGACTGGGACGAGACCCTGCGCGCCACGGGCCTGGAGCGGGCCGAGATCGACCGGGCGCTGCGGATGGTCCTCGCCTCCAAGCGCACCATCGTGTGCTGGGCCATGGGGCTGACCCAGCACAAGCACTCCGTGCCCACCATCCGAGAGGTCGTCAACTTCCTGCTGTTGCGGGGCAATGTCGGCCGCCCCGGCGCCGGGGTGTGCCCGGTGCGCGGGCACAGCAATGTGCAGGGCGACCGCACCATGGGCATCTTCGAGCGCCCCGCCCCGGCCTTCCTGGACGCCCTGGAGCGGGAGTTCGGCTTCGCCCCGCCCCGCGAGCACGGTCTGGACGTCGTACGGGCCATCGGGGCGCTGCGCGACGGGCACGCCAAGGTCTTCTTCGCCATGGGCGGCAACTTCGTCGCCGCCTCCCCCGACACCGAGGTGACGGAGGCCGCGATGCGCCGCGCCCGCCTCACCGTCCATGTGTCCACCAAGCTGAACCGGTCCCATGTGATCACCGGCGCGCGGGCGCTCATCCTGCCCACGCTCGGCCGCACCGAGCGCGATCTGCAGGGCGGCGGCGAGCAGTTCGTCACCGTCGAGGACTCGATGGGCATGGTGCACGCCTCGCGCGGGCGCCTCGCGCCCGCGAGCCCCGGGCTGCTCTCGGAACCCGCCATCGTCTCCCGGCTGGCCCGGCGGGTGCTGGGCGCGGAAAGCCGCACCCCCTGGGAGGAGTTCGAGAAGGACTACGGCACGATCCGCGACCGCATCGCGGCCGTGATCCCCGGCTTCGAGGACTTCAACGCCCGGGTGAGCAGGCCCGGCGGCTTCGCGCTGCCGCACGCCCCGCGCGACTCCCGCAGCTTCCCCACCGCCACCGGCAAGGCCAACTTCACCGCCGCCCCGATCGAGTACCCGCGGGTTCCGGAGGGCCGGCTGCTGCTGCAGACGCTCCGCTCCCACGACCAGTACAACACCACCATCTACGGCCTGGACGACCGCTACCGGGGCATCAAGAACGGCCGCCGGGTGGTGCTGGTCCACCCCGAGGACGCGCGCGAGCTCGGCCTCGCCGACGGCTCGTACGCGAACCTGGTCAGCGAATGGACGGACGGCAGCGAGCGCCGCGCGCCCGGCTTCCGGATCGTCCACTACCCGACCGCACGCGGCTGCGCGGCCTCCTACTACCCGGAGACCAACGTCCTGGTCCCGCTGGACGCCACGGCCGACACCAGCAACACCCCCGCCAGCAAGTCCGTCGTGGTCCGCCTGGAACCAAGCGACCCCAGGTAGCCGACCCCGCCTAAGCGTTTGCTCAGCCGACCGGCAAGAATCGGCCATCGACAGAACGACGGCAGGACACCCGAGCGAATGGAGCAGGACCCCATGGGCGAGCAGACCGGTGTGACGTTCCCGCAAGAGGTCATCGACGAGTACGCGGCGCTCGGCGTGGACCTCCCCGCGCTGTTCTCCGCCGGACACCTCGGCACCCGCATGGGCGTGCAGATCATCGAGGCCTCCGCCGAGCGTGTGGTGGGCACGATGCCGGTCGAGGGCAACACCCAGCCGTACGGGCTGCTGCACGGCGGCGCCTCGGCGGTGCTGGCCGAAACCCTCGGCTCGATCGGCTCGATGCTCCACGGCGGCAGCTCCAAGATCGCCGTCGGTGTCGACCTCAACTGCACCCACCACCGCGGGGCCCGCTCCGGCCTGGTCACCGGCGTCGCCACACCCGTCCACCGCGGCCGCTCCACCGCCACCTACGAGATCGTCATCACCGACGAACAGGACCGGCGTGTCTGCTCGGCCCGACTGACCTGCATGCTGCGCGAGGTGGACCCCGGAGCGTTCCAGGCGTCGGCCGATGTGACCGACGTCGGCGAGCCCGAGGGCGGATCGGCGCACTGACGGCCGCCGCGCGGGACCGTTGCCCGCCCCGCCGGGGCGGGCCTACCGTTTTCCCATGGGGGCAGCAACCCGCCGATCGACCCGCGCGCGGCCCCGTCCCGCCGCCGCCTGGGCCCTCGCGCTGACGCTCACGGCGGCCGCGACCGCGTGCGCCGGCCCACAGTCCCGCCCCGCCCCGGCCCCGCGCACCTCGGCCAACCGCCCCACCGCCCAGGCCACTTCACCGGTGCGGCTGTGCTTCGACCTCATCTCGTACTGGGCCGAGCAGGACCTGCTGGGCAGCAAATGGGCCGGGCTCGACTGGGAGCAGAAGGGGCTGTCCAACCAGCAGTACGAGATCTACGACGACATCGTGCGCTCCGCGCGCGCGGAGCGAAAGCGGCGCGGCACCGCGGCCGCCAAGGAGCTGATCAGGCAGGAGACCCTGCGGCGCTGCACGGACGAGCGCGGCGCGACCCACAGCTCGGAGAACTGGCGCCCGCCGTCATGAGCGCCGGACGTAACACTCCGTAACAATCGCGCAATGCGAAACTAGGCATTGGCTTAGGCCGGGAACTGTACTGTTGATCTTTTCGTGTACATGATCGCACGTCAGTCCGCGCATCCCCCTCCGACCCCTCGCACTACTTAGCGGAACTGCAGATTCTCAGCATCCGGACCACATGGATTACAGTCAGATGCCCCATTCGTCCCTTACGTTCCGCTACACGGACACGCCCCGGTGACTTGTGGCATAACAAGACAGTCACATCATGGCCTGGACCTCTGCCCCCCGCTGCGTGACGCGCCTAGAGTCACAGCCAGTCACCACGTCGTCGGGTGTTAACCGAACATCCGCACGGCCGTTCCAGACATCCGGCGAGGACTCGGCACCCAGAAGAAGGGGGCCGGCCAGGGAAAGGATTCCTCGTGCGACACCGTTCCTTGCTCATCATCACGACCGCGGTCACTGCGGGCGCGCTCACCCTCAGCGCCTGTGGGTCTCGCGACAAGAGCGACAGCAGCAGCAGCGACAACAAGAAGACCACCGTCGTCATCGGTGTCGACGCCCCGCTGACCGGCTCCCTCTCCGCCCTCGGCCAGGGCATCAAGAACTCGGTCGACCTCGCCACCAAGGTCGCCAACAAGAACAACGAGGTGCCCGGCGTCACCTTCAAGATCAAAGAATTCGACGACCAGGCCGTGCCCTCCTCCGGCAAGACGAACGCCACCTCGATGGTCGACGACGACGAGATCCTGGGCACGGTCGGCCCGCTGAACTCCGGCGTCTCCCAGTCCATGCAGGGTGTGTTCGCCAAGGCCGACCTGGCCCAGGTCTCCCCCGCGAACACCAACCCGGCCCTCAGCCAGGGTGACGACTGGGCCTCCGGCAAGAAGGCCCGGCCGTTCAAGACCTACTTCCGCACCGCGACCACCGACGTCATCCAGGGCCGCTTCGCCGCGCAGTACTACTACAAGGACGCCAAGAAGCGGAAGGTCTTCGTCGTCGACGACAAGCAGGCCTACGGCACCGGCCTCGCCAAGATCTTCGCCCAGGAGTTCCAGCGCCTCGGCGGCAAGGTCGTCGGCACCGACCACCTGACGGTCAAGGAGACCGACTTCTCCGGCATCGCCGCCAAGGTCAAGTCCTCCGGCGCCGACTCGGTCTACTTCGGCGGCCAGTACCCCGAGGGCGGCCTCCTGTCCGACCAGGTCAAGCAGGCCGGGGCCGACGTCCCGATCATGGGCGGCGACGGCATCTACGACCCCGCCTTCATCAAGGCCTCGGGCACCAGCAACGACGGCGACTTCGCCACCTCCGTCGGCTACCCCGTCGAGAAGCTGCCCTCCGCCAAGGCCTTCGTCAAGGACTACGCGGCCCAGGGCTACAAGGACCCCTACGCGGCCTACGGCGGCTACTCCTACGACGCCGCCTGGGCGATCATCCAGGCCGTCAAGACCGTGGTGAACGACAACGACGGCAAGCTGCCCGACGACGCCCGCGCCAAGATCACCGAAGCACTGAACAAGGTCTCCTTCGAGGGCGTGACCGGCAAGGTCTCCTTCGACCAGTACGGCGACACCACCAACAAGCAGCTGACGGTCTACGAGGTCGTCAAGGGCGCCTGGAAGGACGAGACGAGCCGGACCTTCAAGGACTGATCCCGGGGACTGCCCCGCACCATCGACCCCCAGCCGCGCGGAGGCGCAACAGCGCCCCCGCGCGGTGCCATATCCGACACGCTCATCGGAGGCCCTGCGGTGCACGAACTGCCGCAAACGCTGGTCAACGGCCTGACCCTTGGCGCCCTCTACGGCTTGATCGCCATCGGGTACACCATGGTCTACGGCATCGTCCAGCTCATCAACTTCGCCCACGGCGAGATCTTCATGATCGGTGGCTTCGGAGCCCTCACCATCTACATCTGGCTCCCCAGCGGCACCGCGCTCTCCCTGGCCCTGCCCCTCATGCTCATCGGCGGCGTCGTCGCCTCGGTGGCCATCGCCACCGCCGCCGAGCGGTTCGCGTACCGGCCACTGCGCGGCGGACCCAGGCTCGCCCCGCTGATCACCGCCATCGGCCTGTCCATCGCACTGCAGCAGGCCGTCTGGGCCTTCTACCCGGACGCCAAGAAGCCGCGCAGCTTCCCGCAGTTCGAGGGCAAGTCCCTGGAGATCTTCAGCAATCTGCACATCCAGCGCGGCGATGTCTTCCTCCTCATAGCCGCCCCGCTGTGCATGCTCGCCCTGGGCCTGTTCGTCTCCAAGAGCCGCGCCGGACGTGCCATGCAGGCCACCGCGCAGGACCCCGACACCGCCAAGTTGATGGGGATCAACACCGACCGCATCATCGTGATGGCCTTCGCCATCGGCGGTGCGTTCGCCGCCGTCGCAGCCCTGGCCCACGGGCTGAAGTACGGCCAGATCAACTTCGAGATGGGCTTCATCGCCGGCCTCAAGGCCTTCACCGCCGCCGTCCTCGGCGGCATCGGCAACATCTACGGCGCCATGCTCGGCGGAGTCGTACTCGGTATCGCCGAGGCGCTGGCCATCAAGTACATCCAGGACATCCCCGGCATGGACCAGCTCGGCGGCGGCGCCTGGAAGGACGTCTGGGCCTTCACCCTGCTCATCGTCGTTCTGCTGGTCAGGCCACAGGGCCTGCTCGGCGAACGCGTGGCGGACCGGGCGTGAGGAGGGACCACATATGAGCACCGACACCAGCAAGACCACGGGTGAGAACACCCACACGGGCGGACGCGCCACCATGGTGCGCGCGATCACCGCCGTCGGCGGCCTCGCCTCCGTCGTCTCCACCTTCCTCGCCTGGACCTGGACCGACGAGTTCCCCGGCGACCTCACCTTCTACGGCTACCCCGGCGGGCTGCAGATCCTCACCCTGGTGCTGGGCCTGCTCACCACCGTCTTCGCGCTCGCCGCCATGGACCTGCGCGGACTGCGCTGGCTCACCCCCGCCGGCTCCACCCAGGCCCTGCGACTGATAGCCCTCGGCACCTTCGCCACCACCTGGTTCACGGTCATCTCCATCGCCGTCGACCTCGGCGGCCTGGCCAACTGGGAACCCGGCGCCTGGGTCGCCGCCATCGGCAGCGCGATCCCCCTCGCGGCCCTCCTGATCCCGAACGACACCCGGCCGCTCAAGCGCCCGACGGAGCTGCCCTCCTGGGCCGAGATCCTGATCATCGCCGCCGTCTTCGCGATCGGGCTCTACGTCGTCAACTACGGCATCCAGACCGACCCGGACCACCCCGAGCCGTTCCTCGGCTATCTGATCGCCGTGGGATTCGCCGCCGCCGCCCTCTTCAAGGCCGGGATCGTCGCCCGCATGGGCGCGCTCACCGCGAAGTACCGTTCCGTCACCCTCCTCGCGGCCCTGGTGACCGCGGTGGCCTTCCCGTTCACCCAGGACAAGGCCAGCTACACCGAGCTCGGCGTCAACATCCTCATCTTCGCGACCGTCGCCCTCGGCCTGAACATCGTGGTCGGCCTGGCCGGCCTCCTCGACCTGGGCTATGTCGCCTTCCTCGGCGTCGGCGCGTACACCGCCGCCCTGGTCTCCGGAGCCACCTCCTCCACCATCGACGTCCACTTCCCCTTCTGGGCCGCCGTCATCGCGGGCGGCGTCGTCTCCCTGATCTTCGGCGTCGTCATCGGCGCCCCCACCCTGCGGCTGCGCGGCGACTACCTAGCCATCGTCACCCTCGGTTTCGGAGAGATCTTCCGCCTCGCAGTGTTGAACCTGGACGGCGACTCCGGCCCCTCCGTCACCAACGGCCCCGACGGCATCCCCAACATTCCCCCGCTGGAGATCTTCGGCTTCAACTTCGACGACGAGCACACCGTCCTCGGCCACACGCTCGACTCGAACGCCAACTACTTCCTGCTGATGCTGCTGGTGACAGTCGTCGTCGTGCTCGTCTTCAGCCGCGCCGGCAACTCCCGCATCGGCCGCGCCTGGGTCGCCATCCGCGAGGACGAGACCGCCGCCACCGCCATGGGCATCAACGGCTTCCGTGTCAAGCTCATCGCCTTCGCCCTCGGCGCCACCCTCGCCGGTGTCGCCGGCACCGTCTGGGCGCACGTCCAGACCACTGTGGTGCCCGAGCAGTACGTCTTCGCCGGGCCCGTGCCCCCCAACTCCACCTTCCTGCTCGCCGCGGTCATCCTCGGCGGCATGGGCACGATCGGCGGCCCCCTCCTCGGCGCCACCCTCCTGTTCCTGATCCCCAAGAAGCTGGAATTCCTCCAGGACTACCAGCTCCTCGCCTTCGGCGTCGCGCTCATCCTCCTGATGCGCTTCCGCCCCGAAGGGATCATCCCCAACCGGCGTCAGCAGCTCGAATACCACGAGACGGGCCAGCTAGACGTCCCCGACCAGCCCCAGCTCTCCGGCAACGCCGTCGGCGTCACCAAGGCGGAGGCGTGACAGACATGACGACCACCACCACCTCCCCCGCGCCCGGCACCACTGTGCTCAGCGCCAGCGGCGTGACCATGCGCTTCGGCGGACTGACCGCCGTACGCTCCGTCGACCTGACCGTCAACTCCGGCGAGATCGTCGGCCTCATCGGCCCCAACGGCGCCGGCAAGACCACCTTCTTCAACTGCCTGACGGGGCTGTACGTCCCCACGGAGGGCAGCGTCACCTACCAGGGCGCCGTCCTGCCGCCCAAGCCCCACCTGGTCACCCAGGCCGGCGTCGCCCGCACCTTCCAGAACATCCGGCTCTTCGCCAACATGACCGTCCTGGAGAACGTGCTCGTCGGCCGCCACACCCGCACCAAGGAGGGCCTGTGGTCGGCCCTTCTGCGCGGCCCCGGCTTCAAACGCGCCGAAGCCGCCTCCAAGGAACGCGCCATGGAACTCCTCGAGTTCACCGGGCTCGCCGGCAAGGCCGACCACCTCGCCCGCAACCTCCCCTACGGCGAACAGCGCAAGCTGGAGATCGCCCGGGCCCTCGCCAGCGACCCCGGCCTGCTCCTCCTCGACGAGCCCACCGCCGGCATGAACCCCCAGGAGACCCGGGCCACCGAGGAACTCGTCTTCGCCATCCGGGACCAGGGCACCGCCGTCCTCGTCATCGAGCACGACATGCGCTTCATCTTCAACCTCTGCGACCGCGTCGCCGTGCTCGTCCAGGGCCAGAAGCTCATCGAGGGCACCCCCGACGTCGTCCAGAGCGACGAGCGCGTCATCGCCGCCTACATCGGCACCCCCTTCGAGGGCGCACCGGGCACGGAGGAGGCCGCCGAGGTCGAAGCGGCCGAGGCCCAGCAGTCCACCGGGGCGGGCGGGAACCCGAAGAGCACCACAGCACGTACGGAGGACGGACAGTGACCGCACTGCTCGAGGTCGAGGACCTGCGCGTCGCCTACGGCAAGATCGAGGCCGTCAAGGGCATCTCGTTCGCCGTCGAGGCCGGCCAGGTCGTCACCCTCATCGGCACCAACGGCGCGGGCAAGACCACCACCCTGCGCACCCTGTCGGGCCTCCTCCAACCGCTCGGCGGCTCCATCCGCTTCGAGGGCAAGCCGCTGACCGGGATCCCCGCCCACAAGATCGTCGCCCTGGGCCTGGCCCACTCCCCCGAGGGCCGGCACATCTTCCCGCGCCTGACCATCGCCGAGAACCTCCAACTCGGCGCGTTCCTGCGCAAGGACTCCGCCGGCATCGCCGCGGACGTCCAGAAGGCGTACGACCTCTTCCCCATCCTCGGCGAGCGCCACTCCCAGGCCGCGGGCACCCTGTCCGGCGGTGAGCAGCAGATGCTCGCCATGGGCCGCGCCCTGATGTCCCGCCCCAAGCTGCTCATGCTCGACGAGCCCTCCATGGGCCTCTCCCCGATCATGATGCAGAAGATCATGCAGACGATCGCCGAACTGAAGGCCCAGGGCACCACGATCCTGCTCGTGGAGCAGAACGCCCAGGCCGCCCTGTCGCTCGCCGACCAGGGCCATGTGATGGAGATCGGCAAGATCGTGCTGTCGGGGACAGGCTCGGAGCTGCTGCACGACGAATCGGTGCGCAAGGCCTACCTGGGCGAGGACTGACGCCACTCACCCGCACGACCCCGAGGGCCTGTCCGTACCACCGCGGTACGGACAGGCCCTCGCCCGTCTCGACGAGCCAGCAGCCTCCGGCTCAGGCCACGCCGACCACGCGGTACAGCGCGTAAAGGATCGCGGGCAGCACCCCGACGAACACCCCGAGGGCGCTGATCACCCCGGGCAGCCGCTGCGCCGCCCTCAGCACCCTGGCCAGATAGCCGACCAGTACGAAGAAGGCCAGGATCACCACGACCCCGGCCAGCAACCACACAAAGGCATTCGGATACACCGCAGCACACTCTCCTTCGACTCTGCCTAGTCCAGCTCTCGGCACGCGGACGGCAGGGGACTCCTCGCGGGACCCTTGGTAGGAGAGCCCGGAGTCACGTGCTGTACGCGGCGAGTTGGGCATGACGGTAGCCGAAGTGACCCCAGTTAGGCCAGAGTTAGCCGAAAGCACAACAAGGCAGGGCGCCCCGGGCTACCACCCCCGGAGGCCCTGCCTGAGCGCACGCTGGACTAGGCATGTCGCAAGCGCACTGGCCAACTAGAGTGCCCGCCGCCTATGGACGATTGATGAACGTCCCGATGAGGCAGCGTCCTTCGCCGTTCTCCCCTCTCCGCTCTGTTTCCGCTCTGCATCCGCTCTACAGCCACTTAACGTCCACTAAGCGTACTGCTAGGCTGGCTTTCATCGATCGCCAATCACGGGAGGGGTGGGGGCGATAACGCTTCAATTCGGGCTTCTGGGGCCTGTCCGGGCCGCCCACGACGGTACGGACATCACCCTCGGCCCCCCACAGCGGCGGGCCGTGCTCGCCATCCTGCTGCTCTCGCCCGGACAGGCCGTCACCATCGCCACCCTGCGCGAGCGCATCTGGGCAGGCCCTCCCCCCGCCTCCGCCACCCAGGCCGTCCATGTGCACATCTGCCATCTGCGGCGGCTGCTGAGCCAGTTCACCGATGGCGCGCCGCTCCTGACCACCCACCCCGGACACGCCCCCGACCAGGTGAGCTACGTCCTGCACAGCGCCCCGGAAGCCGTCGACGCGGCCGTCTTCCGCCGCCTCCTCGAGGACGGCGAGAGCGCCCAGAGCAGCGGCGACACCCGCACCGCGCTCACCCACTACGACACCGCGCTGGACCTGTGGCGCGGCGAGCCCGTCGCCGACCTCCAGCCCTCCGCCTACGTCCGCAGCGTCCGCCTCAGCCTCGCCGAAATCCGCCTCGACCTCGGCAAGCGCCACGCCGCCGCGCTGCTCCACCTCGGCGCCGCCGCCCGCGCCACGGCCGAACTACAGGACCTCCACGCCCATCACCCCGGCGACGAGAGCATCGTCGTCCTGCTGGCCCGTGCCCTGCACGCCACCGGAGCCCACACCCGCGCCCTGCGGCTGCTGACCGACGAACTCGAGCGCTGGGAGCGCGAATACGGCCTGCTGCCCCCCGCGCTCCTGGACCAGCGCGACAGCCTCGTCCACAGCGCCGGCCGCGCCGGAGCCGTCCCATGAGAACCGAAGCACGGCTCCTCGGCCCCGTCGAACTTCTCGTGAACGACACCGACGTCACCCCCACCTCGGTGCGCGCCCGCACCTTCCTCACCTCCCTCCTGCTCCGCAGCGGACACCCCGTACCCGTGGATACGCTCTGCGAAGAACTGTGGGGCGACTCCCCGCCGGCCACCGCCCGATCCCAAGTGCACACCTACGTCAGCCAGCTGCGCCGGCGCATCGTCCAGGCGGGCGGGCCCGGAGCAGGAGGGCGCCTGCTGGTTACCCACCCCATCGGCTACACCCTCCTGATCGACCCCCAGCACGTAGACCTGTTCCGGTTCACCGCGCTGCTCGACGACGCCAGAAGCCGGCTGAGCGAGGCCCGTTACGAACGCGCCCGGGACCTGCTGGCCACCGCGGTGAAACTGTGGCGCGGCCCCGCCCTCGCCGGCGTCGCCGCGGGCTCCCGCCTCGCCGCGCACGCACGGCGGCTGGAAGCCGAGCGCATGGAGGCGCTGTCCCTGCGCATCGAGGCCGACCTGCGGCTCGGCCGGCCCGGCCGAGTCATCCCCGAGCTCCGCGCACTCACCGACGAGCACCCCCACCACGAGCCGTTCCGCGCCCAACTGGGCCGCGCCCTCCACGACGCGAACCGCACGACAGAGGCGCTGGACGTCCTCCGAAAGCTGTCCCCCACCCCCGCCACCGGGGACCAACCCACGCCGCCGCCCCGGGCGGCCGAGCCCCCCGCCCCCGCTCCCCCACACCCCCAGCCGCCCATCCTCGTGCCCCGCGAGCCGCGACCCTCGGGACAGCTGCGCTTCGCCGTGCTCGGACCGGTCCGGATCTGGCGGGGCGAGGAGCAGCTCAGCACCGGTTCCCGGCAGCAGCGCGCGCTGCTCGCCGCACTGCTGCTGCGCGGCGGCCGGACCGCGACCGCGCCCGAGCTGACCGACGCCCTATGGGGCGAGAACCCACCCCACGCCGCCATCGCCGCGCTGCGAACCTACGCCTCACGGCTGCGGAAGGTCCTCGGGCCAGACGTACTCATCAGCGAATCAGGCGGATACGCGATCCGCACCGAGGCCGGGGCCCTGGACCTCGCCGTGGCCCAGGACCTGGCCGCCGAGGCGGAAGAAGCACGACACGCCGGGGACCGCGCGCGGGCCCGCGAGCTGTTCAACGAGGCACTGGCGCGGTGGGACGGCGAACCGCTGGCCGACGTGCCCGGTCCGTACGCGGAGGGGCAGCGCCTCCGCCTCGAGGAATGGCGCCTGTCGCTGCTGGAGACGCGGCTCGCCCTCGACCTGGAGCTCGGCCTCCACGCCGAGGCGGTCTCCGAACTCACCGCGCTGACCGCCGCACACCCGCTGCGCGAGCGGCTGCGCGAACTGCTGATGCTGGCCCTCTACCGCAGCGGACGGCAGGCCGAGGCGCTGGCCGTCTACGCCGACACCCGGCGGCTGCTGGCCTACGAACTCGGCGTGGACCCGTCAGCGGAGCTCAGTGATCTCCAGCAGCGCATCCTCCAGGCCGATTCGGCCCTCGCGACCCCCGTCGCGGTGGCGGACCACGCCATGCCTCCCCCGCCGCCGGTGCCTCGGCAACTCCCCGCCACCATCCCCGACTTCACCGGGCGCGACGCCTTCGTCCACGAGCTGGGCGAACAGCTCACCACGGCCGAGGGCGGGGTCATGGCCATCTCGGCCGTCGCCGGAATCGGTGGCATCGGCAAGACGACGCTCGCCGTCCATCTGGCGCACGCCGTGCGCCACCAGTTCCCCGACGGGCAGCTGTACGTCGACCTCCAGGGCGCGAGCCCCACCCCCGCCGTCCCCGAGACGGTGCTGGGCTCCTTCCTGCGCTCCCTGGGCACCCCCGACTCCGACATCCCCGACGGCATGGAGGACCGCGCCGCCCTCTTCCGCTCCCTCCTCGGCGGCCGTCGCGTCCTGGTCCTCCTCGACAACGCCCGCGACGCCGCCCAGGTACGGCCGCTGCTGCCAGGCACCGAAGGCTGCGCCACCATCATCACCAGCCGCGTCCGCATGGTCGACCTGGCCGGCTCCCACCTCGTCGACCTCGATGTGATGAGTCCCGAGGAGGCACTCACCCTCTTCACCCGCATCGTCGGCGAAGAACGGGTGCGCGCGGAGCGCGAGGCCGCCCTGGACGTGGTGGCAGCCTGCGGCTTCCTGCCCCTGGCCATCCGCATCGCCGCCTCCCGGCTCGCCGCGCGCCGCACCTGGACCGTGTCCGTCCTGGCGGCCAAGCTCGCCGACGGGCGACGGCAGCTCGACGAGCTACGGGCGGGCGACCTGGCGGTCAAGGCCACCTTCGAGCTGGGCTACGAACAGTTGGAGCCCCGGCAGGCCCGGGCGTTCCGGCTGCTGGGACTGGCCGACGGGCCGGATCTCTCCCTCCCGGCAGCGGCCGCCCTGCTCGACATGGACGTGCTCGACACGGAGGATCTGCTGGAGTCACTGGTCGATGCCTCACTGCTGGACTCCGCAGCCCCCGGCCGCTACCGGTACCACCACCTCGTACGCCTCTACGCGCGCGCCTGCGCCGAGCGCGACGAGCCACCGCAGGAGCGGGACGCGGCCCTGTCCCGCCTCCTCGACTTCTACCTCGCGACGGCGGCCCGGGCCTACGCCCTGGGGCGGCCCGGTGACCGCCTCGTCGACCACCTGACGCCCACCGACCACCCGGGCCTCGACTTCCCGGACCGGACCGCCGCACTCGACTGGCTCTACGGCGAAGCGAGCTGCCTGCTCGCGTGCGTCGCCCAGGCCGCGTCCGGCCCCGCCCCCGGCACCATGCCGCGCCGCGCCGCCGATCTGCTCCTGACCGTCTCCGACCTCGTGGAGTCCGGAGCCAACCCCGGCCAGTACGAAGCCGTCGCCGACACCCTCAGCACAGCCGCCGAGGCCGCCGGGGACCACCAGGCCGAGGGCCGTGCCCGGATCGCCTTGTCCCTCGCACTCAGCCTGCGGGGAGCGTACGAGCAGGCGGACGAGCAGGCACGGCTCGCCAGGAACGCGGGCCTGCGGGCACCGGACGCCGGCATCGCCGGCCACGTCCTGAACCAGCGCGGCACCACCGCGCTCAGCCTGGGGCGGGTCGACGAGGCGGAGGGTCATCTGCGCCAGGCGATCGAGGCCTTCCGCGCCGCCCACGACCGGCCGGGCGAAGCGGACGCGCTGTGCGTCCTGTCCCAGGTCCACCTCGCGCTGGGCCGTACGGCCGGCGCCGTCGAGCTGGCCCGGCGGGGAGTCGCCCTGTACGAGAGCCTGGGACTCACCCTGCGCCTCGCCAACGGACAGTACGCCCTCGGGGTCGCGCTGACCCGGACCGGGCAGGGCCCGGAAGCGGTCGCACAGCTCGCGGGCGCGCTCGACCGCTTTGTGGCGAACCGCCAGCAGCTATGGGAGGGAATGGCCCATCAGCGGCTGGCGGAGGCATGGTTGGCCATGGGCCGCCCGGCGCAGGCCGCCACGCACGCGGAGCAGGCCCTCATCCGGGGCGGCATCGGCGGCGAATGGCGGCGCGCCACCGTCCTGACCGTGCTCGGCAGGGCACTGATGGAGATCGGCCATGCCGTCCGGGCCCACGCCTGCTGGCGCGAGGCGCTCGCCATCCACGAGCTGCTGGGCGCGGCGGAGGCCGAGGACGTACGGGCGCTGCTCGGCGAGCCCGCCCTTGCTGCTCCCGCTACTCCGACTGCTGCTGCTTCTTCTCCGCCGCGTCCTCGATGACGGCCTCGGCCACCTGCTGCATCGACAGCCGGCGGTCCATCGAGGTCTTCTGGATCCAGCGGAAGGCGGCGGGCTCGGTCAGCCCGTACTGCGTCTGCAGAACGCTCTTGGCGCGGTCGACGAGCTTGCGGGTCTCCAGGCGCTGGGCGAGGTCGGCGACCTCCTGCTCCAGCGTCTTCAGCTCCGTGAAGCGGGAGACGGCCATCTCGATGGCCGGGACCACATCGCTCTTGCTGAACGGCTTCACGAGGTAGGCCATGGCCCCCGCGTCCCGGGCCCGCTCGACCAGTTCGCGCTGCGAGAACGCGGTGAGCATGAGGACCGGGGCGATACGGTCGGCGGCGATCCGCTCGGCGGCGGAGATCCCGTCGAGGACCGGCATCTTCACATCGAGAATCACCAGGTCGGGCCGGTGCTCCTGAGCGAGCGCGACGGCCGTCTCGCCATCGCCCGCCTCGCCGACGACGGAGTACCCCTCCTCCTCGAGCATCTCCTTGAGGTCGAGGCGGATGAGGGCCTCATCCTCGGCGATGACCACGCGGGTGGTGTGCGGGGGGACGTGCGACTGCGCGTCGGGGGCGTCAGTGGTGCTCACCGTGCTCCTCGCTCCTTAACAGGTCGGGCACCATGAGCCTACCTAGCTGCGGTAAGGTAGACGCGCAGCGGGTCGTTGGTGACCTTCGAAACTGCAGGCCCCGGTAGCCCAATTGGCAGCAGGCAATGGATTCAAAACCCATACAGTGTCGGTTCGAGTCCGACCCGGGGCACTTTTCCTTCGATTCCAAGGTCACAGCAGAATCGCTGCTCTTCACTCGATGAAGTGAACATCGCTTCGAACGGGCAACAGGCGACCCAGCACTAGCCAGGCTCGACGGTGTGTACGACCTCGAAACGCGCAAGCGAGCCCTCGCTCTCGTCGGCCAAGGCCGCAGCCTCAATTCCGTAAGCAAGCAGACCGGGATATCCCGAGCCGCGATCAGTGCGTGGCAGATCCGGATCGAACCTCTCTCCCGGGGCGACACATGTCTCAGATGCGCACCCGAGCCACGGCTGCCGGAAAAGCCCGCCGCTTATGCCTATCTACTCGGCCTGTACCTCGGCGACGGCTGCATAAGCCGACTCAAGAAAGGCGCGTACTTCCTGCGCATCGCGTGCGCGGATGTCTGGCCGGGCCTCATTGATGCCTGTGCGACGGCTGTGCGGGCCGTGCGGCCCGACAACAGTGTGTGCCGCGTTCAGCAACAGGGATGCGTCATGGTGACCGGCTACAGCAAGCACTGGCCGTGTCTGTTCCCTCAGCACGGGCCAGGGAAGAAGCACGAGAGGCCGATCGTTCTCGAACCCTGGCAACTTGAGATCGTGGAGGCGAATCCGTGGGAGTTCGTCCGAGGGCTCGTGCATTCCGACGGCTGCCGAATCACCAACTGGACGGCGAAGGACGTCGGCGGAGTGCGGAAGCGGTACGAGTACCCGAGGTACTTCTTCACCAACAAGTCGGACGACATCCGGAAGCTCTACACCGACACTCTCGACCGGCTGGGCGTTGAGTGGAAACGGTCGAATGCCTGGAACATCTCCATCGCCAAGCGCGCCTCCGTCGCCCTCATGGACACCCACATCGGGCCGAAGTACTGAGCGCGCCCAGCGCCCCGCACTCCGGCCCGCATCAGAGCCCTACCGCAAATCGTCCTCACCGATGTGGTGCACGCGCACCAGGTTTGTCGAGCCGGAGACGCCGGGCGGGGAGCCGGCGGTGATGACGACGAGGTCGCCCTTCTGGCAGCGGCCGATCCGCAGAAGCTCCTCGTCGACCTGGGCGACCATCTCGTCCGTGGAGTCGACCATCGGGCCGAGGAAGGTCTCCACGCCCCAGGTGAGGTTCAGCTGGGAGCGGGTCGCGGGTTCGGGGGTGAAGGCGAGGAGGGGGATGGGTGAGCGGTAGCGGGAGAGGCGGCGGACGGTGTCGCCGCTCTGGGTGAAGGCGACCAGGAACTTCGCGCCGAGGAAGTCGCCCATCTCGGCGGCCGCGCGGGCGACGGCGCCACCTTGGGTGCGGGGCTTGTTGTGTTCGGTGAGTGGGGGGAGGCCCTTGGCGAGGATGTCCTCTTCGGCCGCCGCGACGATGCGGCCCATGGTCTTGACCGTCTCGATGGGGTACTTGCCGACGCTGGTCTCTCCGGAGAGCATCACCGCGTCCGTGCCGTCGATGACCGCGTTGGCGACGTCGGAGGCCTCGGCGCGGGTCGGGCGGGAGTTGTCGATCATGGAGTCCAGCATCTGGGTCGCGACGATGACCGGCTTCGCGTTCCGCTTGGCGAGCTTGATCGCGCGCTTCTGGACGATCGGCACCTGCTCCAGCGGCATCTCGACGCCCAGGTCGCCGCGCGCGACCATGATGCCGTCGAAGGCGTCGACGATGCCTTCCAGGTTCTCGACCGCCTGCGGCTTCTCGACCTTCGCGATGACCGGGAGCCGGATGCCCTCCTCCCGCATGACCCGGTGGACGTCCACGACGTCGTTGGCGTTGCGGACGAAGGACAGGGCGATGATGTCGGCGCCGGTGCGCAGCGCCCAGCGGAGGTCTTCGATGTCCTTGTCGGAGAGCGCCGGGACGGAGACGGCGACTCCGGGGAGGTTGAGGCCCTTGTGGTCGGAGACCATGCCGCCTTCGATGACGATGGTGTGCACGCGGGGGCCTTCGACGTCCACAACTTCAAGGGTGACCCGGCCGTCGTCGACGAGGATGCGCTCGCCCCGGCTGACGTCGGTGGCCAGGCCCTTGTAGGTGGTGCCGCAGCGCAGGCGGTCGCCTTCGATGGGTTCGACGGTGATGGTGAATTCATCGCCGCGTTCAAGGAGTACGGGGCCTTCGTGGAAGCGGCCGAGACGAATCTTCGGGCCTTGAAGGTCGGCGAGGATGCCGACGCTGCGACCGGTTTCGAGCGAGGCCTTTCGGACTCGCCGGTAACGCTCCTCGTGCTCGGCGTACGTGCCGTGGCTGAGGTTGAAGCGGGCCACGTCCATTCCGGCTTCGACGAGCGCCTTGATCTGCTCGTACGAGTCGGTTGCGGGTCCCAAAGTACAGACGATTTTTGCTCGGCGCATGCGGCGAGCCTATGACTTACCGGCGGGTAAAGAACCGGGAACCAGCCACTCCCCCATGGCCTTTGGGTGGCCGGTCGTCGACAACTAATGAAACGTGCGCGGGTGTGCTCCGATGAGCGGTTTATCGGACCCGCGCACGTCGGTGCGCGGGTCGCTCAGAGCCGCGGGGGCGACATCGTAAAACGGGCGTTGACCTGGGCGTACACGGTCTGGCGCTGGGGTTCGAGGTCCAGGGCGGGGGCGGCCTCGGGCGCGCCGCCGTAGCCGGCGGCGCTGCGCGAGGCCCCGTACGCGACCGGGTAGGGCTGCTGGGCGCCCTCCGAGTCGAGGTCGGCGAGCTCGACGAGGGCGGTGAGCCGGGCGTCGAGCGCGCCCGCGTACTCGCGGGCGCGCTGGACCGCTTCCCGTACGGCCTGGCGGCGCGCCTCGGCGTGGGCGGGCGAGTCGGGGCGCAGGGCCCATGCGGGGCCGTTGACCTGGGTGAGCTCGAGGTTGGCGAGACGGGTGGTGAGCTCGCCCAGGGCGGTGAAGTCGGCGACGGTGATGGAGAGGTGGACGCGGCCGTGGTAGGCGTGTATGCGCTCGTGACGGCCCTTGGCGGTGAGCTGCGGGGTGATGGCGAAGGCGCCGGTCTCCAGTTTCTCGACCGCCTGGCCGTAGGACTTCACGAGGTCGAGGACCTGGGCGTTGCGGCGGGTGAGGTCTTCGAGGGCGGTGCGGCGGTCGCTGCCGCGCGCGCTGACGGTGATGCCGAGGCGGGCGATCTCGGGGTCGACTTCGAGGCGGGCCTCGCCGCGGACGGCGACGCGCGGGGTTTCGGGGGTGCCGTAGGGCACGGCGGTCGTGGGCTCGGGGGAGGCGTGGTCCATGGGGTGGCTCCTTGCGCGCTGGTGAGGGGATGTGCGTGATGAGGGGCTGTGCGGGTGGGGTGATGTGCGGCGAGCTGGTGGCGGATCGTGTGCGAGGCGGTCGCGGCCGCCGCGTCAGGCGGGCGTCTGGGCCCGGCCCTGGGCGGGGCGGGTGTGGTGCAGCGACAGGGCGATGTCCACGAGCGGGACCCGCGGCAGCTCGGCGACGCGGTCGAGTTCGACCCAGGCGGCCTGGTCGGTGGAGCCGTTGGTCTCGTGGCGCAGGTGCCCGCCGATGACATGCGCGGTGTAGATGACGCGGAGGCCGTGGAAGTCGGCGTCGCGGCCGCGGCGGCGGGCGTAGCGGTGGTGGACGGAGTCGATGCCGAGGAGGTCGTCTATCTCGACGGTGTAGCCGGTCTCCTCCTCGACCTCGCGGATGGCGGCGTCGTACGGGTCTTCGCCGTGCCGGATGCCGCCGCCGGGCATCGTCCACTGTTTGGCGTCGGGGCCGACCCATCGGGCGAGGAGGATTCTGCCGTCCTGGATGCACACGGCGTAGGCGGCGACTCGGAGCTGTCTGTTGGTCATCGCCCAAGCATGGCCCGGGTGTCGGATGATCGAAAGCTGTCGCGCTGCTCGGGGAGGTGTCCGCCGCCGGTGCTGCCGGGGTGGGCGGGCTGGAGGCCGAAGGTGGTGAAGGCGGTGCGCGGCGGGAGGGCGTAGACGGGTTCGGTGGTCAGCGAGTTGAGGATGGTGGCGGAGCGCCAGGCGGCGAGGCCGAGGTCGGGGGCGCCCACGCCGTGGGCGTGGCGCTGGGCGTTCTGGACGTAGATGGGGCCCTTGACGATGGGGTCGAGGACGATGCGGTGGTGTTCGTCGATGCGCGGGCGCTCGCGGGAGTCCCGGCGGATGTAGGGGTCGAGGGCGGCGATGAGGGTGTCGATGCGCCGTTCGCGGTAGCCGGTGGCGAGGACGACGGCTTCGGTGGTGTGGCGGCTGCGGGTGCCCTGCTGGGCGTGTTCGAGGTGGAGTTCGAGGCGGGCGGCGGCGATGCGGCCGGCGGTGCGGACGGTGACGCCGGGGGTGAGCACGGTGTCGGGCCAGCCGCCGTGCCGGGTGCGGCGGTAGAGCTCGTCGTGGATCTCCGTCATGGTGTCGTGGGCGATGCCCTTGTAGAGCTGCCATTGGCGGGGCAGCAGTTGGTCGCGTACGCATTCGGGCAGGGCGTGGAAGTAGCGGGCGTAGTCGGGGGTGAAGTGTTCGAGGCCGAGCTTGCTGTACTCCATGGGGGCGAAGGCGGGGGTGCGGGTGAGCCAGTGGAGGCCTTCGGCGCCCGGGGGCCGGTTGCGGAGCAGGTCCAGGAAGACCTCGGCGCCGGACTGGCCGGAGCCGACGACGGTGACATGGCCGGTGGCCAGCAGCGCTTCGCGGTGTTCGAGGTAGTCGGCGGAGTGGATGACGGGCACGCCGGGGGTGTCGACGAGGGGGCACAGGGGCGCGGGGACGTGGGGCTCGGTGCCGACGCCGAGTACCAGGGCGCGGGCGTAGCTGCGGCCCATGTGCCGGGCCTCGCCCGTGGCGTCGAGTTCGGTGAAGTCGATTTCGAAGAGCAGGTGGTCGTGGTTCCAGCGGACGGCGTCGATCTGGTGGCCGAAGTGGAGGCCGGGGAGGTGGCGGCTGACCCAGCGGCAGTAGGCGTCGTACTCGGCGCGTTCCATGTGGAAGCGCTCGGCGATGTAGAAGGGGAAGAGCCGTTCGTGGGCCTTGAGGTAGTTCAGGAAGGACCAGGGGCTGGCCGGGTCGGCGAGGGTGACGAGGTCGGCGAGGAACGGGACCTGGACCTTGGCGCCCTCGATGAGGAGGCCGGGGTGCCACTGGAAGGCGGGGCGCTGTTCGTAGAAGGCGGTGCGCAGGCAGGGGACGCGGTGGGCGAGGGCGGCCAGGGAGAGGTTGAACGGTCCGATGCCGATGCCGGCGAGGTCCAGGGGCTGTTCGGGTCCGGCGGCGGGGGTGGGGGGTGGGGCGGTGCTCATGGGGTGCTGCCTTCCACGAGTTCGACCAGCGCCCGCAGGTCGCTGGGCTGGGTGTGCGGGTTGAGAACGGTGGCCTTGAGCCATAGCCCTTCGCTTGTGGTGGCGCGGCCGAGGACGGCCCGGCCCTCGCGCAGGAGGCGGCGTCGTACGGCGGCGACGGCGGCCGGGTCGGCTCCGGCGGGCCGGAAGAGGACGGTGCTGATGGTGGGGCGGGCGTAGAGATCGAGGCCGGGGCGGGTGTCGATGAGGTCGGCGAGGTGCTGGGCGGCCGCGCAGGCTCGTTCGACGAGGTCGCCGAGGCCGCGGCGGCCGAGGGCGCGCAGGGTGACGGCGATTTTGAGGATGTCGGGGCGGCGGGTGGTGCGCAGGGAGCGGCCGAGGAGGTCGGGGAGGCCGGCGGCGGTGTCGTCGTCGGCGTTGAGGTAGTCGGCGCGGTGGGCGAGCGGGGCGAGGGTGGCGCTGTCGGGGACGGCGAGGAGGCCGGCCGCGGCGGGCTGCCAGCCGAGTTTGTGCAGGTCGAGGGCGGCGGTGCGGGCCCGGTCGAGGCCGTCGAGCCGGGTTCGGAGGGTGTCGCTGAACAGGAGCGGCCCGCCGTAGGCGGCGTCGATGTGGAGGGTGGCCGCGTGGCGGTCGCAGAGGTCGGCGATGCGCGGCAGGGGGTCGATCGCGCCGGTGTCGGTGGTGCCCGCGGTGGCGACGACGAGCAGGGGGTGTGTCGGGCCCGGCGGTTCGACGAGGGTGTCGTGGAGGCGGGCCGGGTCGAGGACGCCGGTGGGGGTGGGGATGGTGCGGGGCGCGGGGAGGCCGAGGAGCCAGGCGGCGCGGTGGACGCTGTGGTGGGCGTTGGCGCCGCAGACGATCTGGAGGGGGGTGGTGGCACCCGCGGTGCGGGCGGCCTCGCGGGCGAGCAGCAGGGCGAGTTGGTTGGCCTCGGTGCCGCCGGTGGTGGCGAGGGCGTCGGGGGCCGGGCGGTGGGGGTGGACGAGCCGGGCCAGGGCGCGGCAGGTGAGCGTCTCGAGTTCACCGGCGGCGGGGGCCTGGTCCCAGGAGTCGAGGGAGGGGTTGAGGGCGCTGGCGGCGAGGTCGGCGGCGGCCGCGACGGCGAGGGGCGGGCAGTGCAGATGGGCGGTGCAGTGTGGCTCGGCGGGGTCGGCGGCGCCCGCGGCGAGGGTCCGGACGAGGGTGTGCAGGGCCTGGTGGGCGCCGATGCCGACGGCGGGGAGGACGGGCTCGGCGGCGGCCCGTACGCGGCGGGCGACGGCCCCAGGGCCGCCGGGCGGGAGGGGGCCGCCGCGGTCGGCGGCGCCGGTGGCGAGGGCGTGGAGGACGGTGTCGAGCATCGGGCGGAGCGCGCGCGGGCCTTCGATACCACCGGCCAGGAGGCGGGCGGTCGCGGAAGCGGGCACAGGCATGGATGTGCCCCTTGTCTCGGGGTCGGGCGGGTGGAAGTGGCCTAAAAGTACTTCGGGCGCAAGCCGTTCGGCCGGGGGTCGCGGCAGGTCCACTCGTACGTGGTAACGCCACGGAGTGGGACGGAGAGTGGGGGCGTCTGGAAGTACGTCTCCGTAGGATGCCCGGGGACGGGACCGGGCCGGGGACGGGACCGGGCCGGGGACTGGGACGACGAGGGAGCAGGGGCGCCATGGACCGGCAGCCGGACGACAGCGGTCTGACCGAAGAGCTCATCGCCTCGTTGCTGACCGCGACGCGACTGCTGGCGGCGATCTCCGCGCGGGCGCTCGCCTCGATCGACGAGACACTGACGGTGACCCAACTGCGCACCCTGGTGGTGCTGGACAGCTGTGGCCCCACGAAGCTGGCGGCGCTGGCGTCCGGGTTGGGGGTCAACCCGTCCACCGCCATGCGGACGGTGGACCGGCTGGAGTCCCTGGGCCTGGTGGACCGGCGGGTCAATCCGGACAGCCGCCGGGAGGTGGTGCTGCGGGTGTCCGACCGGGGCGCGGAGGTGGTGGCGCAGGTGTTGGAGTACCGGCGCGGCGAGATCTCCGTCCTGGTGGAGCGGCTGCCCGCCGAGGTGCGGGCCGGGCTGGCCCGTGGCCTGCGGGCGCTGAGCGCGGTCGCGGACGAGCCGGACCTGCGCGCGGCGGGCCCGGCCGGGGCCGGGCCCGCCCGGGTCAGCGATGTGCTCGCCGCCGCTTCCGGAGAGGTCCGTCCGCCTCGTCCGGCCCGGTGAGCGCCGGGTGGCGGTACGGCCGGGCCGGGGTGCGGGAGCGGTAGACCACGTACGGCCTGGCCAGGTAGCCGAGGGGGGCGGCGAAGGCGTGCACGAGCCGGCTGAAGGGCCACAGCGCGAACAGCGCCAGGCCCAGCAGGGCGTGCAGCCGGTAGACGAGGGGCGCGTGGGTCATGGCCGGGACGTCGGGGTCGAGGGTGAACAGGCTGCGGAACCACACGGAGACGCCCCGCCGGTAGTCGTAGGCGTCGTTGCTCACGCCCGTGGCGGTCGCGGTGAGCCCGGCCAGCAGGACGGCGGCGAGCACCGGGTACACGGCCCGGTCGCTTCGGCTGGTCGCCGCCCGTACGGCCGGCACCCGCAGCCGCCGGTAGAGCAGTAGCCCCAGGCCGGCGGCGGTGGCCAGGCCCGCGGTGCCGCCCACCAGCAGCGCGTTGGCGTGGTAGAACCCTTCGCTGACGCGCAGCCGCTCGGTCAGCGATTCGGGGACGACGAGGCCGACGACGTGGCCCGCGGCCACGAACAGCAGCCCGAAGTGGAAGAGCGGCCCGCCGATGCTCAGCAGGCGGTGTTCGTGCAGTTGGCTGGAGCGGGTGGTGAAGCCGAAGCGGTCGTAGTGGTAGCGCCAGGCGGCGCCGGCGGCGAAGAGGACGAGCACGAGGTAGGGCAGTACGCCCCACAGGGCGATGTTCAGGTGCTTCATCGGCCGGTTCCTCCCGGAAGGTGGCCGGCGCGCTCGGGGGCGGCGGCGGAGAAGGGGGCCAGGCCGACCGCCTCGGCGGGCGGGCCGCTGCGGGCGAGCGCCAGGGCCGTGGCGCGGTCGGCGGGCGAGGGGCCGGGCAGGGTGTCGCAGACGGCGCGCAGGACGTCGGCGTAGGGGCTGTCGTGGTCGGCCAGGGCCATCCTCAGCAGCTCGATCGCGGGACGGTGGTCCCGCAGCAGCCGCGCCCCCGGCGCGGGGCAGCGGGCGGCGAACTCCAGGGCCAGGGGCAGATGGTCGGGCAGTTCGTCCTCGGGGGGCTCCCAGCCATGGGCGCGGTAGCGGGCCTTCCAGTCGGCGAGCGAGCCGCCCCGGCGCCGGGTGTCGCCGTCGGTGTAGTAGGTGAGGTGCAGGGTGCGCCGTCGGCTGCGGTCGAAGGTGACGACGTAGCGGGCGGCCAGGTCGAGCACGGGGATGTCCCGTACGGCGGCGCAGAACCGCAGCAGCGGTGCCGTGCCGGGGCCGGTCACCTCGCCGAGGGCGTCCCGTACCAGGGTCAGGCGTGCGGGCCAGTGCCGGTTGGGGTAGCCGAGGAGGAGGGCGGCGGCCTGGTGTACGACGGGGGCCGCCGGGTTCGCCGGGCTCAGCGGGTTCATTGAGCTCACCGCTGCTCCTCGCCACGGTGCGGGAACAGTCCGCTGGGGCGTCCGCGACCGTTCCAGTTGAGCAGGTTGAGCCGGCCGGCGAGCCCCGTTCCTGCACCGGCTCCGGCTCCGGCGGGTGCGGGCACCGGTGGGGCGTGGAAGTCGTCGGCGCCGGGGAAGCCGTCCGGCATCATGCCGGGCAGCCCGTCGCCGTCGAGGCTGCAGGTGTCGGTGGGGCCGTCGCCGCCCGAGCCGGCGGCGTAGCCGGTGGGGATGACGTACCGCTCCTCGTACTTGGCCAGGGCCAGCAGCCGGTACATGGCCTCGATGGCATCCTGGTCCATGCCGACCGCGCGGGCGATCGCGGGGTCCCGTTCCTCGCCGAGGTTGATCCGCCGCATATGGCTGCGCATGGCGGCGAGCCGGCACAGGGCCGCCTCGACCGGTTCCGGGTCGCCCGCGGTGAAGAGTTCGGCGAGGTAGGAGACGGGGATCCGCAGGGTGTCGATGGCGCCGAAGAGGTTGGCCGGTTCCTCGCCGTCGTGGCCGGTGGCGGTGAGCGCGTCCACGACCGGGGAGAGCGGGGGGATGTACCAGACCATGGGCATGGTGCGGTATTCGGGGTGCAGCGGCAGTGCCACCTTGTACTGGGTGATCAGCGCGTGGACCGGGGAGCGGCGGGCGGCCTCGATCCAGTCGTGCGGGATGCCGGACTCCTCGGCGGCGCGGGCCACGGCCGGGTCCTCGGGGTCGAGGAAGCAGCCGAGCTGCGCCTCGTACAGGTCCTTCTCGTCGGGGACGGCGGCGGCCTCGCCGACCTTGTCCGGGTCGTAGAGCAGTACGCCGAGGTAGCGCAGCCGGCCCACGCAGGTCTCGGAGCACACGGTGGGCTCTCCGGCCTCGATCCGCGGGTAGCAGAAGGTGCACTTCTCGGCCTTGCCGCTGCGGTGGTTGAAGTAGACCTTCTTGTACGGGCAGCCGCTGACGCACATCCGCCAGCCGCGGCAGCGGTCCTGGTCGACGAGGACGATGCCGTCCTCGATCCGCTTGTACATGGCTCCGGAGGGGCAGACGGCGACGCAGGAGGGGTTGAGGCAGTGTTCGCAGATGCGCGGCAGGTAGAACATGAACGCCTGCTCGTACTCCAGGCGGACCTTCTCGGTCATCTTGGCGAGGACGGGGTCGCCGGCGAGGTGCTCGGGGCCGCCGCCGAGGTCGTCGTCCCAGTTGGGGCCCCAGGTGACGGCCGTGGGCCGGCCGTCGATGAGGGAGCGGGGCGGGGCGGTGGGCAGGTCCTCGCCGAGGGGGGCGGTGGTGAGGTTGTCGTAGTCGTAGGTCCAGGGCTGGTAGTAGTCGTCGAGGGAGGGGAGTTCGGGGTTGGCGAACAGGCGGGCCAGGCGGCGGGCGCGGCCGCCGGTGCGCGGCACGAGCCGGCCGCCCTTCAGCTGCCAGCCGCCCTTCCACTTGTCCTGGTCCTCGTGGCCGCGGGGATAGCCCTGGCCGGGGCGGGTCTCGACATTGTTGAACCAGACGTACTCGGTGCCGGACCGGTTGGTCCAGGTCTGTTTGCAGGTGACCGAGCAGGTGTGGCAGCCGATGCACTTGTCGAGGTTCATGACCATGGCGACCTGGGCCATCACCCTGGGCCGGGGCGGCTGGCGGCGGGGCATGTCAGTACTCCACGTTCTGGGACCGGCGCCGGATGACGGTGATCGCGTCGCGCTGGTTGCCGGTCGGTCCGTAGTAGTTGGGGGCGAAGGAGAGCTGGGCGTAGCCGCCGATGAGGTGGGTGGGCTTGATGAGCAGCTTGGTGAGGGCGTTGTGGGCGCCGCCGCGGCCGCCGGTGGCCTCGGACTTGGGCACGTTCACCATGCGTTCCTGCACGTGGTACATGAACACGGTGCCTTCGGGCATGCGGTGGGAGACCACGGCCCGGGCGACGACGACGCCGTTGGCGTTGACCGCCTCGATCCAGTCGTTGTCGGCCACGTCGATGGCCTGGGCGTCGGGCACGCTGAGCCAGATGACGGGGCCACCGCGGGCCAGGGTCTGCATGATCAGGTTTTCCTGGTACTCGGAGTGGATGGACCACTTGGAGTGCGGGGTGACATAGCGGACGGTGACCGAGCGGCCGGTGTGGCCGGTGCCGGTGCCGCCGGTGCCGGGCGGCGGGGCCTCGCCGAGGGCGGCCATGTCCAGCGGGGGCCGGTAGACGGGCAGTTGCTCGCCGAGTTCGGCCATCCAGTCGTGGTCCAGGTAGAAGTGCTGGCGGCCGGTGAGGGTGTGCCAGGGCTTGCGGTGTTCGGTGTTGATGGTGAACGGCGCGTAGCGGCGGTCGGGGGCCTCCTTGCCGGACCATTCGAAGCTGGCGCCGACCTGCACCGGGCGGGTCTGGGTGTCGGAGAACACCACGCGGCGCTCGGCCACCGAGGCGCCCAGCTCGGTGAGGCCCGAGCCCGGGCCGCAGCGGTCTGCGAGCCGCCTGAACCCTTCGGCGGCGACGCGACCGTTGGTGGTGCCGGAGAGGGCGAGGATCGCCTCGCACATCTTGGTGTCGGTGTCCAGCAGCGGCCGCCCCTTCGCGGCGCCCCGCGCGGCGGTGCCGCAGCGGTCCGCCAGCCAGGCGGCCTCCGGCGTGGGGTCGACGCTGATGCCCTTGACCCGCAGCCCCTGCCGTTCGGCGAGGGGGCCGAAGGCGGCGAGCCGGTCGGCGACGGCGGTGTAGTCGCGCTCGACGAGGGCGAAGTCCGGCAGGTTCACGCCGGGCACGGCGCCCGTCACGGAGCCGGTCGTCGGCTCGCGCCAGTCCGGTACGGTGCCGCCGGGCTGGGCGGTTTCGCCGGGGGTGTCGTGCATCAGGGCACTGGCCACCAGGTCGTGGGCGACCTCCAGTCGGCCGGCGGCGAGTTCGCTCAGTTTGCGGGCGAGGCCGTGGAAGATCTCGAAGTCGGTGCGGGCCTGCCAGGGCGGGATGATCGCCGGGGTGAAGGCGTGGACGTAGGGGTGCATGTCGGTGCTGGACAGGTCGTGCTTCTCGTACCAGGTGGCGGCGGGCAGGACGAGGTCGGCGAAGAGCGTGGTGGAGGTCATCCGGAAGTCCAGCGCCATCAGCAGGTCGAGCTTTCCGCGCGGCGCCGTATCGCGCCAGGTCACCTCCGCCGGGCGGTTGCCGGGCGGGGCCTGTTCGGCGGTGGCGTTGTCGCGGGCGCCGAGCAGATGGCGCAGGAAGTACTCGTTCCCCTTGGCCGAGGAGCCGATGAGGTTGGCCCGCCAGACGGTCAGCACGCGCGGCCAGTTCTCCGGCGCGTCCGGGTCCTCGCAGGCGAAGTCCAGTCCGCCGGTGGCCAGTTGTCCGGCGACCCACTCCCCCGCCGGCTGCCCGCTCTCCTTCGCCCGGCGGCCCAGGTCGAGCGGGTTGGCGGAGAAGGTGGGGTACGAGGGCATCCAGCCGAGCCGCATGGACTGGGCGACCAGGTCCGCGGTGTGCCGGCCGGCGAACAGGCCGCGGCCGGTGGGGGACGCCAGCGCGTCGGCGCCGTACCGCTCGTAGCGCCACTGGTCGGTGTGCAGATACCAGTACGGGGTGCCGGCCATCTGCCGGGAGGGCCGTACCCAGTCGGCGGCGGTGGCCAGTTGCTGCCAGCCGGTGAAGGGCCGCACCTTCTCCTGGCCCACGTAGTGCGCCCAGCCTCCGCCGTTGACGCCCTGGCAGCCGGTGAGGAGCAGCAGGGTGAGGAAGGAGCGGTAGATGGTGTCGGAGTGGAACCAGTGGTTGGTGCCCGCCCCCATCACGATCATGCAGCGCCCGTTGCTCTTCTCGGCGGTGCCCGCGAACTCGCGTGCCGCGCGGATCACGGCGGCGGCCGGCACCGAGGTGATGGCCTCCTGCCAGGCGGGGGTGCCGGGCACCGAGGCGTCGTCGTAGCCGGTCGGCCACCCGCCGGCGAGGCCGGGGCGGCCCACCGCGTACTGGGCCATGAGCAGGTCGAAGACCGTGGTGACCAGCCGTCCGCCGAGCCGCCGCACGGGGACGGCGCGCCGGACGGTGGCGCCGGGCGTATCGAAGCGGGGCAGTTCGACCAGGGCGGTCTCGGCGCCGGTGGCCTCATGGAGGGTCAGCCGGGGGGTGATGCCGGCCAGGTCCAGGTTCCAGCGGCCCTCGCCGCTCTTGCTCCACCGGTCGCCCAGGGTGCCGCCCGGGACGACCGGGCGGTCGCTCTCCGTGTCGTAGAGCACCGGCATCCAGCGCCGGGCCGCCTCGTCGGCGTGGGCGGCCAGGCCCGGATCGGTCGCCTCCAGGTCGGCGGCGGTGAGGAACTTGCCGGGCACGCGGTCCCCGGACGGCTCCCGCCCCGGCCGTTCCACGAGCTCCACCAGGAAGGGCAGGTCGGTGAAGCGCCTGATGTAGTCGGTGAAGTAGGGGACCTCGCGCTCGGCGAAGAACTCCTTGAGGATGACGTGTCCCATCGCCATGGCGACCGCGCCGTCGGTGCCGGGGTGGGGGTGCAGCCACTCGTCGGCGAACTTGGTGGCGTCCGCGTAGTCCGGCGAGACCACCACCACCTTCTGCCCCCGGTAGCGGGCCTCGGCCATCCAGTGGGCGTCGGGGGTCCGGGTGACCGGGACGTTCGATCCCCACAGCATCAGATAGGCGGCGTCCCACCAGTCGCCCGACTCGGGGACGTCGGTCTGGTCGCCGAACACCTGGGGGGAGGCGATGGGCAGATCGGCGTACCAGTCGTAGAAGGAGATCATCGGCGCGCCGATCAGCGACATGAAGCGGGCGCCGACGGCGTGCGAGGCCATGGACATGGCGGGGATGGGGGAGAAGCCGGCGATCCGGTCCGGGCCGTAGGCCTTCAGGGTGTGCACATGGGCGGCCGCCGCGATCTCCAGCGCCTCGTCCCAGCCGATGCGGACCAGCCCGCCCTTGCCGCGGGCCGACTGGTAGCGGTGGCGCTTGTCGGGGTCGCCGGTGATCTCCGCCCAGGCGGCCACCGGGTCCCCCAGCCGCGCCTTGGCCTCCCGGTAGAGCTCGACCAGGACGCCGCGGGCGTGCGGGTAGCGCACCCGGGTGGGCGAGTAGGTGTACCAGGAGAAGGAGGCGCCGCGCGGGCAGCCCCGGGGCTCGTACTCCGGCCGGTCGGGGCCCACCGAGGGGTAGTCGGTCTGCTGCGTCTCCCAGGTGATCAGCCCGTCCTTGACGTACACCTTCCAGGAGCAGGAGCCGGTGCAGTTCACGCCGTGTGTGGAGCGCACCACCTTGTCGTGTGCCCAGCGCTCCCGGTAGGGGGAGTCCTCCACGGCCTGGTCGGTCCGGTACACGGCCCGCAGGTCCCGGGTGGTCGGGGTGCGCCTCAGGGACGCCCCGGCCCGCAGGAGGCGCTCGGTCACCGCTGACGCGGCTGCCTCGGCCTCCGATCGTGTTGTGCGACGCGCCACGGACCAACAACTCCTCTGGAAGGGGGGCGGGCCCCGTGCCGCTTCCCCCGGCAGCGGACGTGACCTCCTTGGGTTCGCGCCACAGCATCGCTCGCGTCTCAGCCACACCGTCTGACCGCATTCGGCCATTTAGCATCACCTGAAACTGTTTTTTCTTGCACTTTGCAATGCTTGCCTCAGGCGTATGACTTGCCCCTTGGGCAAAAGTTAACGGGAGTTGACGAGGCATCAAACCTGCCTGGCTGATCGGTCCGGCGCGGCCCTCCTCACCGCCCGCGCGGCGCCGGACGGCGGACCTTGCCGTCTCTTGACCTCTTTTTCTGGTTCTTCTGGCCGATTCCTCGACCGCACACCGCGCCGAGCGCGACCAACGCCCATGCCCCGGAGGCAGCCCAGGCCATCGCATGCCCCACGGCCACCAGGCGGCGCGGCCCCTCGACGCCGCCCAGAGCGGCCGTGGACACGGCGTACATGCCCAACGGGAAGACGATCGTCCACCACGTCGGCTCATAGGCCGCCGGCACCCGGCGCACCCCGTGCCGCCAGACCCCGGCGGCCAGCAGCACCGGCAGCAGAAAAGTGGCCCAGCCCCACATGACCAGGAGAAACTTCGCGACAACGCCCCCGTGGGGCGAGTCGTCGAGCCCCTGCGGGACGAGCCGGGCACCGGCCAGCAGGCTGATCGCGCAGGCGCCCATGGTGACCCAGTACGGCGGTGACAGCTCCCGCGGCCGTACGCCGAGGCGCACCAGCCGGCCCGCCACCGCCACGGCCACCACGGCGTACAGCGCCACTCCGAGGGCCCATCCGGCCGCCTTCGCCGCCAGGGCCCGGTGCGGTTCCAGCGCGGCGCCCGCCAGCACCAGGGACTGCAGGCCCACCACACACAGAAACCAGCTGCCGTCGACGTGCCGCAGCACACCCCCGGGCCCGAGTCCCCGCACCACCCGCGCCGCACACCACATCAGCGCCGGCCATACGGGCAGGGCCACGGCCAGCAGAATCGCCGCCACCGGCCGCCACGGACCGGCCGCCAGCCGGGTGGCGAGCACATCGGAGCCCGCGACGAAGGTGAAGAAGCCGAACACCTTCGCCGGGTCTCTCAGCTGCGCCGCCACCTCGTGCCGGTGCCTGGTCACGCGCCGCGCCCAGGCCGCCAGCAGCAGTCCGTACAGCGCCAGGGCCACCGCCAGCAGCCCGTCCGACATCCAACGCGCACCCGCCGCGCCGACCCCCTGCGAGACGATCCCGGTCGCCATCACCGGTGCGAAGCCGCCCGGCGGCAGCTCCCGGTCCATCCGCACACATTTCATCCACATCACGCCAGGAGGCTGCCACCGGCCCGGCCCGCCGACGCCGGGGCTCGGCCGGGCAGACCGTCGGCGAGGGTGTGTTCGGCCAAAGACATCCCATGATCTGGCCATGGCGTCTTGGTGATTGCTTGGCGCTATGCAGAGCTACGCGATACCCGGCGGGCCGCCGGGCCGCCCCGGGCACACCGGGCGGCCCGAACGGCTGTCGCGAACGGGGCCGCGAACAGGTGAACGCCCCCTCGGAAGGGGGCGTGACCCGATCTTCTACACCTCGCCCCCCGCGGCGGCCACCGCCTCCTGGGCCTCCTGGACCTGCTGGACGTGCAGCGCCCGGCGCAGGTCGTCGATCTGGTCGGCGAAGCGGCGGCGCAGCGCCGGGGACACGGACCCGTCGTCGGCGCTCAGGCACTCCTCCCCCAGCCGCAGGGTCGTCTCGTCCACCGTTGTCGGGAAGCACCAGCGGGCGACGGCGTCGGCGATGGCGGGGCCGCGGCGGGCGGCCAGGGCGACGGCGGCCGGGAAGTACGCGGGGACGTACTCGTTGAGGAGGGTGTGCTGCTCGGGCTGCCAGAAGCCCAGGGCCGTGGCGGTGACGAGGTAGTTGGACAGCTCGGGGCCGCCGTCGGCGTCGAAGAGCGCGGCCCAGGCGGCGCGCTTGGAGCTGGGCTCGGGGAGCGCGGCGCGGCAGCGGGCGGCGCCCTCCTGGCCGGTGGCGCTGGAGTCCCGGGCGAGTTCGGCGTCGATGTCGCCGGGGGTGACGGCGCCCAGGACGGCGAGGCGCCGGAGGATCTGCCAGCGCAGCTCGGGGTCGAGGGCCGGGCCGCCGGGGACGGTGTCGCCGTCGAGCCAGTCGCTCAGCTCGGCGGCCGAGGTGGCGCTGTCGACGAAGGTGCGCACGGCGGCGAGCCGCAGCCCGGGTCCCGAGCCGTCCTCGGTGCGGCGCAGCAGGTCGCGGCAGGTGGCGGTGATGGTGGCGAGGGCGGCGGCACGCCGGTGGGCGGGCAGGTAGCGGTCGGCGATCTGGGTGCGGGCGAAGGCGAGGACGCCCTGGACGACGGCTATGTCGGTCTCGTGCGGGAGGTGGGCGCGGGCGGCGTCGAGGTAGGCGCCGGGCGCCAGTTCGCCGTCGCGCACCATGTCGCGCGCGGCGTTCCATACGACGGCGCGGCTGAGGGCGTCGGGGAGGCCGGACAGGGAGCGCAGGGCGGTCTTCCAGGATCCGGGGTCGAGGCGGATCTTGGCGTAGGTGAGGTCGCTGTCGTTGAGGAGCAGCAGGTCGGGGCGGGGTCCGGTGAACGGGAGGGTCAGCGGGGAGCCGCCGTCGGTCAGCTCGGCCTCGACCCGGTCGCGCAGCACCAGCTTGTGCGGGGCGGCGGGCTCGTGGTCGTACAGGCCGATGGCGACGCGGTGCGGGCGGCTGGTGCCGCTGCCGCCGTCGCTCCCGGCGTGGCTTCCCTTGTAGTGGATCTCCGCGGTCCACTGGCCGCCGCTCGCGGTGACCACGGGCGTGAGGGTGTCCACGCCGGTGGTGCGCAGCCATCGGTCGGCCCAGGCGTGCACATCCCGGCCGGAGGCCTCGGCGAGGGAGTCGATGAAGTCGGCGAGGGTGGCGTTGGCGAAGCGGTGCCGGGCGAAGTGGGTGTTGATGCCGTCGAGGAAGTTCTTCTCGCCGAGCCAGGCGACGAGCTGGCGCAGCGCGGAGGCACCCTTGGCGTAGGAAATGCCGTCGAAGTTGAGGCGGGCGGCGGCGGTGTCGGGGACCTGCTCGGGCTCGGGGGCCACGGGGTGGGTGGAGGGGCGCTGGTCGGCGTCGTAGCCCCAGTTCTTGCGGCGGACGCCGAAGTCGGCCCAGGTGTCGGTGTAGCGGGTGGTCTCGGTGAGCGTCTGGTAGCCCATGTACTCGGCGAAGGACTCGTTGAGCCAGATGTCGTCCCACCACTCCATGGTGACCAGGTCGCCGAACCACATATGGGCCATCTCGTGGGCGATGACCATGGCGCGGGTCTGCCGTTCGGCGTCGGTGACGGCGGAGCGGTAGACGAATTCGTCGCGGAAGGTTACGAGGCCGGGGTTCTCCATGGCGCCGGAGTTGAACTCCGGGACGAACGCCTGGTCGTAGGAGTCGAAGGGGTACGGCTCGTCGAAGATCTCGTGGTAGCGGTCGAAGCAGCGGCGGGTGATGTCGAAGAGCTCGTCGGCGTCGGCGTCGAGATACTGCGCGAGGGAGCGGCGCACATGCAGGCCGAACGGCAGCCCGGCGTGCTCGGTGCGCACCGAGTGGTACGGACCGGCGGCCAGCGCCACCAGGTAGGTGCTGATGGGCGGGGTCGGCGCGAGCCGCCAGCGGCCCTCGTGCGGCTCACCGACGCGGGTGGCGATGCCGTTCCCGAGGACGGTCCACTCGGGCGGGGCGGTGACGTGCACCTCGAAGACGGCCTTGAGGTCGGGCTGGTCGAAGCCCACGAAGACGCCGCCCGCGTCGGACATACAGCACATGGTGTAGAGGTACGTCTCACCGTCGGCGGGGTCGGTGAAGCGGTGCATGCCCTCGCCGGTGCGGGAGTAGCTCATGTCCGTCTCGACGCGCAGCTCGTGCTCGCCCTCGGCGAGTCCGGTGAGCGGCAGCCGCCCGTCGGCGATCACGTCGTCGGCGTCGTCGAGGGGGAGCTCCTGGCCGTCGAGCACGACGCGGTGCAGGGCGGCCGGGCTGAGTTCGGCGAAGGTGTCCACGTCCGATTGGCGCGCGCTGAAGCGGATGGTGGTGGTGGAGCCGAAGATCTCGTCGCCACGGGTCAGGTCGAGGTCGAGGGTGTAGCGGTGGACCTCGATGAGGCGAGCTCGGGTCTGCGCTTCGTCGCGCGTCAGTACGGACATGGAGACATGCTGCCCTACTGCCTCTGGGCGTCACACGCACGGGAGGAGGTTCCCCGGAGCGGAGGGACTTTGTGCGGGTTTGGGGGTCGTGCGCCGGGGCTGCGGCTGGGCCCACCGGGGGCGTCAGGGCGCGGCCAGGCGTCGCTCCAGCGCGGGGCGGTGGGCCGTGGTCCAGGCGTGGGCGGCGCGTACGGTCGCGGACGCGCCGAGGTCGCGCAGCCGCGCCACGGCCGGGTCGCCGGCCGCCGCCTGTGCCTCGATGCCGCGCCGGCAGCGGTCCTGCCACCACAGGACCGTCTCGACGAGCCGGGCCCGGTCGGGGGCGGCGAGCCCGTACGCGTCGCGGACCACGGCCATGCGGCGGCCCGTCTCGTCCGGGCCCGGCCCGTCGGGGCCGGTGCCGCAGAACTGCCAGCAGGCGTGTGCCACGTCGTGGACGTGCCGGCCCGGGGCGGCGGTGTCCCAGTCGATGAAGGCGACCGGGGCCGGGCGGGGGCCGCGGTAGACCGTGTTCTTCGGGGACAGGTCGTTGTGGCACACCACCTCGGCGCCCTCGGCGAGCGGCGTCCCGGCGGTCAGGTCGTGGAACTCGCGCACCAGGCGTGCCATCGCGGCCAGGCTGTCGTCGTCGCCGATGGACGCCGGCTGGACCGGCTCCCACGCCACATGACCGTCGAGATACGAGAGCACCTCGCGGCCGTGTTCGTCGGTGCCGAGGTGGCGGGGCGCGCCGGGCCGGCCGCGCCGGGCGAAATGGGTGAGGAGGGCGCGTACGCAGCCGGCCCGCTCGGCCGGGCGGCGCCGGACCGTGTTCCCGACCCGGACGACCTCGGTGACGAACCCGCCGGGCAGCGGCTCCTCGTCGGCGGTCGTTGCTTCAGGCCCTCTCGTTCAGGCACCCACGGCTCAGGAGCGCGCGATCGTCTCGTGGTGGCGGATGACCTCCGCGATGATGAAGTTGAGGAGCTTCTCCGCGAAGGCCGGGTCGAGCTTGGCGCTCTCCGCGAGGTCACGGAGCCGCTTGATCTGGCGGGCCTCCCGGGCCGGGTCGGCCGGGGGGAGCTTGTGGGCGGCCTTGAGGTAGCCGACCTGCTGGGTGCACTTGAAGCGCTCGGCCAGCATGTGGACCACGGCCGCGTCGATGTTGTCGATGGAGTCGCGCAGCCGGATCAGCTCGGCGCGGACTGACTCGTCGATCTCGTCGTTGGTGCTCATGGTGGCGGTCCCGTCGGTCCCCTCGGTCTCGGTGTGCGTCATGACCAGTGACCCTATGCGGCCCGGCGGGCTCCGGTGACCAGTGGGTGGGCCGGGGCTCGGTCACGGAGACCGCCCTCGGCCCCTGTGGGGGGTTGGTGAGGGGCCGAAGGCGGTCGTTCCCCTTGGAGTGCTCTCCCCGGTCGAGCGCCTCCACCGTGAAGGAGTGGCTTATGGATTCGAGGGTTCCCTCTGTGCTCGGTTTTTCTGGGTGCGCCCCGGCCTATCGTCGGGGGCATGATTGCGAAGCTCCAGTGCACCGTCATCGACTGCCCCGACCCCGTCGCGCTGGCCGGTTTCTACGCCGAGATCCTGGGCTGGCGGGTGGACGCGGGCGATCCGGAGTGGGTGTGGCTCACCTCTGCGGAGGGCCGGCGGTTCGCCTTCCAGGCGGCCCCCGACCACAAGCCGCCGCGCTGGCCGGACCCGGACCATCCGCAACAGTTCCATCTGGACTTCGACGTGGACACGATCGAGGACGTGGAGCGCGCGCAGCGGGAGGTGATCGCTCTGGGCGCGACGTTCCTGCACGACAGCGGCGGCGAGCGGTCGGGGTTCCGGGTCTTCAGCGACCCCGCGGGGCATCCTTTCTGTCTCTGTTACGGACAGGGCTGAGCCGCGGCCGCGCGCAGCGCCGCTCCCGCGCCGGAGAGGAGCGGGTCGCCCGTGAACAGGACGCGGGAGGACGGCAGATGCAGGGCGACGCTGCCCGCCGTATGGCCGGGCACCTGCACGATCCGCCCTCCTGGCCCCTCGACCGGGACCGGGCGGGCCGGCGGGACCTGGGGGGGTGGGCCTCGAAGAGGGGCCTCTCCCAGTCGGCGAGTACGCCCCTGGCGAGTGAGCCGAAGGGGCGCGGCCGCCCGCGCCGGAGGCGCTGATGTGCGCCGTGAAAGGGAGAGCGCGCGGTGGCCCTGAGGCTGCGATCGATATGCGGCTCCGCCGCGCGAAGGGCCGAGCACGGTCGACCGTCGGCAGGGGCTGAGGCGCCCTGGCGGGGGCACCTCCCAGCGGGCCTCGGCCAGGCCGGCGGCCGCACCGTAGTGGTCGGCGTGGCCGTGGGTGATCAGGATCTCGCGCAGCTCGCCGAGTCCGCGCAGTGCGTCGAGGATCCGGCGCTCGTGGCCCGCCCAGCCGCAGTCGACGAGCGCGTAGCCGTCGGGGAGCCGTACGGCGTAGGCCTGTCCGACCGGGAAGCGCAGCATCCGGATGTCCGGGGTGATGTCTGTGATCTCCATGCCGCAGACGGTAGGGAGCGGGGCACGGCGTGCCGGGGCGTTTGTGCCCCTGGCGGACACGCCAGGGGCGAACGCGGGGGCCGGCGGGGAGCCGGCCCCGGTGCGGTGGGTCAGCCGCCGAGCTGGGTGGCGCCCGCCTTGATGTCCTTGGCGAAGGTGCTCACCTCGGTGTAGACACCGGGCTTGCCGGGGCGGGCGCAGCCGTCGCCCCAGCTGACGATGCCGACCTGGATCCACGCGCCGGAGTCGTCCTTGCGGAACATCGGGCCGCCGGAGTCGCCCTGGCAGGTGTCGATGCCGCCGGTGTCCATGAGGCCGGCGCAGATCTCCTCGCCGGCGACGAGGTCGCTGTACGCCCTCTTGCAGGTGGTGTCGTCGACGAACGGCACGGTGGCCTTGAGCAGGTAGCGCTGCTGGCCGCCGCCCTCGACGGCGGCGCCCCAGCCCGCGACGGTGAAGTCGCCCTTGTTGTAGGCGGTGGTCTCGGCGATCTTCAGGGTGGGCTGGTTGATGGGCTTGGCGAGCTTGATCAGGGCCCAGTCCTTGCCGGTGCCGTTGTAGCCCGGGGCCTGCAGGACCCGGGTGGACTTGACCTTGACGGCGCTGGAGCTCTGGAGGTCCA
Source organism: Streptomyces sp. ME19-01-6 (assembly GCF_033793745.1). Lineage (NCBI taxonomy): Bacteria > Bacillati > Actinomycetota > Actinomycetes > Kitasatosporales > Streptomycetaceae > Streptomyces > Streptomyces sp. ME19-01-6. The sequence goes on along the minus strand of NZ_JARAXF010000022.1, from coordinate 29,277 downwards.
CCACGCCGGCGGTGGCGGTGATGGAGGTGTTGGCGCCGCTGCCGGAGACGCAGTGGGCGGCGGTGAGCACGATGTCCTGGGTGTAGAGGGCGCCGCCACAACCCATGGACAGCCGCACCATGAAGGGGAATTCGCCCTGGGCGGCCCGGGTGCCGCCGACGACGGAGGGGCGGGGTTCGGCGCTCTTGGCCTGGGCCACGGAGGGGCGGGGCTCGGCGCTCTTGGCTTGGGCCAGGGAGGTGCCGGGCATCAGACTGAACGCGGCGAGAGCGACAGCTCCGACGGCGGCCGATCTCTTGACGGGCTTCCGGAGATTCCGCAACGGAGTTCCTTTCGTGGGGGGTTGGGCTGCTTGCCAGGCTCATGCCAAGCAGCGTTGCGATTATCTGGATGAGCCGATCGGCGTGACAAGGGTCGGTTTCCAGCCACACCGACCGGATCGGCCTGCGCCATGGCCGGGTCCGGCGCCCGTAAGGTGGAGACAGGGGACACGGCGGACAACGGGTACGGGGTGACGGCGTGGCGGCACCTGGCAGCGACATCGAGCACGGCTTCCCGCACCTGGACACCGTCCGGGCGGCGCTCACCGCGCTCTACAAGCGCCTGTCGTACGAAGGGGTGCGGACCTACGAGCTCAGCGTGGCCCCGGGCGATGTGGCCTTCTGCGACCAGGACGACCTCTACCTCGGCGTCCAGCGCGTCGCCCGGGTCATGGTGCGGCAGCTGCGCCTCCCCGACGCGCGCATGATCGTGAGCTTCCGCGAGATGCGGCACGCGGGGAACATCGAGCTGGCCGCGGGACCGGAGTACTTCATCGAGCTCAACTCCCGCTTCAAGACCCACCGCCGGGACATCGGCGCGGCCCTCGCCCACGAGGTCACCCATGTGTATCTGCACCGGCTCGACCTGGCGTTCCCCGGCACCCGCGCCAACGAGATCCTCACCGACACCACCGCCGCCTACCTCGGCGCGGGCTGGCTGCTGCTCGACGCGTACCGCCAGGACTCCGTCTCCAGCCAGAAGCTCGGCTATCTGACCCCGGAGGAGTTCGGGTACGTCCTGGCCAAGCGGGCGCTGGCGTTCGGCGAGGACCCCGCCATCTGGTTCACCAGCCCGCAGGCGTACGAGGCGTACGCCAAGGGCCTGGACGTGGCGCGGCGCGACGAGCAGCAGCCGCCGCTGGCCGCGTGCGGCTGGGCGGGCCGCCGCCGGTATGCGCGGGACCGCCGGTTCGCGCAGGTCGATCCCGAGGCGCCGCCGCCGGCCGGCCCGGCCGGTTACGCCTTCGAAAGCGGCTCCCCGCTGCGCGTCTCCTTCCCCTGCCCGACCTGCCGGCAGCGCATCCGGGTCCCGGTGAGCGGCAGGATGCGGGCCCGCTGCGGGCTGTGCCGCACGGTGCTGGAGTGCGACACCTGAACCGTCCATGCCGCGCCGCGCGTCCGACGTCGTAGGCTCGGCCGCATGAGCCCCTCCATCGCCACCAACACCCGGGTGGGCCGCGACGAACTGCTGGAGTTCGTCAGGCCGCGCCACCGCGCCATCCTGTTGACCCGCCGCGCCGACGGCTCGCCCCAGGCCTCGCCGCTGACGTGCGGCGTCGACGACGCGGGGCGCGTCGTCGTGTCGACCTACCCCGAGCGCGCCAAGGTCCGCAACGCGCGGCGCGACCCGGCCGTCAGCGTCCTCGTGCTCTCCGACGAGTGGAACGGGCCGTGGGTGCAGATCGACGGCACCGCCGAGGTGATCGACACCCCCGAGTCCGTGGAGCCGCTGGTCGAGTACTACCGCAACATCGCGGGCGAGCACCCGGACTGGGACGAGTACCGGGCCGCCATGGTCAAGCAGGGCAAGTCGCTGATCCGGATCACGCCCGAGCGCTGGGGCCCGATCGCCACCGGCGGCTTCCCCGCCCGCCTGGCCGAGGACGAAGGGTAGGGATGCCGACCCGGGCGCGGCAGGGCCCGTCTTCGAAAGGGGCGCCCTGCCGCGCCCGGGTCAGCAGGCGCCGGGGCGGGTGTACAGGACGACCACCATTCCCTGGACCTCCCGCTCCGCGCACCGGCGGAAGTGCCGGTCGAGCACCTCGCGCTTCACCCGCTCCTGCGGGGTGCCGGCCGGCGGCTTGCCGGGCGGGTCGGTCACCGCGGCGATCCGCTGGGCGGCCAGCATCCGGGCGCGGATGCGGGGCGCGGGCAGCTCGATGCCGTGCAGGGTGCCGGAGGGCACCGCGTGCCGGGCCAGGGCCAGCTCCTTGAGGCCGCGGAACTCCCCCGGGCTCGACATGATGGGCTCGCGCCGCCGCGCGGGCATGAACAGCACCCCGTCCCCGGGCCGGGTCAGCTCCCGCACGGCGCGCGCCGCGGCCATCGGGTCGTCCAGGCGGCTCTGCGGCGTCCGCAGATGGATGGAGTAGGGCAGCAGGGCGGCCACCGCGACGGCGGCCAGCGCGACGGCCGCGGCCCTCGGGTAGGGGGTGGCGCGCAGCGCGGCCTCCAGCGCCGCGCCCGCCAGCAGGGCGAATCCGGCGTAGGAGTAGAGGACATACCGGTCGACGTAGATCGGGTGGACGAAGGAGACCGCCAGCAGCGTGGCCCCCGGCAGGACCAGCAGGGGCAGCGCGAGCGCGCGCAGCGGGACCGGACCGGCCACGGCCGACGGGACCGTGGCGCAGCCGAGCCCCACCAGAGCCGGTACCGCGAAGCCCAGCAGTTCGGGCGGGCCCGGAGAGCCTATCCACCCCACCAGGGCCGCCTGCTGCTGGCTGACTATCGCCAGTGGCGCCAGGACCACGGCCGCGGCGGACGCCGCCCGGGCCCAGGCCCAGCGGACCGGCACGGGGACCCGGGTCAGGAGCAGCGTGAGGCCGTGCGCCAGCACCGCCAGGACCGCGAACTCGTGCAGCAGACAGGTCGCCGACGCGGCAGCGGCGTACCCGGCCCAAGTCCGCTTGCGGGGATGGGCGACGGCCGAGAGCAGCAGGTGGGTGCACCATACGACCGCGGCGCAGACCAGGGCGTACGAGCGCCCTTCCTGCGCGTACCGCTGCACCGCCGGGGCGAGCGAGAAGACGACCCCCGCGGCCAGCCCGGCCCGGGGCCCCGCGAGCCGGAGCCCGAGCAGCGCCACTCCGGCGGCCGCCGCCGCCATGGCCAGCGTCGAGGGGAGCCGCAGGGCGAGCAGCCCGCCGTCCCAGAGGGCGAAGACGCCGTGCATGAGCAGGTAGTACAGGCCGTGGGCGACATCGGCGGCGCCGAGCAGATGCCAGATCTCGGCGACGCTGCGGTGCGCGACCTGATACGTCGTCGACTCGTCGCGCCACATGCTGTTCTCGCGGCGGATCCCCCACAGGCCGAGCGCCAGCGTCAGCCCGGCCGGGACGAGCGCGACGGCGGCGCGCCGCCCGGGGCGGCGGGGTACCGGAGGCGCGGGTGCGGGGCGGGTGTCCGGGGCGGCCCGGGGGGCGTCGAGGGCGGGCGAAACGGCCATGGGAAAGGGACTCCGATCGGAGCGGAGAGTTCGGAGCGGGAAGTGCGGAGCAGAACGGGAAGTCGGTAAGCGGAACATGAGGGGGCGCCGGCGGGCGCGCCCGCCGGTCAGTCCCGTCTGCGCCGGATCCGCCACAGGCAGAAGGCGGCGAGCGCGGCGGCCGCGGCCAGGCAGATCCCGGCCTCGATCCACTGCAGCGGCCAGTACTGGCCCACCGGGTGGTATTCGGCGAACCTTCCGACCACGCCGTGCCGGGCCGCGCAGGGTCCTTCGCGGCCGACCGGGCACGCGTCGAGGACGCGGCCCCACTCCTGGTCGGAGAGCTTGTCGCCGGAGCCGGTGAGGAACCCGTCCCGCACCATCCAGCCGTCGCCGGGCACCGGCGCCTTGATACCGATGGGGTCCGCCGCGGGGCTCGCGGGGTCGGCCACCCGCGCGGTCCCGGTCCGGACCGGCATCAGACGGGCCAGCCGCGGCAGCAGGTGTCCCAGGCCCCACTGCCCGGCTGCGACGACGGCCAGGGTGGCCGCCATGGCGACCAGGGTGCGCCTGAGCAGTAGCCCGGCCGTCACGCCGACCGTCAGCGCGAGCAGCGAGAGGGCGACGAAGACGGGCCCGGTGGAGTGGAAGGGCACCGCTTCGTACCACACGTAGTTCTCGGCCAGGCCGTAGGTGCGCGCCTTGGCGAGTTCGGGGAGGGCGGGTGACCACCACCGGGCGAAGACGGCGGAGAGAGCCCCGGTGCCTGCGGCGGTGGCCGAAGCGGCCAGGCCGAGCTTGACCGCCAGCAGGCGGGACCGGCTCACCGACTGGGTCCACAACAGCTTGTGGGTGCCGGCCTCCGCGTCGCGTGCGACCAGCGGCGCGCCCAGGAACACGCCGATGAGGGCCGGTACGACGACGAGCAGCCCGGCGGTGTCCTCCAGGGCCGTCCCGTACCGCCGCAGGAACGGGGCCGGTCCCTGGTGCGCGGGGTCGCCGACGACGTCGCACGTCTGTGTCGGATCGCATGCGCTGAGGGGATGGGCTTCGATGTACGCGGCCATATCGGCGCGCCACCACAGGATGTACCCGGCGGCTACGACCAGCAGCGCCGCGCCCGCCCAGATGACGGCGCGCTGCTGACGCCACGCAGGCCAGAGCGGGCCGCGCGGGCCAAGGCGGCCGGCGGTGGACCGCCGGCCGACGCTCGGGCCCCCGGGCTTGGGCCGGCCCGTGCTCACGATGCTCACGCCGTCTCCCTCAGGGTGGGCCGGCGCCGGATCCACCACACGCAGAACGCGGCGAGCGCGGCGGCCGTGGCCAGGCAGATCCCGGTCTGGATCCCCTGCATGGGCCAGTAGTGGCTCGCCGGATGCAGTTCCTCGTACTGTCTCGTGGTGGCGCCGAGCCGGGCGAGGCAGCGGTTCCAGGCGTCCTCACCGACCGCGGACGAGCAGCGGTTTGAGGGGACTTTCTCCCCGGCGGGGGTCAGATTGCCTTCGCCCATGCCGCGCCACGAGGTGTAGAAGACCTGGGCGGGGGTGCCCCCGTAGTCGCCGGTGGCGTCGGAGACGATGGTCCGCGGGGTCATCAGGTGGGGGCGCAGGGCGTCGAGTCCGTACTGGACGCCGGCGGTGATGCCCAAGGTGGCCGCCATGGCGGGCAGGATGCGCCGCAGCAGCAGTCCGGCCGCCGCGCCGAGGAGGAAGGACAGCGGGGCGAGGGCGACCGCCGCCGGGCCGGTCGCGTCGAAGGGCACGGCGGTGCCCCAGGAGATGTCCGAGAACTGGGTACGGGCCGCCCGCCACCACCAGGTGTAGAGGACCGCGAGGACCGTGGTGCCGGCCAGGACGGCGGCGAGGGGAAGCGCGAGCTTGGCGAGGAGCCAGCGGGTCCTGCTGACGGACTGGGTCCACACCACCTGGTGGGTGCCCGTCTCCAGCTCCCGGGCGAACAGCGGCGCGCCCACGAAGACGCCGATCAGCGCGGGCAGCGCGATGAGCAGCCGTCCCGTGTTGAGCAGCGGCGTCCGGTAGACGTCCCGGAGGTGGAAGAACGCGTCGGTGACCGGCTCGGTTGCGCCGCGGAGGGCCGTCCGCCTGCCGTGGCAGGACGTCTGCCAGTCGGCGCAGCCCTCGATGCCGTGCGTGCGCATATAGCCGACCATCTGGGCGCGCTGCCACACGATGTACACGGCGACCGCCGCGACCAGGGCCAGGCCCGCCCAGAGCGCCGCCCGGTGCTGCCGCCACACCAGCCAGACCAGTCCTCGTGTGCGCGGCCGCTCACCGGGCCCGGCGAGCCTGACAGCGGCCGTGCTCACGCGCCTTCCCCTCGCTCAGTCTCGGCGCGCTCCCACGCGCGGGCTTCCCTCGTCACTGCTCGCTCCTCCGTGGCGGGCGGGCGCGCGCCGGCCGTGATCAGCGGCGGGGCGTCGGGCGCGCGCAGATAGCCGAGCAGGACCTCCTCCAGGGAGGGTTCCCTGACGATCCAGCCTTCCTCGGTCGGTACGGCTGACGGGCGTATCAGCGCGGTGAGCTGACGGCCCGTCGTCCGGGTCTCGACCACGGTGTGGCGGGCGACCTCGTCCGGTGTTCCGTCTGTTCCGTCGTCGGTGCCGCGCGGGCCGGTGATCAGGCGGTGGGCGGCCTGGACGGCGTCGGTCTCGCCCGCCAGGCGGAGCCGGCCGCCGCCGATCAGCAGCAGGAAGTCGCAGACGCCGTCGAGTTCGGCGAGCACATGCGTGGAGATGACCACGCTGGTGCCGTGCTCGGCGGCCTCCGCCATCAGGGCGCCCATCATCCGGTGCCGCCGCAGCGGGTCCTGATCGGCCATCGGCTCGTCGAGCAGCAGCAGGTCGGCGCGTTTGCCGAGGGCGAGGGCCAGGGCCACACAGGTGCGCTGGCCGCCGGAGAGGGAGCCGACCCGGGCGGTCAGCGGTACCTCCGCCTCGGCCACGACGCGCTCGGCGGCGGACTGGTCCCAGCCGGGGTTGAGTTCGCGGCCCAGGCGCAGGGTCTCGGCGACGGTGAAGCGCGGGTAGAGCGGCTTGTCCTGGGCGACGAAGGCGATGCGCCGCCGTGCCTCGGGGGACCGCGGATCGGCGCCGAAGACCCGTACGGTCCCGGTGGTCGGCGCGAGCAGGTCGGCGGCCAGGGACAGCAGGGTGCTCTTGCCCGAACCGTTGGGGCCGACCAGGGCGCAGATGCGCCCGGCGGGCAACCGGAAGGTGAGGTCCCGCAGGGCCCAGCCGCGCCGGTGCTTCCTGCCCAGCCCGGTGGCCTGCAGGGCGGTGGAGGGTTCGTGTCGGTCGGTCACCCGTGCTCCCTGTTCGGGGCTGTGCTCTCGCTGGTGTCGGCTTGGGGGGCGGTCGGGCCGTCGGGGAAGCGCTCGTCGAGGACCGAGGCGATCAGCGCCGCGACGTCCTCGCGCTCGAGCCCCTCGGCGCGCGCCCGGTCCGCCCAGGCGGCCAGCTCGGCGCGCAGCGGAGAGTCGGCGGCCGCGCCGGGCCGGGCCAGGGAGCGCCGTACGAAGGTGCCGAGGCCGGGCCGCGGCTCGACCAGGCCCTCCCGCTCCAGTTCGCGGTAGGCCTTCAGGACGGTGTTGGGGTTGATCGCGGTGGCCGCGACGACCTCCTTGGCCGTGGGCAGCCGGTCCCCCGGCTGGAGCAGGCCCAGGCGCAGCGCCTGCTTGGTCTGCTGGACGATCTGCAGATAGGTGGCGATGCCGCTGCGGCGGTCGATGCGGTATTCCACCACCCCCGCACCACCCTTTCACTAATCAGTTAGTGGAATGATGGTGTGACGATCCCCGGGCATTGTCAAGGCAGGCTGGCGGCAATAGCTACAAAAAAGGGTATGAAAAGGGCGCGGAAACCACGCGGCGCCTGCCCCCGGTCAGGGATGGGGGCAGGCGCCGTGCGGCCGGTCCGTACGCCGTTGTACGGGCGGAGTCCAGGAAGTGCCTGGAGGTGTGGAAGGGGTCAGACGGTCAGCGCGCGGTCGGTCGGGCGGATCGGGGCGGGCAGGGCGCTGGTCCCCGCCAGATAGCGGTCCACGCCGCGGGCGGCCGAGCGGCCCTCGGCGATGGCCCAGACGATCAGCGACTGGCCGCGGCCCGCGTCGCCGGCCACGAAGACGCCGTCGACGTTGGTGGCGAAGTCCGCGTCGCGGGCGATGTTGCCGCGCGCGTCCAGCTCCAGGCCGAACTGCTGGACCAGGCCGTTCTCCTGGTCGGTGCCGGTGAAGCCCATGGCCAGGGTGACCAGCTGGGCCGGGATCTTCCGCTCCGTGCCCGGCTTCTGCTCCAGCTTGCCGTCCTTGAACTCCACCTCGATCAGGTGGAGCCACTGCACATTGCCGTCCTCATCGCCCTCGAAGTGGGTGGTGGAGACGGAGTAGACCCGCTCGCCGCCCTCCTCGTGCGCCGAGGTGACCTTGTAGAGCATCGGGAAGGTCGGCCAGGGCTGGCCCGCGGCGCGCTCGTCGCCCGGCCGGGGCATGATCTCCAGCTGGGTGACCGAGGCGGCGCCCTGGCGGTGGGCGGTGCCGACGCAGTCGGCGCCGGTGTCGCCGCCGCCGATCACCACGACGTGCTTGCCCTCGGCGCTGATCGGGGCGGTGACGTAGTCGCCCTCCTGCACCTTGTTGGCCAGCGGCAGAAACTCCATGGCCTGGTAGACGCCCCCCAGCTCGCGCCCGGGCACCGGCAGGTCACGGGCGGTGGTGGCGCCGGCCGCGATGACCACCGCGTCGTACCGCTTGCGCAGCTTGGCGGCGTCCATGTCGCGGCCGATCTCCACGCCGGTGCGGAACTTGGTGCCCTCCGCGCGCATCTGCTCGATCCGGCGGTTGATGTGGCGCTTTTCCATCTTGAACTCGGGGATGCCGTAGCGCAGCAGCCCGCCGATGCGGTCGGCGCGCTCGTACACCGCGACCGTGTGGCCGGCCCGGGTCAGCTGCTGGGCGGCGGCCAGCCCGGCCGGCCCGGAGCCGATGACGGCGACGGTCTTGCCGGACAGCCGCTCAGGCGGCTGCGGGGTGACGTCGCCGGTCTCCCAGGCCTTGTCGATGATGGTGACCTCGACGTTCTTAATGGTCACCGCGGGCTGGTTGATGCCCAGCACACACGCGGCCTCGCACGGGGCGGGGCACAGCCGCCCGGTGAACTCCGGGAAGTTGTTGGTCGCGTGCAGCCGCTCGCTGGCCTCCCGCCAGTCCTCGCGGTAGGCGTAGTCGTTCCACTCGGGGATCAGGTTTCCGAGCGGACAGCCGTTGTGACAGAACGGGATGCCGCAGTCCATGCAGCGGCCGGCCTGCTTGCTGATGATCGGGAGCAGCGAGCCGGGGACGTAGACCTCGTTCCAGTCCTGGACGCGCTCGGCCACCGGGCGGGTCTTGGCGACCTCGCGGTCCGTGCTCAGAAAGCCCTTGGGATCAGCCATTGGTCGCCGCCTCCATCATCTTCTCGGTGGTCTCGGACTCGGAGAGCCCGGCTCGCTCGGCGGCGTCCTTGGCGGCGAGCACTGCCTTGTACGTGGTGGGGATGATCTTGCTGAAGCGGGCCAGGGCCGCCTCCCAGTCGGCGAGCAGCGTGCCCGCGACGGTGGAGCCGGTCTCCTCGTGGTGGCGGCGCACCACATCGTGCAGCCACCGCTGGTCGGCCTCATCGAGCGCCTCGATCGCGTCGATGTTGCCGACGTTGACGTTGTCCCGGTCCAGGTCGACGACGTAGGCGATGCCACCGGACATACCCGCCGCGAAGTTGCGGCCGGTCGGACCGAGCACCACGGCCCGGCCGCCGGTCATGTACTCACAGCCGTGATCGCCCACGCCCTCGGAGACGACGGTCGCGCCCGAGTTACGGACGCAGAACCGCTCGCCGACGCTGCCGCGCAGGAACATCTCGCCGCCGGTGGCGCCGTACGCGAGGGTGTTGCCCGCGATGGTGGAGTACTCGGTGAGGTGGTCGGCGCCCCGGTCCGGCCGGACGATCACCCGGCCGCCGGACAGGCCCTTGCCGACGTAGTCGTTGCCGTCGCCCTCCAGCCGCAGGGTGACGCCGTGCGGCAGGAAGGCGCCGAAGGACTGGCCGGCCGAGCCGGTGAAGGTGATGTCGATGGCGTCCTCGGGCAGGCCCGCGCCGCCGAACTTCTTCGTCACCTCGTGGCCGAGCATGGTGCCCACGGTGCGGTTGATGTTGCGGATGGTGACCTGGGCGCGGACCGGCTGGGCCGCCTCGGCGCTCTCCGCGTTCAGCGCGTCGGCCGCGAGCTTGATCAGCTCGTTGTCCAGCGCCTTCTCCAGGCCGTGGTCCTGGCCCACCACCTGGTGGCGTACCGCGCCCTCGGGCAGGTCCGGGACGTGCAGCAGCGGGGCGAGGTCCAGACCCTGCGCCTTCCAGTGCGCCACGGCCCGGGCGGTGTCCAGCAGCTCGGCGTGGCCGACGGCCTCGTCCAGGCTGCGGAAGCCCAGCTCGGCCAGGAGCTCGCGGACCTCCTCGGCGATGAACTCGAAGAAGTTCACCACGAACTCCGGCTTGCCGCTGAACCGCTCGCGCAGCACCGGGTTCTGGGTGGCGATGCCGACCGGGCAGGTGTCCAGGTGGCAGACGCGCATCATCACACAGCCGGAGACCACCAGCGGGGCGGTCGCGAAGCCGAACTCCTCGGCGCCGAGCAGCGCGGCGATCACGACGTCGCGGCCGGTCTTCAGCTGGCCGTCGGTCTGCACCACGATGCGGTCGCGCAGGCCGTTGAGCAGCAGCGTCTGCTGGGTCTCGGCCAGGCCGAGCTCCCAGGGGCCGCCCGCGTGCTTGAGCGAGGTGAGCGGCGAGGCGCCGGTGCCGCCGTCGTGGCCGGAGATCAGCACCACATCGGCGTGCGCCTTGCTGACGCCCGCGGCCACGGTGCCGACGCCGACCTCGGAGACCAGCTTGACGTGAATGCGCGCCTTCGGGTTGGCGTTCTTCAGGTCGTGGATCAGCTGGGCGAGGTCCTCGATGGAGTAGATGTCGTGGTGCGGCGGCGGGGAGATCAGGCCGACACCCGGGGTGGAGTGCCGGGTCTTGGCGACCCAGGGGTAGACCTTGTGGCCGGGCAGCTGGCCGCCCTCACCGGGCTTGGCGCCCTGCGCCATCTTGATCTGGATGTCGTCGGCGTTGACCAGGTACTCGCTGGTGACGCCGAAGCGGCCGGAGGCGACCTGCTTGATCGCGGAGCGGCGCGCCGGGTCGTACAGGCGCTCCGGGTCCTCGCCGCCCTCGCCGGTGTTGGACTTGGCGCCCAGCTGGTTCATGGCGATCGCCAGGGTCTCGTGCGCCTCCATGGAGATGGAGCCGTACGACATGGCGCCGGTGGAGAAGCGCTTGACGATCTCAGCCGCGGACTCGACCTCCTCGATCGGGATCGAGGGCCGGTCGCTCTTGAAGGCGAACAGACCGCGCAGCGTCATCAGCCGCTGGGACTGCTCGTTCACCCGCTCGGTGTACTTCTTGAAGATGTCGTAGCGGCGGGAGCGCGTGGAGTGCTGCAGCCGGAAGACCGTCTCGGGGTCGAAGAGGTGCGGCTCGCCCTCGCGGCGCCACTGGTACTCGCCGCCGATCTCCAGCGCCCGGTGGGCGGAGGGGATGCCGGAGACGGGGTACGCCTTGACGTGCCGGGCGGCGACCTCCTGGGCGACGACGTCCAGGCCCGCGCCGCCGATCTTGGTGGCGGTGCCGTGGAAGTAGCTGTCCACGAAGGACTCGTCCAGGCCGACGGCCTCGAAGACCTGCGCGCCGCGGTAGGAGGCCACGGTCGAGATGCCCATCTTGGACATCACCTTCAGCACACCCTTGCCGAGCGCCTTGATCAGGTTGCGGATCGCGGTCTCGGCCTCGACGCCCGGCAGGAACGTCCCGGCGCGGACCAGGTCCTCGACCGACTCCATCGCCAGGTACGGGTTGACGGCCGCGGCTCCGTAGCCGATGAGCAGCGCGACATGGTGCACCTCGCGGACGTCGCCCGCCTCGACCAGCAGGCCCACCTGGGTGCGCTGCTTGGTGCCGATGAGGTGGTGGTGGACGGCGGAGGTGAGCAGCAGGGAGGGGATCGGGGCGTGCTCGGCGTCCGAGTGGCGGTCGGAGAGCACGATCAGCCGGGCGCCGTCCTCGATGGCGGCGTCGGCCTCGGCGCAGATCTCCGCCAGGCGCGCGGCCAGCGCCTCGCCGCCCCCGCCGACCCGGTACAGGCCCGAGAGGGTCGCGGCCTTCAGGCCCGCCATGTCGCCGTCGGCGTTGATGTGGATGAGCTTGGCCAGCTCATCGTTGTCGATCACCGGGAAGGGCAGGGTGACGCTGCGACAGGAGGCCGGGGTCGGCTCCAGCAGATTGCCCTGCGGACCCAGCGAGGAGATCAGCGAGGTGACCAGCTCCTCGCGGATGGCGTCCAGCGGCGGGTTGGTGACCTGTGCGAAGAGCTGGGTGAAGTAGTCGAACAGCAGCCGCGGCCGCTCGGAGAGGGCGGCGATCGGGGAGTCGGTGCCCATCGAGCCGATCGGCTCGGCGCCGGTCTTGGCCATGGGGGCCAGGAGGACGCGCAGCTCCTCCTCGGTGTAGCCGAAGGTCTGCTGGCGGCGGGTGACCGAGGCGTGGGTGTGCACGATGTGCTCACGCTCGGGGAGGTCGGCCAGGTCGATCAGGCCGGCCTCCAGCCAGTCGCCGTACGGCTGCTCGGCGGCGAGCTCGGCCTTGATCTCGTCGTCCTCGATGATGCGGTGCTCGGCGGTGTCGACCAGGAACATCCGGCCCGGCTGCAGCCGTCCCTTGCGCACCACCTTGGCCGGGTCGATGTCCAGGACGCCGACCTCGGAGGCCAGCACGACCAGGCCGTCGTCGGTGACCCAGTAGCGCCCGGGCCGCAGACCGTTGCGGTCGAGGACCGCGCCGACCTGGGTGCCGTCGGTGAAGGTGACGCAGGCCGGGCCGTCCCAGGGCTCCATCAGCGTGGAGTGGTACTGGTAGAAGGCGCGCCGCGCCGGGTCCATGGAGGGGTGGTTCTCCCACGCCTCGGGGACCATCATCAGCACGCTGTGCGGCAGCGAGCGGCCGCCGAGGTGGAGCAGTTCCAGGACCTCGTCGAAGGTGGCGGAGTCGGAGGCGTCGGGGGTGCAGATCGGGAAGATCCGCTCCAGGGCCTTGTCTCCGAACAGGTCGCTGACCAGCTGCGATTCCCGGGCGCGCATCCAGTTGCGGTTGCCCTTGACCGTGTTGATCTCGCCGTTGTGGGCGACGAAGCGGTACGGGTGGGCCAGCGGCCAGCTCGGGAAGGTGTTGGTGGAGAACCGCGAGTGGACCAGCGCGATGGCGGTGGCGAAGCGGCGGTCGGACAGGTCGGGGAAGAACGGCTCGAGCTGTCCGGTGGTCAGCATTCCCTTGTAGACCAGGGTGCGCGAGGACAGCGACGGGAAGTAGACCCCGGCCTCCCGCTCGGCACGCTTGCGCAGCACAAACGCCTTGCGGTCCAGGGCCAGCCCGCTGCTGGCGCCGTCGGCGACGAAGAGCTGGGAGAAGGCGGGCATGGTGGCGCGCGCACCGTTGCCCAGCAGTTCGGGGGCGACCGGCACCTCGCGCCAGCCGAGGACGGTCAGGCCCTCCTCGGCGGCGATCCGCTCGATGTGGTCGACGGCTGCGGCGCCGTCGGCCTCCCCATCCGGGAGGAACGCGATGCCCACGGCGTACGAGCCGGCCTCCGGAAGCTCGAAGCCGCTGACGCTCGTGCGCAGAAAGGCGTCCGGGACCTGGATTAGAACGCCGGCGCCGTCCCCGGAGTCGGGCTCGGAACCAGTGGCCCCGCGGTGTTCGAGGTTCCTCAGGACGGTGAGAGCCTGCTCCACGAGCTCATGGCTGGCCTCGCCGGTAAGGGTCGCCACGAAGCCGACACCACAGGCGTCGTGCTCATCGCGCGGGTCGTACATTCCCTGTCGGGCGGGGTGGGACGCGGAACGCATCGGCTCTCCCGTCGTCGTCTACGGCATTTGGGTGTGCCGAGGGACGACGCTGGCCCTCCGCCAAGAAATTTTCGTGCAGGTTACATGATGGGATGCTTCTCGAGAAGCGGATAGTTCGTTCCAACATGCGGACACCAGGCACGAGGTGTGAAGTGAGGCAAGGGGGGATCAAACGACCACCCTGCCGCGGCGCGAAGCGGGCGACGCTGCCCACGGCGCTACGGCCTTATGCCCGTCGGTAAACGGATTGAAACCGTCGGGTAACGGCGTAATCTTGCGGCTCGCCGTATGGTAAATCAACCCACGGCCGTACCAAAGAGCGTGCCCAAGGCATATGTCACACCGGCCGCCGCGCCACCCAGCGCCAGCTGCCGCAGCCCGCTGAACCACCAGGTACGAGCGGTCACCCGCGCCACCACCGCACCGCACCCGAACAGCCCGATCAGCGCCAGCACCACGGCCGGCCACAGCACCGTCGCACCCAGCAGATACGGCAGCACCGGCAGCAGCGCGCCCAGCGCGAACGAGCCGAACGAGGACACCGCCGCGACCAGCGGCGACGGCAGATCGTCCGGGTCGATGCCCAGCTCCTCGCGGGCGTGTATCTCCAGCGCCTGCTCCGGGTCCTTCGACAGCTGCTCGGCCACCTGACGCGCCAGACGGGGCTCCACACCCCGCGACTCGTACAGCGCCGCCAGCTCCTCCAGCTCGTCCACGGGGTGCTTGCGCAGCTCGCGCCGCTCGACCTCCAGCTCGGCCTCCACCAGCTCACGCTGGGAGGCGACGGAGGTGTACTCCCCGGCCGCCATCGAGAACGCACCGGCGGCAAGACCCGCCAGGCCGGTGATCACGATCGTCTGGCGGTCCACGGCGCCGCCCGCGACACCGGTCATCAGCGCGAGGTTGGAGACAAGACCGTCCATGGCACCGAACACGGCCGGGCGCAGCCAGCCGCCGTTCACATCGCGGTGGGTGTGATTGTCGCGGTGCGCGATGTGCGGTGGTTCGGTGCTCGTGATGACAGACCCCATGACGGATGTAGCGCTCCCTTCGGGGGGTGCGGGCGCGGCCGCCCTCAACCCAACAGTTCGAAGGTACGCGCGAATTCCCCGCCGCCGCCAGCAAGGAAGGCCGAACTTACCTCGCTGACCTGCGGAAACGCTGAAGGCCGCCGAACCCTTGCGGTCCGGCGGCCTTCAGCGGCGCGTTACTACTTGGCCGGCTCAGCCGGTTCGGCCGGTTCGGCCTCCGGCTTGGACTCCGCCGCGGCCTCCCCCGCTTCTTTCGCCTCGGGCTCCGCCTCGCCACTGTCCTCACGGCCCGGCTCGCCGCCCTCGGCCTGCTCCGCCTCGGCCACCGCGGCGGGCTCCACGACCTCCTCCCGCCCGGGGGCCTTCTTCGCGGAGATCACGAAGTAGGCCACCGCCGCCAGGAAGACGACGATCGCCGTCCACTGGTTCAGCCGCATGCCCAGCACATGGTGGGCGGTGTCCACCCGCAGGGCCTCCCACCAGAAGCGGCCCACCGTGTACGCGGCGACATACAGCGCGAACGCCCGGCCGTGCCCGAGCTTGAACCGCCGGTCCGCCCAGATCACCAGCAGCGCCACACCCACACACCACAGCGACTCGTACAAAAACGTCGGGTGGTACGTACCGGCGACGCGGCCTATGGCGGGGTCCGCGTCGATCTTCAGCGCCCACGGCACATCGGTCTTCTTGCCGTACAGCTCCTGGTTGAACCAGTTGCCCCAACGGCCGATCGCCTGGGCGAAGGCGATCCCCGGCGCGACCGCGTCCGCCCACGCCGGGAGCGGGATCCCCCGGCGCCGGCAGCCGATCCAGGCGCCGAGGGCGCCCATCGCGATCGCACCCCAGATGCCGAGGCCGCCCTCCCAGATCTTGAAGGCGTCCACCCAGTCTCGACCGGCGGTGAAGTACAGCTCATAGTCGGTGATGACGTGGTACAGCCGACCGCCGACCAGGCCGAAGGGCACCGCCCACACGGCGATGTCGGCGACCGTGCCGACCCGGCCGCCCCGGGCGACCCAGCGTCGGCCGCCGAGCCAGACCGCCACGAAGACACCGATGATGATGCAGAAGGCATAGCCGCGCAGCGGGATCGGGCCGAGGTAGACCACACCGGACGACGGGCTGGGAATGTATGCGAGGTTCATGTCGGAGTCGACGCTACCGTGCCGGGCGGCGGATGCGGCAACCCACCCGGCGCAACGGCTGCATAACGAGCACGGCTAGCCCTTCTCTGTGACCATCCGCTTGAGCTTCCGCGGGCTGAGCGGTTTGTTCGGGTCGCCGTAGATCGGCTTCCCATCCAGCAGAACGGTCGGCGTCGAGCTGTAGCCCGAGCGGTTGAAGACGCCGTTGGACTTCCGCACCCACCCATCGTGGCGGCCGTCCTCCACACACCTGCGGAAGGTCTTGGTGTCCAGCCCCGGCACCTTGCCCGCCAGCTTGATCAGCTTCGCCTTGTCCGCGTACGAGTCCTTGGTCTCCGGCGGCTGGTTCTTGTAGAGCACATCGTGGTATGCGACATACTTCCCGGCGTCCTGTGCGCACGCCGCCGCATTCGCCGCGTACAGCGAGCCGGTGCCGCCCATGTTGCCGTCGATGATCGTCACCAGGTGGTAGCGGATCTTCATCCGCCCCTTGTCCTGCAGCTGGTGCACGGTCTTGCGGAAGACGTCCTCGAACTGCTTGCAGCCGGGGCAGCGGAAGTCCTCGTACACGGTCAGCGTCTTCTTCGCGCCCGCCTTCCCCGTCGGGATCATCGTGCCGGTCGCACCCTTGGGGGCGACCGCCCGGCTGCCGGACTTCCCCGAGTCCCCGCCGCTCTTGGAGGCGACCATCCCCACCCCGGCGGCCACCCCGAGCACGGCCACGACCGCCCCGGCCATCCCCAGGGCGCGCCTGCGCTTGGCGCGGGCCTGGTCCTTCTCTCGCTGTTCCCGCAGCCGCTCCCGGGCGCTGCGCTTCCCCACACGGTTTTTCTCGCTCACGCCCTCGACAACGAGGCGGAGGAGCCTTAGCTGGGCTCCTCCGCCCCGTATTCGCTCTAACGGGGGACGCGCACGCCCTCCGCCAGCTCACCCGCCAGTTCCCGGACGGCCGACAGACCGGTCTCCCGGTCCTCGGCGTCCATCAGCCGCCGTACGAACGCCGTCCCGACGATGACGCCGTCCGCGTACTCGGCCACCTCGGCGGCCTGCCCGGCATCGGACACCCCGAGCCCCACGCACACCGGCAGCGAGGTCGTCGCCCGGGTGCGCGCCACCAGCTCCCGCGCCCCCTGCCCCACCGATTCGCGGGTGCCGGTGACGCCCATGATCGAAGCCGCGTACACAAAGCCGCTGCCCGCCGCGGTGATCTTCGCCAGCCGCTCGTCGCCGCTGCTCGGCGCCACCACGAAGACCGTGGCGAGACCGTGCTGCTCGGCGGCCTTCCGCCACCCCTCCGACTCCTGGACCGGCAGATCGGGCAGGATGCAGCCCGCCCCGCCCGCCGCGGCCAGATCGGCGGCGAACCGCTCGACGCCGTACCGGTCCACCGGGTTCCAGTACGTCATGCACAGAACGGGCGCCCCGGTCCGCTCATGCACCTCACCAACCGTACGGATCACATCGCGAATGCGAACACCGCCCCGCAGCGCGATGTCGTCCGCGGTCTGGATGACCGGGCCGTCCAGCACCGGATCGCTGTACGGCAGGCCGACCTCGATCACATCGCAGCCGCCCTCGACCATCGCCGTCGCCGCCCGCACCGCGTCGTCGACGGTCGGATAACCGGCCGGCCAATAGCCGAGGAGCGCGGCGCGCCCCTCGTCCTTGGCCTTGGCCAGCACGGATTCCAGCAGCTCTGCGCTCATCACTTCTCTCCCTCGTAGAGCCCGAAATACCGCGCCGCCGTGTCCATGTCCTTGTCGCCACGGCCCGACAGATTGACCAGCACCAGCCCGTCGCTCCCCAGCTCACGCCCCAGCTCGAGCGCCCCCGCCAGGGCGTGCGCGCTCTCGATCGCCGGGATGATCCCCTCGGTGCGCGACAGCAACCGCAACGCCTGCATCGCGGCATCGTCGGTGACCGCCCGGTACTCGGCCCGCCCCGTGTCCTTCAGATACGCGTGCTCGGGGCCGACCCCCGGGTAGTCCAGACCGGCCGAGATCGAGTACGGCTCCAGGATCTGCCCGTCCTCGTCCTGCAGCACATACGACCGGGAACCGTGCAGAATGCCCGGCTCCCCCTCGGTCAGCGTGGCCGCGTGCTCCCCGGTCTCCACGCCGTGCCCGGCCGGCTCGAAGCCGACCAGCCGCACGGACTCGTCCGGCAGAAACGCGTGAAAAAGCCCAATGGCGTTGGAGCCGCCCCCGACACACGCCGCGACCGCGTCAGGCAGCCGCCCGACCCGCTCCAGGATCTGCCGCCGCGCCTCCACACCGATCACCCGGTGGAAGTCGCGCACCAGCGCCGGGAACGGGTGCGGGCCGGCGACGGTCCCGAAGAGATAGTGCGTACGGTCCACATGGGCCACCCAGTCGCGGAACGCCTCGTTGATCGCGTCCTTCAGCGTCCGGCTGCCCGTCTTCACGGCGATGACCTCGGCGCCCAGCATCCGCATGCGCGCGACATTCAGCGCCTGGCGCTCGGTGTCGATCTCACCCATGTAAACGACACACTCGAGCCCGAACAGGGCACACGCGGTGGCCGTGGCCACGCCGTGCTGCCCGGCGCCGGTCTCGGCGACCACCCGGGTCTTGCCCATGCGCTTGGCGAGCAGCGCCTGGCCCAGCACGTTGTTGATCTTGTGGGACCCGGTGTGGTTGAGGTCCTCGCGCTTCAGGAAGATCCGCGCGCCCCCCGCGTGCTCCGCGAACCGCGGCACCTCGGTCAGGGCGCTGGGCCGCCCCGTGTAGTTGACCAGCAGATCCTCGAGCTCGGCGGCGAACGCCGGGTCGGCCTTCGCCTTGTCGTACTCGGCGGCGACCTCCTCCACCGCGGCGACCAGCGCCTCGGGGATGAATGTGCCACCGAACGCGCCGAAATACCCCTCGGCGCTGGGGACCTGACCCTCCGGGTCCGGGACAAAGAAGTCAGACGGCATCTGACGTACTCCTCAGCCGGGGCGGACGCCCCACAACTCATAACGGACAAATGACCATGATGATCGCGCGCAGCGGCTCACCCGAAACGTCAAGATCGACAGGGATCACCGGCGGGAAGCCGCCGACGAGACGGGAGGGGGCGGGGGTGCAGGGGCGGCGCCCTGGACGCTTACGCATATGTGTGGCGCCAAGTTCCGAGCAACCCCACGTTTCGGGTCAACGGCGCCGTAAATATGCGGTCCAGGGTGACAGCCCCTTAAGGCTCCGCCCCCGGCACCACCCACGACCGCTCAGCGCACCCGCGCGACGCACACCACGCAGCGCTCAGCGCACCCCGCGCAACATGAGCACACGACGCCATCGACGCCCGTTGACCTGCCCAGGCTCGCACCCGATGTGGTACCGCACGCGCCGCCCCCGCACCCGCCTCGCGGGCGCACGGCAGCCACGGGGGCGGCACCCCCGGGCCAAGCGCGCGTACGTGTCCATGAGGGCGTCAGTCCCGCCCGTGCCGCAGTGCCGGGTGCGCGCCCGCCGCGACCAGGTCCGCGACCGCGCCCTTCGGGTCCCGGCCGGTGACCAGGGACTCGCCCACCAGCACGGCGTCCGCGCCGTCGTTCGCGTATGCGATCAGGTCGTGCGGGCCGCGCACACCCGACTCCGCGATCTTCACGATGTGGTCCGGGATCTCCGGCGCGACGCGCGCGAAGTTCCCGCGGTCCACCTCGAGCGTCTTCAGGTTCCGCGCGTTGATGCCGATCACCCGCGCCCCCGCGTCCACCGCTCGGGCGGCCTCTTCCTCGTCGTGCACCTCGACCAGCGGCGTCAGCCCGATCGACTGGGCGCGCTCGATGAGCGAGACCAGCGCTTCCTGGTCCAGCGCGGCGACGATGAGCAGCGCGAGATCGGCGCCGTACGCCCGTGCCTCCCACAGCTGGTACGAGGTGACGATGAAGTCCTTGCGCAGCACCGGGATGTCGACCTTCGCCCGAACGGCCTCCAGGTCGGCCAGCGACCCGCCGAACCGCCGCTGCTCCGTGAGCACGCTGATGACCGCCGCGCCGCCCGCCTCGTAGTCGGCGGCGAGCCCGGCCGGGTCGGCGATCGCGGCAAGCGCGCCCTTGGACGGGCTGGACCGCTTGACCTCGCAGATCACCTTGACGCTGTCGCCCTTGAGCGCGGCGACCCCGTCCTTGGCCTGGCGTGCCTTGGCGGCCCGCTCCTTGAGCTCGTCGAGGGTGACGCGCGCCTGCCGCTCCGCGAGGTCGGCACGGACTCCGTCGATGATCTCGTCGAGCACACTCACGCGAGCGGCCCCCTTCCAGACGGGGATGGAGCTTCTGATCACTACTGGCGCAGCGGCCTCCACTCGGAGGCGAGCACTTCACCAGGCACTGCGATGGTATCTGCCGGAGGACCGAGGTCTCGCATCCGGTTGACGCGGACCTGCGCCCTCGACCGTCCCAAGGCCGATACGGAACCTACGGGTACCCCATATGTTCAACGGTCACGGCGTGAGAAAACTTCCGAAGGGGAGGTTCCGGATAACGGTGAAGCCCAGAACCATCCCGCCGAGCACCCACCCGTGCACGGCCCGCAGCGGCACCACCGGGCCCACCGCCCCCGCCGGCACCGCCATCCGTCCTCGCGCGCACTCCACGCACCACCGCAGCCACACCACGGCGAAACCGAGGTAGCCGAGGACGGCGAGCGCATTGGCCCCGAGCGCGGTGAGCGGCTCCCCGTGGGCGACCGCGTACGCACTGCGCAGCCCGCCGCAGCCGGGGCAGTACACGCCGGTGAGCCTCAGCAGCGGGCAGGCGGGATAGTGGCCCGGCTCGTTCGGATTGACGAGCCCTACGAAGGCGAAGGCGGCCACGACCGCCGCGAGCGCGCCCACGGGTGCCGCCAGCCGACGCATGAGCCCGGTTCCACGGACCCAGCGGGACGCACAGGCCCCACGGGCCTCGGGGACGGCCGACGGCACGGATGTTTCCTCGGTCACATCGCCGAGTCTCCCCGCGGACACACGAAGGCGCAGCTCAGAGTCCGCGTACCCGCCCCCGTACGGCCGTACGCCCCGCCCCTCGCCGCGCCTTGAGGCAGATCAACTGATCAGACGGGTCGCGCGGGTCAGGCGGGTGAGGCGGATCGCCTCAGCGCCGCCCCCGGATCACTGCTGGGTCTGCGCCTGCGGCTGGGCCCGCTGCACCTGCGGCTGCCGCTTCGGCGTCTGCCCGAGACCGGCCGCGCGCATCGCCATGCCGACGACGCCACCGAGGGCCACCACGACCATGCCCGCCCAGAAGCCGACCGGGTTGGCCAGCACGACGAACGCACCGGAGACACAGAAGCCGATGAAGGCGATGGTGACGCCGGTCCAGGCGGCCGGGGTGTGTCCGTGGTTGTTACCCGCCATGAATACTCCTCGTTGCTCTACTGCCCGGGTTCCGGGCGCGCGGGGCGAACGCTCCCACGTCATTGTCCCCGACGCGCGAAGGCGCCTTGAGCGGGGGTGCGCTTAGGCCGGACCGGACCGCTCCGTCGGGTCCTCCCCGCGGTCGAGGGCCTTCCACAGCTCCTCGGGCCGCTCCGGATCCCCCGCACCCCCCGCGGACCCACCGCGCCGCGCACGGGCCGCTCCGCGGCTCTCCCCGCTGCCGCCCCCCGCGCGCTCGTACCGGCCGGACATGGCGGGCCAGTGGCGGCCGTAGCCCAGCGCGAGCACCCCGGCGAGCAGCAGCAGCAGCCCGCCCGCCATGGCGATCCAGGGCCACGGGGTGTACGCGACGTCGTGGATGGCGCTGTCGGCCAGGCCGGTCGCCTGGGACGCCTTCGCCTCGAGCGCCGCCTTGTCGGACGCGCCCAGCACCGAGCTGACCACGATCCCCGCCCCGCTGAGGGCCAGCAGCCCGGAGACGACCCAGCGCCCGAGGCGGTTGACGGCGAACACCGCGACGAGCGCGGCGAGGCCGACGACCGCCAGCGCTCCGGGCAGCCCGGTGATGTCGTCGCCGTTCGCATGCTGCGGCAGGGTGCCTTTGGCGACCGCGGCCGTGCCCTTGGCCCAGGTGCGGCTGGTGGCCAGCAGCACGAGCGCGGCGCCGAGCGCGCCGGACAGCAGGGCGACGCCGAGGCTGCGTCTGTGGCCGCGCGCGACTGAGTCGGTGGGCTCGTGGTGGGCCCGGGGCTGGGGTACTGCTGCTGCACTCACGCCTACCACTATCCCCCACGGGTCGGACAACCCCGCCCCGGGGATACAGGAACGCAGGAATACGGGGATACGGGGACACGGGACTGCGGCCCGGAGCGTCAGCCCCGCTCCAGCCGCCCCGCCGTGTGCACGGCCCGCAGCACCGCCGCCGCCTTGTTCCGGCACTCCGCGTCCTCCGCCGCCGGGTCGGAGTCGGCGACGATCCCCGCCCCGGCCTGGACGTACGCCGTCCCGTCCCGCAGCAGCGCCGTACGGATGGCGATGGCGGTGTCGGAGTCGCCGGCGAAGTCGAGATACCCGACGCATCCCCCGTACAGGCCGCGGCGGCTCGGCTCCAGCTCCTCGATGATCTGCATGGCGCGCGGCTTGGGGGCGCCGGAGAGGGTGCCCGCGGGGAAACAGGCGGTGAGCACGTCGAAGGCCGTACGGCCCCCGGCGAGCCGGCCGGTCACGGTGGAGACGATGTGCATGACGTGGCTGTAGCGCTCGATCTTCATGAAGTCGACGACCTCGACGCTGCCGGGCTCGCAGACCCGGCCGAGGTCGTTGCGCCCCAGGTCGACCAGCATGAGGTGCTCAGCGCGCTCCTTGGGGTCGGCGAGGAGCTCGTCCGCGAGGGCGGCGTCCTCCTGCGGGGTGGCGCCGCGGGGGCGCGTACCGGCGATCGGGTGCACCATCGCCCGCCCGCCCTCGACCTTGACCAGCGCCTCCGGGCTGGAGCCCACGACGTCGAACCCGTCGAAGCGGAAGAGGTACATATACGGGCTCGGGTTGGTGGCCCGCAGCACGCGGTAGACGTCCAGGGCGCTCGCCGCGCAGGGCGTCTCGAACCGCTGGGAGGGCACGACCTGGAAGGCCTCGCCCGCACGGATGCGCTCCTTGACGTCCTCCACGGCCGCCATGAAGTCCGGCCCGCCCCACAGGGCGGTGTACTCGGGGAGCTCGGAGGCCGGCAGGGCGGTGGGGTCCGTGGGGACGGGGCGGGCCAGGTCGGCGGCCATCGCGTCGAGCCGCGCCACGGCGTCCGCGTACGCCTCGTCGACGCCCGTGTCGAGGTCGTTGTGGTTGATCGCGTTGGCGATCAGCAGGACGGTGCCGTCCCAGTGGTCGAGCACGGCGAGATCCGAGGTGAGCAGCATGGTCAGCTCCGGCAGCCGCAGATCGTCCCGGCCGCTCTCGCCGATCTTCTCCAGACGGCGCACGATGTCGTAGCCGAGGTAGCCGACCATGCCACCGGTGAAGGGCGGCAGATGCACCAGTCCCGCGAGGTCGCGGGGGGTGTGCAGGGTCTCGATGGTCGCGCGCAGCGCCCGCAGCGGGTCGCCCTCGGTGGGCACGCCGACGGGCGGGGTGCCCAGCCAGTGCGCATGGCCGTCACGCTCGGTGAGGGTGGCGGCGCTGCGTACGCCGACGAAGGAGTAGCGGGACCAGGACCGGCCGTTCTCGGCGGACTCCAGGAGGAAGGTGCCGGGGCGCTCGGCGGCGAGCTTGCGGTACAGCCCGACCGGGGTGTCGCCGTCGGCGAGCAGCCGCCGGCTGACGGGGATGACGCGGCGGTCGACCGCCAGCTTGCGGAACGTCTCGAGATCCATCGTGTGCACACCCTGGGTCATGGCCGGCGAGCCTACTGGCCGAGCGGCAGGACGTCGGAATCGAAGCAGGTGCGGTCGCCGGTGTGGCAGGCCGCGCCGACCTGGTCGACCTTGACCAGGATGGTGTCGGCGTCGCAGTCGAGGGCGACGGACTTGACCAGCTGTACGTGCCCGGAGGTGTCGCCCTTGGCCCAGTACTCCTGGCGGCTGCGGCTCCAGTAGGTGCACCGGCCGGTGGTGAGCGTGCGGTGCAGCGCCTCGTCGTCCATCCAGCCGAGCATCAGCACCTCACCGGTGTCGTACTGCTGGGCGATGGCGGGGACAAGGCCGTCGGCGTTGCGCTTGAGGCGGACGGCGAGGGCCGGGTCGAGGGCGGAGGGGCGATCGGAGCCGGTCATGCGACCATTCTGCACTCCCCGGGACCGCGAGGTGATTCCGCGCTCCCCGGGGCCGGGACCGGGGCCGCCGCGGAGCCCGATGGCTCGGTTGTCGGTGGGATGGGGCATGCTTCGGGCATGACGTTTCCGCCGTCGCCGAACGACTCCAACCGGCCTGGAATCGGCGGGGGGTTCGGGCCGCCGCCGGAGCAAGGTTTCGGACCGCCGCCTCAGCAGGGCCAGGAGCAGGGCTTCGGGCCGCCTCCGGAGCAGGGCTTCGGGCCGCCCGCGCAGCCCGGCCCGCCCGCGCCGCAGGGCCAGCTGCCGCCGTCGGGCGGCTTCGGACCGCCCACCGGCGCACTGCCTCCCGGCGCACTGCCTCCCGGCGCGCTCCCGCCCGGCGCCTTTCCCTCCGGTCACCTGCCGCCCCCGCCACCGCCGCGCCCCGGCTCGGGCGGGGCCAAGGTCGCGGCGATCGCCATCGCCGCGGTGGTGGCGGGCGCGCTGGTCATCGGCGGAATCCTCATCGGCACGCGCGACGACGGCGGCAAGAGCGAGGCCTCCGGCGACGAGACGGCACACGCGTCGGCCGACGCGAAGTCGTCGGGCTCCCCCTCGGCCTCCGCGTCGGCGGCGGCGGAGTCCGGGTCTCCTTCCGACGGAGCGTCCGACTCGGCGGACCCCGGGCAGGGCGCGCCGCTGGGTGGCGGCAGCGACGTCCCCGACGGCGGTACGACCCCCTCGGCCTCCGAGTCCGGGGACCCCGGCGACCTGGTGCCGTATGTGGTGCTCAAGCCCGGCGAGTGCTTCGACCACCCCTCGCTCGACAGCAGCGTGACGAAGGTCGAGAAGCGGGGGTGCAACGGTCCGCACGACGGTGAGGTGGTCGCCAACGAGACGCTGACCGGGGACTTCTCCACCGAGAAGGCCATTCAGGACAAGGCGCTCACGCTGTGCGAGACGGACGCCAAGAAGCGGCTGAAGTCCATACCGAACGACGGCCGACTGTATTACTACTACGCCCTCTACCCGGCACTGGGCACCTACCGGATCCGGGGCGAGGATCAGGTCTCCTGCGCCCTGACGCTCAGCTCGGGCCCGAACGGCAAGAAGCTGAGCAAGCCGCTTCCGGGGTGACGGGGCCTCATCCGGGCCGCCCCCGGCCGCGTGGTGGTCGGGGTGGCCCGGCGCGCGCCGGTGGCGGGGGCCGGACGGCGGTCGTAGGGTGGGCGGTATGTCCACTCACGCGAGGCGCGAACGGCTGCTTCTGGCCGACCTGTTGGAGACCGCCGGCTCCGAGGCCCCGACGCTGTGCGAGGGCTGGACCACCCATGACCTGGCCGCCCATCTGGTGGTCCGTGAGCGCCGCGCGGACGCGGCCGCCGGCCTGCTGCTCAAGCCGCTGGCCGGGCGGCTGGAGCGGGTCCAGGCCGAGTTCGCCGCGAAGCCGTACGCGGAGCTGATCCAGCTCTTCCGTGAGGGCCCGCCGCGGATGTCGCCGTTCGCCGTCAAGCAGGTGGACGAGGCGGCCAACACCATCGAGTTCTACGTCCACGCCGAGGACATCCGCCGGGCCCAACCGGACTGGCAGCCGCGCGAGATCGACCCGGTCTTCGCCGACGCGCTGTGGTCCCGGATCGAGCGGATCGCCAAGGCGGTCGGCCGCAAGTCCCCGGTCGGTCTGGTGCTGCGCCGCCCGGACGGCCGTACGGTGGTGGCGCACCGCGGCACCCCGGTGGTCACGGCCACCGCGGACCCGGGCGAGCTGGCGGTCTTCCTGTTCGGCCGCCAGGACGCCGCCCGGGTCGAGTTGGAGGGCGACAAGGAGGCGGTGGCCACGCTCCACACCGCCAAGCTCGGGATCTAGCTCGGCATCTGGCTCAGCGTCCGGCAGAGCGTCAGCACACCGCCTCCCTCACCTCACCACCCTCCCCTCACCACCCTCACCTCACCACCCTCACCTCACCGCCCCTACCTGACGGCGGTCACCGCGCCCGGTTCACCGCGGCCAGGACGGCGTGCACCGAGGCGGTGAGCACGGAGGTGTCCTGACCCGCGCCCCACCGGGTGGTTCCGCCGACGCGGCATTCGACGTAGGCCATGGCGGGGCTGCCGGGCCCGGCGGCGGTCGCGTGCTCGGCGAAGTGGAGGATGTCCACGGCGATCCCGGCGCCGGCCAGGGCGTCGGCGAAGGCGGACAGCGGGCCGTTGCCCGTGCCCTCGTACGCACGCTTGTCGTCGCCCGTGTGCAGCTCGCAGACGAAGCGGTGCCGACCGGGGCGGGTCTCCTCGGTGGTCCACGACGCGAGGGTGACCGGGCCGTCGTGGCCGGGGGCGAGATACGACGCGCGGAACAGCTCCCACAGGTCCTTCGCCGCGGCCTCCCGGCCGCTGTCGTCGGTGGCGGCCTGCACGACGCGGGAGAAGTCGGCGCGCAGCCGCTTCGGCAGGTCCAGGCCGTAGTGCGCCTGGAGCAGGTGGGCGATGCCGCCCTTGCCTGACTGGCTGTTGACGCGGATGACCGCCTCGTAGGTGCGTCCCACGTCGGCCGGGTCGATCGGCAGATACGGCACCGCCCACGGCGCCTGCCCCTCGGGTACTCCGGACTCGGCGGCCTGCCGGGCGTGCCGGGCCAGCCCCTTGCTGATGGCGTCCTGGTGGGTGCCGGAGAAGGCCGTGTAGACCAGCTCGCCGCCGTAGGGGTGGCGGGGGTGGACCGGCAGCCGGTTGCAGTGCTCGACGGTGTCGCGGATCGCGTCGATGTCGGAGAAGTCGATCATCGGGTCCACGCCCTGGGCGTAGAGGTTCAGGGCGAGCGTGACCAGGTCGACATTGCCCGTTCGCTCGCCGTTGCCGAACAGACAGCCCTCGACGCGCTGGGCGCCCGCCAGGACGGCCAGCTCCGCGCAGGCGACCCCGGTGCCCCGGTCGTTGTGCGGGTGCACGGAGAGGATGACGTCCGAGCGCCGCTCCAGGTGGCGGTGCATGTACTCGATCTGGTCGGCGTACACATTGGGGGTGGCGCACTCGACCGTGGCGGGCAGGTTGTGGATCACCGGCCGCTCGGGGCAGGCGTCCCACAGCGCGGTGAGGCCGTTGCAGACCTCCAGTACGAAGTCGGGCTCGGTGAGATTGAAGACCTCCGGGGAGAACTGGAACCGGATGTCCTCGGGGCGCGCCTCGGCGAGCCGGGCCAGGTGCCCGGCGGCGTCCCGGATCATCCCGTACACCTCGGCGCGGCCGCGGCCGAGCACCACCTCGCGCCAGACGGGGGCGGTGGCGGTGTACAGGTGCACCACCGAGCGGGGCAGGCCCTCGATGGCGGCGAACGTCCGCTCGATCAGATCGCGGCGGGCCGGGGTGAAGACCACCACGGTCACATCCGCGGGGACCGCGTCGCTCTCCGCGAGGTGGCGTACGAAGTCGAAGTCGGTCTGGCTCGCGGAGGGATAGCCGACCTCGATCTCCTTGAAGCCCATGGCGACCAGGAGGTCGAACATCCGGCGCTTGCGCGGGGTGTCCATCGGCTCGGCCAGGGCCTGGTTGCCGTCGCGCAGATCCACCGGCACCCACAGCGGCGCCCGCTCGATCCGGCGGGCCGGCCAGGCGCGGTCGTCGGTCAGCGGCACCGCGACCCGGTCGTAGACGGACCGGTAGCGGTGGTACGGCATGGCGCTGGGGCGCTGCGGGTTCCAGGAGGGTTCGTCGTACTGAACAGCCATGAGGCCGGGATTTCCTTCACTCGATCGGAGACGACCGGCAAACACGGCACCCCGCGGCGGGGTGCCGGTCCGGTCAGGCCCCGCCGCGGCAGCCGAGAAGAAGGAGTCCGCGCAGCGACATGCGAGCTAGACTAGCCACAGGTCAGCTCCTCAGACAAGCTGAGAACCTGAGGAGCTATGAGCCTTCTCAAACGAACGAGATTGACGCTCCCCGAAAGGTGAACCGGATGCCGCTGGGCGCCCTCCGCCCCACTCCCCTGATCGAACAGGCGGCCGCGCGGCTGCGCGAGGAGATCACCGCAGGCCACTGGCCGGTCGGCACCAGGCTCCCCGGGGAGACCACCCTGGCCAAGACCCTGGGCGTGGGCCGCTCCACCGTGCGCGAGGCGGTCCGCGTCCTGGCCGGAGCGGGGCTGGTGCAGGCCCGCCAGGGCTCCGGCGTCTTCGTCATCGCCACCGAACCCGCCGAGGACTGGCCCGCCCGGCTCCGCCGCGCGGCCGTCACCGACGTCTTCGAAGTGCGCATGCTGGTCGAGGTCCAGGCCGCCCGCCTGGCCGCGCTGCGCCGCACCGACGCCGACCTCACCACCCTGAACGCGGCCCTGGACGCCCGGAGCGCCGCCGCCGCGGGCGACGACGCCGCGTTCGTCGACGCGGACATCGCGCTGCACACGGCGGTGGTCGGCGCCGCGCACAACCCCGTGCTCATCGACCTTTACGCCGAGTTCGCTCCCCGGCTGCGGCAGGCCCTGATCGACCTGGTGGACCTGCTCGCCCTGCGCACCGGGGCGACCGGGACGCCGAACCCGGGCGACGAGGCCCACACCGCCCTGGTCCGGGCCGTCGAGCGCGGCGACGCGGATACGGCGGGCCGTGTGCTCCAGGCCGAGCTGGAGCAGACCCTGACCCGCCTGCGCGACGGCGACGGCCGCCGCGGCTCGACGGCCGCCCCGGCGGCCGAGTGACACGGCGGCGGGGCCGAACACGGCGGCGTGGCGGCTTCAATCGTCGAGCGAGATCGCGCCCTTGGCCCGCTCGACCGACTCCTCGGAGGCCGGTCCGCCGGGATTCTCCGTGGCCAGCGCCTGGTTGCGCGCGACGAACGGCCGCATACGCCGCTCGTAGTCATCGAACGCCGCGCGGTGGTCACCCTCCGCCCGGCCCAGCGCTTCGGCCAGCACATAGGCGCCCATTGCGGGCGAACCGCCGGATCGATCAGCAATCGAACCCCGCTGACGAATTGAGGCTGACTTTGCCCGGCCGCAGCCGGAGTGATGTCATCCGATTCAGCTAGCATGCGTTTTTGTTCGCGATGTGGTGCGGCGGGCCAAGGGACGGACGGCCGCGGCACCGAACGCGCTGATGCTCCTTTCGGGAGGTAACGGGGAAATGTCGTTCGACAGCGAGTGGTCTCAGCTCAAGGCCGACGCGGTCGGGCAGCAGAGCGCCCGAACGCGGCTCAACCAGCTTGCCGCCGCCGGCGGTGGCGGCGGGGACGAGGACGGCGGCAAGACCTCCGATCTCATCGTTCACCAGGACGACTTGGGCGCCGTGGGGCACGAGGCCTTCGTCCTGCACGGGAAGCTGCAGAAGACGGCCGACATCGCCGGAGCCGGGGCGGGCAAGGACGGCGTGGGGTCGTCCATGCAGTCGGCCAAGGCGCTGAGCGACCACAACCTCACCATGGGCGATGAGCTGAGCATCACGGTGTCCGTCTGGACTTCCCAGGTGAACACCATGCTGCAGATGTGCGCCCATATCTCCAATCACCTGGACTACTCGAAGAAGAGTCACGCGAAAGAC
>NZ_JARAXF010000021.1:0-173876 GCF_033793745.1 Streptomyces sp. ME19-01-6 | reverse complement strand
CTGGCGTTGACTTTTAGCACGCTGTTGAGTTCTCAAGGAACGGACGCTTCCTTTGAAACCGTTTCACCGGTCTCTCCGGGCGCTTCCCTTCGGTGTTTCCAACCTTACCAGATCCGTTTTCCGGTCCGTTCCCGGTCCGAATTTCCATTTCTGGTGGCCGATTGGAGTGGCCTTTGCCTTTCGGCTGTTTCGACTTTAGCAGACTCACATCGGCCGACCTAATCGGCTTCGCGATTCCCGCGGGATCGAAGGTGCCTCGCTCGCTCGAATCGGAATTCGGAGCCGAGGCGATCTTGGTACTAACGGTCGCCCGCGAGCAAACCCTGCTCGCCGCAACCGTTAAAACCTACCTCCCCCAACAACCCCCGTCAAGGGGCCTGGGCGAGATGAGCACAGTAGCAGGTCAGAGAGGGTCCGTGCACAGCGCGCCACGCGTGGTGGGCGGAGCGTCGACCCGGTGTCTTGACGTCTGCGCGACGTCTCGACCATCCATATGAAGCAACTGAAGCAACCAGCGACTGTCCTTTGTAACTCCGCAGGAGCCGGAGGTCAAGCGTCCGGTTCGGGGCGGGGTTCGGAGAAGGAGGACGGCGGGCTCTCAAGGTCTTCGAGCTCGATGCCCGGCGCCGCCAGCACCACGTCACCCGCGATGTGGACCGAGTGCCGCTCGCCCGTGTCGAGGGCGGTGACCTGGTACTCGTCCACGGTCAGCGGGCCGGTGTCGGTCGGATGTGCCGCCCTGTCCAACAGGGCCCAGGACTGGTCGAGAGTGCGGGGCGCGAGGACGGGGGCGGTGAAGGCGATGAGGCGCACGCGGGTGGCGGGGGCGCCCGGGGCGAGGCGCAGCAGGCGGGCCGTGGCGATCAGGAAGGCCGGCGAGGCGCCGGTGAAGGCATGGGCGGCGACATTGCCCTCGGTCGCGTGCTCTCCGGCCGGGTCGGTACGGACCCAGGTGACGCCGTCCAGCGCCGCGCCGCGGACCCGCCAGCTCGCGGCGTTCAGCTCCAGGCGGAGGGGGCGGCCGAGCTCGTCGAGGGTGAGGTCCACGGAGCCGCTGTGATCGCCGGAGGGAGAGGTGAGCTGTGAGACGTAGCGCCAGCCGGACGGGCCGGTCGCGCAGTGGAAGTGCTCCTCACCGAGCGGGGTGTGATCGTGCGGGTCGTGGAGGGAGTAGCGGCCGCGGGGCATGGTCTTGGTCCTTGACGTGCGAGGGCCCGCCCGGCCGAACCGGCCTGGCGGGCCCTGGACCCCCGCCGAGGCGGGGGCCGGCTACCGGCTGCTGGTGCGATCAGTACGTGATCGGCAGGTGATCAGTAGCGGTAGTGGTCGGGCTTGTACGGACCCTCGACCGGGACGCCGATGTAGGCGGCCTGCTCCGGGCGGAGCGTGGTCAGCTTGACGCCGAGGGCGTCCAGGTGGAGTCGGGCGACCTTCTCGTCCAGGTGCTTGGGCAGCACATAGACGTCGGTCGGGTAGGACTCCGGCTTGGTGAAGAGCTCGATCTGGGCGATGGTCTGGTTCGCGAAGGAGTTGGACATCACGAACGACGGGTGACCGGTCGCGTTGCCCAGGTTCAGCAGACG
The DNA here is from genome assembly GCF_033793745.1 of Streptomyces sp. ME19-01-6. Lineage (NCBI taxonomy): Bacteria > Bacillati > Actinomycetota > Actinomycetes > Kitasatosporales > Streptomycetaceae > Streptomyces > Streptomyces sp. ME19-01-6. The sequence continues at coordinate 172,293 of NZ_JARAXF010000021.1, read as the reverse complement.
GCCCTCGGACAGGACGATGATCGCCTTGCCGTCGGAGAACGTCCAGGTGTGGACCTGCGGCTTGACCTCGTCCCTGACGACGCCGGGGATCGCGGCGAGACCGGCCATGTCGATCTCGTTGTCGAAGTGGCCGATGTTCCCGACGATCGCCTGGTGCTTCATCTTGGCCATGTCGGAGGCCATGATGATGTCCTTGTTGCCGGTCGTGGTGATGAAGATGTCCGCGGTCTCCACCACGTCGTCCAGGGTGGCGACCTGGTAGCCGTCCATCGCCGCCTGGAGTGCGCAGATGGGGTCGATCTCGGTGATGATGACCCGGGCGCCCTGGCCGCGCAGCGACTCGGCGCAGCCCTTGCCCACGTCGCCGTAGCCGCAGATGACCGCGACCTTGCCGCCGATCAGCACGTCGGTGGCGCGGTTGATGCCGTCGACCAGGGAGTGGCGGCAGCCGTACTTGTTGTCGAACTTCGACTTGGTGACGGCGTCGTTCACGTTGATCGCCGGGAAGAGCAGCGTCCCGTCCCGGTGCATCTCGTACAGGCGGTGGACGCCCGTGGTGGTCTCCTCGGTCACGCCGCGGATCTCCGAGGCGAGCTGCGTCCACTTCTGCGGGCTCTCCGCGAGGGTGCGGTTCAGCAGCTCCAGGATGACCCGGTGCTCCTCGTTCTCCGCGGTGGAGACGTCCGGGGCGGCGCCGGCCTTCTCGTACTCGACGCCCTTGTGGACCAGGAGGGTGGCGTCGCCGCCGTCGTCCAGGATCATGTTCGGGCCGCCGGTGGGGGTGCCCGGCCAGGTCAGCGCCTGCTCCGTGCACCACCAGTACTCCTCCAGGGTCTCGCCCTTCCAGGCGAAGACCGGGATGCCCTGCGGGTCCTCGGGGGTGCCGTTCGGGCCGACGGCGATTGCGGCCGCCGCGTGGTCCTGGGTGGAGAAGATGTTGCAGGACGCCCAGCGGACCTGCGCGCCGAGCGCGGCCAGGGTCTCGATCAGGACCGCGGTCTGCACCGTCATGTGCAGCGAGCCGGTGATCCGGGCGCCTGCGAGCGGCTGGCTCGCGGCGTACTCCTTGCGGATCGCCATCAGGCCGGGCATCTCGTGCTCGGCGAGGGTGATCTCCTTGCGGCCGAAGGCGGCCAGGGACAGGTCTGCGACCTTGAAGTCCTGACCGGAGACGGCGTTCGTCATGTGCTGCTCCTCATCGATCGGTGTCGAGCGAGAGTGGTTTCGGCTGGGCATGCGGCAGCGATCCCCCGGCACCGTGGAAACACGGGCGCGGGCCGGACACATGGGTCCCCTGCTCGCAGTGCGCAGTCCGTCGGAGGCCCTCTCTCCCTCGGCCGGTCCGCGGAACGGACCGCCCGACCGCCATCAGCAGCGACGTCTGGCTCGGTCACGAATCTACACCGATCGGCGCAGCGAGCCCCAGTCCATGGCAGCTTTCTTCAACCTGTGGACGCTTTCTTCGGCCGGTTCTCGGTCGCGATCACGGAGGCCGGGGTTCCGATGGATTGCCGATCCGGGTTTTGATCCGGTCGCGACCTCTTGCAGGATGCGTTCGGCGCGGGGACCCTTGCACCTTCCCGCGCTCGCTCAACGCGTTGTCAAAGGAGAACCACGTGACCAGTCCAGCCGATCCCCCCAACGGCGCGGGGGCCAGCGGACCAGGGCTCAACCTGCTCGCCGTGACCGCCTGCCCGACCGGTATCGCGCACACCTATATGGCCGCCGAAAAGCTGGCCCAGGCCGCGGAGTCGCTCGGGCACGCCATGAAGGTGGAGACACAAGGCTCGATCGGGGCCGAGAACATACTCTCTGACAACGATGTCAGAGACGCGGACGGCATCATCATCGCCGCGGACAAGGACGTCGACCGCAGCCGGTTCGTCGGCAAGAAAGTGCTCGTCGTCGGCGTCGCGGAGGGCATTCACCACCCCGAGAGGCTGATCGAGCAGGTCCGCAGCGCGCCGGTGTACGACGGGGATGGCCAGGGCGGCTCCGGGGCGGGCGCGGGCTCGGGCACGGGCAGCGGTGGCGCGGGGGGCTCCGCCGGCGGCAAGGGGCGCAGCGTCACGTACAAGGCCCTGATGAACGGCGTCTCGTACATGATCCCGTTCGTCGTGGTCGGCGGGCTGCTGATCGCCGTCTCGCTCGCGCTGGGCGGCGACACGACGTCCAAGGGGATCGTCATCCCCGACGACTCCTTCTGGAAGTCCGTCAACGACATCGGCGTGATCGGCTTCCAGCTGATGATCCCGGTGCTCTCCGGCTATATCGCCTATGCGATCGCCGACCGGCCGGCGCTGGTGCCCGGCATGGTCGGCGGCTGGATCGCGGCGCACGGCGAGCTGTACGACAGCGAGGCGGGCGCCGGGTTCATCGGCGCGATCGTCACCGGCTTCCTGGCCGGGTATCTGGTGCGCTGGATCAAGATGGTCAAGGTCCCCAAGTTCGTCCAGCCGATCATGCCGATCATCGTGATTCCGATCGTGGCGACCTCGGCGCTCGGCCTGTTCTTCATCTATGTGCTCGGCGAGCCGATCTCCTGGGTCTTCGAGCACCTCACCGACTGGCTCGGCGGGCTGACCGGAACCAGCGCGGCACTGCTGGGCATCATCCTCGGCCTGATGATCGCGTTCGACATGGGCGGTCCGGTCAATAAGACCGCCTTCCTCTTCGGCGCCGGGCTGGTCTCCAAGAACCCCGAGGTCATGGGGGCGTGCGCGGCGGCCATCCCGGTCCCGCCGCTGGGGCAGGGGCTGGCCACGCTGATCCGCCGGCGGATGTTCGACGACCAGGAGCGGGAGACCGGCCTGGCCGCGCTGTTCATGGGCTTCTTCGGGATCACCGAGGGCGCCATCCCGTTCGCCGCCGCGCGCCCGGCCCGGGTCATCCCCGCGAACATGCTCGGCGGCGCGGTCGCCGGTGCGGTGGCGGGGCTGGCGTCGGTCGAGGACCACGTGCCGCACGGCGGTCCGATCGTGGCGCTGCTCGGTGCGGTCGACGGGGTGCCGATGTTCTTCGTCGCCGTCGTGATCGGTACGGCGGCCACGGCGCTCACGACCCTCGCGCTGATGTCGCTCGGCAGGGGTGCGGCCCAGGGTGGCGACGACGTTTCCCGGCCGGGCGCGGCCGGCGGCGCCGGCGCTCCGGCGTCGGCGCCCGAGCCGGCCCTGGTGGGGGCCGCGGCGGAGGCGGCGGCTGCGGGGATGGCTGCGGCTGCTCCTGCGGCTGCGGCTGCGGCTGCGTCCGAGGCTGATCAGGTGCTGTCCGGGTATCTGACCGGGCAGACCGTACGGGAGCGGCTGGCAGCGGACGGCAAGGAGGCCGCCATACGCGAGATGGCCGAGCTGCTCGCCACCTCCGGCAAGGTCGCCGACGTGGCGGAGCTGGTCCGGGCGGCGCTGGCCCGCGAGGAGCAGGGCACGACCGGCCTCGGCGAGGAGATCGCGATCCCGCATGCCAAGACGGAGGCGGTGACCGAGCCCGTCGTCGGCTTCGCGCGGTCGCCGGAGGGCATCGAGTGGGGTGCGCTGGACGGTACGAAGGCCAAGCTGGTGTTCATGATCGCGGTGCCGGAGGCGGCGGCGGGGGATGAGCACTTGCGGATCTTGGCGCTGCTCTCGCGAAAGCTGATGAGTGCGGAGTTCCGGGAGCGGTTGCTGGGGGCGGCGGACGAGGCGGCGATCCTGCGGGTGCTCGGCGAGATCGGGTAGCGGGGTGGGGGTGGAGTCCCCCCGGCCCGCCCCCTTCCCGACGGTTTCGATCTGCGGCTCCGCCCCAGGCCCCGCGGGGGCCCAGCTGCGCCGGGAGCCGCCAGGGCGCACGCCGGGCCGGGGGCCCTGGCCGCTGTTAGGCCGTGGTGGTGCGCAGGATGTCCGGCTCCAGGTAGATCACGCGGGCGATGGGGACCGCCTCGCGGATGCGGGCCTCCGCCGCGTCGATCGCGCGGGCGACCTCTGCCGCCGTGTCGTCGTGCTGGACCGCGACCTTGGCGGCGACCAGGAGCTCCTCCGGGCCCAGGTGGAGCGTGCGCATGTGGATCAGGCTGGTGACGGTCTCGCCGTCCACGAGGGCCTCGCGGATCTTGGCGACCTGGTCCGCGTCGGCGGCCTCGCCGAGCAGCAGGGACTTCGTCTCGGCCGCGAGCACGAGGGCGATCAGGACCAGCAGGGCGCCGATGCAGACCGTGCCGATGCCGTCCCATACGCCGTTGTGGGTGATCAGCGACAGGCCGACGCCGCCGAGCGCGAGGACCAGGCCGACCAGGGCGCCGAGGTCCTCGAGCAGGACGACGGGCAGCTCGGGGGCCTTGGCCCGGCGTACGAACTGCGCCCAGGTCAGCTTGCCGCGGACCTCGTTCGACTCCTTTATGGCCGTACGGAACGAGAAGCCCTCCGCGATGATCGCGAAGACCAGCACACCGACCGGCCAGTACCAGTGCTCCAGGTCGTGCGGGTGCTTGATCTTCTCGTAGCCCTCGTAGAGGGCGAAGACGCCGCCGATGCTGAACAGGACGATGGAGACCAGGAAGCCGTAGATGTAGCGCTCCCGGCCGTAGCCGAAGGGGTGCTCCGGGGTCGCCTCGCGCTTGGCCTTCTTGCCGCCGAGCAGCAGCAGGCCCTGGTTGCCGGAGTCGGCGATCGAGTGCACGCCCTCGGCGAGCATCGACGACGAGCCGCTGAACGCGAACGCCACGAACTTGGCTACGGCGATGGCCAGGTTGGCGCCCAGCGCGGCAACAATCGCCTTGGTTCCGCCCGATGCACTCATTTTGTGCCGAATGTCCCTTCCGTAGCACGGCAGCTTTGCCGTTGCTTTACTGCGTCACGGCGGGCCATTGTTGCAGCCCCGCCAAACGGCGGCGCGTCAGGCGGCGACTGTGGCCCGGAACACAGTGCCGGGCCCGGACAGCGCCACGGCCTCGCCCGCCGGCACGAAGGCCGACTCTCCCTGCTCCAGCCGCAGTTCGGCTGCCTCGCCACCGTCTCCGCCCTCCCCACGCAGCACCGCCGTGCCCGAGGCGCACAGCAGGATCTGGGGGGGACGCGAGGGCAGCGGGCGCGGGCCGGTGCCCTCGGCCAGGACGTAGCGCGAGAGCCGGAACTCGTCGATCGGGGTGGTGTACACCTCCTCGCCCGAGGAGTCGCCCGCCGCGGCAGCGGCTGATGTCACAGTGGGGCGGAGCACACCGGGGGCCTCGCTCTCGAAGCGGACGACGCGCAGCAGTTCGGGGACGTCGATGTGCTTGGGGGTCAGGCCGCACCGCAGCACATTGTCGGAGTTGGCCATGATCTCCACGCCGAGGCCGTCGAGATAGGCGTGTGGCACGCCCGCGCCGAGGTACAGCGCCTCGCCCGGCTGCAGCCGCACGTAGTTGAGCAGCATCGCGGCGATCACGCCGGGGTCGCCCGGGTAGTGCCGGGCGATGGAGGCGTACACGCGGTACGCGGGGGCGTGCGGGCCGCCCTGCGCGCCGAGCCGTTCGGCGGCGGTAGCGGCCTGGTGGACGGTGTCCGCCATCGCCTCGCGGTCGGCGGTCAGTACGGCGGTGAGCACCTCCCGCAGCGCATGCGACTCCGGGTGGGCGTGCAGGATGTCCACGTACGGCTTGAGCGAGTCCACCTCAAGGGCGGCCAGCAGCCCGGCGGCCTCGTCGGCGTCGCGGAAGCCGCACAGCCCGTCGAAGGGCGTGAGCGCGCATATGAGTTCGGGCTTGTGGTTGGCGTCCTTGTAGTTGCGGTGGGCGGCGTCGACCGGGACGCCGCGCGCCTCCTCGTCCGCGAAGCCCACCTCGGCCTGGGCCAAATCGGGGTGCACCTGCAGCGAGAGCGGCGAGGCGGCGGCGAGCAGCTTGAGCAGGAACGGCAGCCGCGGCCCGAAGCGGCCCACGGCGTCCGGGCCGAGCTCGCCCTCCGGGTCGGCGGCGATCACGTCGGAGAGGGCCACCGGGCCCTCGCCGCGGTCGACACGGGACGGCGCCCCGGGGTGCGCCCCCATCCACAGCTCGGCCTGCGGCTCGCCCGTCGGCTCCGTGCCCAGCAACTCGGCGATGGCGGTGGCGGAGCCCCAGGCGTAGGGGCGGACGGTGTTGACGAGGCGGTCCATGCGGTGCGGTTCCTGACTGTACGTGCGGGGGACGGCGCGGGCTGGGAGGTCATGACCACGGAGGACACTGAGGACTTCCGAGGCGGGGCCCTACGGGGACGGCGGGGCCCTCCGGGGACTACGGGCGGGATTGCTCCGTCATGATCTCTCCGTCGAGGCGAGCGCCAGGTAAACGGCGGTGAAATCCGTGATGGCGAGGAGCTCCGCCGCGTTCTCCAGCACACCGCCCCCACCCGGTTCGAGCTCGCTGAGCGCCGTGTCGTGGGCGAGCGCGAGCTCCCTCGCGGTCGGCACGGCCGAGAGCGCGCCCCCCTGTTCGTCGTACAAGAGCACAACCCGGGCCCGCAGCGCCTCGGCCTCCTCCACCCGGTCGCGGAAGAAGTCGTCGGGGTCGGCGCCGCCCGCGAGCGACCCGGCCAGCAGCGTGCCGTGGGCGGCGAGCGCCCCGGGCAGCTCGGCGACGAGCGCGGGACGCCCGGCGAGCAGCGCGAGCAGGCTCGCGAAGCGCCGCCCGGCGGCCCCCGCGACCGGCCCCTCGGTCCACAGCAGCGGCAGCGAGCCGGCGAGCTCGGCGGCGAGGGCCTTGGCGGGGTTGGTGTACGTGGCGATGGCCGGGCCGCAGCGCTCGGCGACCTGGTCCAGCCGGTCGGCCACCTGCTGCAGCACGCTGGGCGGGGCGGCCACCAGGCCGATGCGGTCGACGAGGACCAGCAGCGGGGTGAGCAGCCCCCACAGGGTGCCCGGCAGGGCGGGCCCCGTCACCTCGTCCGGCGCCGTGCCCGTCGGTTCGGTGTGCTGCCCTTCGGCCGGCGGGGACCCGGCGGGAGCGGGCGGCGCCGTGTCGTACGGCGCCGTGTCGTTGTGCGGGGTGGTGGCCAGCGGGACCGTCAGCCCCCGCGCCTGCTCCACGGCGGCGGCCAGCGGGGAGTGCGCGGGCGCGACCGCCACGATCGAGCAGCCCCGCCGGTACGCCTGCTCGACCAGCGGCGGCAGCCCCGGCTCCGCGCCGTCCGGCGTGACGAGCAGCAGCAGGTCGAGCGGGCCCGCCCAGCCGGGCAGCATCCAGCGCAGCGCGCCCGGGGCGGGCGCCACGCCCGTCGGCGCGATCAGCCTGACCGGGCAGTTGTTCTCGCTGAGGGCGCCGAGGAGATCGGCGGTGCAGCTCCCCGCCGCGCCCGGGCCCGCGACCAGGACGGCGCGCGGCCGACCGTCCGGCTTGAGGTCGATGACCCCCGCCTCGGCGGCGTGCCGGGCCGCGGTGCGCACCCGGGCGCCGGATTCCGCGGCCCCACGCAGCAGCCCGCGGGTGTCCGCGCGGGCGAGGGCTTCGGGGGCGTCGAGGAGGGATTCGTCGAGCATGGTGCTTCGGTCTCCGATCGCCGTGGGCGGGGCGGTGCGGGAACTGCGCGGACGCCGTCAGACCGGGCGGCGCGCCTCGTCGACGAGTAGCACCGGGATGTCGTCCCGGACCGGGTAGGCGAGGCCACACCCCTCGCCCGTGCACACCAGCTCGGGCGTCTCCGGCCCCTGTTCCTCGCGCAGCGGTGCGTGGCACGCCGGGCAGGCGAGGATGTCCAGCAGACCGGCTTCGAGCGGCATGGGGCGTCGTCCCTTCGGTTTGAGTCAGCGCAGTCAGCGTACCGCCGGGGAGGGGGCAGGGCTCCCCCTCCCCTATTTCCAAGGGCTCGGCTCGCCCCCAGGCGAACGAGCCTCAAAAAGAACCCCTCAGGCGCGGACGATCGCCAGGACCTCGTCGCGGACGCGGGCGACGGTTTCCTGGTCGCGCGCCTCCACGTTGAGGCGCAGCAGCGGCTCGGTGTTGGAGGGGCGGAGGTTGAACCACCAGTCGGCGGCCGTCACCGTCAGCCCGTCCAGCTCGTCCAGCTCGACGTCGTCGCGCGGCTCGTAGGCGGCCTTGACCGCGGCCATGCGCCCGGCCTGGTCGTCCACGACGCTGTTGATCTCGCCGGAGGCGGCGTACCGGTCGTACGCGGCGACCAGCTGCGACAGCGGGCGGTCCTGCTCGCCGAGCGCGGCCAGGACGTGCAGGGCGGCCAGCATGCCGGTGTCGGCGTTCCAGAAGTCGCGGAAGTAGTAGTGCGCGGAGTGCTCGCCGCCGAAGATCGCGCCGGTGCGGGCCATCTCGGCCTTGATGAAGGAGTGCCCGACGCGGGTGCGGACCGGGGCGCCGCCGTGCTCCTTGACGACCTCGGGCACCGACCACGAGGTGATGAGGTTGTGGATGACCGTCCCGCCCGGGTGCTTGGCCAGCTCGCGGCCGGCGACCAGGGCGGTGATCGCGGACGGGGAGACCGGCTCGCCGCGCTCGTCGACGACGAAGCAGCGGTCGGCGTCGCCGTCGAAGGCCAGGCCGAGGTCGGCGCCGGTCTCGCGGACGCGCGCCTGCAGGTCGACGATGTTCTTGGGGTCGAGCGGGTTGGCCTCGTGGTTGGGGAAGGTGCCGTCCAGCTCGAAGTACATCGGGTCCAGCTCGACGGGGAGCCCGTCGAAGACGGTGGGGACGGTGTGGCCGCCCATGCCGTTGCCCGCGTCGACGACGACCTTGAGGGGGCGGATGCCGGTGAGGTCGACGAGCGTGCGCAGGTGGGCTGCGTAGTCGTCGAGTACGTCCCGCTGGGTGATCGTGCCGCGGGCGGCGACCGGGTCGGGCGCGCCGTGCGCGGACCACTCCTCGACCAGGGCGCGGATCTCGGCGAGCCCGCTGTCCTGGCCGATGGGGGCGGCGCCCGCGCGGCACATCTTGATGCCGTTGTACTGGGCGGGGTTGTGGCTGGCCGTGAACATCGCGCCGGGCAGGTCGAGGTGGCCGCTGGCGAAGTAGAGCTGATCGGTCGAACACAGTCCGATCTCGGTCACATCCGCGCCGAGCGCGGCGGCCCCGGTCGCGAACGCCCGCGACAGGCCGGGCGAGGAGGGGCGCATGTCATGGCCGACGACGATCGCACGCGCGCCGGTCACCCGGGCGAAGGCGGCGCCGAACAGCTCGGCGAGCGGCTCGTTCAACTGGTCCGGGACCACACCGCGCACGTCGTACGCCTTCACGATCTGCGACAAGTCGGTCACAGCAGTCCCTTCTGGAGGTGTCTACTTCTGGGTCTCTACGTTCTGGGGGCTCAGGGCCTCTTGGAGGCTTCTGGGGTTCAAAACCTACCCGTACGACCTGGAGGGCAACTGTGAAGCCCGTCGCGCGGCGCGCTCAGGGCTTCCGGCCGGCCGGAAGCGCACCGGACGTGCGGGGGAAAGACCTGTGCGGGGCAAAGACCTGCGGGGGAAAGCAGAAGCCGGACGGAGGCGGGAGGCTCAGGAGTCGGGCGAGCGCAGGACCCTCAGGTGGCCACGGCGGGAGACCTCTCTCGGGTCGCCTTCCCGGCCGCTCGACCCAGGGCCCGACGACCCGCCGGGCGCGCGCTCATGGGGGCGGGCCGCCTCGCGCACGGCGTTGGCGAGGGCCTCCAGGTCGTCGCCGCTGGGGCGGGGCGGGCCGGTGTCGACGGCGAGCCTGACGACCTCCCAGCCGCGCGGGGCGGTCAGCCGCTCGGAGTGTTCGGAGCACAGGTCGTAGCAGTGCGGCTCGGCATAGGTGGCGAGCGGTCCCAGGACCGCGGTCGAGTCCGCATAGACGTACGTCAGCGTCGCCACGGCTGGGCGGCCGCACGCGGTGCGCGAACAGCGACGTACAGGGCTCACGACGTTGGACGGTACCGCACTCTTGAGCGGGCCGCGACGACTCTCCACCAGCTCACTCCGCCGTGTCGTCACGGTTCGCCCCGTGCGTCCCGATCCGTGAACATCGGCGCTGACCAGCGTGGACTCCGACGGGGGAGGACGACCGGCAAAGACGAATCCGGTCACCGCTCGATCCGATATAGATCATCTTGCGTGAGAAAGCCGACCCAGGAGACGACTGTTTTTGGGCGGAAGCACGACCGGAATGTTCATTCGGCGACATGGGGGCGCCATGAGCGGCGGCATGAAAACGACCCCGGCGCGACGACGGCGCGATGGCGGCGTGGGCGACGGAGGCACTGTCCGGTAAGGGCGTACCCCAGGGCCGGTGAGGGCTACCCTCATGAGTGATGACCAGGTCCGTACCGCCTCACCAGTCCGAGCCGCGCCCGCGCCGCCGCGATCGGCACGGGCGTGGAATGCGCGGTCCGATCGCGCCGCCGCAGGTGCCGCTCTCGGTCAGCCGCGCGGACTCCTTCCTGGACCTCGTCCAGGAGTCCGCGGAGCGGCTGGAGAGACGCTGGCCGCAGCTCTCCGCCGTCGACTTCGCCGTGCTCGAGGTGCCGACCATGAGCGGGCACGGCGGCCCGGACGGCTGGGACGGCGAATCCGTGCCGCTCGGCCGGTTCATCGCCGCGCGCGGCGACAGCCCGGACCGCATCGTGATCTATCGCCGCCCCGTCGAGATCCGCGCCAAGACCCGGGACGAGCGCGCGCTGCTCGTCCACGAGGTCGTCGTCGAACAGGTCGCCGAGCTGCTCGGGCTCGCCCCGGAGCTGGTGGACCCGCGCTACGGGCAGGAGTAGCGGGGCCGGCGGGTCCGGCAGGGCTGGACGGCGCTCACTGCTTCCCGTCGTTGAGCAGGGACAGGTCCTGGCGCGCCGCCGGGACAGTGACCATGCCCCGGTCGTCGGGCAGCGACTGGATCGTGAACATCGGAATGCCGCCCTGGGGCAACGCCAGCATCCGGGACGCGTACACCGGCCCGCCCGAGATCCGCTCGACCGTCAGGGCGTACCCGCCCTTGCCCGAGGCCGGGTGCGGCGGCTCCACGGCCTGGGTCGTGCCGCCCTTGACGTCGTAGGTCTTGGTGACGGGGCTGCCGCCCCCGCTCCCGGCCGACGCGGTGACCCGCACCTTCGCCGACCCGCTCGGCGCCACCAGGGACAGCGTCGAGCCCTTGGCGCGGTTGTCGGCGGCGGTGGCGCTCCGCTCGATGCTCGTGGTGGCGGGGATGAAGGCCGTCTCCTGGCTGCTCCCCTTGCCGCGGGTCACCCGCAGCGCGGCCACGACCGGGGCGGCCCGGCCCTCCCCGGCGTCGGGGGTGAGCACGAGGGAGCCCGGCTCGCCCTTGGTGACGTCCCCGAAGTCGGCCCACGCCGTCATCCCGCTCTTGACGTGCAGCGACTCATGCCCGGCTGGGGTGATCGAACTGCTGCTCCCGGCCAGCCGCACCTTCAGGTCCGCGTCGTCCGAGCCGGGTGCGAAGACGACGAGGCGCGCCGAGGTCGCGTCCTTCGGGATGCCGGGCAGCACCAGGCTGGTCGACGGCTCGGCCGAGGCCGGGAGCCAGTCGCTGCCGAACGACTGGTCCACCGCCTGTACGGTCGCCCCGACCCGGCCGGAGCGCGCCGACACCCTGAGGGTCGCGTCGGCCGCCTGCACATCCGTCAGGGTGGAGAGCAGCACCGGGACGGTGGACCGCCCCGGGACCGTGATCGCGTCGTCGGTCGAGGGCTTGAGCCGGCCGTTCTCGCCGTAGAGCTTGAGGTCCACCTCGGCCGCGGTGTCGTCCGGGTTGGTCAGGTGCACATAGTCCTGCCGGTCCTTCGCGGTGCTGGCGCCGGGGAACCAGAAGTCCGTGTCGGGCGCGGTGCACGCCGTGCCAAGCATGCCGCGCCCGGTGCCCGCGTCCACGGTGGTGGTCTGCTGCACGGTCCAGCCGGGGGCGAGGGGGCCGTTGGCGGTGCCGATGAGCGCGGGGGCGTCCGAGCGGTCCGTCTCGGCGGTGACCGGCTTCCCCGGCTCCTTCAGGGGCACGACGGGCTTGCTCGCCGTGTCTTTCTGAGGTCCTTTCTGGTCTTTCTGATCCTTCTGGGTGTCCTCCTGGCCGGAGTCGTCCTGCGGATCCTGGGCGGGCAGCAGCCCGGCGGTCCCCTTCTTGGTGCCCTGCGTCCCCGCCCCCTTGGGGGTGAACGCGGTGTAGGTGGTGGTGCTCACGTCCGAGGAGGTGGGCGTCGGGCACAGGAGTGTGGAGCGCTCGACGGGCAGCCTCGTGGCCGCCTTGGCCGCCGGTGCCGTGTCGTCGGACGACCCCGCGGTCAGCGAGGCGACGCCGGTGATGGCGGCGAGCGCCGTGGCGGCGCCGATCAGGGACAGGGTGGTGCGGTTCATCGCTGCTGCTCGCTCCCGTCGCGGCGGTCCTCGGGTTCGGCGCCGCCGTACGTCGTGTCGCCCTGCGGGGGGTACGTGCCGCCGTCGGCGTGGGGCTGCTGCTGGTCGTAGGCGTACGGATCGGCGTACTGGCCGCTCGCGTACGGTTCCGCCGGGTACTGGCCCTGGCCCTGGGCGTACTGCCCCTGCGCGTACTGGTCCTGCTGCCCCTGCGCGTACTGGTCCTGGCCGTACTGGTCGCCCTGGTAGCCGGCGCCCGCGCCCTGGTACTCGCCGCCCTGGTACTCGCCGCCCTGATAGCCGGAGCCCTGGTAGCCGGCGCCGGCGTAGTCACCGCCGGGGTACTGGTCGCCCTGGTACTGGTCGCCCGCGTACTGGCCGTAGCCCGCGCCCGCGTACGGCTGGGCGTCCCACTCGCCGTACTGCTGCTGCGGCACCGCCGCGTACGGGTCGGCGGCGGCCTCCTGGTCCGCCTGCCCCGCGTACGGCCGCTCCCCCGCGTTCGCGCCCGGCGGCGGTAGCGGCGGCGGTGGCGGGACAGCGCCCGGGGCGTCGGCCGTCTGTTCGTCGGCCGGCTGCTGCGCGGCCTGGGCCGCCGCCTCCGCCTCCGCGGCGGCCCGCAGCCGCCGCGCCCGGCGCCCGTCGCCCGCCAGGTCCTCGGCCGCGACCGCCGCGGCCTCCGCCTCCGGCAGGTCGTCGTCGACCGTACGGCGGCGACCCGGCAGCGCGAGCACCACCAGGACCAGGGCGAGCAGCCCCTGGGCCCACACCCAGGCGGTGTGGGTGACGGGGGTGTCGTAGCTCAGGTCCAGCCGTCCGCCGTTCGCCGGGAGCTCGAAGCCCTGCGCCCAGCCGTCCACGGTCGTCGCCTTCAGCGGCTTGCCGTCGAGCGTGGCCTGCCAGCCGGGCGTCGCCTTGTCGGCGATCCTCAGCACCCGCCCCGCCTGACCGGCCGGGACGGTGGTGTGCGCCTCGACGGCGCCGGAGGGGACATGCACCGGGGCCGCCTGGGACCCGGCCGCCGAGCCGCCCTGACCTCCCGCTTCGTCCGACTCGCCCGCCCGGGCGCCGGGGACGATGGTGATCCGCGAGATCCGCTGGTCGACCCGCCACAGGGCGCTGCCGTCCTCCTGGCTGAGCCTGGTGAGCCCCGGCGTGGCGTCCAGCACCCGGCTCATCTGGCGCGGCGCGCTGTCGCGCACCAGTACGTACCGAATGGCGAAGCCGCCGAGCTGGCTGGTCTGGTCGGCGCCGGAGCCCGCGATCAGGTTGGCCACGACCTGGTCGAGCCGGCTGTCGCCGCCGGCCGCGCCGGCGAGCTCGGCGTCGCCGAGCCGGGCGCCGGAGCCGCGCACCAGGACGTAGTCGGCACGGGCGGTGTCGCCGTCGAGGACGAGGGTGCGCGCCTTGTCGCGGCTGTCACTCTCGACCGCCACGAAGGCCGGGACCTGGTCGGGGTCGCGCCGCCCGACCGGGCCGTCCGCGCCGCTCAGCATCCAGCCCGCGGCGGCCCACAAGGGGGCGGCGGCCGCGGCCGCCACGATCAGCAGCGCGAGCGGCTGGCGCCAGCCGAAGCTCTGCGCCGCGACACGCTCCCGTGCGCCCTCGGCGCCCACCACGCCGGCGCTCAGCAGCGCCAGCCCGTAGACGAGGGTCGCGGGCCCGGCCCAGCCGGAGCCGTTCGCGAGCGCCGCGAAGAGGAAGCCGGTGAGGGCCACGGCCCACGCCGTACGGGCCGCCAGCTGCCGCTCGCCGCGCATCAGGGCGCCGAGCGCCGCCAGCACGAAGCCGAGCAGCAGAAGCGTTCCGCCGGCCTTGGGGCCGCCGGGGCTCAGCGCGAGCAGGTTCAGGGCGGACGCGGAGCCGGTGGTGTAGTCGAGACCGGCCTCGTCCAGGAACCGGCCCGGGTCGGTCAGCAGATCGGCCGACCAGGGCGCGAGCACGGCGAGCGGGGTCAGAACGACGGCGAGGAAGCGCAGCCCGTACGCCGTCAGCTGCTCGGTGCGGCTCTCCGCGAACCGCACCGCCAGCACCCCGAGGCCCAGGATCACAGCGATCGGCCAGACGATCGGCGTGAACGCCATGGTGAAGCTCAGCAGCAGCGCGTACGCCCAGGTGGCGCGCCAGCTCGGCCGCTCGCCGCGGCGCGCCCGCTCGCCGAGCCCGAACCCGCTCGCCGCGACCGCGGCGCGGGCCATCAGCGGCAGCAGGACGGCGAGCACGGCGGTGCCGAGCCGCCCGCTCGCCAGCGCCCCGGTCGCGGCCGGCAGGAAGGCGTACGCGACGCTCCCCCAGGCGCGCAGCAGCCGGGACTCGACGAGCGGCCGGGAGGCGAAGTACGCGGTGAAGCCGGCCAGCGGCACCGAGCAGACCAGCAGCAGCGTGAGCGTGAAGCCGGTGCTGCCCAGGAAGAGCGTGGCGACCGAGGCGAGCACGGCCAGATACGGCGGCGCGCTCTGTGTCCCGCCGGTCCCCACCGGATGCCAGCCGTCGAGGTAGCGCGCCCACAGCTCGGAGACGCTGTCGGGCGCGGGCAGCAGTGCGCCGCCCGTCAGCGCCCCGCCGCCGAGCAGATCGCGGCAGGCGACGAGCGAGACGAGCAGCAGGACGACGAAGAGCATCGGCCCGGGCTTGCGCGCGATCCGCTTCAGCCGGGCGAACTGCTCGACCTCCAGGAAGTCGGCGTCGTCGTCGCCCGGCCCGGACTCCACGGCCCCGTGCCGCCCGCCGGAGGACAGCTCAGGCTCCGACCGGCCGCCGAGGTTGCTCGCGATCTGCTCGGCGGTGGCCCGCACCGTGGCGCCGGGCGGCGGGAACAGCGGCCGCAGCTCGGCCTTCTCGACCACGGGCCGCCCGCGCCGCTTGCGCGCGGCGAGGATCTTCTCGGGGCGCAGCAGCGTGCCGAAGAGCCCGGCGACCTCGTCCAGCGCCTGCCCGGGCACCTTGCCCACCAGATACGCCAGGGTGCGCAGCAGCGTGCCGAGCACCAGCCGCAGCATGACGTACGGAAGCGCCGCCCCGCGGCTGTTGACCAGCAGGGTGTAGGCCGCGCCGGCCTTGTCGACGCGGTGCGGGCCGGCGACGGAGCGGCCCACGCAGTCGATGGGGCGCCGCTCGCGGGCGGCGGCCTCGGCGTGACGCAGCGCGGCGTCCGGCGCGACCAGCACCTGGTGGCCGGCGGCCTGGGCGCGCCAGCACAGGTCCACGTCGTCGCGCATGAGGGGCAGCCGGGGGTCGAAGCCGCCGAGCTCCTCCCACACGTCGCGGCGCACCAGCATGCCGGCGCTGGAGACCGACAGCACCGGCCGCACCTGGTCGTGCTGGCCCTGGTCCTGCTCGCGCCGCTCCAGGCCGGTCCAGCGGCGGCCGCTGCGGGCGATGCTGACGCCGACTTCGAGCAGCTGCCTGCTGTCGTACCAGCTGCGCAGCTTGGGGCCGACGATCGCGGCGCGCGGGTGGTCGTCGGCGACCCGCAGCAGCTCGGCGAGGGCGTCCGGGGCGGGGGCGCAGTCGTCATGCAGCAGCCACAGCCACTGGACGGGCTCGCCGTGGGGCAGCTCCGGCATGTCGTACGCGTCGTCGCGCCAGGTGCGGTTGACGGGGTCCCAGCCGCTGGGGCGCTTGAGGTACGGCAGCTCGTCGGGGCCGAGCACTTCGGCGCCGCGGACCGCCTCGGCGACGGCGGTGCCGAAGCCGCTGCGGCGGGCGAGGTGGAGCACCCGGTCGGGGCCGAGGGCGTCGGCCAGCAGCTGCGCGGAGTCGTCGGCGCTGCCGGTGTCGGCGGCGACGACGCTCTGGACGGGCCGCTCCTGGCCGAGCAGCCCGGCCAGCGCGTCAGGCAGCCAGCGGGCGCCGTCGTGGGCGACGAGCACGGCGGTGACGACATGGCGGGGGAACGCCGGTGGCTCCGTGGGAGCAGGCGCGACCAGGTGGGCGGGGTCAAACGCGGCGTTGGCGGCCGGATATCGGGCCGCCTGGTGGCTGTGCACGGACATCGAGGTACGGGCCCCGGTTCGCTGGACTGCGGTGGACGCGCGCGCCCTTGGCGGCGCCCGCGCGTCTCGGACGGGGCCCCACACTAACGGCTGTGTACACAGCGGTCCGCCTCCCGGCGCCAAGGGGCGGGAGGCGGACCGTCGGTTCCAGGTCTGGTACGGCGTAAGGTCGGCCGGCGCCTCCAGACGGCGGCCTTCAGACCGCGGCCTTTTTCAGACGGCGGCGCTCCCGCTCGGACAGACCGCCCCAGATGCCGAAGCGTTCGTCGTTGGCGAGGGCGTACTCGAGGCATTCGGAGCGGACCTCGCAGGCGAGGCAGACCTTCTTCGCCTCACGGGTGGATCCGCCCTTTTCCGGGAAGAACGACTCGGGATCGGTCTGGGCGCACAGCGCGCGCTCCTGCCAACCGAGCTCCTCGTCCGCCTCTTCGACCAGCAGTTGCTGGAACAACTCGGTCATGTGCGCCCCTCGTCTGTCATTGCGTCCCCGTGCCTGCTGCCGGTGGTCCCGCGGCAAAACGACACGAGTGAAATTACAAGTGCGCCGATCCGGGCCAGTCAAGCCGAGATCTGCTATTGAGCCCCTTATTCACTCTGCGGAACCAAGGCGACGCAGAAAGTGTTCAAATCAGCCTAAAGCCGACACCTTCCCCGACCGTCACCTCTGTCCCTCCTCTTACTCACACAGGAGGACGTCATGAAGGCCGATCCCGTTGCACCCCATGGGCGTTCCGGGTGCTGCGCCATCTGACCGCTTCCCGGCCGGCGCAAACCTTTCTGCCGCCCACGCAACCGGATGGAGTGAAAGCCCGCTCACCATCCGGACGGTCAAGTTGACACAGGGGTCGGCGACCAGGTCTTCTTGTCCGCATGTCAGTGACCCCCGCGCCCCGGCCGACCCGTGACCACGGGTTCCGCTGCGCTGTGCAGGCTCGCTGTCGCTGTTCCAGCTGTTGATGCCTGTCGATAGCCCCTGAGCTCCAGCCATCTCGACAGCCGCCCTCGTGGCCGCCGCCCCTCGTGGCCGCCTCACGCAGCCGTCTTACGCAGCCGCGTAGCCGTCTTACGCAGCCGCCCCCGCGCCCGCCGAGCACCTTCCGCCGAGGAACCCCCCATATGAACAGCGACGTCCAGATCGCCGGTGATCCGCTCGCCATCCCGCATCTGCTGCCGCCCGCACCCGCACACCCCTCCACCGTCGCCGCCTTCGCCGGGCTGGCCCGCTCCATCGCGGCCGACCGCGACAGCTGGGCGCCCCTGCTCCAGTACGACGCCACCAGCCGCTGGTACCACCGGCTGCGCACCGGCCCCGGCTACGAGGTGTGGCTGCTCAGCTGGGTCCCCGGCCAGGGCAGCGGGGCCCATGACCACGGCACGTCCTCGGGCGTGCTGACCGTCCTCGAAGGCGAGCTGACCGAGCGGGTGGGACACGGCGGGCGGCACACCCTGACGGCGGGCGCGCAGCGCGTCTTCGCGCCGGGCTATGTCCACGACGTCGTCAATGACGCGCTCGAACCGGCCGTCAGCCTGCACATCTACTTCCCCGGGTTGACCGATATGCCGATGCACTCCTCGCAGGACGCGGTACGAGAGCTGTCGGAAGGCCGCGTTCCGGACGCCCCGGACACATTGGATGTCCTAGGCGGCTGACACTATGTCTGCATGCGCATTGTGGTATTGGCAGGCGGCATCGGCGGCGCCCGTTTTCTCCGCGGTCTGAAGTCGGCGGCGCCGGACGCCGACATCACCGTCATCGGAAACACCGGCGACGACATCCACCTCTTCGGCCTCAAGGTCTGCCCCGACCTCGACACGGTGATGTACACCCTCGGCGGGGGCATCCACGAGGACCAGGGCTGGGGCCGGGCGGAGGAGACCTTCGCCGTCAAGGAAGAACTGGCGGCGTACGGCGTCGGGCCCGAGTGGTTCGGCCTCGGCGACCGGGACTTCGCCACGCACATCGTCCGGACGCAGATGATCGGCGCGGGCTATCCGCTGAGCGCCGTCACCGAGGCCCTGTGCGCGCGCTGGCAGCCCGGCGTGCGGCTGCTGCCGATGACCGACGACCGCGTCGAGACTCACGTCCTGATCGACGACCCCGCCGCCCAGGCCGCCGAGGGCCGCCCCGGCCGCAAGGCCGTGCACTTCCAGGAGTACTGGGTGCGGCTGCGCGCCTCCGTACCCGCCCACGCCGTCATCCCCGTCGGCGCCGACCAGGCCAAGCCCGCGCCCGGGGTGCTGGAGGCCATCGCCGGGGCCGACGTCATCCTCTTCCCGCCCTCCAACCCCGTCGTCAGCGTCGGAGCCATCCTGGCCGTGCCCGGCGTCCGGGAGGCCATCGCCGACGCCGGGGTGCCCGTGGTGGGGCTGTCCCCCATCGTCGGCGACGCGCCCGTGCGCGGCATGGCCGACAAGGTGCTGGCCGCCGTGGGCGTGGAGTCCACCGCCGCGGCGGTCGCCCGCCACTACGGCTCCGGGCTGCTCGACGGCTGGCTCGTGGACACCGTGGACGCCGCCGCCGTGGACGAGGTCGAGGCGGCCGGGATCCGCTGCCGCGCCCTCCCGCTGATGATGACCGACGTCGAAGCCACGGCCCGGATGGCCGCGGAGGCCCTGGCGCTGGCCGAGGAGGTACGGGCATGACGCAGCCCCCCGCGTACCGGGTGTGGGCGCTCCCCGGCATCCCCGAGGTGCGCCCCGGCGACGACCTCGCCAAGCTCATCGCCGACGCCGCGACCGCCGAGGGCCTGCCGGGGCTCGCGGACGGCGATGTCCTGCTCGTCACCTCCAAGATCGTCAGCAAGGCGGAGGGGCGGGTCGTCCAGGCCGCGGACCGCGAGGCCGCCATAGACGCCGAGGCGGTCCGGGTCGTCGCCCGGCGCGGGCGCACCCGCATCGTGGAGACCCGGCACGGCCTGGTGATGGCCGCGGCCGGGGTCGACGCCTCCAACACCCCCGCCGGCACCGTGCTGTTGCTCCCCGAGGACCCCGACGCCTCCGCGCGGCGGATCCGGGCCGGGCTGCGGGACGCGCTCGGGGCCGAGGTGGGAGTGGTGGTCACCGACACCTTCGGGCGGCCGTGGCGCAGCGGGGTGACCGACGTCGCCATCGGGGCGGCGGGGGTGCGGGTGCTGGAGGACCTGCGCGGCGGCACCGACGCCCATGGCAACGCGCTGAGCGCCACCGTGGTCGCCACGGCCGACGAGCTGGCCGCGGCGGGCGACCTGGTCAAGGGGAAGGCGGGCGGGCTGCCGGTGGCGGTGGTGCGGGGCCTGCCGCATGCCGACCCCGCCGGCCCCGACCTGGGCGCCCGGCCGCTGATCCGCGGGGCCGCCGACGACATGTTCCGGCTCGGGACCTCCGAGGCGGTCCGGGAGGCCGTCACCCTGCGCCGTACGGTGCGGGAGTTCACCGCCGAGCCGGTGGACGGCGCCGCGGTGCGCCGGGCGGTGGCCGCCGCGATCACCGCACCGGCCCCGCACCACACCACGCCCTGGCGGTTCGTCCTCCTGGAGTCGGAGGAGTCGCGACTTGGGCTGCTCGACGCGATGCGCGACGCGTGGATCGCGGATCTGCGCGGCGACGGCTTCTCCGAGGAGAGCATCGCCAAGCGGGTGCGGCGCGGGGACGTGCTGCGCAAGGCGCCCTATCTGGTCGTGCCCTGCCTGGTCGCGGACGGCGCGCACACCTACCCGGACGCCCGGCGGAGCACGGCCGAGCGCGAGATGTTCGTGGTGGCGGCGGGCGCCGGGGTGCAGAACCTGCTGGTCGCGCTGGCGGGTGAGGGCCTGGGGTCGGCGTGGGTGTCGTCGACGATGTTCTGCCGTCCGGTGGTGCGTCAGGTGCTGGGGCTGCCCGAGGAGTGGGACCCGATGGGGGCGGTCGCGGTGGGCCGCGCGGCGGCGCCGCCCTCGGCCCGGCCGCCACGGGACGCCGACGCGTTCCTGGTGGTCCGCTAGAAAGCCCCATCCCTTAGGGGCCGTCCCCCCACGGTCGTACGGGGCCCTGGGAGTTCCGTCCGCGGGCGGACGGATTCGCCCAGCTCGCTGCCTAGGTTCAAAGCCGTAGGAGAAACCCAGCGGCGAGAGGCGGCAGACGTGATCGAGGCACGAGGACTCACCAAGCGGTACGGGGACAGAACGGCGGTTGCGGATCTGAGCTTCACGGTCCGGCCGGGCAAGGTCACCGGCTTCCTGGGGCCCAACGGCGCGGGCAAGTCCACCACCATGCGCATGATCCTCGGCCTGGACGCCCCCACCCGCGGCCGGGTCACCGTGGCCGGCCGACCGTACGCCGAGCACCCCGCCCCGCTCACCGTGGCCAGCGCCCTCCTGGAGGCCAAGTCCGTCCACAAGGGGCGGTCGGCGCTCGGCCATCTGATGGCGCTCGCGCACACCCACGGCATCCCCCGCCGCCGCGTCGAGCAGGTCGTCGACCAGGTCGGGCTGCGCGAGGCGGCGGGCCGGCGGGTAGGGGGCTTCTCGCTCGGGATGGGCCAGCGGCTGGGCATCGCCGCCGCGCTGCTCGGCGACCCCGGCACGGTCGTCCTCGACGAGCCGGTCAACGGCCTCGACCCGGAGGGCGTGCGGTGGATCCGTACGCTCCTCCAAGGGCTCGCGGCCGAGGGCCGCACCGTCTTCGTCTCGTCCCATCTGATGAGCGAAATGGCGGTCACCGCCGAGCAGTTGATCATCATCGGGCGCGGCCGGCTGCTGGCCGACACCACCGTGGACCAGTTCGTCCGGAGCGCGGGGGTGGGCGAGGTCAAGGTGGTCAGCCCCGAGGCGGGGCGGCTGCGCGACCTGCTGGCCGCGCCCGGCGTCGAGATCGCCTCGGACGCGCCCGGCACGCTCCGCGTCACCGGCACGGACGGTGAGCACATCGGGCGCACCGCCGCGCACCACGGCATCCCCGTCTACGAACTCACCCCGCACACCGTCTCTTTGGAAGAGGCCTTCATGGAACTCACCCACGACGCCGTCGAGTACCGCGAGGGGGTCGCCGCATGAGCGCCGCGACCGCGTCCCGGGCGACGCCCGCATACCGTGTCACCCCCGTACGCGTGCTGCGCTCGGAGTGGTCCAAGCTGTGGTCGGTGCGCTCCACGGGGATCGCGCTCGGCGCCACCGCACTGCTGACGATCGCCCTCGGTGCGTTCATCGGGGCGAACTACAGCTCGGGAAACGGGGACGGGACCACCGGTCCGGTGCAATTCACCCTCCTCGGCATCCAGTTCAGCCAGCTGATCGTCGCCGTCCTCGGGGTCATGGTCGCGGCCGGCGAGTACTCGACCGGCATGATCCGCGCCACCATGGCGGCCGTTCCCCGTCGGCTGCCGGTGCTGTGGGCCAAGGCTGCCGTCTTCGGCGCCACCGCCTTCGCCACCCTGCTGGTGACCGTCTTCGCCACCTTCCTGCTCTCCCAGAGCTTCCTGGACGGCACCGACCAGGAGGCCGCGCTGACCGACCCCGGGATCGCCCGTGCCCTGGTCGGCGCGGCGGCCGGAATCGCCCTCATCGGAGTGATCTCGCTGGCGCTGGGCGCCGCGCTGCGCGGCGTCCCGGCCGGGATCGGCGCGTACATCGGCGGGGTGCTGATCCTCCCGGAGGTGGTGGGCATGCTGCCGTTCGGGGCGGCGGAGGACGCCGTCGCGTACTTCCCCTCCCGGACGCTGGAGGCCCTCATGGGGACGGGCTCCGAGGCGGGGCTGCTCACCCCCGGGGCGGCGTCGGTGGCGCTGTGCGCCTGGGTGGCGGTCGCGCTCGGCGCGGCGGGGCTGTTGCTGCGGCGCCGCGACGTGTGACCGAGGGACGACCGATGCCCTCCGAGTGGTCCCCCGGCACCCTGTCGCTGACCCGCCGCTTCCACCTGGCCGTCCGGCACGTACGGGACGTCGACGCCCGGCGGCCGCTGGTGTGGGACCTGCTCCTGACGGGCGTACTGGCCCTGGCCGCGCTGGCCGACCTCCTCGGCGAGCGGTGGAAGCTGACGGCGCACGGGACGGATGTGCCGGGCTGGCTGCCGTGGCTGGTGAGCGCCGGATTCGTGCTGCCCGTGGCGTGGCGGCGGCGCGGACCGCTGGCCGTGATGTGCGTGCTGGCGGTGCCGGGGTTCGTCGACAGCTGGACCGGAATCGCCCTGGAGGTGGGGGTGGCCCGGCTGGTCCTGCTGTATGGGATCGCGGTGCGGCGGCCCTGGCGCGAGCTGGTCTGGGCGGGCGCGCTCGCCGTAGCCCAGATCACCGTGGGCGCCCTGCGGTGGCCGGAGGGCGACTTCGACCGGCAGCTCGTACCGAACCTGATGACCTGTGCGGTCGTGGTGCTCGGCGGCTTCGCGGTCCGCACCCGCCGCGACTACACGGCCTCCTTGCTGGAGCGGGCCCGGCAGCTGGAGGTGGAGCGGGACCAGCAGGCCCAGCTGGCCACCGCGGCCGAACGGGCCCGGATCGCACGGGAGATGCACGACATCATCGGCCACCACCTGTCCGTCATCACCGGCCTGGCGGACGGCGGCTCGTACGCCTCCCGCAAGAACCCCGAGCGCGCGACACAGGCCCTGGAAGCCATCGGCGACACCAGCCGCGAGGCCCTCGGCGAACTGCGCAAGCTGCTGGGGATGTTGCGGGACGCGACGGTCGACCTGGCCCCGCAGCCCGCCCTCGCGGACCTCGACCAGCTGCTGGGCCGGGTCCGCGAGGCGGGGCTGCCGGTGCGGGTGACCACCTCTGGCCGGGGCGGCGAGCTCTCCCCCGGACTGCAGCTCGCCGTCTACCGCATCGTCCAAGAAGCCCTGACCAACACCCTCAAACACGCCGGGCCCGGCGCGAGCGCCGAGGTGACCCTCGGATACGCCCCGCACGGCGTCGACCTCGGCATCACCGACACCGGCGTCGGCGCCGCCTCGGGCGGCCCGGACGACGGGGGCCAGGGCCTCCCCGGCATGCGGCAGCGCGCGGCACTGTACGGCGGCACCCTCGCGGCGGGCCCGCTACCCTCGGGCGGCTGGCGCGTACATGTACATCTACCGGCCGAGCGGAGCGGGCAGCAGTGACCACGGTGGCGATCGCGGACGACCAGGCCATGCAGCGCTTCGGCTTCCGGATGCTGTTGGAGAGCCAGGACGACATGGCGCTGGTCGGCGAGGCCGAGACCGGCTCCGCGGCCGTACGGCTGTGCGCCGAGCTGCAGCCCGACGTGGTGCTGATGGACGTCCGTATGCCCGGCCTCGACGGCATCGAGGCGACCCGCCGGATCATCGCCTCCGGCGGCCGCACCCGCGTGCTGATCCTCACCACCTTCGACCTCGACGAGTACGCCCACGCCGGTCTGCGCGCCGGCGCGAGCGGCTTCCTCGTCAAGGACGCCCGCCCCGAGGAACTGCTCGCGGGCATCCGGGCCGTGGCAAGCGGCGACGCGGTCGTCGCCCCCACCCTGACCCGCCGCCTCCTCGACCGCTACGCCCACCACCTCCCGGCGACGGGAGCAGGCGCGGCCGACGGCACCGACCCCCGCCTGGCGGCCCTCACCGGCCGCGAGCGGGAGGTACTCACGGCGATCGGCCAGGGCTGGACGAACGGCGAGATCGCGGAGCGGCTGGTCGTCGCGGAGTCCACCGTCAAGACGCACGTGGGCCGCATCCTGGCGAAGATCGGCGCCCGGGACCGCGTCCAGGCGGTGATCTTCGCGTACGACACCCGGCTGGTCCGGCCGGAGTAGACGATCCATTGCCATGAGTGTCATGCACACATGCAGTCAGTAGCCGTTGTCTTCCGTGGCCGACGGCTGCCCCGACATCTGGCAGTTGGACAACGGAGACATCGCGGTGATCAGCCGGGACCTGACGGAGACGTACGCGGCCCGGCTGCCCGACGACGTCAAAATCGCCGCGGACGAGCGGCTGGTGATCCTGCCGGGTGCGATGCCGAGCTCGGCGAAACCGGATATTCCCGACACTCAACCCTGACGGTCTCCGCCTCCAGACGTCGCGCGGCGAGCCGCTCGATCTGGACAGCTACACGTCACCCACAAGACACCGGCGATCAAGCAGAGTACGGTTTGATCACTTGGTATCCACCGCGGCCCAGGATGCGACGGGTGGCGGGCGGATCCGCCTGTGAAAATGAGCGACAGGGTCCCCCTGGTACGCGGTACGGTGCGCCGATGTCAGCGATCAAGAAGTTCCAAGTCACCTTTGACTGCGCAGACCCTGAGCGCCTCGCTCGCTTCTGGTGCGAAGTGTTGGGATACGTCATACCGCTGCCACCGGAGGGGTTCGCCACCTGGGACGAATTCAACCGCACCCTGCCTCCTGAGAAGCAGGGATCATGGTTCGCCTGCAGTGATCCCTCAGGCGTGGGCCCGCGCCTGTACTTCCAGCGCGTCCCCGAAGGCAAGATCGTCAAGAATCGCGTGCATCTCGACGTCCGGGTCGGCACCGGGCTCGTGGGGGACGAGCGCCTCGCCACGCTCGAAGCCGAGTGTGCACGACTGGTCGCGCTCGGCGCCACCCACGTGCAAACGCTGTATGCCGATGAGGAAAACGAGTCGTGCATCCCAATGCTGGACATCGAGGGCAACGAATTCTGTATCGACTGAGCACTCTCCGAGCCGGGGAGGCGGGGAGCCGCCTCCCCTGAGCCTCTCTGGTCTCGTATGGGGCGGGAGTTACCCCGTGAGGGCGAGGTTGTGCAGCCCGGGCGATGCCGAGCATGGCGGCGTGCCGACGTCGCCTTTCAGACGGCAGTCACGAAGGACCTTCCATGCCTCATCCGCGCGAAGACGTTCTCGACGCGGGCCCGGACCTTGCGGTGGGAGGCGTTGTGCTCCTCTTTCCAAGCTGGCAGTCGGTCTGGCCGCGTTCATGGCGGTGTGGGATGAGCAGGCCGGTGCCCCAATAGCCGCCGTCCGCGATGACCGTGGCCCGGCCGACGGCGGCCTTCGCACCGGAAAGTTCCCACGCCTTGCAATCGTTGCGGTTGCCCGTGACCGGTCGGCCGACGGCGACAACGAGTCGGGAGTCGGCGTCGATGACGACCTGGTGGTTGGTCGAGTACCAATGGTTCTTCGCCTGCTCGGCGACGGTGTGATCGCGGATGGGCACCAGGGTGCCGTCCACGATCAGCACGGTGTCCTTCGCGAACCGCTTGCGGGGCTGGAGGGCGAGCATGGGCCCGAGGTGATCGGTGATCCGGTCCGCCGCCGACTTGGACACCCCGAACAGCTGGGCCAGTTGGCGCATGGTCAGGCTCGTGCGCCAGTAGGCCGCGACCAGCAGTGCCCGGTCCTCCAGCGACAGGCTCCACGGACGGCCCTTGCGGACCGCGTCCGCACCCTCACGCCGCATAACCGTCACCAGCTTCCCGAACAGGTGGGGTCTCAGTCCGGCGAACGGGGCTGTCCAGGACGGCTCCGACGCCGCGATCACACCAGCCACAACAAGATCATTCCACTGTGGCCGGTCTGCTCAGGCACCTCAGAGTCATCCTTCGCTGAGCCATCTCGCGATCACGCCGTACCATCCCCGCCATGACAATCGATGTCCTCGCCGAGAACCTCCAGCCCGGCGACCTCCTGGAGCTCTCGACCGAGTTGGGCACCCAAATCCTCCGGTTGACTCATGTGGAGCGGCGTACCCAAGGCATCAAGTTCATGGGTCGCAATCACCAGGGGGTCCTCTACTCCAGCGGCATGAAGTACGGCGAGCTGGCGCGGTGCGTCCGGCCGTAGACCGTCGCGCGGACTGCCGATGGCAGTTGGGCGAGGCCCTCGAACTGCTGTGGGGCAGCTCAGCAGTCAACACCTGGAACGCCCGCCGGGCCTCCGTGCTGTCCTGGCTCGGCCGGTGCAGAGAGCGCGGCTACGACGGCCCGAAGGTGCCGATATGGGTGAAGCGGCTCACCCCGCCGGACTCCGAAACCCCGGCCCGCTCGAAGATGGTGATCGACCGGCTGATCGCACGCCGCGACGCCCACCTCCGGGAGAAGACCCTGTGGCGGATGCTCTACGAGACGTGCGCGCGGGCGGACGAGATCCTCGGCATCAACATCGAGGAGCTGGACCTGGCCGGCCGCCGGGCCCCAGTGAAAGCCAAGGGCGCCCGGCCGCGCACCCGCCGCCGCAGGCGCGTCGCATGTGTGTTGATAACGTCCCGGTCATGACCGGGAGTTCGGGTATGGAGACTGACGTCGAGGCGTTGCTCGGCGAGGAGATCGTCGCTCTCGCCGCCAGTACGTTCACGGTGGTGTTCACGGGCGTCGGGCTGGGACGTGAGCAGGCCCGGAACCGGGTGGACAAGGAGCTGTACCGCCGGTACGGGAAGCCTCGCGGAAGCGACGCCCACCATGCCTACCAGGCGGTCATCCTGCAGATCGTTTTGGTCTGGGAGCGGGCGGGGGTCGCGGCACGGGCTGTTGCTTCGGGCCAGCTGGTCCTGCTCCCGAACGGCGCCCGCCTGCTCGACGCCACCGACGCAGCCCGCGAACTGCGTGCTTTGCTCTGAGCCGGTCGGGGACATGACACCACGTGCCGTCTTGCCACCGACAACCTTCCTCCACGCTGACCGGCCGGACGAACACACTCGGTCGACGCCCCACGACCACCTCCAGGATCAGATCCTGGAGGTGGTCTGCTGACCGCCCAGCAGCCACTGGCGCGTTGGCCACGAACGTTCGCCGGGTTTTCGACGCAAGCGACAAGGGCTCAAGACACCGCAGAGAAGCTTCAGCACCACCAGAAGGACTGACTCCGGACGTGGCCGAGGACCGATAGTGTCGATTCGACACACTGCAACGGACTCGGGGGGTTCTCATGTCGGCCAACTGGTTCTTGCTGATACCCGTCGCCGCTCTCGTGGTCATCGTGCTCGGTGCGGTGGCTGTACTGAAGCTGCAAAAGGCCTCGCTCGGGCGAAACGAGCCCAGGCCAGCGACGGCGCCACACGCCTCGGCTCCGACCGGAATCCACCAGTCGGAGCAGGAGAGCCGAGAGGATTTTGTGCGGAGGCACTGGCAGCGCCCCGGCGTGGTTGCCAACGGCGTGACTCTGGTCGATCTCTACGACCGCATCCGGGCCCTTGAGGAACGAGTCGCCAGGGCCGAGCAGCGTTCCGCGTCACCACCACCGTCTGGCTGAGCCAGTGCTGTGACCGCGCAGGTTTGCCGGGTTGGGTCGGGCTGCAGCTTTGAGGGCGCGTCCGCCCCGGCGGACACCTCTCTCGCTCCTGATCCGGGCGCGTTCCTTGCGTTCGGCGGCCAGGACATCACGGTGGCGTGCGTTGGCTTTGCGCCACCGAAGGTAAGCGTGCAGGGACCGGGTCTGCACCGGGTGGTTGAGGTGGTTGGAGTTGGCGATGGTGAACTGCCTCAGCGGTCCGAAGCGCGCCTCGATCGGGTTGGCCCAGGACGCGTAGGTCGGGGTGCAGCACAGCTCGACCTTGTTCTTCTTCGCACAGCGGCGGATGCCGGCGCCTTGATGGGCGGACAGGATGTCCAGGATCAGTAGATCGGCGCGCCGTCGGGTCGGGCGGTACGGATGGACTCCAGCGCGGCCAACGCCGTTCGCCGAGGGGCCAGGCAGGCCGATCTCGTTGAACCGGTGGATCACGTCGCGGACGGTGTCCTCGTCGGCCTGCACCAGCTGGGCGATCCCCGGAACCCGGTTCCCGCCGGCCGAGCCCAAAAGCAGCATGCGCGCCGATAGCGCACCGACTCGTGCTGCCCCGGCGCACGATCTGCTGCAGCTTCTGCCCTTCCTGGTCGGTCAGTCTGCGCACACGGACAGGCTCGGCCACCGTGCCTCCAGCGGTCGGATCGGACGTCACCGCCCATTCAGCCGCCACGATCACTAAACCGGCGAACCTATACGGTCAGAGCACTAGCGATCCCCGTACGACAAGATTGTGGGCCCGGTGCAACCGCCACGAAGGAGTCCCATCCACATGTACGTGGGAGACGCCGCCGACTGCCCCGAACCAGGCCCCACTCGGCCGACGCAAGTGCCGCCCACCGCGACCAGGGTGATGTGGAGGGAGATGGGGAATCCCCCCGGCGTTGCCAATCGATACGGGGTTATCGGCGCGCTGTTGGCGGCGGGTATCGACGCAGCCCGGATACAGGTGTTTCATGACCCGGAGGACGGCGGCGTCTACTGGGTCGTCGCCCTGGATGGCGGACGCACGGCCGTACTGACCGACGACACAGAGGAACATGTGGTTCACATGGAGGGGCCATGGCCGTTCAAGGCCATGCTCCTCAACCCGGACCGCGTCCGGACGAAGATCGATTACTCGATCGATGAGCTCACAGCTCACGTCGTCACGTGGTATGCCGAGGCCGCAGGATCCCAAGTGGGCCCCATGGGAGAGTTGTCGGTTCACGGTGCCCGGAGTGATGTCACCGAGGTGGCGGGCGAGGTGCCACATGATGAGGCGGTGAACAGCGACCACGTCGTCCTCGACTGCGGACTGCCGCTTGAGGCGCGGATCAGGGAGCTCGTCCGGCTGTGGATCCGCGACGGTCGTGGGCGCGACCACCTCCTGACCGGCAAGGCGTTCTTCGCGGTGTACTCCTGGCACCTCAAACACTGGACCGACCATGACATCGCGTGGGCGGAGTTCGTCGCCGCCTCCTACGACTCCATCGGGGGCGGCGACGGCTGGAAGGCCATGCTGCGGGAGCGGGCCGCGTGCGACGGCTGCGGGGACCGCTACCGGCTGGAGAACATCGGACTGTGCACGGGATGCATGCGGTACACCTGCTATGCCTGCGGCACCCACGGGTCCTGCACCGGCGAGACCCTCTGACCGGCGGCGGACAGGGCGGCGCACGCCCCGTTGTACGCCGCGTACGGGCGGCTTGCGCATCCATCAGAAACTCGACCGGCACCCCGGACCTCCACACAACCAATGATCAACACGATTGTCGAGGGTTCCGCCTCCACAGAAGTCCAGGTCAAAGCGCTCTCAGGCGTGCGAAGGGCTTAGCGCCGGTTTCGTCCGATGTTCCTCAACCCCAATCACCGTCCTCCTGTTCACAGGGCCGCCCTTGCCGAACCGGAGCGCGCACACAAAGCCCACGATCACGGGAAGCATCGTCATCGGATGGGGTGGATATCCCGCCCCGGCCTCGGGGCTGTACGGGAGAGAGGACTGGTAGGCACCGGGTTGCTGCGGGCCGTAGCCCGCGGGGGGACCGTATCCGGCTGGTGGAACCTGGCCAGGGCCCTGGCCCGCGCCCCAACGGGGAGTCTACGGAGCGGACATGACAGGGACCTCTACCAGTGACGCAGTGCGACGAAATCACTGCGCTGCGGTCACCCGGTGAGACGGGACCCATGGCTCATCCGAAGCCCTGACTCAGGACATTACGCACCTTTTGCCGGCACCGAGAACAGGGGCCGGAAGTAGGAAGGGTCCGCCTTCTCCTCGACCATGCGTCCCTCGGCCTCCACCCACGCGTGGGCGCCGAACGGCAGCCGAGCCCGTACGCCCACCGTCCAGGTGGGCCAGGTGCCGCGTGCCCGGCACAGCAGGACGGTCGCCAGTGAACGGGGCAGGCACCCCTCGTCCCCGGCGCAGCGGAGGCTGACGGCCACCACGGCCTCCTGGGCGGCGCGGGCCTCCGCGTACGTGGCCGGGCGGGCGCCCCTGCGCAGGCGGGTGAGTATGGCGCGGGTCCGGGCCGGTGGCTTGGCGGCCAGGCGACGGGCGACGGCCACGGCGAGCAACACCAGCAGGCGGCGGCCCGGGGAGAGCCGGACCTTCGTCCGGTGCGGTACGACCGAACTCACCGCTGCTGCACCACCTTCGCCTGCTGGAGACTGGCCATCAGCTGCTCCACGTCCGCGCGGGCGCGTGGCTCGTCGACGTCGTAGGTGGCCATCAGCCGCTCGGTGGTCTCCTGCACCGTGCTGCCGTCGACCAGGGCTCGGAAGGCGAGGGAGGCGGTCGGGTTGAGCTGCCAGTAGCGGCCGTCCCTGCCGTCCAGCAGAACCGTTCCGTAGTCGGTGTCCACGGTTGAGACGTCGGGGTGCAGTCTCCATGTCATGGGTGTCTCCTGCCTCGGGTCCTGTGGCGGGCTCAGGGGTGGGTGGCGGCTGCCGGCTGGGTGGCCGTGGCCCGGGCCCACAGTTCACAGCTGAGCGTGGACTGCATCGCACCCTGGTGGAGGCGGTTGGTGTAGGACAGGTCGAAGAGCTCGCGCAGCGGCCCGGGGTCGATCAGGCCCAGCGCGGCCAGGCGGGAACCGTCCCACAGTTCCGCGAGTTCCCGCCGGTGCTTTTCGAAGCCCTCGGCGACGAGCGTGGTGCCGTCGCCCTTGGTCCGCCGGGTCAGTACCCCTGGCGGCATGACGTCTGCCATCGCCGTCTTGATGAGCGGCTTGAACTCCCAGGGGGTGACGCGTTGTTCGGGCCGTACGGCCAGGCATGCCTGGATGACCTGATCGTCGAGGAAGGGGGAGGTATGGCTGAAGTCCTGGGTTTCGGTCAGTTGGTGGCACTGGCGGACGAGCCGTCCGGCGTCCTGGATGCCCAGGAGGTCGTTGTGCCGCCCCCGCGTCGGCGCGAGCGGCTCAGCCGTTGCGGCTGTGTCGTGCAGGGTGCGGGTGATCAGGTCCCTGGCGTCCGGGGTGAGCCATACGGGCAGGCCCGGGAAGTGGCCCCAGTCGGACAGGGGGCTCGGGGCGCGACGGACGCGGCCGTGGGCCCGGTCCGCGAACCAGCGGCGGTAGGAGCGGCCGTCCAGCAGACCTCGGGCCGTGGCGCCCCAGCTGCTTCGGCGCAGCTGGTTCAGCACCCTCAGACGCTGGGCGGCCAACAGCGGCCTGCGGCGCAACAGGTCGTGCTGATAGGCCGGGTGGCCGCACAGCAGTTGGTCGCCACCGAGTCCGTCGAGGTGCAGCCGCGAGCCGTGCGCGAGGGCCCGCTGTCGCACGGCGCGCAGTCGGGGCGCGCTCAGCACGGCGATGGACGGCTCGTCGGGAACGCCGTCCACCTCCATGAGGCCGCTCCAGAAGTGGGGCAGTTCGCGGTTGGAGTAGATGATGTGGTTGAGGTCCGGCAGGCCGGCAGCGGCCTGCCTGGCCCACTCGACGTCCTCGTCGGCCTGGTCGTCGTTCTCCATGGTGAGCGTGGTGAGTGCGGGCCGGTACCGGGCGGCCAACAGGGCGATGCTGGTGGAGTCCATGCCGCCGGAGAGGTCCGCGCTGACGGGCTGGGCGCCGCGGGTACGCACCCGCACGGCGTCGTCCAGTGCCTGGCGCAGCAGCCGGCCGCCCTCGGTCAGTGAACGCACCGGTTCGGGGGCCTGCCACCAGGGTGTGACCAGGGGCCGCCGCCCGTCCGGGGGCAGCGCCAGGTACGAGCCCGGAGGCACTGCGGAGACGTTGCGCCACGGCGGTAGGTCACCCAGGGGGTGCGGCAGCGCGTCCAGGGTGCGCAGGGCGAGCAGGGCCGGGTCGAGCGGGGCGTCCAGCACGGTTGCCAGGACGTCCGCGCGGTCCGCGGCGACAGTGAGGGCGCCGAGCTCACCGTGGAAGATACGGCGCAGTCCGGAGGCGGTGCCCTGTACGCGCAGGCGGCCCCGTACGGAGGCGACGAGGTGGTAGCTGCCGGCCCAGGCCAGGCCCAGTCGGTCGAGGTCGGTCACATCGTCGATTCGGGCGGCCGCCGCGGCGAGTTCGTCCTGGGTCGCCGAGCAGTGGCCGATCACGGCGAGCCGGGTGTCGCCCCGTTCGGCCACCAGGGCCCGGCCTTCGGCCAGCCGGCCGGCCGCACAGGGCCGGCCGGACCGGTGCCTCAGCAGGATGTGCACGCCGTCCGTCGGGAGCCGGCCGATGGCGGCTGCCGCGCCCTCGTTATCCGGCAGCGCGACGAAGTACTGCCAACCGGCATCGGCCATGTCAATGTCCTTAGGGGGTGTGCCGCATCAGCGTCGGCCTAGAGCCTGTCGTAGAAGTGGATAACGTTCTCGTAGCCGGTCAGACCGAAGTAGCCGGTGTCCTCCTGGAAGGAACCACACTCGACCATCTTGGGGGTCTCATAGGTCTGGAGCTCGTTGGTCTCCTGGATTTCGTCGCCCTGCATCACAGTTCACCTCCCCGTTGACTGGTGTGACCGCTCAGGGCGGAACGCGTTCGGGTGCGGAAGGTTTCGCGGACGCCGGGATGACTCCCAACCGGCCGCTTGCCAAGGGGACTTGCGTCCCGATCGCCGCCCTGGGCCTGATCGACAGGGAATCACGCGACTCAGCGCGATTCAAGATTCACGATCAACCGTCCTGCCATGAATAATCCGGAATGCTCCCTCTTACTTTCACCCTGACCACCTCTGACTTCACCGCCGCGCAGATGGTCCGATCCGTACGCCCCCTTCGTCCGTGTCGGTACGCGTCGTTTCACGATTCGGCGTTACCGACACAGACGAGTCAGGGGAGGAGGCGTGAGGACTGCACAACGGATATGTTTTCCCGGCGCGCCGCTTCGAGGACCGGCTGGTAAAACGGGTCCTCGCCGTTCTTGAAAGAGACTGCCCTCACCTTGAGTATCTTCTTACTGCCGCGAAACCGGCGGGGACGGCGGGTGACGAAGTAGTAATTCTCATTGCCCGGCATGATTTGGCCGGACTTTCGGCGCTTGGGCTGTGTCTCCACACGCTCGATGTCTTGCCAGGTGTAGACCTGAAGGAAGCTGTTGTTGCTATGGACCAGCCCTCCGGTGAACAAGTACGTGCGGTGAAACCCTCTCGGTATGAGCAGCAGCGCGGCGAAGAGCAAGGAAGATATCGAAGGCAACGACGACAACGACAAGGACAATGGCGTAGACGACAGCGAAGTAGATGATGGGGTTCACACCCTTGCGGGTCCACAAGTGCTCGCCCATATGCCGTGACTGGGCGAGCTTCCGCACGCGGCGCCCACGCCGACCGCTATGACCAGGAGTGCGGTGCCTGCTGAGTCTCCGAAGAGAAGCATCACCAGCCCGACCAGCACGGCAACAACTCCGCAGATCGCCACCGCCGAAAGCGTGTTGAGCAGGAAGCCCCACCGGTTTACCTCGATGTCGCCCCACGCCTCGCCGTCTGCTCCATCAGTCATGTGACGCAGTTCCCTCTGACTCAGTGGCGGCCCCTGCTGACGCGACCCGGCATCGCCACCGCACTCGAAACGGACTCACCTCCTCAGCCTGTCAGGGGGAGCTGCCGCCCGACAAGATCATCCTGGTCGTCTACCACATGCCTGTGCTGGTCCGGCCGGGGCCGGATCAGAGCCTGCGGATGATGATGCGGCCGGTGTCGCCGCCGGCGGCGACGAGGGTGCCGTCCGCGGAGATCCTGACCGTATAGGTGCGCCCCGTTCCCCGGTCTCCTGGGCGGCGGGTGAAGGCGGGGTCAGGGTGGCGAGTGACGGCGTCGACGACATCGGTGTCGCCCCGTCGGCCAATGGCCAGGGTGGAGCCGTCGGGCGAGTACGCCCAGCCGTAGCAGGTGGCCCAGCGGTCGGTGAGGAACGGGTGCGGGAAGTGCCAGACGAGTTCGCCGCTCTCCAGGGAGAACGCGCACGGGCCCTCGACGGATGCGGGGTTGGCGACCAGCAATGTGTCGGCGGGGTCGAAGCCGAGCGTATGCGGCTTCCGGTCCATCGGGATACGGCGCAGGACCTTGCGCTGGTCGATGTCCCAGATCTCGACCTCGGTGACCTCGGGATCGTCCTCCTTGTACCGGGAACCCTTGGAGAAGCACAGCGCCATGAGCTTCCCGGACGGTGAAAGCGCGCCCGCCCAGCAGCCCATCGAGGACCTCTCCGTGGACGTTGCGAACACCTCGTTCCCGTCGTGGTCGAATACGTCGAGTACGCGGACACGGTTGCCGGAGTCGAAGAGCAGCAGGCGCCGCCGGGCCGCGTCCCATGAGGGACGTACGCGGAAGGGGTTGAAGTTGGCGTCCTGGAACTCTCGGTATCGGGCGAGGGTCCTGGTGTGCCCGGTTGCCGGGTTGAAGAGCCGCGTTTCCCCGTTGAGCGCGTAGACGATGTGCTCACCGCCGGCGTCGAAGTGCACGGCGTGTACGAAGGTCTGTCCCCTGCCCAGTGGCTCGGGACGGATCTCCGGCGGCTCGGCGTGGATCAGCCGGCGGTGTCCGGTGCCGACGTCGATCAGGTGGATCTCGGCGCCGTACGCGTCCTTGAGCATGGTGCCGACGACAATGGTCCCGCCGTCCGGAGACAGGTCGAACGCTTCGGCGGAGCACTGGTTGGGGACCTTGACATCGAGCACGACAGCGCCGCGCGCGGACTGGGCGGCGTCGGCGACGCAGGCGAAGCCCTCCCGTAGCTTCTTCCAGCGCAGTTCCTCGAACTCCCGCTCTGCCTCGTACTCGCTCGCGCACTCGGTCACGGTTTCCCGGGGCCGCCTTCCCTCGGTCCACGCCGAGCGGATCAGCCGGGGGCCCTCGACAGCGATCCGGTAGAACTTCACCTTGGCAGGGTCGGCCGACGACCTCATTGTTGTATCCAGCCTGGTCATGGCAGCTGAAGCTATACCGAGGGGCTGACAGCGCGGGATGCGGCGGTCCACCGGAGTCTGACCGTGCGCCGGCTTCGGGGCCGAGCGGACCGAGTTCAACGGCGCCTCCAACCACGTGCACTTGCTGGTGAACTTCCCGCCCGCGGTCGCCTAACGCACGGTTGCCGTGCGCAAGCCCTCGATGGTCTCCCGCAGCGCCTCGTCGGTCGGTGTCGGGTCGATCCCGAAAGCGGCCATGGCGGCGGACGAGTCGAGTATGAACGGCCGTCGCAGCTGGTACTGCACTTCGAGCAGCTCCCGTGCGGCCGGATTGAAGAGCCCGGCGAGCCGGAGTGCGAAGCCGGGCATCGTGGCCACGCGGGCGGCGGGCGCTTCCGCCAGTTCGGCGGCGCGGGTGGCGAGGGCGCGGATGGACAGCGGCGGCGCGGTGGGCACGTGCCACGGCCGGCCCCATGCGTTCTCGTCGGCGGCGACCGCGACAAGGGTGCGGGCCACGTCGCCGACATAGGTCCAGCTGTGTGGCGCGTCCAAGTCGGCGGGTATGGAACCGCTCCGGCCGGCGAGCACCTTGGGCAGCACCATGACGCTGAACGGGGAGCCGGCGCCCGCACCCAGGTAGTCCGACCCTCGGACCTCCGCCGTGCGGATTCGCCCGGCTTCGTGCGCGGCCAGTGCGTCGGCCCACAGTTTGGCCCGGACCTCGCCCTTCACCGAGTTGGGACGCAGCGGCAGTTGCTCGGTCATCGGGACATCGACCTGGCCGTAGCCGTACAGGTTGCCGGTGGTGACGAGCACCGCGCCGGTGGCCTCCGCGGCACGCATCAGCGCCGCGCCGAGCGGCGGCCAATCGGCGGACCAGCGGTGATAGGCCGGGCCCGCGCAGCTGTACAGCGCGACGGCGCCTTCGGTGTGCCGAGCGAGGGTGTCCGAGTCGGTGGCGTCTGCCGCGATGCGGTCGATCCCGGCGAGTTCCGGACCGCCGCCGCGGCGAGTGAGCAGGCGGACTCGCTCGCCTCTGGCGACGAGCAACCGAGCGGTGGCCGAGCCGACCGGGCCGGCTCCGACGATGACATGAAGGGACATGAGCGAACACTCTCCCAGCTCGAGCGAGAACGATGTTCTCGAATAAGAGCACCGTACTCGGCGTGGGATCGCGAAGTCAAGAACACTGTTCTCGTTCAGTTCCTGTGTTCTCGGATCTGTGCGACACTGCTGGTATGTCCGCATCGTCGCTGCGCGCCCGCATCCGCTCGGAGATGAACCACGAGATCAAGGAAGTCGCGCGGCGGCACCTCGCCACGGACGGCGCGAACCTGTCCCTACGGGGCGTGGCCAGAGACATGGGCATCGTCGCCTCGGCCTTGTACCGGTACTTCCCGAGCCGTGACGCCCTGCTCACCGCATTGATCACCGACGCCTACGAGGCACTGGGCGCGGCGGCGACCGACGCCGAATCGGCCGTGCCACGTGACGACCTGCGCGGCCGATGGCTGGCCGTCTGCCACGCCACGCGTACGTGGGCGCTGGCACATCCCGCCGAGTACGGGCTGCTGTACGGGAACCCAGTGCCCGGTTACGCCGCGCCGAGCGAAACCACTGTGCCGGCCGCGAAAGTGGTGCTCCTGCTCGTCGATATCGTCATCGACGGCGCGGAGCACCTGGAGCCGGTGCCGTCACCGCTCCCCGAACCCGTCCGTGCCGACCTGCGCCGCCTGATCGACCAGCACCCCGGCGACCTGCCGGAGGAACGGCTCGACCGCGTGTTCGCCGGCTGGACCCATCTGTTCGGCCTGATCAGCTTCGAGGTGTTCGGCC
The DNA here is from genome assembly GCF_033793745.1 of Streptomyces sp. ME19-01-6. Taxonomy (NCBI): domain Bacteria; kingdom Bacillati; phylum Actinomycetota; class Actinomycetes; order Kitasatosporales; family Streptomycetaceae; genus Streptomyces; species Streptomyces sp. ME19-01-6. Next base: position 135,723 of record NZ_JARAXF010000021.1, on the reverse strand, counting down.
GCCTGAACGACACGATCGAAGCACGCGCGGAGTACTTCGACCACCACATGGGTCTGATGGCCGACCTGGCCGGTATCCCACGGTAAGCCTCGCCTATGACACCCGCCCGGGTTCGCCTTGGGGTTGAGGGTTGTCCGCTCATCGGCCCCGAGTCGTGGACCGCGAGCGTGGAAAAGTCTCCGGAGTCAGTTCAACGAAACACTCGAAGACATGAACTCCCAAGACATCAAACCGCCCGGGGCGGAGCCTGCCGTCGAGGCCCACAACGGCGGGGGACACACCCCCACACAGCGGCGGTGGTGGACTCTGCCGGCGGTCAGCGCGGCCCAGCTGCTCGTGGTCCTGGACGGGACCATCGTGAACATCGCGCTGCCCTCCGCGCAGAGCGCGCTCGGCATGTCCGACGCGAGTCGGCAATGGGCGATCACCGCGTACGCTCTGGCCTTCGGCGGACTGCTGCTGATCGGTGGCAGGGTCAGCAGTGCACTCGGCCACCGGCGTACGTTCATCATCGGCCTGGTCGGCTTCGCCGCCTCGTCCGCGCTGGGCGGGGCCGCCGTGAACCCCGGGATGCTTTTCGGGGCGCGGGCCCTGCAGGGTGTCTTCGCCGCCGCCCTCGCGCCCGCCGGGTTGTCGTTGCTGACCACGACGTTCACCGAGCCCCGCGAACGCGGCCGGGCCTTCGGGGTGTTCGCCGCGGTCGGTGCCGCCGGGTCGGCCCTCGGCCTGGTCGCCGGGGGGCTGCTGACCGAGTACGCGAGCTGGCGGTGGTGCCTGTACATCAACGTCCCCATCGCCCTGTTCGCCGTGCTCGGCACGGCGCTTGTGCCGGCGGACCGGCCGATCCACGGCGGCGGACGGCTCGATGTCGCGGGCGCGCTGCTCAGCGCAGCGGGCTTCGCCGCCGTGGTGTATGCCTTCAACGAGGCCGAACCGCTCGGCTGGGGGTCACCGAAGGTGCTGGCGCTGCTGGCCGGCGGTGTCGTGCTGCTGGCCGCGTTCGCCGCTGTCGAGGTACGTGCCCCGCGCCCGCTGCTGCCGATGCGCGTGCTCGCGCACCGCGCCCGCGCCGGTGCGCTCGTCTCGATCACCCTGATGTTCGTCGCGATGTTCGGCTTCTACCTGTTCATGAGCTACTACACGCAGACCGTCCTGGGTTACTCGCCGGTCCAGGCGGGCCTGACGCTCATCATCAACGCGCTGGCCGCCCTGCTCGGCTCCACACTCATCGCCGGCAGGCTGCACGGACGCGTCCCGCCCGCGATGCTGATCCTGCCCGGGCTGATCGCCGCGGCCGCCGGGATGCTGATCCTGACCCGCTTGACGCCGCAGAGCACGGACGTCCTGCCGCTGTATCTCGTCCCCGCCCTGGTGCTCACCGGCCTCGGCCTCGGCTGCGTCCTGCCCCCGACCGCCGGCCTGGCCACCTCAAACGTGCACCCGTACGACATCGGCGCCGCGTCGGCCGCTTACAACGCCTCCCAGCAACTCGGAGCCGCGCTCGGCACCGCGCTGCTCAACACCATCGCGACCAGCGCCGCCGCCTCACACCTGGCGTCCGCGCGCCACGCCACGCCGGCCGAGGCGTCCGTACACGGCTACACCACCGCCCTGACGGTCGGCTTCGGCATCCTCCTCGCCGCGGTGTGCCTCAGGGCACCGCTGATCCGGACCCGCGCCGCGCGAGAGCCCGGCACGCGGCAGCAGTGATCAGCGGATCAGCCCTGGATCGAGAAGACAGCAACTTCAGCTGCTGCGAACGCTATGTATCCGCGCTGCCAGGGTGTTCGGGTGCCGGCGCGTGGTCTGGAACGACGCGCTGGTGATGCAGAAGCCGAGGAGCGGGCCTTCCTCTCAGATTGTCCGGTCGGTGTCATGCAGCAGACCCTCCGCGACCTGGATGCCGCGTGGAAGGCGCACGAGGACTCCAAGACGGGCAAGCGCAAGGGGTCGAAGGTCGCCCCGCCGAGGTTCAAGAGCCGCAAGGACAATCGGCAGACCGCACGGTTCACCCGTTCCGACCGCTGGTCGATCCTCGAAAACGGCAAGCTTCGTCTGCCGAAGATTGGTGATGTGCGGGTCAAGCGGACCCGTGACCTGCCCTCCGAGCCCAGCTCGGTGACGCTGGTCAAGGACCGCTGCGGTCGGTACTGGGGATCCTTCGTCGTCGAAACCGACCCGGCTGGTGACATCCTCCCCCCCGGCCGACGGAGACCAGGGCATCGACCTGGGCCTTACCCGCTTCGCTGTGCTCGCGGACGGCTCGCACATCGCCTCCCCGAAGTATCTGCGCCGGGCGGAGAAGAAGCTCAAGAAGCGGCAGCGGGAACTGTCGCGCAAGAAGAAGGGCAGCAACAACCGGGACAAGGCTTGGATCAAGGTCGCTCGTGCTCACGCCGCCGTGGCGGACGCACGCCGGAACTTCCACCATCAGTGGTCTCACAAGCTCACGCGCGAGAACCAAGCCGTCTTCACCGAGACCCTGAACGTGCGAGCACTGGCACGCGGACGGCTGGCCAAGGGTGTGCACGACGCTGGCTGGTCACAGTTCGTGATGTTCTGCGAATACAAGGCAACCCGACGCGGCCGAGCCTTCGTCAAAGTCGCCCGCCACTTCCCCAACTCCCGGAAATGCTCCGCCTGCGGACACCGGGACGGACCCAAGCCCCTGCATGTCCGTACTTGGATATGCCCGAACTGCCGGACGCGGCATGACCGGGACTGGAATGCCGGGCGGAACGTCCGCGACGAAGGCCGCCGTATCCTCGCGGTCGGCAAGACAGCACCACCCACCCCAGGACCTGGGGCCCCGCGCCGGTAACGGCACGGGTAAACGCCTGCGGAGCGCCGGTAAGACCTGGGGATGCCCTGGCGGCGCGCACAACCCCCACCCCGGTGGGGAGGAACCAGGAACCCGCCCGAAGCCGGCGGTCTCTCATCTCGAGAGCCACCGTCAGACGGAGAATCCACGGCCCTCAGGCCGACGGAGGAGGTCAATCCTCGTGCTCCACATCTCGAGTTTGCCGACAAGGAGTTTGGCATCGTAGGTGAAGTTGTGGTTCAAGCGGGCGAGTACGGCCGTGTAGGCGTCGGCGACGCTCTTGGCCCTAGCTGTATTGCCCTGTGAGGTTGGGCCCCTTCCTGTTCACCGTCAATGCAGAAGGGGGCTTCAGCGACGACGTGGGGAGGTGGCCGCGCTGGCCCGAGAGCTGTACGACGCGGGCGCCGCGGGGATCAACCTGCGAATCCGCCCTCCCCGGCGGATGGTTACCGTGCTGGCATGTCCGAGACCTCTGGCCAACTCTCGTTCGACACCGACACCGACACCGACACCGACACCGACACCGATTCCGTACCGTCCGTCGCGGTGCCCGGGCTGCTCTACGTCGCCGACACAGCCATCGCCGGGCGGCGAACGGTTCGAGCGGCGCCGAACTCTTCCGGCCTTAGCGTCGGGCCATGACGCACAGGACGTACACGTACACGCACACGACGCATGAGTTCGACCGCTATGCCGACGTGCGGGCGGCGCTCGCCGACCCGGCGCTCGTCCCGGAACTCCCGGCTTCTGACGGGGGTCCCGCCGGGGCGAGTGTCGCCTGGCTGCGTGCCACCGTGGCCCGGTTCAGCTCCGGTGAGCCGCATCGGCGGCGGCGGGCTCTGGTGGAGGCCGAACTGGCCCGGCTGGAGCCCGCCGCACTGTGGCGGGCGGCGGCGGCCGGGTTTCAAGGGGCGGTCCGGGTGCGGGTGGTGCGTGCCCTTGCCGAAACCCTGGGGATGCCGGAGCCCGGGGCGGTCGCGGAGGCGGTGACCGTGGTGGCCGGGGCCTACTTCGGGAGTACGGACGCGGCCGCGGACGAGGCGGTGGCCCGGCTGGTGGCGCTGCTCGCGCCAGGGCATCCCGATGAGGCCGCCCTGGAGGCCGCCGCCAACCGCATCGGGCTTCTGGTGCAGGCCTGCGCGGCGACGGCCGCGCTGGTGGAGGCCTGCGCGGGGGCCGCGCTGGTGGAGTCAGCGGCGGGCGGCGACGTACCGCCGGCCCGGGTGCTCCGGGAGGATCCGCCGGTACGGACCATGCGCCGGATCGCCGCCCGCGCCACCCGGGTCGCCGGTCGGGAGATCACCGAGGGCGATGTGGTGGTCCTGGACCTCGCGACCGCCCAGCGCGCGCACCCCGTACCCCTCACCTTCGGCGGACCGCCCCGGGTCTGCCCCGGCCGGGCCCATGCCCTCGCCCTGGCCGACGGTCTGCTCCAGCGCCCGCTGACCGCCTTCGCCCGCCTGCACCATCAGGCAGCCACCGCGCCGCTGCTGCTGCCCAACGCCTGGGACTACGCCTCCGCGGCCGCCCTGGCGGCCCAGGGCTTCCCGGCGATCGGCACCACGAGCCTGGGCGTGGCCGCGGCCGCCGGTCTGCCGGACGGGGCGGCCGCGACGGCCGAAGCGACCTTGGCTCTGGCCCGCCGTCTCGGGCAGGGCTCCTTCCTGTTCACCGTCGACGCCGAAGGGGGCTTCAGCGATGACGTGGAGGAAGTGGCCGAACTGGCCCGAAGGCTGTACGACGCCGGCGCCGCCGGGATCAACCTGGAAGACGGCCGCCCGGACGGCACCCTCGCCCCCGTGGAGCTGCACGCCGCGAAGATCGCCGCCATCAAGGCCGCCGTGCCCGCGCTGTTCGTGAACGCCCGCACCGACACCCATTGGCTGGGCCGCCAGGAGGACGAGACCGCGGCGCGCCTCGCGGTCTATGAACAGGCCGGGGCAGACGGGGTGTTCGTGCCGGGGCTGTCGGATCCGGACCAGATCGCCGCCCTGACGGCAACCGTCGTCGTCCCGCTGAACATCCTGTACACGCCCACCGGCCCCTCCCTCGCCGACCTGGCCGCGCTGGGCGTGCGCAGGGTCAGCCTCGGCTCGCTGCTCTACCGCAGGGCCCTGGCGGCGGCCGTGACCGCCGCGACCGCCATCCGCGACGGCCGGCCGGCAGACCTCCGGGCCCCCTCCTACGCCGAGGTACAGGCACTGGGGCGTGCCTGACGGGACGGCGCGGAGATCCGTGTGAGCGGGGTGGAACAGGTTGGCGGCTTGGTCAGTCTTCTCCGGGGTGCCTTCCTGACACGACATCGGGCGCTCGTGGCTCAGCCGCCGCCTTGTCCGGATGGTCTGCCCGGGCGGGGGCCGCGGTACTCGTCGGCGAGCAGCGAATCCATGGTGCTGCGCAGATGGTTGATGAAGTCCTCGAACTCTTTGAGCTGTTCACCGGTGTATTGCGACATTTCCGTGGCCATGCGCGCGGCGTAAGGGCCGAAGAACTCCACCGCCCGCGGCCTGATGTCGGGACTGCTGCGCAATGTCACGATCCGGCGATCGGTGTGCTCGCGGCTGCGCATGATGTGCCCGGCCGCTTCGAGACGGTTCAGCAGGGCGGTTGTGGCTCCGGACGAGAGCGAGACGCGTTCGCTCAGCCGGGCAGGTGACAGGGGGCTCCCCTGGTCTTCCGCGTACAGGATCTCGGCCAGCGCCGCCGCGTCGGTGGAGTGCAGCCCCAGCCAGGTCGCGAAACGCTGCGTGAACTCGATGTAGTTGGCGCCGAAAGCCCGCAGTCCCTCCATGAGGCGGTCGCGCTGCGCCTCCACGGTTCCGAACTCCTCATCCCTCATCGCCCTTGCCTCACTGTGCGTTCTGCGCTGATGGCGCGGCCCGTCCCCGCGCTTGACAACCTACCCCTCTCAATTTACCTTCACCATAAAGATACTTCACAGTGGAGGAACCTTGAGCGAGACCGCACGACCTCCCACCAAGCGGCAGTGGTTCGGGCTCATCGCCGTATCCCTGGGCGTGGCCCTGATCGTGGTGGACATCACCATCGTCAATGTGATCCTCGCCCCGGTCATCGAAGACCTGAAGATCGACTCGGCCGAGGCCCAGTGGATCCAGGAGTCCTACGCGATCGCGTTCGCCGCACTCCTTCTGCTCGCCGGGCGCCTCTCCGACTTGTACGGCGCCCGAAAGATCTTCACTATCGGCCTCGCCCTGTTCGGTGCCACGAGCCTGATGGCCGCAGTCGCGCCGAACGGAGGGCTGCTCATCCTGGCCCGCGTCCTCCAGGGCGTCGGCGGAGCCGTGATCCTTCCGACGTCGCTGGCCCTGGTGAACGCGAGCTTCTCGGGGAAGGCCCGGGGCCAGGCGTTCGCCGTCTGGGGGTCGACCATCGGGGCTGCCGCCGCCGTCGGTCCGCTGCTGGGTGGCTGGCTCGCGGACTTCTCCTGGCGCTGGGCCTTTGGCATAAATCTTCCCCTGGTAGCTCTGATCATGGCGGGCGTCATGGTCCACCTGCCGGCGTCGCCCCGCACGCGGGGACGGGTGGACGGCGTCGGCGCCGTCCTGTCGGCGGTCGGACTCGGCCTTCTGGCGTTCGCGCTGGTCGAGGGGCGCACATACGGCTGGTTGATGACCACTGAGTCGCTGGACATCGGCGGACTCTCATGGAGCGGCGGGCCGTCCCCCGTCCTGGTCTCGATCATCGTGTCGGCCACCGCGCTCTTCGTGTTCTGGCGTCGGCAGGCAGCGCTCGACCGCAAGAACGAAGAGCCCCTGATGGACGTGGAATTGTTCTCCATCGCCTCATTCCGCAACGGCAACTTCGTCACGCTGATGGTCGGTCTCGGCGAGTTCGGCATCATCGCGGTGCTGCCGCTCTGGCTGCAGTTCACCCTGCGCTACAGCTCGTTCGAGGCGGGCCTCGCGCTCGCCGCTCTCGCGGTCGGCAGCTTCGTGGCGAGCGGTGCGAGCTTCCCGATGGCCGCGGCTGTTCCGGCTCTGGCTCAGGTGCGCATCGGCCTGGCTTTGGAAGCTGTCGGCCTGGTCATGCTGGGGCTGATCGCGACGACCAGCAGCGCCTGGTGGCTGATCGCGAGCGCGCTGTTCGTCTACGGCGTCGGTGTCGGGTTCGCTACCGCCCAGGTCACCAACATCGTTCTGGCGGAGGTGCCCTTCCCACGGGCCGGGCAAGGTTCGGGGATCCAGAGCGCGGCACGCGAACTTGGGTCCGCACTCGGTATCGCGCTCCTCACCACGCTGTTCTTCAGCACGCTCACCTCCGACCTGCGGGACCGCCTCACCGGCGACGGGGTCCCGGCCAAGGCCGCCGAGCGGATCAGCGAGACCATGACGGAGAGTGCCGGCTCGGCGATCCCCTCGCTCGCGGACAACCCGAAGACCGCGCAGGTCGCGGAAGCCGCCCGTGAGGCAATGACCAACGGACTCGAGATCTGTAGCTACGTCTGCGCAGCGCTGCTGGCTCTCGCGCTGCTGGCAACGCTGGGCCTGGCCCCCAAGAACACCGACGACATCGGCGTGCGGCACGAGCCGTCGAAGGAGCAGCAGCCGAGCTGTGATCCATGCTGACGCGGGTGACCACCCGGCTTCGACACCGAGGCTCCGCCTCGATCAGTACCGTCCGCTGCGGTAGCCAGGGCTGCGCTACGCCGTGGCGCTGCAGCAGCAGCCGGCCCCGGTACGCCTCGTCGCTGGTGACCTTCTGCTCCAGGGCCGGGGGATCAGCGACTCCAGGACAGGGCCCGTGCGGATCAACCTGGAAGACGGCCGCCCGGACGGCACCCTCGCCCGCGTGGAGCTGCACGCCGCGAAGATCGCCGCCATCAAGGCCGCCGCGACCGCCATCCGCGACGGCCGGCCGGCAGACCTCCGGGCCCCCTCCTACGCCGAGGTACAGGCACTGGGGCGTGCCTGACGCTCTCGGGTCGGGCTCCCGCCTCATTCGCCCTTCGAGACCATGGCTGCCAGCCCGCACCCGGTGTGCAGGAAGAACGTGTGATACCCGACCATGTAGCTGACGTCCTGCATGTCGATCTGGGCGATGCAGGTCATGAGCTTCCCGCACACCGAGCACTCGGGGTATTCGGCGTCTCCCATCCACACAGGCCGGCCGCCGATCGCCGAGCCGACGGGATGGCGGCCCGATCGGTGTTCGAGGACCATCCGCACGTCAGGGCCTTCGAACTCCGGGTCCGGGATGCTCGTGCCGGGCTCGGGCGGATCCGTCGGGCGAGCGGTCCCGTCCGGTGCGACCTCGATGAACACCGTGGTGGCATCGACGTTGCACTCGTAGCAGATGGCCAGCCGCAGCCGTCCCGACCAGCCGACGTGTTCCAGCGCCTCGGCGACGCGCTCATCGGCGGTGTCCAGGTCCAGCGCGGTCCACATCGGACCGCCGCATCCCTGACAGCGCTCGTGCGCGGGATCGGCGCCGGCGCCGTCTTCGCCCGCCTCCTCTTCTTCGGCCCGCAGCCGGTAGGAAATGGGACCGCACAACTCCCGGACGCGGTCTCCTTCCAGCGTCCAGCCCCCTTCCGGCATGTACTCGGCGGGGCTGAGGAACAGCTTGTCGGCGCCGGGGGGCGGCTGGTCCCGCCAGCGCCGGAAGGCCGCCTCGGCGACCGGGCCCCGGGTCTGCGCCAAGGCCATCAGCAGGTGGTTCAGGCGCAGGCTGTCGCTCCCGCCCGCGTCGACCTTCGCGACGAGGCCGCGCTGCGTCTCGCTGTCGGCTGCCCGGTACAGCTTGGCCGGGTACACCACGTCCACGGCGAGCAGCCGGGGCAGATGAGGCGTCAGTTCTTCCGGCGCGCCGTCCGCCAGTTCACTGAGTTCGTCGATGTCCCCATCGCGCTCGGCGACGGCCCGGACGATGACGTCTTCCAGGTTGTGGATCATCCGGGGAACGTAGCAGCGGTCTCCGACACGTCCGGATCCGGTGCCCCCGCCGACCTGGCAGCGCTGGACGTGCGCAGAGTCCGCTATTCGTCCGTCTCGGTGTGAAGTCGCCTGATCTCCCTCATGAAGTTCTTCTCGAAGGACCTGTCATCGATGAAACGCCCGACCCAGTTCGCAAACCGAGCCGCCAGCTCCTTCTCGGCGGCCACCACCAGAGCGTTGGGGTCCTCCGCCGGGGCCAGGCCGAAGTGCTGCTCCAGCCAGGCCAGATACTCCGGGTGGCGGTCGTACGCGCTCTGTTCCTCGGCGTCCCGGTCGTCCCGGTCGTCCCGGTCGTCCTCGTCGTCCTCGTCGTCGAACCCGGCGTCGTAGTCCCCCACGTACAGCGCCTTGTCGCACGCGAGCTGCTGGAACAGCTCCCGGAGGTTGCGTGCGACAACGGCGATCCCGCCCTCGTCCCCGAACACCACGACGGGCAGGTCCGCCAGGTTCGCGCGGTCGTCGACACGCCAGATGGCATAGATCGAGCCGGTGGCGTTGGCCGCCGCGAAGGAGAGAAAGCTGTCGAGGAACTCCGGGTCGTCCGACCATGTGTGGATCCCGGTGGTGGCCCCGAATTCCGTAAGATCGAAACCGGTCGAGATGTTCTCCCCTCCGATACGGTCTTCCAGCTCCTTGAGCAGGCTCAGTTCCGGGACGGGCGAGTAGGCATCACTCATCCGGACATCATCGCGCAGAGCCGGTCATGACTACTGTGCTGGCATGTCCGAGACCTCTGGCCGACTCTCGTTCGACGCCGACGTTCAGCCTCGTTCGGTGCCCTCGGCACCGTCCGCCGCGGTGCCCGGGCTGCGCTACATCGCCGGCTGGCTCACCCCCGATGCCGGTGCGGCCCTGCTCGCGGGGATCGATGCGGCGCCGTGGTCGGCGCAGCTGAAGCGGCGCGTGCAGCATTACGGCCATCGGTACGACTACGGCCGCCGCAGCGTGGCCGCCGACTCGCGGGAAACCGCGCCGCCACTTCCGGAGTGGGCCCGGGAGATGGCCGGCCGGCTGGTGGCTGAGGGGTTGATGAACGAAAAGGCGGAGCAGGTAATTGTCAACGAGTACCAGCCGGGGCAGGGGATCAGCGCCCATGTCGACTGCGTGCCGTGCTTCGGCCCGGTCGTCGCCGCGATATCCCTGGGGTCCAGCGCTCTGATGGACTTCACCAACCCCGACGACGGCACGAAGCTGGCGGTGCCCTTGGCGCCGGGCAGCCTGCTGGTCATGACCGGCCCGGCCCGCTACGCCTGGCGGCATGCCATCGCCGCACGGAAGAGCGACCCCGGTGCGGGAGGGGGTCGTGTCCCCCGTGGGCGTCGGGTGTCGGTGACGTTCCGCACGGTCCTGCACGCGAGTCAGTAACGCGGCAGCCCGCTCAGATCGCCCGGAAGTCCCGGACCGAGAAGCGCGGGGCCCGGCGCGGCGGGATGCGGCCGGACAGGAGGATCAGGCGGGCGGCGCGGTGGCGCTGGCCGGCGTAGGGGGCCAGCAGCTCCAGCATGGCCGTGTCGTCGGTGCCGCGCTCGCCGGTGAGCGCGTAGCCGATGATCTTCGGAAGGTGCAGATCGCCGACCGTGATCGCGTCCGGGGTGCCGTTGCTGCGCTGGAGGGTCTCCGCCGCCGTCCACGGCCCGATGCCCGGGATGAGCTGCAGCCGGGCCGAGGCGGCGGCCAGGTCCATGGTCGCGGCCTCCTCCAGGCGCCGGGCGGCCCGTACGGCCCGCAGGATGGTCGACGAGCGCTTGGCGTCGACCCCGGCCCGGTGCCACTCCCATGACGGGATCAGCGCCCAGGCGCGCGGCTCGGGCATGATCCGCAGCCGCTCGGCGGGGCCGGGCGCGGGTTCGCCGTGGCGCTGCAGCAGCAGTCGCCAGCCCCGGTACGCCTCGTCGCTGGTGACCTTCTGCTCCAGGATCGAAGGGATCAGCGACTCCAGGACAAGACCGGTGCGGATCAGCCTGAGGCCCGGGTGGCGGCGGTGTGCCTCGTGCACCACGCGGTGGCGGGGGGTGAAGGCGGAGAGGTCGTCCTCGGCGCCGAGCAGCGCGGGCAGGCGGTCCAGCAGCCAGTCCGCGCCCGGCCCCCATGCCTGCGCCTCGACCGCCTCGCCCCGGCGCACGAGGCGTATCGTCCCCGCGCCCTGAGGGGTGCGGCTGGCCCGCCAGATGGCGCCGTCGGCGGTCACCTGGAACGCCGGGTCCCCCGGGCCCCGCCGCAGCACGCTCAGGCTGCGCGCGAGGTCGTACGGACCGGAGGGGGTCCAGCTGCGGTGGGCGGGCACACCATCACCCTACGGCGCGCCCCCGACACGCCCGCACAAGCCCTCACTGGTCCGACGAGAAGCGCACCGCCCCCGCGGGGATGTCCGCCCCGCACCACACCCGCACCCCGTCCCGCAGCTCGTTGTCCGGCCCCACCAGCGCGCCGTCCCCGACCACCGCGCCCTGCAGCACCGTACGGGCCCCGATCCGGGCCCGCGCGCCGATGAGGGAGTCGCGGACCTGCGCGCCCTCCTCCACCACCGCGCCGGCCAGCACCGTGGAGCCGTCGATGCGGGCGCCCGCGCCCACCCGGGCCGCGGGGCCGATGACCGTACCGCCGGTGAGCTTGGCGTCGCGCGCCACCTGCGCGCTGTCCAGGATCAGCCGGTCGCCGCAGCGGCCGGGCACCGCCGGGGAGGGGGCGCGGCCCAGTACGAGGTCGGCGGAGCCGCGGACGAAGGCCTGGGGGGTACCGAGGTCGAGCCAGTACGTGGAGTCGACCATGCCCTGGAGGTGGGCGCCGGCGGCCAGCAGGCCGGGGAAGGTCTCGCGTTCGACGGAGACGGGGCGGCCGGCCGGGATGGCGTCGATGACGGAGCGGTTGAAGACGTAGGCGCCCGCGTTTATCTGGTCGGTGACGATCTCCTCGGCGGCCTGCGGCTTTTCGAGGAAGGCGGTGACGCGCCCGGTGGCGTCGGTCGGCACCAGCCCGTACGCGCGCGGATCGGTGACGCGCGTGAGGTGCAGGGAGACATCGGCGCCGGTGGTGCGGTGGGTGTCGACGAGGGCGGGGATGTCGAGTCCGGTGAGGATGTCGCCGTTGAAGACGAGCACCGGGTCGTTCGGGCCCGAGCGCAGCCGGGAGGCGACGTTGCGGATGGCGCCGCCGGTGCCCAGCGGCTCCCGCTCCGTCACGTATTCCAGGTGCAGGCCGAGTGATGAGCCGTCACCGAAGTACGGCTCGAACACCTCGGCCAGGTACGACGTGGCAAGGACGATGTGCTCGACTCCGGCCGCGCGGGCGCGTGCCAGCTGGTGGGTGAGGAACGGGACGCCGGCCGCCGGGACCATGGGCTTGGGGGTGTTCACCGTCATCGGCCGCAGCCGGGTGCCCTTGCCGCCGACCAGGAGGATCGCTTCTGGCGTCGCTGGCGCTGTGGTCACGAATCGTCTCTGCTTCCTGCTGGGGCTCGCCGGGTCGGCGGCCAGTGTATGCAGACCCCGGGTACCCGGCCCGCGCCTGGTCAGCGGCCTTGCGGTCAGCGGCCTTGCAACCGGGCGGCCTTGCTGCGTACGGTGCCGAGCTTGGTGTAGAGGGCGTCGCCGGGGCACTCGGTGTTGTAGCCGTCGCGGTGTCCGGAGATGACGCGCAGCTTGGCCTTCTTGCCCTTCTTGTATCTGTTGCCGCCGGCGGACGTGAGATGCGTGGTGCCGCGCGGGTTCCGGCCGAACAGGCCGAGCTTCCAGGCGGTGAGCTTGGCCACGGCCTTGACCGCCTTGCCGGCGGGCTTCTTGGAGGAGTAGGTGCCCAGCACCGCGATGCCCATGCTGTTCTTGTTGAATCCGAGCGTGTGGGCGCCCTGAACGGCCTTGGTCACGCCCCCGGATCGGCCCTCGTAGATGTTTCCGCACTTGTCGACGGCGAAGTTGTAGCCGAAGTCGCGCCACCCCATGCTCTTGACGTGATAGCGGTAGATACTCCGCATAACGGAGGGCACCTGCGAGCAGCTGTACGCGTTGCCCGTCACGGTGTGGTGGACGAAGGCGACCTTGACGGTCTTGGTGTAGCGGTGGCCCTTCTCCCGCAGCTTCTCGTCGGCGCCCCAGCCGGCGCGGGTGACGATGCGGGGCCGCGGCGCGGTGTGCGCCTGGGCCGCGCTGGTCTTCGGCTGCTCCTCCGGGAGCTCCAGCGGGGGCGGGGTGGAGGGTTCGGGGGTGAGCTCGGAGGGCTCCGGCTCGGGGGGCGCCGAGGGGTCTTCAGGGTCGGCCTGCGGGGCCTCGGGCGACGCGGAGAGGTCCGCCGGGGGATCCTCCATCGCGGGCTCGGAGCTGGGGTCGGTGCTGGGGTCGGAGCCCGGTTCGGTGCTGGGGTCGGCGCTGGGGTCGGTGGTCAGCGGCCGGGCGAGGGTCGCGGGGCCCCGGCCGGGGTCGACGAGCTCCAGGCGGAGCCCGGAGGGCAGGCCGGCCGGCTGGGCGGAGAGCACACCGGAGCCGCCGCGGGGGCTGACCCGGGCCTGGACGCCGTTGGAGTCGCCGACCCACAGGGGCGTGGTGCCGCCGTGCCGGCGGCCGCCGGCGCTCTCGGGCGAGTCGGGGTCGGGGGCGTCGTCGTCGAGCGCCTCCAGGTCGCGCCAGGCCGACCAGGCGCCGGTGGCCGCCTCGCGGGTGCGCACCTGCACCTGGCCGCGCAGCCGCGCGGAGGCGTCGTCCCAGACCACGCCGACGAGGGAGAAGGGCCGCACGCTCCGCGGCGCGACCCCGAGCACGGCGCCGGCCGACATCGCCGCGCCGCGGTCGAGACCGCTGCCGCCGAGTGGGAGCAGCGGCAGCGACTGGGTGCCGCCGGCTGATTCCGCACGGCCGTCGCGGTCCCCGCGGGCGGGGGCCGGGTTGAGGGCGAGGGGGAGAGCGAGGGCGGCGGTGCACGCGACGCCGATCGAAGATGCCAGAAATGCACGCATGAGAAAAACCTTGGACATAACACAACAAATCTGTCCATTCGAGAAGGTGGCGGACGGGACCGCGATCCGGCGTCCACGGCCCCGCACACCGCGCCCGGCGCGCCTCGGCGCCGCGTACCCTGGCGCCGATGAACGCTACCGATCACACCCCCGCCGACCTGCTGCGATCCGCGCTCGCCGCGGATCCGGCGCGTCCGCTTGTGACCTTCTACGACGACGCGACCGGCGAGCGCGTCGAACTGTCCGTGGCCACCTTCGCCAATTGGGTGGCGAAAACCGCGAATCTCCTCCAGGACGACCTCGCCGCGGCGCCCGGCGACCGGCTGGCGCTGCTGCTGCCCGCCCATTGGCAGACCGCGGTGTGGCTGCTGGCCTGCTCCTCCGTGGGCGTGGTGGCCGAGGTGGGCGGCGACCCGGCCGCCGCGGACCTCGTGGTCAGCGGCCCGGACACGCTGGAGGGGGCACGCGCCTGCTCCGGGGAGCGGGTGGCGCTGGCGCTGCGCCCCCTGGGCGGGCGGTTCCCGCAGCCGCCGGAGGGCTTCACCGACTACGCCGTGGAGGTGCCCGGCCAGGGCGACCGCTTCGCGCCGTACGCGCCGGTGGACCCGCACGCGCCCGCACTCACCGTCGCGGGCCTCGAGCTGACGGCCGCGGAGCTGGTGGAGCGGGCGCGCGCCGACGCGGCCGGGCGGGGGCTAGGCCCCGGTTCCCGGGTGCTGTCCGGGCTGCCGTACGACACCTGGGAGGGATTGTCGTACGGGCTGTACGCGCCGCTGGCCTCGGGCGGCTCGGTGGTGCTGTGCCGCCACCTGGACCGGCTGGAGGAAGACCGCCTCGCCGAGCGCCGGGCCGCCGAACGGGTCACCGCGACCGCGCCGTAGCAACCGCCCGCAGCGGCCGTCTCCCGGGGAAACCCCACCGGCCCCTGACCCGTCCGGCGGACCCGTGGGCCGAGCCCACGGGCCCCGCCGCCCGCACCGCGCGATGATCGACGCGATGTACAACCATGTGCGGGGTTCGCATGTCTGCTCCAGTAATCACGGCCCCGGCACGGGTCGATGCCGCTCCTCCCGGCCGAGGAGGTGGACGGGTGGGAGGACGCAGACGTGACGACGGAGAGCCCGGACGGGACACCGGACCGAAGACCACGCGGCCGCCGCTGGCTGCGTCTGCTCGCGCTCGCGGTGGCCCTGCTGGTGCTGTCCGGGGCCGGGGCGGGGTGGTGGCTCTACGAGCACCTCGACGGCAACATCAAGACCGACACCCGCACCGAGAACGAGCTGCGGAAGTTCGAGGCCGAGCGGCCGGCGGCGGTGGTCCACGACGCACAGAACATCCTGCTCATCGGCTCCGACAACCGGGGCGGCAAGGGCAACGGCAAGTACGGCAAGGACACCGGTACCCAGCGTTCGGACACCACGATCCTGCTGCATCTGCAGGCCGGCGCGAAGAGCGCGACCGCCGTCTCCATCCCGCGCGACCTGATGGTGGACGTCCCCAGCTGCACCGGGGCGGACGGGACGCGCGGCAAGGCCAGGTTCGCCCAGTTCAACTGGGCGTTCGAATTCGGCGGGCCGGCCTGCACGATCCGCACCGTCGAAAAGCTCACCGGCATCCGCGTCGACCACCACATGATCGTGGACTTCAGCGGCTTCAAGAAGATGGTCAACGCCGTCGGCGGCGTCGAGGTCTGCCTGAAGGAGCCCATCGACGACGACGAGGCGCATCTGCGGCTGCCCGCGGGCCGCCAGGTCCTGCACGGCGAGCAGGCCCTCGGCTACGTCCGGGCGCGCTACAGCATCGGCGACGGCAGCGACACCGAGCGCATCGGGCGGCAGCAGGAGTTCCTCGGCGCGCTTGTGAAGAAGTTGCAGAGCAATGGTGTGCTGCTCAATCCGGCCCGGCTGTACCCGGTGCTCGACGCGGCGACGTCCTCACTGACCACGGATCCGGGCCTGAGCTCGCTCAAGGACCTGTACGACCTGGCGCGCGGAATGCGGCACATCCCGCGCGAGAAGATCCAGTTCCTCACGATTCCGCGGCAGCCCTACACCTACAACCGGAACCGCGATGAGCTGGTCCAGCCCGACGCCGACCGGCTGTTTCGGCAACTTCGACTGGATCGCCCGGTGTCGGTGGCCAAGACGGTCACCCACGCCTCCGGCGACGACCCGAAGAGCGGGACGTCCACACCGTACGAAGGAACCACCGCGGCACATGACATGTGCTGACAAAAGCTCCAAAAGGTATGCTCAACGCTTCCTCAAAGATGTCGAAAGGATTGGGCAGATTGCCCAGTTGTAGGGAAGTGGAATTTGTCACCGGCGTCGCTTGACGCTGAACTGGGCGGATAGTGTGAGCGATCCAGTGCGCTTACCAGGTGGCCGCGCACTACCTTTTGACGATCGACCGGTGCGCCTTGAGGGGGAGGCGCCGCGTGGCACCAACGGAGGATTCAGGGGACCGTGGACGCGCAAGGCCATGGGCAGGCGGACGACTTTGATCCCGCCGATCAGTGGGTGTTCGACCCGAACACCGGCAGCTATGAGCTGCGGCTGAATCCTGCCGGGGAACCGGCGGATGTCACCCCTCAGGACCGGCCGGCTCCCAGACCGAGGAGCCGCCGCCGCGCCCCGGACCCCGAGCCGCCGCCGTCGCCGTCGCACGGGCGGCGCCGGGCGACGGGCAAGCCGGAGAAGCCGGCAGGGCCCATCAGCCGCCGCAAGCCGAAGCCGAAGAAGTCCAAGGCGAAGAAGGCGCTGTACTGGACCAGCGGCACCCTCGCCTTCATCCTGGTCGGCGGGTCCGTCGCGGCGTACCTCGTCTACCAGCACCTCAACAACAACATCAAAAAGGTCGACGTCGGCGAGAACAACGCCGCGGTCAGCGACGGCCCGATGAACATCCTGGTCATCGGCACCGACAAGCGCGACGGCAAGGGCAACGAGGGATACGGCGACGCGGGGAGCGTCGGCCACGCGGACACCACGATCCTCTTCCATGTCTCCGCGGACCGGACGAACGCCACCGCCCTGAGCATCCCGCGCGACATGATCACCGACATCCCGAACTGCACCACCAGGAAAGACGGCACCAAAGAGGCCATCGACGGTGAGCAGGGGGTCCGCTTCAACACCAGCCTCGGACAGGAGGGGCGCGACCCCAGCTGCACCTGGGCGACCGTCGAGAAGCTCACCGGGCTGGAGATCAACCACTTCCTGATGGCGGACTTCAACGCCGTCAAGACGCTCTCCAGCGCCGTCGGCGGGGTCGAGGTCTGCCTGGCCAAGGACGTCAACGACCCGAAGTCGCATCTGAAGCTGAGCAAGGGCCGGCACACCATCGAGGGCGAGGACGCCCTGGCGTTCGTGCGGACCCGGCACAGCGTCGGCTTCGAGAGCGACCTGGACCGGATCAAGCTGCAGCAGCAGTTCCTCAGCTCGATGATGCGCAAGATGAAGTCGAGCGGCACGCTCACCAGCCCCTCGAAGATGTGGGACCTGGCCAACTCCGCCACCAAGGCGCTCACGGTGGACACCGGCATCGGCACCGTGAACAAGCTCAAGGACCTGGCGCTGAACCTCAGCAAGGTCGATCTGAAGAACGTCACCTTCGTCACCGTCCCGGTGGTCGACAACACCGACGGCGCGACGGTGCTGCTCGACAAGGCCAAGGCCGAGCCGCTGTTCGCCATGGTCAGGCAGGACGTGTCGCTGACCGAGGTGAAGAAGAAGGAGAAGGCCGACAAGGCGAAGCAGGCCGCCAAGCTCAAGGGCCCCAAGGCCGACCCGGCGAACGTCCGGGTGAAGGTCCTCAACGGCAGCGGAAAGATGGGGGCCGCTCAGGAGACGGTCGACTGGATGCAGAACAGCGAAGGGATGCTCCGTTCCAGCAACGGCGGAAACGCTTCGGCGGATCTGAAGAAGACGACGCTGGAGTACGCCCCGAACCAGGCCGACCAGGCGCGCCGCCTGGCCGACAGCATGGGACTGCCCGGCTCCGCCCTCAAGGAGGGCACCAAGGACGCCGCCCCCATGGCGGAGATGACCCTCACGCTCGGCGCGGACTTCAAGGGCGCCGGCACACCGATTACCGCTCCGGCAAAGGCGCCGAAGGACATCCAGAGAGTCGAAGCGGACGACAAGAGCGTCTGCGCGAAATAACCATCGCCGGCCATCGGAACACCCTCACCCATCGGGCCGGAACCACCATTGATCAACAGGGGAGGCCC
Source organism: Streptomyces sp. ME19-01-6 (assembly GCF_033793745.1). Classification (NCBI taxonomy): domain Bacteria; kingdom Bacillati; phylum Actinomycetota; class Actinomycetes; order Kitasatosporales; family Streptomycetaceae; genus Streptomyces; species Streptomyces sp. ME19-01-6. The sequence continues at coordinate 117,772 of NZ_JARAXF010000021.1, read as the reverse complement.
GGTGCGGCAGAGCAGTGTGCGGGGGGAGGGCTCCCGTCGGCGGGCGCCCGGGCCCCGCGACGGAGGCGGGAAGCGCAACCCGCATGAGGACGCCGGCGCCGGCGAGCCGCGTGACGCCGAGGGCAGCGGCGGCGAGGGCGCCGGAGCCAAGGACACCGCGAGTGCCGCCGGGGCGGGGGCCGGCGGCCGCGCGGCGTCCCGGCGCGCCGCCCGCGCCGAGTCCGCGGGCGGCGGACGACGCCGCAAGGGCAAGGGCCCGCGCCGCACGAGGAGCAAGGGTGTGCGAATACTTCGCTGGACCGCGCTGACTTTGGCCGTGCTGATAGTCGGCGCGGCCGGCGCGGGCTACCTCTACTACGAGCACCTGAACAGCAACATCAAGAAGGAAGAGCTGGACCTCGGCGACAGCAAGCTCACCAAACCCGAGCCGAACGCCGCGGGCCAGACCCCTCTCAACATCCTCCTGATCGGCCAGGACAGCCGTAACGACAAGGAGAACCAGAAGCTCGGCGGCGCCAAGCAGGACTTCGGCCGCAAGGGGCTCGCCGATGTGCAGATGCTGGTGCACGTCTCGGCCGACCGCAGCAACATGACGGTGATCAGCATCCCGCGCGACACCCGGGTCACCATCCCCAAATGCACCGACCCGAAGAGCGACCACGTCTACCCGAAGACGTTCGGAGCGATCAACGAGTCGCTCACGCACGGCGGCCCCGGCTGCACGGTGGCCACCTGGAAGGAGCTCACCGGCATCTACATCGACCACTTCATGATGGTCGACTTCAAGGGCGTGGTGGACATGGCGGACGCCATCGGCGGCGTCCCGGTGTGCGTGGACAAGAACATCTACTCTCACGACAGGAAGGGCCACGGCTCCGGTCTGCGGCTGACCAAGGGCACCCACCCGGTCAAGGGCGTCCAGGCGCTCCAGTGGCTGCGTACGCGCTACGGCTTCGAGGACAACACCGACATCGGCCGGGCCAAGGCCCAGCACATGTACATGAGCTCCATGATCCGGCAGCTCAAGTCCGGCACCAAACTCTCCGACCCGGGCCAGCTGATGGACCTGGCGGAGGCCGCGACCAACGCGCTGACCGTCGACCACGGCCTGGGCACCGTCAAGAAGCTCTACGACCTGGGCAACGACCTCAAGCGGGTGCCGACCAAGCGGACCACGATGGTCACCATGCCCTGGGAGTACCGCAACGACGGCGAATACGTGGTGCCCACCCCCGGCGACGCCGAGAAGACCTTCTCGCTCATCCGCAACGACATCGCGCTGGACGGCAAGGACAAGAAAAAGAAGAAGGACAAGGTCCCGGCCCCCAGCATGGACAAGGGCGAGCTCCCCGTCGTCGTGCAGAACGGCACCGGCTCCACCGTCCTGGGGCCGGTCTCCGGGCGGGCCAGCGACATCACCGGCGAGCTGACCCGGCTCGGCTACGCCAAGGCGGAGGCCAACACCGTGCTGACCTCGCAGGCCGACACGACCATCAGCTACCCGGGCGAGGCCAAGCAGGGCGACGCACTGGCCGTGGCCAAGGCGCTGGGGCTGCCGAAGAGCGCGGTGAAGGAGTCCCAGTCGGTCGACGAGGTGACGCTGGTCGTCGGCAACGACTGGCGCGAGGGCGCGGCCTTCCCGAAGTCCGAGGCCGACGACGAGGACACGGCGCCCAAGATCGCCGACAAGACCAACGGCGAGGAGAAGAAGTGCATGGAGGTCAACCCGGACTACACGTTCTGAGCACGCGCCGCTGAGCAAGCCGAAGGGGCCGGATCCAAATGAACCTGGATCCGGCCCCTTCGGCGTACGCGTAACCGGGGGCGGAGAGGGTGGCTAGCTCGCCATGACCGCCGGGCGGCGGCTGGCGATGACCTTCTTGGCCAGCGAGCGCGGGCTGGTGAGGAAGCCCCAGCCCCACGACATGTGCATGGTCGCCAGCGCCACCGGGATCCGCAGCCGGGCCTTCAGCGGGAGCCCCTTGCCGGCCGGGACGGAGCCCGCCGCGATGGCCGCCAGATAGCCGCCCGGCACCAGCAGCCCCCACGGGGTCAGCGCGGCGCCCACCACGATGCCCGCCGCGATGGCGACGACGGCGGTCGGCGGCGCCAGATAGCGCAGATTGATCGAGCCCTGGTGGTAGCGGGCCACCACATGCCGCCAGCGGCCGTAGTCCTTGTACTGCTTGGCCAGCGCCCGCACGTTCGGGCGCGGCCGGTAGGAGACCCTGAGCTCGGGCGAGAACCAGATCAGCCCGCCCGCCTCGCGGATCCGGAAGTTCAGCTCCCAGTCCTGGGCCCGGATGAACTCCTCGTTGTAGCCGCCCTGCTGTTCCAGCACCTCACGACGGAAGACCCCGAGATACACGGTCTCGGCCGGGGCCGCCTCGCCGCCGGTGTGGAAGGCGGCGTTGCCCACGCCGATCTTGGCGGTCATGGCGGCGGCGACGGCGTGCTCCCAGTCGTTCTCGCCCTCGGCGTGCATGATGCCGCCGACGTTCTGCGCGCCGGTCTCCTCCATGAGCCGCACGGCGGTCGCGATGTAGTTCGGCGACAGCATGCCGTGGCCGTCGACCCGCACCACCACCGGATGGCGGGACGCCTTGATCGCGGCGTTCAGGGCGGCCGGGGTGCGGCCCGTGGGGTTGGGGACCGTGTGCACCCGCGGGTGCTCGCGCACCAGCTCGGCGGCGATCTCGTCGGTGCGGTCCGTGGACGGGCCGAGGGCGATCACCACCTCCAGCTCCCCGGCGTACTCCTGCTCCAGGATGTGCTGGACGGAGTTGCGCAGATGACGTTCCTCATTGAGCACCGGCATGATCACGGAGACGGCCGGGAGCTGATGCGGGGGCATGGCACCTCGGGGGTCGGGGGGTGGGCCCCCAGAAGACTGCGGTTGTCGATTTCCGAGAGGCCACGTTACCGCGAATGGGGGACACCGGAGCGCGCCGCCCGGGTGGCAGCGGGCGGGGCGGGCGGCGTGGGGCCGCCGCGCTGCTCATCGTATGGCCCTACGGTGTCGGCGGTTGTGCCCCACAGACCCGCCAGACCTGCCGGCCCCGCCAGACAGTCCCGCCAGACCTGCCAGACCCCTCGCCCCGTCACGGAGGTCCCCCGAAGTGAGTGCACCGGCCCGCCCGCCGCTCCCCCGGCAGCCCTCCCGGCCCCGCTGGGGCCTGCGGATCGCCACGGGGGCCGCCGCCCTGGTGCTGCTCGCCGGCGGCGTGGGGCATCTGCTGGTCACCGAGCTGGAGTCCGGCATCCACCGGGTCGACGCCTTCGGCGGCCTCGACGACCGGCCCGTGGACAGCGACCGGGGCGTCAACTTCCTCCTGGTCGGCACCGACGGCCGGGACAAGATCACCCGCGCGCAGAAGCGGCGCTACCGGCTGGGCGGCGCCCCCTGCCACTGCACCGACACCATCATGCTGGTGCATCTGTCGGCCGACCGGGACCGCGCCAGCGTGGTCAGCCTCCCCCGCGACTCGTACGCCCGGATCCCCGCGTACACCACCCCGTCCGGGCGGGTGCGCCCCGCGCACCACCAGAAGCTCAACGCCGCCTATGCCGAGGGCGGCCCCAGCCTGACCGTACGCACCGTCGAGCACATGACACGCGTACACATCGACCACTACCTGGAAGTGGACTTCACCAGCTTCATGAAGACCGTGGACGTGGTGGGCGGGGTCACGGTGTGCACGACCCGGCCGCTCAAGGACGCCTACAGCGGCCTGAACCTGCCGGCCGGCACCCACGCCCTGGACGGCGGCCAGGCGCTGCAGTACGTACGCTCCCGGCACCTGGACGGCGCCGCGGACCTGGGCCGGATCCGCCGGCAGCAGCGGTTCCTGGCCGCCGTCATCCACCAGCTGACCGGCAGCGGCACCCTGCTGAACCCGGTGAAGTTCGGCCGGGTCGCGGCCACTCTGCTCGGCTCGGTCCGCGCCGACCGCGGCTTCGGCGCGACGGACATGGTCGCGCTCGGCCAGGCCATGCGCGGCTTCACCGTCGAGTCCTCGGAGTTCGTCTCGGTCCCGGTCCGGCTGCCCGGCACCCCGGTCAAGGGCCTCGGCTCGACGCTCCGCTGGGACCGGGTGCGGGCCGCGCGCCTGTTCCAGGCCCTCCGGGAGGACCGCCCGCTCGCCGTCCGCCGCCCCAAGCGGCTGCGGGCCACCCTGGTCGACGTGCCCCCCGCGCAGGTCCGCGTCCGCGTGTTCAACGGCACCAGCACCACGGGCCTGGCCCGGCGCACCCTCCGCGCGCTGCACGCCCACGGCTTCGCCACCACCGGGGCCCCGGCGGACGCCGCGACCTCGGGGGTGAAGCGCACGCTGATCGAGTACGACCCGATCTGGAACCGCTCGGTGCGCACCCTGGCGGCCGCCCTGCCCGGCGCCCGGCTGAAGCCGGTGGCGCGGCAGGGGTCGGTGATGAGGGTCACGCTGGGCGCGGACTTCCGGGCGGTGCAGCCGGTGCGGGCCGAGGACCCCTCGGCGGAGAAGGGCGCCGGCAGGGCCGTCACCGGCGCCGAGGTCGCCTGCCTCTGACGAGGTCGCGTCGGGCATGGCCCCGGTGTCGTGGGCCCCGCCTCAGTCCTCGATGCCCTCCGCGGCCCGCTGGGCGCGCAGCTCCTTGATCGCGCGGCGCCGGGCGAGCCGGTGGGTACGCCGGATCTGGGCCTCCTCGTATCGCCGCTTGTCCCGCTCGGTCTCCGGTATGACCGGCGGCACGGACCGCGGCTTGCCGTCGGCGTCGACGGCCGCGAAGACCAGATAGGCACTGCCGACCTGGGTCGCGGGCGTGGACTCGTTCCACCGCTCGGCCATGACCCGCACCCCGATCTCCATCGAGGACCGCCCGGTCCAGTTCACCTGGGCCTTCACATGGACGAGGTCCCCGACCCGGACCGGCTCCAGGAAGGCCATCTCGTCCATCGAGGCCGTGACGGCGGGGCCCTCGGAGTGGCGCCCGGCGACCGCCCCTGCCGCATCATCGACCAATTTCATGATCACGCCGCCGTGCACCGTGCCGAGGAGATTGGTGTCGCTGCCGGTCATGATGTGGGAGAGGGTGATGCGTGCGGCGGAGGTGGGCTTACCCGGAATATCTGACTCCGGATTCGCGGCCTGAATGGTCATGGCCTCAACCTTATGCCGGGCGGATTCTTATCAGGTCTGCAACAGCCGTGCCCCGATCCGGCACCCGCCCTATAAGGCGACCGGCCCGGGCAGGCACACTTCCCTGCATGAATGATTGGCCCGACGGGTGGACGAGCGACCGCAGGGACCGGTACGGCAGCGGCAGCGGCAGCGCCGAACCGGAAGGCGCCCGCGCCATGCCGCATGTGCGGCGCGCGGGCCAGGGCGTCGGCGGCCCGCCGCGCCAGGCCGAGCCGCCGCTCCCGCCTGATCTGTCGCCGCGCGGGCCCGTCCCGCACCAGCAGCGGCAGCAGGCGTCCCAGGGCTTCGACGAGTACGGCGACGCCGACGACGGCTACAACACCGGTCAGGTCTACGGCCGCGGCGCGGGCGGACCCGGCGGCCCGGGCGATTCGGGTGGCCACGGCGGACCCGGCGGCGCCCCGCGCGCGGCCCGGCCCAAGAACTGGAAGCGCCGCATAACCATCGGCCTGATCACCTTTATCGTGCTGCTGCTCGCGGTGGGCGTCGGCACATACTTCTGGGCCGACTCCAAGCTGCGGCGCGAGGTCGACCTCAGCAAGGTCGAGGACCGGCCTGAGGGCGGAAAGGGCACCAACTACCTGATCGTCGGCTCGGACAGCCGCGAGGGGCTGTCCGCCGAGGAGAAGAAGAAGCTGCACACCGGCTCCGCCGACGGCCGCCGCACGGACTCGATCATCATTCTGCACGTCGGTGACAACGGGAACACCATGGTCAGCCTGCCCCGTGACTCCTGGGTCACCATCCCGGCCTTCACCGGCCCGGACACCGGCAAGCGCTACCAGCCCTCGCAGAACAAGCTGAACGCCTCCTTCTCGATGGCCGGCCCCGAGCTGCTGGTCCGCACGGTCGAGTACAACACCGGCCTGCACATCGACCACTACGCGGAGATCGGCTTCGACGGCTTCGCCAAGATCGTCGACTCGGTGGGCGGCGTCGAGATCGACGTCCCGCAGGACATGAGGGAGAAGCACGCCGGCACCGACCTGAAGAAGGGCAAGCAGACGCTGAACGGCGAGGAGGCGCTCGCCTTTGTACGTCAGCGCTACGGCCTGGCCGGCGGTGACCTGGACCGCACCAAGAACCAGCAGAAGTTCCTGTCCGCGCTGGCCAACAAGGCCGCCACGCCGAGCACCGTCCTCAACCCCTTCAAGCTCTACCCGACCATGGGCGCGGGCCTGGACTCGCTGATCGTCGACAAGGACATGAGCCTGTGGGACGTGAAGGACATGTTCTTCGCGATGAAGAGCGTCTCCGGCGGTGACGGCAAGCAGATGAACATGCCCGTCTCCAACCCCGGCCTGTCCACCCCCAAGGGCAGCGCGGTCCAGTGGGACATGCCGAAGGTCAAGCAGCTGACGAAGGAGCTGAAGAACGACGAGAAGGTGACCGTCTCCAGCAACTGAGGCATCTGTGAGCGGCTGCCGTACCCGGTCCGGGCGCGGCAGCCGCTCCGCTGTCAGTGGGTCATGACTCCGCCGCCCCGCCGAATCCGGCTATCCGCTTGCTGGTCAGCACCCACACGAGAAGCAGATAACCGAGCAGCACACCGAAGTAGACGACGGTCGTGCCGCCGACCGGGCCGAAGAACACCTGCCGCAGCAGCGAAGAGGCGTAGAAGGCGGGGTTCGCCCAGCCGATCCAGACCATGAAGTCCGGCAGCAGATGGGCCGGGACCGCCACCGGCCCGAGCGAGACCATGGCCAGCACGGACAGCAGGCTCAGCGAACCGGCCTCGTCCAGGCTCTTCGCCCGGCTCCCGACCCACGCGCCGATGCCGACGAACGGCAGCACCACGGCGAGCAGCACCGGAACGACCAGCGGCGACAGGCTGACCTTCAGCCCGAGGATCAGCACGCCGAACAGCGTGGTGCACACCAGCGCGGGCAGCGCCAACAAGGTGAACGCGGCCGCCGTGGCGACGATCAGGGCCTGGGGCCGCACCGGCAGCGCGGCGTAGAAGTCGAAGGCGTCGTTGAACTTCATGAACGCGAAGTTGGCGGCGACCTTGTTCTGCGTCTCGAAAAGCAGCGCCAGCGTCAGGCTGCCGACGAACACCTGATGCACCGCCTGGCCGCCCGAGTCCTTGGCGAAAACCCCCATCGCGGCCAGGCTGAGCGTGGGCGCCACCATTCCGGTGATCACCATGGCCCGCCAGGACCAACGCCAGTTGGACAGCTGCACCAGAAACAGGATCCACACCGCACGGTGAAACGGGAGCGGCGCGCGGTCAATTTCCGTATTCAAAATACACTTCTTCTAGCGTCTTGGACTGCAGGCGGAATTCCAGGAATTCATCGAGATCGAGGTCGGAGGTCAGCCGCGCGACATCCGTACGGGAGACCTGCGCGACCACCTTGCCCCGGTGCCGGCTCTGCACCAGGAGATAGTCGGGCAGCTCGGCGGACATCCCGTCACGCAGGGTCAGATGCACGCTCAGCGTCTTGGCCAGCCCGCTCTTCAGCTCCGCCGGCCGCCCCACCGCCACCAGCCTGCCCTCACGGAGGATGCCCACCCGCTCGATCACCTGCTCGGCCTCGAGGGCGTTGTGTGTGATCAGGACGATGGTCCGGCCTTGTTGATGGTTGAGCTCGCGCAGCAGGTCCCAGACCATGCGCCGGCGCGCCGGATCCAGCTCGTTCGTCGGCTCGTCGAGGATCAGCACGGGCAGATCGGCTGCCAGCGCCACCGCCAGCTGCAGCAGCCTGCGCTGCCCGCCGGACATCCGCTGGGCGGCCTTGTCCCGCATCGCCCCGAGGTCCAGCCGCTCGATGAGCTCATCCCGGCGACGCCTGGCCTCCCGCCGCCCGAGCCCCCTCAGATGCGCCGTGACGTAGATCGCCTCGGAGGTCGTCAGGCTGTTGAGGGCGAAGGCGTTCTGGGGCATGTACGACACCCGCATGCTGGTGAACACGGGGTCGGCGAGTACGTCCCTGCCCAGCAGCCGGATGGAGCCCGAGCCGCTCTTCAGCAGTCCCACCATCTGTTTGATCAGGGTGGTTTTGCCGGCGCCATTGCTGCCGAGCATACCGAAGAACTCACCCTGCTCGATGGTGAACGAAATATCGTCGTTCGCCGCCCGGTCGGCACCGGCAAATCTCTTGGTGACGCCGCTGATTTCATAAACGACCTGGCGCTCACCCATCCCGACCCCCTCACCCCGTGAAAAAATTTAGACCGGATGCTAGCAGCTCCACCGAATATCAACAGTTCAACCCTTTGCCATGATCGACTAAAATCCACGCGCCATGGGACTCCTTCAGACGCGGCAGGCACTGCTCAGCCGGCTGCTGCCCGACGATCCACCGGATGAACTCGCCGTCCGCGAAGGGCAGTTCCACCATGTGGTGCTCGGCTCGGACCGCGTCGTATGCCTGCCCCGTACCGCCGCGGCAGCCGCCCGGCTGCCCCGGCGGGCGGCCGTACTGCGCGCGCTCGCCCGACTCGACCTGGGCTTTTGCACACCGGAGCCCCTGGCCGAGGGCGGCGCCCCGGATGCCGGCGAACCGCCGTTCCTGGTGCTCGCCCGCATCCCCGGGGCGCCGCTGGCGAGCGACGCCCTCCGGGACCCCGCCACGGCGGAGTCGGCGGCGACGCAATACGCCGCGCTGCTGACGGCGCTGGCCACGGCCGGGACCCACGAGCAGATACGGGCGGCGCTGCCGCACACGCCACGGGACCAGTGGCAGGAGTTCGCGGCAGGCGTCCGCGCCGAGTTGTTCCCGCTCATGTCGTACGGCGGCCGAGGCTCAGCGGCGTGGTCGACTGGGACGAGGCCGCGCTCGGCGACCCCGCCGAGGACCTCGCGGCCATCGGCGCCGGCCACGGCGAGGACATGCTGAGCCGGGTGCTCGCCCTCGGCGGCCGGCCGGACAGCGGCCTGGCCGACCGTATCTCCGCGATCCGCGGCACCTTCGCCCTCCAGCAGGCCCTCTACGCCGTCCGCGACGGCGACGAGGAAGAGCTGGCGGACGGCCTGACCGGCTACCGCTGAGCACCTGCTGTTTCGGTGCGGTAGGAGTAGCCGGGCTCCGGCTGGGTCCGAAGTAGTGACGGAAGTTGTAGACGGCACAGGCGGTTGTCGGTGGCACCCCCTACGATCGCCGGTCATGGAGATCGACTTCCCGGGGCCCGGGGCCGGGCCGCCGGCATTCGCGCGGGCGTTGCGCGCGGCGGACTGGAACGCGTTCGAACCCGAGCGGGACCTGCCGCCGCTGCGCTCGGCGCTCGCCGAGTGGGAACGCGTCCACGGCGTCACCGAGGCGCACCGGATCGCGACCGAGCACGTCAGAAAGCGCGCGCTGCTGCGCCACCCCGACGTGCACCGGGTCGGGATCACCGCGCAGGCGCTCAGCCCGTCCGGCCGGTACCTCGCGGTCGGCGACTTCGGCGGCGAGGACTACGAGGCCGGTGCGACCCTGCAGATCTGGGAGGTCCCCACCGGACGGTGCGTCAACGTCATCGACCGGATCGTGGGCGGGATCGGCTGGCCCGGCTACGACGAGATGTTGGAGTGGTCGGCCGACGAGACCCGGCTGGCCGTGGAGTACCAGGCCAGCAACGTGGGCGTCTGGGACCCCTTCGGTGCCGACACCGAGCCGATCGCGACCGTCCGCCTTACCTGCAACGGCCGTCCCGACCCGTTCGCGCTCTCGCCCGACGGGCTGCGCGCGTACGTCATGGACGAGACCTCCGAGACCTATGGCTCGATCGTGGAGTTCTCCAGTCTGGAGACCACGACGGTACCGGCGGTGAACGATGAGGAAGAGGAAGAGGAAGAGGAGGACGAAGACGAGGAGGAAGACGAAAGTTTCGTCCTCGACCGGCCGGTCTGGTCCCGGGACGGGACGCGGGTGTACGGGAACCTGCACGACGGGCGGGTCTGCTCGATCGACGTCGCCTCGGGGCAGGTCTCCTGGCTCACCGAGGCCGACCGGATCAGCCGATGGCCGTCCGCCGAGTGGAGCCGGGACGAGCGTCTGGTCGCCTATCACCGGGGCGGCGCACTGGTCATCGCGGACGCGCTGACCGGCAGGCCGGTGGCCGAGACGCCCGGATACCGCGATGAGTCGTACCTGTCGCTCTTCATGTCGTGGGGCCCGCGGCTCGCCGTCGTCGTCCCCGCGAGCTCGCACGCCGACACTCCACGCGTCGGGATCGTGGACCCGACCGGAGAGCATCGCTACGACCTGGACGTGGCCGTGCGGGAACCGGCCCCTGATCTGGACGCCCGGACATGGGCGTGGGAGCCGGACGGCGACCGTGCCGCGTGCCTCACCGTCGGGGACCGGATCGAGATCTGGTCGCTGGGCGAGGAGCGGGGTGAGCGGCTCCACGCCTTTGCCGCGCCCAAGGGGGCGGCAGGCGTGCTCTGGGGGGCCGACGGCGTGCTCGTGGCGCTGGGGCAGAAAATTCTGCGCTTCCTGCGCGCCGACTCCGGCGAGGTGATCGGTGACTTCACGCTGCTCCGGCAGCCGCCCGCGCCGCGCCCCCTGGCGATCGAGGGCGAGGACTGGGGCGAGGACATGTACCCCGAGCCCAATCCCACCTTCGCGCTGGACGAGGAGACATGGGCGGTCGCGTTCCCGATCGGCGTGGTGATCGCTCCTCCCGGCCGGGAGGAGGACCTGGGCGCGACGCTCACCTGGGCCGTCGACCGGCGCTTCGCCTGGCCGGTCCACTGGGGCGGGCTGGACGTCGTTCCGGACGCGCCCGCCGCCGCCGAGCGGGTGCCCGAGCCACTGCGGGAGTACTTGGAGCCGTTCCGCGGCCGGACGATGCCGGCGTCCGGCCCACGGGGATGGCCGCCTCCGAACACCGCCACCGTGGACGACCTGTTCCAGGCATTCCTCAAAGCGGTCGCGGAGTACGGCAACGTCCAGAACCCATGGTCCGGCGAGGCACTCCACGGCGCGGCCCTGATCCGGGCCCGGCGCGGCGAGCCGGACGGAGCCAGGTGGCTGATCGAGGCGTGCCCAAAGGGCCGCAGGGCGTACCTGGCCGCCGAGGCCGCCATGATCCTGGCGGGGGCGGGGCTGCCGGACGACGCCCGCTCGCTGTTCTCCGATCACGAGGCGGCCTGTGAATCCCTCGGGGAGGAGGCCCTGTGGGACGCGATGATGTGGGGCTCGCGGGCTCGTGCGTTGGGCGCCGTCGGCGGCGCCTGTGCGGCGCTGGGCGAGCAGGAGCGCGCTGACCGGTGGTTCGACCGGGCACGGGCGGCGATCCGTGCGGAGGGCGGTTCGTGGGAGCACCGGCTTCCGGTGGTGTGGGCGCAGATGGAGTGCGGGCGCGATGCACAGGCGCGGGCGCTGCTGGACGAGGGCACCGGCGACCCCGGCCACGTTGCCGGTGTTCCCTTCCTCGGCTACGTGCTGCGCAAAGGCCGGGCCGATCTTGCCGAGGCGATCCTGCGCTGCGCCAACAACTGGTTCGGCTCGCACTCCGTGGTGAGGCTCCTCGCCGAGCACGGCCGGCCGCGGCTGCTGCGGGACTGGGCCGACCGCGAGAACCTCTGGGTCGAGGACGACCTTCGCGTCGCCGAACGGAACGCCGCGGGCGGTCGGCCGGACTTGCCCGGTGACGACGACGTCCAGCGGCTCGGCCGGCGCTACGAGGAGGTCGCCCGCATCCCGCCGGCCAAACGCCGGGGGCCGACCGCCGACCTGATCCGGCAGGCTGCGGAGTGCCGCCACCTCAGTGCGGTGCTCGACCTGCTCCCGGCGGTGCCGATGCCGTCCCACGGCGGTATCAGCTCCGACGACCGCCCCTACGTGGCGTTCAGCGCGCTGCGGATCGCCACCACGGGTGTGGACGCCGAGACCTGGTGAGCGATCGTGGTGCCGAAGCGTCGAACGACGCTCCCGAAGGCGGCTACGACCTGCTCGCCACACAGCGGTCGCCCCACCGGCGACGGCAACGCCTTCCACAACGGCCGGACCGAGCCCGTCCGCTGCCGCACGGGCCGTCCGTCGAGCACGAGGAGAATCTCAAGTGACCCCCGCACAGCTTCGCTCCTTCTGCCTCTCCTTCAACGCGGCTGTGGAGGAGTTCCCCTTCCCCAGAGTCCCGGAAGTCTCGGTCTACAAGGTGCGCGGCAAGATGTTCGCCCTGACGACCCTGGAAGCGCGCCCCCTCACGGTCAACCTGAAGTGCGACCCGGAGCAGGCGCTCCGCCTCCGCGCCGAACACCCGGAACTGATCGTTCCGGGGTGGCACATGAACAAGCGCCACTGGAACACGGTGACGGCCGACGCCGAGCTCCCGGACCAGCTGGTCCGGGAGCTCATCGAGGACTCCTACGACCTGGTGGTCGCGGGCCTGCCACGAGCCGAGCGCCTCCGCCTCGACCGCGCCTGAGGCCTTCGCCGAGGCGTCAGTCGCACCGAGGCGGGGTCTCCTTCGTCGCCTTGAAGTACACCGGCGGGAAGTCCGCCGCCTCGAACACCGCCTCGTCCTTCGACAGCAGCGTCATATAGCCCGCGCCGACGGTGTCCCCTTCCGGGATGTCGCCCTCGACCCGCTTGCTGATGCTGGGGCCGACCCCCGAGATCTTCCAGGTCTTGCCGCCGAAGTCCGCCCACTCGATGCCACAGTGGGTGTACATGTCGTATGGGTACGCCACCTGCACCTTCGGGTGCTTCGGCCCCTGTTCCCAGCGCTCCCCGTCCTTGTCCAGCTTCCGCGCCTTCAGCCGCTTCTCGGCGGGCGGCTCCTCCGACGAGCCCCCACCCCCGCCGCACGCCACCCCGCCCAGCGCCAGCATCAACACCAGCACCCCCGCGCGAACTCTGCCCACAGCTGCTCCTCCCCCTTCAGTTTCCGCCCCTGTGACCGTCACTTGCAGGGGGGCGGAGTCTCCATCGTCGCCTTGAAGTACACCGGCGGGAAGTCCGCCGCCTCGAACACCGCCTCGTCCTTCGACAGCAGCGTCATATAGCCCGGCGTGGCGTTGCCCCCTTCCGGGGCATCGCCCTCGACCCGCGTGCTGATGCTGGGGCCGCCCCCGGAGATCTTCCAGGTCTTGCCGCCGAAGTCCGCCCACTCGATGCCACAGTGGGAGTAGAGGTCGTACGGGTACGCCACCTGCACCTTCGGATGCTTCGGGCCCACCTCCCCATCCCCTTCCGACTTCCGGGCCTTCAGCCGCTTCTCGGCGGGCGGCTCCTCCGACGAGCCCCCACCGCCGCCGCACGCCACGCCCCCCAGCGCCAGCATCAACACCAGCGCCCCCGCGCGAACTCTGCCCACAGCTGCCCCCGCCCCTTGAGTCCCGTATCGTGCGGCGCTTCGACGACCGGGAACGACGGCCGGTTCCGCGACATGAACCGCCCCGCCCAGGAGGCGCCGCGATGCCTTCTCGGTCTTCTCCCAACCCCCCGGCCGCCCCAGGGACACATCGGAACGCTGATCGTGCGCGGCGTGAAAAACCTAAAAACCTGATCTCTCAGTTACGGAACCGATCAGGCGCCGCCTCAGGGGAAGGTGAAACCCAGGTGCTCATGCAGTGCCTCGGCCTGCTCGGGCGTGGCGAGGACCATGATGCTGTCGTAGCCGCGGTGCGGCTTGCGTTCGAAGTCGAGGTTGCGCCATGACCGGGGGTCGTCGTCAGCGGCGGTCTCGGCGATGGCCTCGCAGGCCGCCCCCTGGTCGTAGTAGTCGTCCGCGTAGTGCTCGGCGCAGATGGTCACGGGCTCGCCGTTCCGTTCGAACTCCAGATGATCGACGCGGCCGTCCTCCAGATCGCCTTCGCCCTCGACGAGCCGGACGTTGGTGATGGTGACTTTGCCGCCGGCGACCTCGACGGCCTCGTCCAGCAGGTCCGCGTAGTCGTCGTGGATGGAGTCGATGTCGTCGGCGTGGACCGAGACCGCCACGCCGAAGTCTTCGAGGGCACTGGCCGCCTCGTAGTGGTCCACCTCGACGTTCGCGTAGTTGGCGGCCTCTTCGAGGGTGCTGCGCTTCTTCTCCTCGGAGATCATGCCGATCTCGTGCAGGACCCTGCCTATGCGCGTGTACGTGAATGACATGTTCGACACGGCAGGGATCTTGTCAGACGAACGGCCCGCACGCCCCGAACAGGGGCTGACAGGCCGTCGTATCCGTCCTACGGGAACCCTGCCCCGGTTTCCTGTCCCGTCAACCGTGATCGCCTGCCCCGTGCGCCCCGCCCTCGGGAGCATCAACGCAGGTGCGGGGTACTGGCAGCGGTCGTCCAGCGCCTCGGGGCTGCGCGTGAAGGGTCGATGGTCCGAGACGCGTCAGTGGGTGCGGCGTTCCGCCTCCGCCGTGACCGCCAGGGCGACGACGGTCAGCAGGGACAGCAGTGCCCAGGCGGGGGTGAAGCTGCTGGTGAGGTCGGTCAGCAGGCCGAGCACGGGCGGCACCGTGACGATGGCGATCTGGTTGACGGACATGGCCAGCCCCAGGGCGAAGCCGGTCTTGCCCGGTGGGGCCGCTTCGGTGACGTAGGTGACCCACGGGCCGTACCAGCCGAATCCGAAGAAGCCGAGCCAGACGAAGACGCCGGAAGCGACGACCGGTACCCGCCCGGCCGGTGTCATCAGCACGGCCAGCCCGGCGATCACGGCGACCATGCAGACCAGCACGATGGCATAGCGCCCGGACCCGCTCCGGTCGCTCCAGGCCGCCAGGCATATCCGGCCCGCGACGCCCGCACCCTGGGACGCCACCAGGATCAGGGCCGCCTGCCCGGCGCCGACCGAGGACACCTTGTTGAGGTGGAGCACCGTCAGGATGCCCACGCCGTACTGCACCGAGATCAGGCTGGTCCCCGACAGCATGATCTTCGCCGTGGACGGTTCACGGAGCATGCGTAGCCGGGCGCGGAGCTGTGCCGCGAGCGGGTCCGACGCCTCCTTGACCTGCGGGGCGGGCAGTGCGGGCGGGCGACGGTAGCAGCCCATGAAGAGGCCGGCTCCGAGCAGCGCGACAACGCCGCCGGTCAGCAGTGTCGCCCGCCAGCCGAACTCCTCGGCGACGAGCGGGAGTACGGCCGAGGCGAGCGCCGCCCCCAGCGGCAGCCCGGCCTGCCTGATGCCCATCGCGAAGCCGCGCTGTGACGGGTCGAACCAGGAAGCCACCGACTTGCTCCCGCCCGGCTGGACGGTGCTGTATCCCGTGCCGACCACCAGCAGTGCGACCAGCAGGGCCGGGTATCCCGGCGCCAGGCTCCCCGCGCCCAGAGCCAGCGCGACCACGCCGGCCCCGATCCCGACCACCCAGCGCTCGCTGTAGCGGTCCAGCAGCTCGCCGGCCACCAGCAGCCCGGCCAGCGGCACGAGCTGGGCCGCCGAGACCAGCAGACCCAGCTGCGCCGTGCTCAGGTCCAGGGCGCGCTGAAGGTGGACGCCGAGCGCTCCGATGCCGCCCACGAAGAAGCCGGACGCGGCCTGGGTGAAGGTGGCGATGCCCAGCACGAACCAGCGATAGCGCCATGGGTCGCGGGCCTGGGATCCGGCGCGTCCGGCGGTTTGTTGTGTCATGGCGACCACAGTGTTGTAATGGTCTTATGCTGCTCAACCCTTACGGCGAGGATGCGGTGAACCTGGCCGCGGACCTGGCCAACCGCCGGCCTGAGAGCGCGGATGAGCTGGCAGACCGCTGCCGCGCCGCCGGGCTCATGCTGGAGCGCCCGGTGACAGCGGACGATCTCGGCCACGCCCAGGCCGCACTGAACGCGTGGGAGAGGATCGTCGACGCCGCCGGGGAGCAGGAGCGCGCCGATCTGCTGAACCGGATGCTGGCCGAGGCCGCGGCCTACCCGCGGCTGACCTCCCACCCCGGTACCGGCTGGCATCTGCACTACCGGGACGCGGAACAGCCGCTCGGCTCCGTACTGTTCACGCTGTTCGCGGTCGGTACCGCGCTGCATCTGGCGGGCCGGGGCATGCACCGGCTGCGGCGCTGCGAGGTGACCGAGTGCGACAGGGCCTTCGCCGACACCTCGCGCACCGGACGGCAGCGCTACTGCTCGCAGCGCTGCGCCAACCGCGACGCCGTCCGCAGGCACCGGGCGCGGGCCGCGGTCACCTGACCAGCTGAACAGCCCCCGGCATCGCGCCGGGGGCTGTGTTGTATGTGCGGGTCAGCGGCCGTTAGGGAAGGTTCCTCGCCATCACGATCCGCTGAACCTGATTCGTGCCCTCATAAATCTGGGTGATCTTGGCGTCGCGCATCATGCGCTCCACCGGGTAGTCGCGGGTGTAGCCGTAGCCGCCGAGGAGTTGGACGGCGTCGGTGGTGATCTCCATGGCGGCATCGGACGCGTAGCACTTGGCCGCCGCGCCGAAGAAGGTCAGGGCCTCCTTCTCACCTCCGGCGGCAACGCGCTCGGACTTGGCGGCGGCCGCGTACGTGAGCTGGCGGGCGGCCTCGAGCTTCATGGCCATGTCGGCGAGCATGAACTGGATGCCCTGGAAGTCGGCGATGGGCTTGCCGAACTGCTTGCGCTCCTGGACATAGCCCTTGGCGTAGTCGAGGGCGCCCTGGGCGATGCCGAGGGCCTGGGCGGCGATGGTGATGCGGGTGTGGTCGAGGGTCTTCATGGCGGTGGCGAAGCCGGTGCCCTCGGGGCCGATCATGCGGTCGGCGGGGATGCGGACGTTGTCGAGGTAGACCTCGCGGGTCGGGGAGCCCTTGATGCCGAGCTTCTTCTCGGGGGCGCCGAAGGAGACGCCGGGGTCGGACTTCTCGACGACGAAGGCGGATATGCCCTTGGAGCGCTTCTCGGGGTCGGTCACGGCCATGACGGTGTAGTACTCGGAGACCCCGGCGTTGGTGATCCAGCGCTTGACGCCGTTGAGGACGTAGTGGTCGCCGTCGCGCACGGCCTTGGTCTTCATGCCGGCCGCGTCGGAGCCCGCGTCCGGCTCGCTCAGGCAGTACGAGAACATCGCGTCGCCCTTGGCCAGCGGCGCCAGGTACCTCTTCTTCAGCTCCTCGGAGCCGGAGAGGATCACCGGGAGGGAGCCCAGCTTGTTGACGGCCGGAATCAGGGAGGAGGACGCGCAGACGCGGGCGACCTCCTCGATGACGATCACGGTCGCGAGGGCGTCCGCGCCCGCGCCGCCGTACGACTCGGGTACGTGCACCGCGTGCAGGTCATTGGCGACCAGGGCGTCCAGCGCCTCCTGAGGGAATCGGCCCTCCTCGTCGACCTCTGCCGCATGGGGGGCGATCTTCGCCTCGGCGAGCGAGCGCACCGACTCGCGGAGCATGTCGTGCTCCTCCAGCGGCCGGTACAGGTCGAAGTCCACGGATCCCGCCAAGATCTTCTCACTCCCCTGAGTGCTAACTACCGTTAAGTAACTGAATTCTAGAGCGCCCTTTGAAGCAGGTACAGGTGACTTTGCCGACAGCGGACGGCAGGAAACGGCAGGGCGGGGGCGGGGAGAAGGGCAGCGGATCGGAACTCGCGCGTGGGCGCGACTATGCTCATGCAGCGCATCCCGCCCGCACGCCTACAGGAGCACGCATGGCCCTCAAGATCACCGTGATCGGCACCGGCTACCTGGGCGCCACACACGCCGCGGCCATGGCCGAGCTCGGCTTCGAGGTGCTTGGCCTGGACGTCGTCCCCGAGAAGATCGAGACGCTCACGGCGGGCAGGGCGCCGATGTACGAGCCGGGTCTGGAGGAGCTGCTGCGGCGGCATGTCGCGGGGTTCGAGGGATCCACCGGGCGGCTGCGCTTCACCACCTCCTACGAGGAGGTCGGCGAGTTCGGCGACATCCACTTCGTCTGCGTGAACACTCCGCAGAAGCACGGCGAGTACGCGTGCGACATGAGTTACGTCGACGCCGCCGTCGATTCGCTCGCCCCTCATCTGCGCCGTCCGGCCCTGGTGGTGGGCAAGTCCACCGTCCCCGTCGGCAGCGCGGTCCGGCTCGCGGCCCGGCTGGCGGAGCTGGCCCCGGCGGGGGCGGACGCCGAGCTGGCGTGGAACCCGGAGTTCCTGCGCGAGGGCTTCGCCGTGCAGGACACCCTGCACCCGGACCGCATCGTGGTCGGTGTGACGAGCGAGCGGGCCGAGAAGCAGCTCCGCGAGGTGTACGGGACGCCGCTCGCCGAGGGCTCGCCCTTCGTCGTCACCGACTACCCGACCGCCGAGCTGGTGAAGACCGCGGCGAACTCCTTCCTCGCGACCAAGATCTCGTTCATCAACGCCATGGCCGAGGTCTGCGAGGCGTCGGACGGCGATGTGGTCAAGCTCGCCGAGGCCATCGGCCACGACGAGCGGATCGGGAAGAAGTTCCTGCGGGCCGGGATCGGCTTCGGCGGCGGCTGTCTGCCCAAGGACATCCGGGCCTTCATGGCGCGCGCCGGCGAGCTCGGCGCGGACCAGGCGCTGACCTTCCTGCGCGAGGTCGACTCGATCAACATGCGGCGGCGCGGCCACATGGTCGAGCTGGCCCGCGAGGCCGTCGGCGGCAGCTTCCTCGGCAAGCGCGTCGCGGTGCTGGGGGCGACTTTCAAGCCGGACTCGGATGACGTACGGGACTCCCCCGCGCTCAACGTCGCCGGCCAGATCCACCTCCAGGGCGCCCAGGTCACCGTCTTCGACCCCAAGGGCATGGACAACGCGCGAGCCCTCTTCCCGACCCTCGCCTACGCCCCCAGCGCGCTGGAGGCCGCGCGGGGCGCGCACGCGGTGCTGCATCTGACCGAGTGGGCCGAGTTCCGTGAGCTGGACCCGGCGGCGCTGGGCGGGGCCGTCGCGGAGCGCCGGATCCTGGACGGGCGCAACGCGCTCGACCCGGAGCGGTGGCGCGAGGCCGGCTGGACCTACCGGGCGCTGGGCCGCCCCACGGCCTGACCACCTCCCGGAGGTTTGCGGCGGCTCCCCCTGTCAACCCGTACGGCTCCCGGCCTACGGAGGAGCCATGACCGTCGCCTTTGTGAATGTCGTCGCGCTCGACGCCCCCGACCCGACCGCGCTCGCCCGCTTCTACCAGCAGATCGTCGGCGGGGAGATCAAGGGCGAGGGCGAGCGGTGGGTGGATCTGATCGGGACGCAGGGCGGCGTCCGGCTGGCGTTCCAGGAGGCGCCCGGCCTGGTGCCGCCGAGCTGGCCGGGCGAGGGCTCCTCGCAGCAGCTGCACCTCGATCTGAACGTCACCTGCGACATCGCCGAGGCGGAGGATCGGGTGCTGGCACTCGGGGCACGGGCTCTGGACACCGACGACCAGGGCGGGAAGCGGGACTTCCGCGTCTATGCGGACCCCGCCGGACACCCCTTCTGCCTGTGCCGTGAGTGAGGGCCCTGAGTGAGAGCCCTGAGTGAGGGCCGTGACTGACGCCGGGGTCAGGCGTCCCCGGCGTCAGTCACCCGCGGCGTCCAGCTCGTCGATCGTGGCGAGGGAGGGCCCCCGATGGGCGCTGAGATCCCGCGCCACCGCCTCCGCGTCACGCACCACCCGCACCGCGTTCTGCCAGGTCAGCTTGGCCAGGTCGGCCTCGGACCAGTGGCGCTCCAGCAGCTCGGCGATCAGGTTCGGATAGCCCGCGACATCCGCGAGGTCCTCGGGGACGAAGGGCGTGCCGTCGTAGTCGCCGCCGATGCCGAGGTGGTCGATGCCCGCCACCTCCCGCATGTGGTCGAGGTGGTCGGCGACGGTGGCGGCCGTGGCCACCGGGCGGGGGTTGGCCTCCTCGTACGCCTGGTGGACCTTTATGGCCTCGGGCGTGGTGGCCAGCGGGTCCAGGCCGTGGGCGCGCAGGTTCTCCTCCGCCGCCCGCGTCCACGCCACGGCCTCCGGCAGCACGAACTTCGGGACGAACGTGACCATCGCCACACCGCCGTTGGCGGGCAGCTGGGCGAGCACGTCGTCCGGGATGTTGCGCGGGTGGTCGCATACGGCGCGCGCCGAGGAGTGCGAGAAGACGACGGGGGCGTCGGTCACCCGCAGAGCGTCCCGCATGGTGTCCGCCGAGACGTGCGAGAGGTCGACGAGCATGCCGAGCCGGTTCATCTCCCGGACGACCTCCTCACCGAAGCGGGTGAGGCCATGGGCGCGCGGCTCGTCGGTCGCCGAGTCCGCCCACGGGGTGTTGTCGTTGTGGGTGAGCGTCATATAGCGCACACCCAGTTCGTACAGCGCGCGCAGGGTGGCGAGTGAGCAGTTGATGCTGTGGCCACCCTCCGCGCCCATGAGGGAGGCGATCCGGCCCTCGGCCCGCGCCGCCTCCATGTCGGCGGCGGTGTGGGCGAGCCGCAGGTCGGAGCCGTAGCGGTCGGCGAGCCGGCGTACCGCGTCGATCTGTTCGAGGGTGGCGCTGACCGCGGCGTCGCCGCTGAGGCGCGAGGGTACGTAGACGGACCAGAACTGCGCGCCCACGCCGCCCTCCCGCAGCCGGGGGATGTCGGTGTGCAGGTGGGCGCGCTGGTCGAGGGCGATATCGCGCCGGTCGAGGTCGTAGCGGACCTGCTCGCGCAGGGCCCACGGGAGGTCGTTGTGGCCGTCGACGACGGGGTGGGCGGCCAGCAGTGCACGGGCTTGCGCGAGTCGGTCGGTCATTCCCCCATCCTCTTACGAGGCCCGGCCCAAGTCACGGGGGCCACGGTCCGACGCGTCCCGCGTACCTCGCATGCCCCCGTCGCCTCGTGCGCCCCTCCCGCTACTTCCCGAAGCCGAACGACCCCGCGCTGTCCACCTTGGCCCGCAGCCGCTTGCCCTTCTGCGTCGCCTGCTCGTTCAGCTCCTCCTGGAAGTCACGCATCCGGGCGAGCAGTTCGGGGTCGTGGGCGGCCAGCATGCGGGCGGCCAGCAGCCCGGCGTTGCGGGCGCCGCCGACGGAGACGGTGGCCACGGGCACGCCCGCGGGCATCTGGACGATCGACAGCAGCGAGTCCATCCCGTCCAGGTACTTCAGCGGGACCGGCACGCCGATCACCGGCAGCGGGGTGACGGAGGCCAGCATGCCCGGGAGGTGGGCGGCGCCGCCGGCGCCCGCGATGATCGACTTGAGGCCGCGGGGCGCCGCGTTCTCGCCGTACGCGACCATCTCGCGCGGCATGCGGTGGGCGGAGACGACATCCACCTCGTAGGGGATCTCGAACTCGTCGAGGGCCTTCGCCGCCTCCTCCATCACGGGCCAGTCGGAGTCGGAACCCATGACGATGCCGACGACGGGGGCGCTGGGGCTGCTCATTCGGTGATGGTCCCTCGGAGGTAGTCGGCGGCGTGGCGGCCGCGCTCGCGCACGTCGGCCAGGTCGTCGCCGTAGGTGTTGACGTGGCCGACCTTGCGGCCGGGCTTCACATCCTTGCCGTACATATGGATCTTCAGGGCCGGGTCGCGCGCCATGCAGTGCAGATACGCGGTGTACATGTCGGGGAAGTCGCCACCGAGCACATTGGTCATCACGGTCCATGTGGCGCGCGGGCGCGGGTCGCCGAGCGGCAGGTCGAGCACGGCGCGCACATGGTTGGCGAACTGGGAGGTGACGGCGCCGTCCTGGGTCCAGTGGCCGGAATTGTGCGGGCGCATCGCCAGCTCATTGACCAGCAGCCGCCCGTCCCGGGTCTCGAAGAGCTCGACCGCGAGATGGCCGACGACCCCGAGCTCCGCCGCGATCTTCAGCGCCATCTCCTGGGCCTGCCCGGACAGCCCGTCGGACAGCCCGGGGGCCGGGGCGATCACGGTGTCGCAGACCCCGTTCACCTGGATCGACTCGACGACGGGGTAGGCGACGGCCTGGCCGTGCGGGGACCGTACGACATTGGCGGCGAGCTCGCGGGCGAAGTCGACCTTCTCCTCGGCGAGGACCGGCACCCCGGCGCGGAAGGGCTCGGCCGCCTCCTCGGCGTCGCCGACGACCCACACCCCCTTGCCGTCGTACCCGCCGCGCACCGTCTTCAGGACGACTGGAAAGCCTGTGCTTTCTCCCGCCGCCCCACCCAGCCCTTCGGCGGCGAACCGCTCGACGTCGGCGGGGTCGGCCACGATGCGGTGGCGGGGGCAGGGCACCCCGGCCGCGCGCAGCCGCTCCCGCATCACGCCCTTGTCCTGGGCGTGCAGCAGCGCCTCGACGCCGGGGCGGATGACGACGCCGTCCGCCTCCAGGGCGCGCAGATGCTCGGCCGGAACGTGCTCGTGGTCGAAGGTGACCACGTCACAGCCTTGTGCGAAAGCACGAAGGGTCTCCAGGTCGCGGTAGTCGCCCACCACGACGTCGCTGACCACCTGGGCCGCCGAGTCCTGGCGGGTGTCACTGAGCAGCTTGAACCTGATGCCGAGGGGGATGCCCGCCTCGTGGGTCATACGGGCGAGCTGGCCGCCGCCGACCATGCCGACTACCGGGAATGTCACGCCCACAAGGGTAGCTTCCCGGCCAGGCGGCCCTCGGGGAGCGTATCCGGGGCCCGCCTCGGCAGATCTATTGGATGTGCCTCCACGACGTTATGATCTGCGTGCATTCGACATGGACCTGACGAGCAAGGTTCGACGTGAACCTGCCGCGCGCGTCCTCAGGGGGAAGCCGAATGACGACGGGCAGGCTGAGAGAGAAGTTCACCGACAACCAGGACGGGCTGAACAAGCTGCACAAGCGCGTCCAGGCGATCCAGGTGGACCCCGATTCATTCGACGATCAGATGAGGGTTCGCAACGACCTGGCCGGCGCGATCACCGAGGCGCGGGAGTTCTCCGCCCCGCACGGCAGCCCGGACCACATCGACGGCGTCGCGGCGCGCTACGGCAAAGCGGCCGCGATTGTGGACAGGGCTCAGGGCGATCTGCGGAAGGTCGCCAAGGACGGGCTGCCCGCCGTGTGGGTGGGCACCGCCGGGGCGAAGGCGAGCGAGGTCATCAGCGCCGCCTCGTACTCGGCCGATCAGATGGCCCAGAAGTTCCAGGAGGCCGTACCCGTGCTGAAGGCCCTCTCCATGGGCATCGGCAAGGCCCAGGCGAGGCACGACTACGGGCTCACCGCGCTCGAGGTGGCGGCGTCGATCCTGAACAACGGCGACTTCATCATGCCGCCCGACGAGCTGCGCGAGGCCAAGACCGCCATCCTCGACGGCGTCTCCTACATGAGCGAGGCCGCCGGCCAGGCCAAGGCGGCCGGCATCGAGGCCCAGAAGGCGCTCACCAAGCTGGCGTCCGAGGCCCGGGCCCGGAAGGTCACCGCCGACGGGCTCACCGACGCCGACCAGCTCGTTCTCGCCGACGCCGCCGCCCCCGGCGGCCCCGCCGACCTCAATGAGATCCTCACCGCCAACGAACTGGGGCGCTCCTCCGAGTTCATGGACAAGATGAGCGCGCACGACAAGGCGGAGTTCGACCGGCTGCTGTCCTCCGCCAAGTCCCCGCAGGAGCGGGCGTATCTGATGAAGGCCCTGGCCGCAGGACACGGTCTGAAGGAGATCGACCGCTTCGCCCAGCAGATCCACGGCCAGTCGCCGCAGTGGCTGAGCGACCGCCTCACCCCTGTCGTCATCCAGAGCACCGACGCCGGTACCAACCAGGTGACCTACCAGGGCGCCAAGTGGACCCAGGGCGGGGACGGGACGTGCGTCGCCTCGTCCACCCTCAACGCCCGGGCGATGATCGACCCCTTGTACGCCTTCCAGCTCACGACCGGCGGCCATCCCGGCGACCCCAAGTACGACAACCCCGACGCGTTCCGCGAGCGCCTGCGGGATGAGCAACACCGCGCCCACTACGCGGCCGGCGGCGATCCGCTCCCCGACGGCGGCGGCATAACCTGGGCCGAACGGGAAAAATACCTCGACAACCCCGAGTTGGGCGCCCGCACCGGTACGGAGTACTCCACGCGGCAGATGTACAACGCCGAGGACCGTCGCGCGTCCCTGGTCGACGTCGAGAGGCAGCTCGACAACGGCCTGCCCGTCCAGGTCGCCGTCAGGGGCTCCACCGGCTCCCACGCGATGATGATCGTCGGGCACGAGGGCGACAGACTCCAGGTCTACAACCCGTGGGGCACCACCACCTGGATCAGCGAGGACGACTTCATCCACAACAGGATGGGTTACACGAACAACGGTTACTTCCCGGAAGCCTACTCCCTCACCGTACCGAAATGATCATGAGCACAATCACTCTCCGCCTCTCCGCCCTGCTCGTCTCCTGCCTCGCGCTGGGCGCGGCGGGCTGCCAGTCGGACGACGCCTCCCCCGCCAAGTCCGCGGGCCCCTCGTCGTCCTCGACCTCACCCTCGTCCTCCCCCTCGTCATCCTCCGACCCGGTCCCCGCCGGTCTCGGCACGGTCCACCAGGACCGGGCCGACTCCAAGGACCTTGACCGCACCGAGGGCCCGATCACCGTCAAGCGCGGCGAGCGGTTCTCGATCGCCATGCGGCAGAACATCTCCGCACGCGCCGACTGGAGCGTGGCCAAGCCGGGCCCGTCCGCTGCGGTGCTGCGCAAGGTCGGTGAGAGCTCGTACCAGACCGCCCGGGAGAAGGAACTCGTCGGCGGGGGCCACACCAAGTACTTCACCTTCGAGGCGCTGAAGGCCGGAAAGACCAACATCGTCCTCGCCAACTCCTTCGGCACGGACAAGTCCGCCGGCGGCTACTCCCCCGACCTTCCCCACACCGTCACCTACCGGGTGACCGTGACCGGGTGACCGTGGGCTGATCCGGCGTCCCGGGAGCGACTCCCCTGACCTGCCCGTCCCGCTCTCAGCCACGATGGTTAGGATTCGGCCGTATTTGACGCGGACCCGCCGCGTCTACTTTCTCGGGGGAGGCCTTTATGGGACAGAACAAGGACCTCGGCATCCAGCACGGCGGCGCGCTCAGCCAGGGGGAGCGCCTGGGGCTCGCCGCCGATGACATCCAGTCGGCCAAGGGGCTGCTGGAGCAGGGCGACGGCGGGTTCCCCGGGTTCGGCGGCCTCCTCGAACTTCCCTCCGCCCTCATGCACTTCGGCGAGTACGGGGCCGCGCCCGCCTTCAACGACTTCTCCGACGCCTGGATCGCCGAGTGCAAGACCCTTGAAGGCGCCGTGCGCGAGCTCCAGAAGAAGATCGGGGTCAGTTCGAAGGCCTACCGCGGAACCGATCTGGCCAGAAAGAGCGACTTCAGCGCCATCGACCGCTACTCGCAGAACTCCTGAGGGGCAGGGCGCACATGGCCGGGCAGCAGAGCAAAACGCAGCATGAGTCACAGGATCCGACCAAGCGACAGAAGCTGGACACACTGCACAAACACGTGCAGGCCCTGAAGCTTTCGGACGACGCGACGTTCGCGTTCTGCCTGGCGCTGTCCGACGCGATCGGCAAGGCACGGGACACTCCGACGCCCATCGGTGACCCGGACCACATCGACGGCGTCGCGGCGCGCTACACGCGGGCCGCGGAACTCCTGGAGTCCGCGCAGGGCGACCTGGCGAAGGTGGCGAAGGCCGGACTGCCCGCGGTGTGGGTGGGCACGGCCGGGGAGAAGGCGAGCCAGGTCGTGGGCGCCGCCTCGCGCTCCACCGACGAGACGGCCGAAAAGCTCCGGGAGGCCGTGCCGGTGCTGCGGCAACTGGCCATAGACATCGGAGCGGCGCAGGCGACGGACGAATACGCGCGCGTCGCGCTGGACTACGCGAAGTCGCTGTGCGGCCCCTTCTTCAACGACCGCGAACAGCTCTTGGAAGCCAAGAAGGCCACCCTCGACGGCATCACGTACCTGATCGAGGCGGACGACCGGGCCAAGGACGGCGGGAAGAAGGCGGCGGTGAAGCTCAGCAAGCTGGCCGCCCAGGCCCGGACCCGGAAGGTCACCGCGGACGGCCTCACCGACGCGGACCGGCTGGTCATCGCCGACGCGGCGGACCCGGGCGGCCCCGCGGACCTCAACGAGATCCTCAGCACCAACGAACTGGAGCGCTCCGCGCAGTTCAGGGACAAGCTGAGCGCTCAAGACCAGGCCGAGTTCGACCGGCTGGTCTCCCGCGCCAAGTCCCCGGAGGAGGGGGCGTATCTGATGAAGGCCCTGGCCGCCGGATACGACATCAAGACGCTGCGGTCCTTCGGCGAGGACATCCACGGCCGGGACGCGACCTGGCTGCGCGAACACCTCGCGCCGTTCCACACCAGCGGGGACACCAGGGTCGGCGTGGACTCCGCGGCCGAATTCGATGTCCCCGGCGCCAAGGGGGCGGAGTGGACGCAGGGCAAGAACGGAACCTGCGTGGCCTCGTCCACCGTCGCGGCCCGCGCCCTGGTCGACCCCGTCTACACGCTGCGGCTGACCACCGGCGGGCACCCCGGCGACCCGGCGTACGACAGCCCCGCCGCGTTCGAGAAGCGGCTCCTCAAGGAGCAGATCCGGGTCCACAAGGAGGGCGACGGCGGCCCCCTCCCCGACGCCGGCATGGACCTGACGGGCAAACACAAGGTCATCAACGACGAGATCGCCCCGCACACCGGCGCCACCTACGAGCAGCGCGAGGTACGCACCGCGGACTCCCGGCGCGAGGCCCTGCCGCTGATCGAGGAGGCGGTGGACGAGGGCAAGCCCGTCCCGATCGGTGTCCAGGGGTTCGACACCGTCGACGGGGAGCGGGTCCCGGTGGGGCACGCGATGATGATCGTGGGCCACGAGGGCGACAAGCTGGAGGTCTACAACCCCTGGGGGTTCACCACCTGGGTCAGCGAGGACGACTTCGTGAACAACCACATGGACAAGGCTTCGGACAAGCGCCTGCCGACCGCCTATGAATACAGTCTGCCGAAGTGACCAGCACCACCCGTCGCCGACCGGGAAACCGACCGGGTGACCGTCTGCGGACCGGTCGGCCGACATTGAGCGAGACCTCATGACACACCAGAACATGACCGACGAGGAGCTGCTCGCCCTCGACGTCCCCCTGATGATCCGCTACGGGCTGATGTTCGGCGGCGCGCACCGCACCGCGCTCTTCGGGGACGGGGCGATCGCCGCGGCGCTCGGGGCGGAGCGGCTGGGGGTGCTGCCGCGGTCGGTGGCGTACCTCGGGGAGGTGGTGCGGCGCGGTGGCACCCGGATGGCCTCGGAGCTGCCGGAGCCGCTGCCCGGGGCCGAGGCAGGCGCGCTGGCGCGCGACTGGCTGGAGGCGGCCGCGCCCGCGGCGAAGGGCGTGGCGGGGGACGAGAGCGTGGCGCGGTGGCTGGAGGCGGTGGCCGCGGTGCTTGAGCTGCGGGTGCGCACCCGTGGTGGGCAGGTGTGAGATCGGTGAGAAAAGGCCGGTTCCGCCATACCGACGGGCGGGTTGTCCGGCCGCTGGTTAGCATGGGCGGAGTTGTCGATGCCGATCGGACGGGGCTGAGTAGTCGCCATGAGTGAACAGCGCACGATCGGCAGGCTGCGCGCACGAGTGGACCAACTCGCCCATGAGGTCCTCAAGTTCGGCGCCGTCGGCGGCGCCGGTGTCTTCGTCAACCTGGGCGTTTTCAACCTGATCAAGCACATCAGCGAACTGCCCACGGTACGAGCCAGCATCGTGGCGACCGTCGTCGCCACCCTTTTCAACTACCTGGGCTACCGGTACTTCACCTACCGGGACCGCGACAATCAGGGGCGCACCAAGGAACTGACCCTCTTCCTGCTGTTCAGCGCGGTCGGCCTGGTGATCGAGAACGGCGTTCTCTACGCGGCGACGTACGGCTTCGGCTGGGACAGCCAACTGCAGAACAACGTGTTCAAGTTCCTCGGCATCGGTATCGCCACGCTCTTCCGGTTCTGGTCCTACCGCACGTGGGTGTTCCGCGCGCTGCCCGCCCGGGAGGCCGTGGAGACCGCCGAGTCCTTCCTCTCCGAGGCGCGCGACCAGACCGCCCGGAAGTAGGCGTCAGCAGGAGGCTCCGGCGGGCTGCAGGGCGTCTCAGAGGGCCTCAGCGGGCCTGAGGAGCCTCAGGGAGCCGTCTGCTCGTCGGTGCCGCCCGGCTCGCCCTCGCGGCTCAGGAAGAGCGCGAAGACCGGCGGGTGCTGCTGGAGCAGCTCCAGACGGCCACCGTCCGCCTCCGCGAGATCGCGGGCGACGGCGAGCCCGAGACCCGTGGAGTTGCGCCCGCTGACCGTGCGCTCGAAGACCCGCGCGCCGAGATCGGGCGGCACACCGGGCCCCTCGTCGGACACCTCGACCACCGCCTGGTTGCCGGTGACACGGGTGCGCAGCGCGACCGTGCCGTCACCGTGCATCAGCGAGTTCTCGATCAGCGTGGCGAGCACCTGGGCCACGGCCCCCGGGGTGCCGACCGCCCGCAGCCCCTTCTTCCCCGACCGCACGATGGCGCGGCCCTCGCTGCGCGAGGCCGGGCGCCACTCCTCGATCTGCTGCTTGACCACCTCGTCCAGGTCGAAGGCCACGGCGGAGCCCGTCCGTGGGTCCCGCGAGTTGGTCAGCAGGCGCTGAACGACATCGGTGAGCCGCTCCACCTGGGCCAGCGCGATCGTGGCCTCCTCCTTGACCGTCTCCGGGTCGTCGGTGAGCGTGATCTCCTCCAGCCGCATGGACAGCGCGGTCAGCGGCGTACGCAGCTGGTGCGAGGCGTCGGCCGCCAGCCGGCGCTCGGCGGTGAGCATCCGGGCGATGCGCTCCGCGCTCGCGTCGAGCACATCGGCGACCCGGTCCAGCTCCGGCACCCCGTAGCGCCGGTGGCGGGGGCGCGGGTCCCCCGAGCCCAGGCGCTCGGCGGTCTCGGCGAGGTCGGTGAGCGGGGCGGAGAGCCGGTGTGCCTGCCGTACGGCGAGGAAGACGGCGGCGAGCACGGCGAGCAGCGCCACCGCCAGGATGATCAGCATGGTGCGGCCGACCTCCCGGCTGACCGTCGAACGCGACGCCTCGACCCGCACCGTCTCGCCCTGCTCGCCCCGCTCCTGCGAGGAGATCACGCTGCCGGTCGGGCGCTTGCCGATCTCCACCACATCGTGGTTCGGGATCTTGATCACGGCGTAGCGGCCGGGCTCGATCTGCTCGCGGAGCACCGTGGGCGTCACCCCCTCGCCGCCCAGCAGTCTGCTGTCGACGATGCTGACCAGGCGCACCGCGTCGGAGTCGACGCTCTCCTGGGCGCTGTCCTCGATGGTCCTGGTCTCCACGATGACCAGGGAAAGGCCGAAGACGGCGATGACGACGAGCACCACGGCGAGCGTGGAATTGATCAAACGACGGCGCATAGCCCTACCGTGTCACGCCGAGATGTCTCTCAGCTTTTCTTAGCTTTTCTCGAATCGGAACCCGACCCCGCGGACGGTGGCGATGTACCGGGGGTTGGCCGCGTCGTCGCCGAGCTTCTTGCGGAGCCAGGAGATGTGCATGTCGAGCGTCTTCGTCGACGACCACCAGGTGGTGTCCCACACCTCGCGCATCAGCTGGTCACGGGTGACGACCCGCCCCGCGTCCCGGACCAGGACCCGCAGCAGATCGAATTCCTTGGCGGTCAGCTGCAGCTCCTCGTCGCCCATCCAGGCGCGATGCGACTCCACGTCGATGCGCACCCCGTGGGTGGCCGGCTGCTGCGCCTGTGTCTCGACGGCGCCGCGCCGCAGCAGGGCCCGCACCCGGGCCAGCAGCTCGGCGAGGCGGAACGGCTTGGTGACGTAGTCGTCGGCGCCGGCGTCCAGGCCGACCACCGTGTCCACCTCGTCCGCGCGCGCGGTGAGCACCAGGACGGGGAAGCCGTGGCCCTCCGTACGCAGACGGCGGCAGACCTCCAGGCCGTCCATGCCCGGCAGGCCCAGGTCGAGGACGAGCAGATCGACGCCTCCTTGCAGGCCGGCGTCGAGCGCGGTCGGTCCGTCCTCCCGCACCTCTACCTCGTACCCCTCACGGCGCAAGGCGCGGGCGAGCGGCTCCGAGATGGATGCGTCATCCTCGGCGAGCAGTACTCGGGTCATGGGGTGATGGTAGTCCGACCAGGTTCGGGCACGGGGCGCGCACAGGCACTCTGTCGGCCCGGCGCGGGACACCCCCACCGGGCGCGCCTTCGGCGCGGAGCGTCACAGCCTCGTCTCTTCTGGGTGCTGAGCACCGGCATCACAGCCCGGCGGAGCCGAGGATGGCGAACGCGCGTACGATGAGGTCGCACGTGCGAGTGAACTGATGTTCGGAGCTGAAGTGCTTGTGCGCCTGGCCACGTAGAGTCGCGGTTATGAAGCTGGTGGTCCAAGTGAAGCTCCTGCCGACGCCCGAGCAGGCGTCGGCCCTGGAGACGACGCTGACCGCCTGCAACGAGGCGGCCACCTGGGTCAGCTCCCTCGCCTACGAACGCGGGATCAGCCGAAATTTCGCGCTGCGTAAACTCGCCTATGCGCAGATCCGGGCCCGGTGGGGGCTTGGGGCGCAGGCTGCCCAGCATGTCATCAAGAAGACATGCGATGCGTACGCCACCTTGAAGGCCAACCTGAAGGCCGGGAACCTCGGCAGGCCGGGCTCCAAGCGTTACCGCAAGGCCACCGAGAAGCCGATCACCTTCCGCCCCGAGGGCGCCCAGCCCTATGACGACCGGATGCTGTCCTGGCAGATCGCCGAGCGGCGAGTCTCGATCTGGACACTGACCGGCCGCATCAAGGACGTCAGATTCACCGCATCCGTGGAGCAGCTCGCCACCCTGGCCCTGCACCGCCAGGGCGAGTCGGACCTTGTGCGCCGGGACGGCATGTGGTTCCTCATGGCCACCTGCGAGGTGCCCGAAGCGCCGCCGAACACCGACCCCGCGGACTTCCTGGGTATCGACCTGGGCATCGTCAACATCGCCACCACCTCGGACGGCGAGATCATGGCGGGGCGGGCTCTCGACCGCACCCGGGCCCGCGAGCGGACGCTGCGCGCCAAGCTGCAGAGGAAGAACACACCGTCGGCCAGGCGCCGGTTGAAGAAGCGGCGCCGCAAGGAGGCGCGGCGGGCGAGGGATACCAATCACAAGATCGCGAAGCATGTGGTGGCCGTGGCAGAACGCACCGGTCGCGGGATCGCCCTGGAAGACCTCAGGGGCATCCGTGAGCGGGTACGGCTCCGTAAGCCCCAACGGGCCACCGTGCACTCCTGGGCCTTCGCCCAGCTGGGCGGCTTCATCGCGTACAAGGCCCGCAAGGCCGGGGTGCCGGTGGTGTACGTCGATCCGGCGTACACCTCCCGCACCTGCGCCGAATGCGGCCACATCGACAAGGCGAACCGGGTGAGTCAAGCCTGGTTCGCGTGCCGGTCCTGCGGATTCGTTGATCACGCAGACCGGAACGGCTCCCGCAACATCCGCGCCAGAGCGCGGCAGTTGTGGCGACGCGGGGCCCAGTCAACGGCCCCTGCCTCATCCCGGGGTGAGGCTGGACGCAAGCGCAGCGCCACCGCCAGTGACGCCCGCTGTGCAAGCCCTTCGCTTGAGCGAAGGGTAGTTGACCTTCTACGGCATGCGGGCCCTCCTCGTGCTGATGGGCGTGTGGTTCCTGGCCGTCACCGCGGGTGACTGCACCACGGGCCTGCTGTCCATCGCGGGGGTCGACCTGAGCGGCGTGGGGATCATCGCGCTGGAGGCGGCGGTGGCCGCGGCGGCCGGTGTCGCGATCTACCTGTACCGCAAGCAGGTCGGGCGGCTGATGGGCGACGTTCACTGAGGCGGCGCGGATGAGCGATGTGTGAGGGGCCCGGCGCGGGTGATCGGACGCTGTTGGTTTATTCGGGCTCCTGATCACTTCGCCCCGTTGAGCTGGTGCTCGGCGGGGCGAAGTGCTGCGAAGTGGCTGGTGCGGGTGCGGGCCCTCGGTGTTTCGGTGAGGTGGGCGTCGATGCGAGCGAGGTTGAGGGCGGCGCCGGTGAGCTGGTGCTGGAGGCTGGTCTTGGCCAGGCCGCGGTAGCGGGATCTGCGCAGGCCGCAGCGCCCGACGCCCTGGGAGATGGTGCCCTCGACGCCGGCCCGGATCTTGTAGCGCTCCTTCCAGTCGTCGGTCTGCTGTTCTGCCCTGGCCGTGCGGAGCGCGTGGTGTTCGTCGTGGTGTCGCAGCCGCAGTTCGCGGCGTTCGGCGGTGGATGAGTTGATGCACTCGCGCCGCACCGGACAGGGCCGGCAGTCCAGCACGGAGAACCGCACCCGGATCACGGGCAGCCCTTGCTGGGAGAGCCGGTTGCTCCAGGTGGTGTTCGTGGCGCCGCCGGGGCAGGTGACCTTCTTTTGGTCCCAGTCGATGGTGAAGGCTTCCTGGTCGTAGCCGCCTGCGGTGCTGGTCTGTGCGCTGGTGTTGGCCGCGACGGGGCCGTGCAGGGCGGTGCCGTACCGGTGGCGGGTGGTCACCAGAGCGGTGGCGGTGGGGTATCCGGCGTCGACCCAGTGCTCACCGGGCAGGCAGTCGCGTGCAGCGAGCCCGGCGTGGATCACCTCGCTCATGACGTTGTCGGGGACGGTGGCGTCGGTGGTGGCCACGTTCGTGATCAGGTTCGGGGTGTCTGGCTCGCAGGTCTCGGTGAGGTGGATCTTGTAGCCGTCCCAGAAGGTGTCGCGTTTGACGCTGCCCCGGGCCTCGATGTCATAGGGCGTGACCAGACGCATCGCGCCCGGCGGCCGGTCTTTTGGGTCCCGCCGTGCCACCTCGCCGCCGACCTGGTGGAAGTGCTGCACCCACACCCGCCGCAGGATCTCCACCTCGTCCAGCGCCCGCAGACCGTGCGGTGCGCCGGAGGCGAAGACCGCCTCAAGCAGCCGCGTCCCGTCCCTGCCGATCCGCAGGCCCACCTCATCCCGCCTGGCACGGGCCTGGGGAAACCGGGAGTCCTCGGCCTTCGTCGCGTAGTGCTTGAACCAGTCCGGCTCCGCGATGCCGGCCAGCCATTCGGGGGCCTGTTCGGCCACCGTGTTCAACGCCGAGCGCAGCGTCTCCGCGACCATCTCCAGCCAGCACAACTGACGGGCCGCAGACAGCACGTGCGTGGAGTCGGTGCGGGCCCGGCCGGCCGTCTTGAGCAGGCCCTTCTCCCGGGCCGCGGCCAGGATGCCGTCCAGCACCCGCCTGACCGCCTCCGCTTCGATGAGGCGGTCCCGGAACTCCGACAGCACCGAAAAGTCGAAGCCCGGGTCAGCCAGCTCTAACGCGAGGGCGTATTTGAAGTCGATCCTCGCCCGCACCGCCTCGGCGGCCTGCCGGTCGGTGAGCCCCTCGACGAACTGCAACACCAGCACCAACGCGAGGCGCCCCGGTGACCAGGCAGGCTTCCCCCGCGCAGGGAACAGGTCCGCGAACTCCTCGTCGGTGAACAGCGGCCCCAGCTCGTCCCGGACCCGGATCGCCAGACTCCCCTTCGGGAACGCGGCCCGCGCCACCCGCACCGTCTCCGCCGGAATCTCCCCGGACCCCTTCGGCTGCATAGACATCGACACCCACCCCAAACGACAACGTCGGCCTTCAAGACCACAACCGGTACTTGAAGGCCGACGTCACGCAGGGCCCGAATTAACCAACAGCGTCCGGGTGATCGCGCCGGGCCCCTGCGTACGCCGTGCGTCAGCGCGTGCCGCGCAGCTTGCGCCAGGGGGTCAGGGTGAAGACAGCGGCGCCGAGCAGGATGGCCGTGCCGGCCACCAGCCCGAGGGCCTTGAGGCCGCCGTGGTCACTGGCGCCGGTCTCGGCCAGCCCGCCGCTGGTCCCGGCGCCGGTGGATCCGGAGCTGCCGCTGCTGCCCGAGCCGCCGCTGCTGCTGTCGCCACCCGAGGCGCCGCTGGACTGGGCCGTGGTGTCCAGCTCCAGCGAGGCCTGGGTGTCCTTGGCGGGGGTGCAGGTGGTCGTCGTACCGAGCGCCTTGACCGTGAGCACCCCGGGGGTGAGCGTCGACTTGCCGCTCGCGCCGGGCTTGTAGGTGCCGGTGAGGTCGGGGATCTCGATCGGGGCGCCGGACTTGATGGCCTCCTTGTTGGTCGGGCCCACCACGCTGACCGTGCCCTTGTCCGCGCCGCCGACCTTGACGGCCATCGACGGCTTGACCGAGTCCGCGGGGATGTCGGCCGGGCTGTCCATGACGGACTTGCCGAACTTCACGGTCAGGTCGAAGCTCCCGCCGTTCTTGACGGCGTTGATGCGGACCGGGGAGGTGGCGTTCTTGTCGCCGATGGGGGTCTTGCAGGCGTAGGCGACCGAGACCTCCTTGCCGGTGTACGAGTCGCCGCCCCCACCGCCGCCCGTGGTGTTGCCCCCGGTGGTGTTGCCCCCGGTTGTGTTGCCGCCCGTCGTGTTCCCTCCGGTGGTGTTACCCCCTGTCGTGTTACCCCCTGTCGTGTTACCCCCTGTCGTGTTCCCGCCGGTGGTGTTGCCCCCGGTGGTCGAGCCGCCCGTCGTGGTGCCGCCGCTGCCCGTCACCTTGATCGTGGCCGCGGCCTTGACCGTCTCCTTCGCCGAACACTTGGTGTCCGTGGACAGCGGCTTGCTGACGTTGATGTTGTACGCGCCCGGGGTCAGCGTCACCTCCCCCGCCTGCGTCAGCTTGAGCTTGCCCTTCATATCGGCCAGCTTCATAGGGCTGTCCTTGGGGATCGCCGGGTTCTCCCGCGGCCCCTCCATGGCCAGCTCGCCCGTCTGCGCGCCCCCCACCGTGAGGGTGCCGGTCGGCTTGACGGTGTTCTCCTCAATATCGAGGATCGGCGGGTTCTTGGAGGCGGCCTGCACCGTCTTCCAGACCACTTCGACCTCGTCGCCGACCTTCGCCGTCGCCGGGGCCTGTACCTCCACTGTCGTGGTGCCCTCCACCGGAGGCAGGCCGGAGATCGGCGGCGGCAGACACTCGGTCGCGTACGAGACCTCGGCCGCCCGTGCGGTGCCCGCGCCCATCAGCACGCCCGCACCGCCGAGCAGCAGCGCAGCCGCTGCCGCGCCCACTCTTCGTTGCGTACTCACGTCGATCCTTTCGGGGTCGGTCGGTTCTCCTGGGACGGTGCGGAAAGGTGTTGCGTCTGTGTGCCGTGCGCGCTGTGCGCACTCGGTGTGCTCTGTGTGCTCTGTGTGTTCTGTGTGTTCTGTGTGTTCTGTGTGTTCTGTGTGCTCCGGGTGTGCGGCAGCGCGCCGCCCGGCAGTGTGTCCGGGGTGAACCAGGGCAGCGCGCCGTCGTCATCACCGCCGCGCGCCGCGACCACCGCCGTACGCGGCCGCACCTTGTCCACGACGGCCATGCCGATACGGAAGACCGCCGCCGGGACCACCACGCACAGCAGAATCCAGAAGAGCGTGACGCCCCACGGCCGCCCCACCGTCCATGGCTGTTCGACCAGCACTTTCCGGCCGTACTTGAGCGACACCTGGTAGTCGCCGTGCGCACCCGCCGACAGCTCGACGGGGAGCTTGACCTGCGCCTTCTTCCCGGCCGCTATGGTCCCCCGCCACTGCTGCTCCTCCCAGGAGGGGGCGAACACGCCGTGCGAGGTGCCGACTTGGAAGACCGGGTCGCGGGCCGGGGTGGAGCCGAGGTTGGCGACGGTGACCACCAGACGGCGCTGCGGGGGCGCGCCGAACCAGGTGAGCAGTCCGCTCGACCCGTCGAGCCGCGCCGACAGCGCCCGCAGCCGCTCGCCCCCGGTCCCCTCCTGCTTCGGCAGCGGCACGACCGGATGCCCCGCGACCCGGAACGGCACATCGGCGTAGGCGGCTTCGCCGGTGACGGTCGCCACATGGATGACGCAGGGGCAGGGCTTGGGCGGCTCGGCGACCGGCAGCTTCTTGTGGAAGACGCCCTTCGCGTCGGTGGTGACCGCTCTGCCGTCGGAGTTGGCGCAGGAGTTGGTGCCGCCGATCATGTTCTGCCCGCAGATGAGCATCATGAGCAGGGCGCGCGGCCGCCAGCCCCGGCCGCTCACGGTGACCGTGCCGCCCGCGCCCGCCTCCTCCTTGGACACCGTCGCGGTCGGGCCGTCGGCCGCGGCGGCCGCCCGGACCTGCGGCGGTGTGCCCAGCGCGAGCACGACGAGCGTGAGGACGGCCAGCAGCGCGGCGAGCGGGCGGCGTACGCGGGGGGCCGCGGGCACGTCCGTAGGCACGGGTGCTGGTGTGGGTGCGGGTGCGGGTGCGGGTGCTGGTGCTGGTGCTGGTGCTGGTGCCGAGCGTGGGGTCGGCTGGGTGTCCGTACGGCCTGTCACGTCATGGCTCCTGACCCCGTGCCTGCTGGTTCCCCTGCCTCCCGCGCCGGTTCCGCGGGCGCGTCGCCGTCCCCGGGGCGGTGGCGGCCGCGCCGCCACCGCAGCAGCCAGGCGCCGGTGCTCGCGACCGCGCCCAGCGCCACGGCCGCCGCCCCGGCCAGGACGCCCCAGGGCACGGCGGTGTAACCGGCGGAGGCGGCCGCGTGGGCGCCGCCCGCCGCGGTGACGGTGAGGGTGACGTCCACCGAGTCGAGGGCGGGCGCGTCCGGCCACTTCTCTGAGAGCCGCACCCGGCGGCCGGGCGCCACCTCGACGGGCAGCGTGCGGGCGTCCCGGCGCAGCACCTCGCCGAAGAGCCCGTCGGCGCGCACCGCCAGCCGGGGCGTCAGCACGGTGTTGCCGCGGTTGACGAGCGCGTACTGGATGGTGGCCCCGCCGCCGGCCTTGACCACCTTCACGTCCTCGACGGAGATCGCCGCCAGCGTCCGCCCGCTCACCCGCAGATGCACCGGCACCCGGACCTCCCGGCCGCCGCCGGTGACGACGATGGCGCCGGGGTGGTCGCCGGGCGGCACCTCGGGCGGGACGGTGAGGGTGAAGGGGACGTCGGCACGGGTGCGGGCCGGGACCGTGACCCGCTTGGCGGCGAACGAGATCCACGCGCCGCTGTCCCGCGCCGCCGATGAGGCGTCAGGGGGCGCGTCGTCGGCACGTAATCGGACGGTGCGGGGCCGCTTGCCACGGTTGACGAGCGAGAGCCGGTCCTGGAGCGCGCTGCCCGGCCCGCCCTCCAGGTAGAAGTACGGCCGGTCGCCGGCGCCCGGCCCGGCCGCGCCCCCGGCCGCGGGCCTCGCGGACCAGTCGGGCCCGGCGGCCGTGGCGGGCGCGGTGAGCAGCGCGGCGGCGACGGCGGACGCGGCGGCGACCGTCCATGCTGCGCGGATACGAGACGGCATCGGCGGCTCCTTGGGTGCTGGTGCTCGTGCTCGTGCGTGGCCGCGGGGCGGCGCCGGACCGGCCCGCCGCCCGAGGCGGACCGCGAGGTCCGTGCGTCCCCGCGTCCGTGCGTCGTGCGCCCGGTGGCCCTAGGCCCGGTGCGGGCGCCTGCGGCGGGTCAGCCAGAGCGTTCCGGCCGCGCCGGCGAGGACCACGGTGGCGCCGAGCGTGCCGAGGGCGATCGCGGAGTCAGCCGGTCCGGTCTGCGGGAGGCTGCCGCCGGAGGAGTTCTGCGCACCGCTGGTGCCGCTGGAGCCGGATCCGCCCGTACCGCTCCCGCCCGTACTGCCGGAGCCGCCCGAACCGCTGGTGCCGCCGGAGCCGCCCGCGCCCGTGACGTCCAGGGTCAGCGAGGGCCCCGGGTTGTTGCCCGGTGTGCAGGTCGTGGTGGTGCCCAGCGCCTTGATGGTGAGCGTCGAGGCGGTGAAGGTGACCTTCCCGGTCTTCTTCGGGGTGTACGTACCCGTCAGGTCGGTGATCTTAATGGGGGTGTTGGCGGGGATGGCCTCGGCGTTGGGGGGCCCGGAGACCTGGAGCGTGCCGGTCTCCGCGCCGCCGAGCTTGATGAGCGCGCTCGGATGCATCGCGCCCTTGCCCAACTCGACGGGGCTGGAGGAGACGCCCTTCTGGAAGGACATGGTGAGCTTGTACGCACTGCCGCTCTTCACGGCCTTGATGTCGATGGGCGACACGGCGCTCTTGTCACCGATCGGTGTCTTGCACTTGTAGTCGACATCCACGGTGGCGGCCCGCGCGGCCGGGGCGGCGAGGAGTACCGCCGAACCGGCCACGGCAGCGGCGAGTGCGAGGGCTGCGCCACGGCCGACCGCGTGGCGTTCTGTGTGGGACACCTCGAGATCCCCTCTCGTCAAGTGCCGCAGCCGAATATTACTGACGACACATCAGATCGGGCGCTGACAGTACGCCGGGGACCTTGTCGAGGGAAGACAAAGTGCGCGCCGGTTCGGCGCGCAGCGGGTGAAGATGCGGAAACCGGGGCCTGCGTGGGCCCGTGTCCGCCGGATTGCCGGGAGGCCGGGAGCGGCCCCGGGCGTCAGGAGGGAGCGGCCAGTTCAGCCCAGACCGTCTTGCCGGCGCCCTCGGGGTTCCGTACGACCCCCCAGTCGAGGCACAGCCGCTGCACGATGAACATGCCGTGGCCACCGGGGCGGCCCGCGCGGTGCGGGGTGCGGGGGGCGGGGGTGCCCGAGCCGAGGTCCACCACTTCGAGCCGGAGCACCTTCGCCGAGCAGCTGACGCGCAGCTCTTCGGGCCCGTCGGCGTGCAGACAGGAGTTGGTGACGAGTTCGGAGACGACGAGCAGGACGTCCTCGGCGGCGGCCCGCTGATCGGCCGTTACGGCCGGAAGCCAGCCCCAGTCGCGCAGCGCCTCGCGGGTGAAGTCGCGGGCGCGCGGCACGGCGCCGCTGGCTCCGATCAGGTGGAGCCTGCGGATCTGGCGGATGTGCCCGACGGGTGGGCTCACCGCTGGGGTGGCCGAAGCAGCGGGGCCGTCCGGCTCCGGGCCACGGTCGCCCGGCGGGTACGGCCGGGTGGTGCTCATCAGCGGCTTCACCTCACCGATTCACCGATTCAGGGTCAAGGAATGCCTGATCTTTTCAACAGTTTCAGCCTGTCTCCTGCCCGACGAAAGCGTGAGAACACCCACTTTCCCCGAACCTCTCGTGTGACGAGGACTACGCATCCATGACGCGCCGAAGACGCACCCGGGCAGCACCGGAAACAGGAAGGGCCGCCACTACTCGACGAGCGCCGCGTCCAGGGAGTCATGCACCGTGAAGACGGCCTCGGCGCCTGTGATCTCGAACACGCGCGCCACGACCGGCTGCATCGCGACCAGATGGACCGCACCGCCTTCGGCCTCGGCCTTCAGACGGGCGCCGAGGAGGACGTTGAGCCCGGTGGAATCACAGAACTCCAGCTTGGAACAGTCCACGACCAGCCGCGCATGCCCCTCCTCCACGCAGGCCTCCAGCGGTTCGCGCAATGCCTCGGCGGTGTGGTGGTCCAGCTCACCCGCCGGCGTCACGACCGCACTCGCCCCGTGGTGCCGAACCTCGACCTGCAGTCGGCCCTTGCTGGCGCTGCCGACCATCTGGCGGTCCATGTGCGCACCTCTTCTGGCGTCTCGTTGCTTTCGATTGCGCGCGTCGAACATTACGCCTTCTGCACGCCCTCCGGTAGCTGAACAATCCACATACTTCGCCAAATATGGACAACATGGACTTGCCACTTGCAGGTGATTGCGGGTAGGCGTAGAGAGACACACCCGCCACGGCCGGCTTTGGAGGCGCCGCAAACCGCAGCAGCTCGTAATGGCATCGGCAGCCATATGCCGAGAATGAGGGAGGAGACTTATGTCACCCCGGCTCGACGAATCGCGCACCGATTCCTCTGTGAACACATCGGCCACTCAGGACACTCGGATCATCGCCTCGTCGGCAATCACATCATCACAACAGTCAACTTCCGGCCCGGATGGCCCCACGGCCACCGGCCGTCCTTTCGAGGACATGCCCGAACTGGCCGACCTACCGGAGATCCCGCCGTACGAGACGGTGGGGCCGGTGGACGCGCGGGCGCTGTCCAAGACGCTCTTCGAGCGGCTCGAGATCCTCGAAGAAGGCACGCACGAGTACGCGTACGTGCGCAACACCCTGGTCGAGCTCAACCTGGCCCTGGTCAAGTTCGCCGCCTCCCGCTTCCGCTCCCGCAGCGAGCCCATGGAGGACATCGTCCAGGTCGGGACCATCGGCCTCATCAAGGCCATCGACCGCTTCGAGCTCAGCAGGGGCGTCGAGTTCCCCACCTTCGCGATGCCGACCATCGTCGGCGAGATCAAGCGCTTCTTCCGGGACACCAGTTGGTCGGTGCGGGTACCCAGGCGGCTGCAGGAACTGCGGCTCGACCTGGCCAAGGCCGGCGACGAGCTGGCCCAGCGGCTGGACCGCGCCCCGACCGCCGCCGAGTTGGCCGAGCGGCTGGGCCTCACCACCGCCGAGGTCATCGAGGGCATGGCCGCGAGCAACGCGTACACCGCGAGCTCGCTGGACGCCCAGCCGGAAGAGGACGACACCGAGGGCGCGCTCGCGGACCGTATCGGCTATGAGGACCACGGACTTGAGGGCATCGAATATGTCGAATCCCTCAAACCCCTCATCGCGGACCTCTCGCCGCGTGACCGGAAGATTCTCTCGCTGCGTTTCGTGGCAAATATGACGCAATCGGAGATCGGCGATGAGCTGGGCATTTCCCAGATGCATGTCTCCCGGCTGCTGTCGCGCACACTCGTCAGGCTCCGCAGGGGCCTGACGGTCGAGGAGTAGGCGCTCACCGCAGACGGATAAGGGCCCGCCCCACTTGGGACGGGCCCTTATCCGCGCCCGCGCCCATGCCCCGTTCCGCCTCGGTCAGACCAGGGTGCCGCCCTGCCAGACCGCCGCGACCAAAGGGACGCCGGGGCGGTAGGCGAGGTGGACGTGTGAGGGGGCGTCGAGCAGGGCCAGGTCGGCGCGGGCGCCGGGGGCGACCCGGCCGACGTCGGTGCGGCGCAGGGCCCGCGCCCCGCCCGCCGTGGCCGCCCAGATCGCTTCGTCCGGGGTCATCCCCATCTCGCGGACGGCCAGCGCCACGCAGAAGGGCATGGAGCTGGTGAAGGACGAGCCCGGGTTGCAGTCGGGCGAGAGCGCCACGGTCACGCCCGCGTCCAGCAGGCGGCGCGCGTCGGGGTACGGCGAGCGGGTGGAGAACTCCGCGCCCGGCAGGAGGGTGGCGACCGTGTCGCCCTGGGCCAGGGCGTCGACGTCGGCGTCGGAGAGATGGGTGCAGTGGTCGGCGGAGGCGGCCCCGAGCTCGACGGCCAGCCGGACACCGGGTCCCCGGGTCAGCTGATTGGCGTGCACGCGCGGGGTCAGACCGTGCCGTGCCCCGGCGGTGAGGATCGTACGGGCCTGGTCGCCGTCGAAGGCGCCCCGCTCGCAGAACACGTCGATCCAGCGGGCGTGCGGGGCGCAGAGGTCCAGCATCGGGCCGGTGACCAGGTCGACGTACGCGGCGGGGTCGTCGGCGAACTCGGGCGGCACGACATGCGCGCCCAGGTAGGTGACCTCGTCGGTATAGGCGGAGGCGATCTCCAGCGAGCGGGCCTCGTCCTGGGAGGTGAGGCCGTAGCCGGACTTGATCTCCAGCGTCGTGGTGCCCTGGCGGCGCGCCTCGCGGACGTAGCGCGCCACGTTCACGTCCAGGTCCCGGTCGGAGGCGGCGCGGGTGGCGGCGACGGTGGTGCGGATGCCGCCCGCGCTGTAGGGGCGGCCGGACATCCGGGCGTTGAACTCCTCCGTCCGGTCGCCCGCGAAGACCAGGTGGGAGTGGGAGTCGACGAAGCCGGGGAGGAGCGCCCGGCCGCCCGCGTCGACCTGGTTGTCAGTGGCGGGTGCTTTGCTTGACTCACCGACCCAGACGACGCGGTCGCCGTCGATGACGACGGCCGCGTCCTGGAGCAGACCGAGGGGGCCTTCGCCGAGGGAGGGGTCGTTGGTGACGAGGGTGGAGATGTCGATGATGGCGGTCGCGGTCGTCATCGCGGGGGCGTTCTCCTTCATAGGGCCGTGCGTGCGGCTGTGCTGGGGGCTGTGCGCGGGGCGGCCGTCCTTGGGACTGTGCGCGGGGCCGCGGCTCAGTCCCGCAGCGCCGCGACGGCCTCGGCCAGGGCCTCGGGGACCCGCGGGACGAGCTGGTGCAGCCCGTCCCGTACGACATGGCGCCCGCCGACCACGGTGTGCCGGACATCCGCGTTGGTCGCCGCGAATACGGCCGTCTCGGCCCCGAGCCGGGGCGGCGGTCCCGCCGTGCGGACGGAATCCAGCGCGATCGTCGTGAGGTCGGCGAGCGCGCCGGGCTCGATCCGGCCCGCGTCGTCCCCCCAGCCGAGGGCGGCGTGGCCGTCGACGGTGGCGGCGCGCAGCAGCCGGGCCGCGCTCCAGTGGCCCCGGGTGCGGGTGTGCAGCCGCTCGTCCATCTCCATGGCGCGCGCCTCTTCCAGGATGTCGATCACGGCGTGGCTGTCGCTGCCCAGGGAGAGCGGGGAGCCCGCGGCCTGCAGCTGGGCGGCCGGGCCGATGCCGTCGGCGAGGTCGCGCTCGGTGGTCGGGCACATGCATACGCCGGTGGCCGAGTGGCCCAGGAGCCGGATGTCCCCGGGGGTGAGGTGGGTGGCGTGCACGGCCGTGGTGCGCGGGCCCAGCACACCGTGGTCGGCGAGCAGCCGGGTCGGCGTGAAGCCGTGCGCCTCGACACAGGCGTCGTTCTCGGCGGTCTGCTCGGAGAGGTGGACATGGAGAGGCGCCGCGTGGTGGTCGGCCCAGCCGGAGACAGTCCCGATCTGGTCCACGGGCACCGCCCGCACCGAGTGGACGGCCGCGCCGATGCGGGTGTTGCCGTCGCCCTTGAGCGCGGACACCCGCTCCGCCCAGGCCTGTGCCGTGCCGTCGGAGAAGCGCAGCTGATGGGTGCCCGGCTCGGCGCCGAATCCGGAGGAGAGATAGCAGGTGTCGAGGAGGGTGATCCTGATCCCGGCCTCGGCGGCGGCCGCGATCAGGGCCTCCCCCATCGCGTTGGGGTTGTCGTAGCGGGTGCCGCCGGGCGCGTGGTGAAGGTAGTGGAACTCACCCACGCAGGTGATGCCCGCCATGGTCATCTCGGCGTAGACGGCGCGGGCCAGCTCGAAGTAGCTCTCCGGGGTGAGCTTGTCCGCGACGCCGTACATCACCTCGCGCCAGGTCCAGAACGTGCCGCTGCCGACCTGGACCACGCCGCGCAGGGCGCGGTGAAAGGCGTGACTGTGGGCGTTGGCCAGGCCCGGGAGGGTCAGGCCGCGCAGCCAGACGGCCCCGGCGGGCGGCACGGGTGTATGCGCCCGCACCGCCTTGATCCGGCCGTCGACCGCCGTCACGATCAGCACGTTCGGCTCCACGCTCTCGCCCAGCCAGGCGTGCTCCGCCCAGTAGGTCTGCGCCGTCAGCGACACGCCAGGCCCTCCAGTACGTCCGCGAGTGCCGTCACCCCGGCGAGGCAATCGTCCTCGGCCGCCGTCTCGGCGGGTGAGTGCGAGACGCCGGTGGGGTTCCTTACAAACAGCATGGCGGTTGGTACGGACGCGGACAAAATGCCGGCGTCGTGTCCCGCGCCGGTGGGCAGGACCGGGACGCCGCCGAGGAGCCCTGCCAGCTCGTCACGGAGGCCATGGGCGAACTCCACCACCGGTGTGAACGACTCCCGCGTGACCCGCACGTCCACGCCGTCCCGCCGCCCGCGCTCCACGGCAGCGCGCTCGATCTCGCCGACGACGGCCGCGAGCGTCTCCTCGTCGGCGGCCCGCGAGTCCAGCCAGCCCCGGACCAGCGAGGCG
Source organism: Streptomyces sp. ME19-01-6 (assembly GCF_033793745.1). Lineage (NCBI taxonomy): Bacteria > Bacillati > Actinomycetota > Actinomycetes > Kitasatosporales > Streptomycetaceae > Streptomyces > Streptomyces sp. ME19-01-6. The sequence continues at coordinate 74,107 of NZ_JARAXF010000021.1, read as the reverse complement.
ATGGCGTTGACGCCGTTCGGCTCCACGCTGACCTTGCCGAACGTCGCCAGCGCCCCGGCGACCCGCGCCTTCTTGCGGGCGGCCAGGACGGTGTTGGCGTAGGTCAGCATCGGGTCGCGGCGGTCCTCCAGCCGGGTCGTCCCGGCGTGGTTGGCCTCGCCGTGGAAGTCGAACCGCCAGCGGCCGTGCGGCCAGATCGCGGAGGCGACGCCGACGGGGTGAGCGCCCGCGGCGGAGCCGCTGTCGGACAGCGCGTCGAGGGCGCGGCCCTGCTCGACGTGCAGCTCCACGAACGCGCCGATGCGGGCCAGCCGCTCCGGGTCGGGGCCGATCGCCTCCGGGTCGTACCCCGCGCGCTCCATGGCCTGCGCCAGGCTCACCCCGTCGCCGTCCCGCAGCGCATGCGCCTGCTCGGCGCTCAGCTGCCCGGCGGTCAGCCGCGAGCCGACGCAGGCCAGGCCGAAGCGGGCCCCCTCCTCGTCGCCGAAGTTCACGACGGCGAGCGGCTTGGCGGGGCGCGCCCCGCGCGCGCGGAGCTCGTCCAGCGCGGCGAAGGACGAGACGACGCCGAGCGGGCCGTCGAAGGCGCCGCCGTCCGGCACGGAGTCCAGGTGCGAGCCGGTCACGACGGCGTCCCCGGCGGCGGGGTCGCCGAGCCAGGCCCACTGGTTGCCGTTGCGGTCCTCCTCGTAGCCCAGGCCACGGGCCGTGGCCTGGGCGCGGAACCAGGCGCGGCAGTCGGCGTCTGCGGCGGTCCAGGCGTAGCGGCGGTAGCCGTGGGTGGTCGCGTTGCGGCCGAGGGGGAGCAGGTCGCGCCACATCTCGTGGAACGAGGCGCCGGCCCTCGCGCTGGTTTCCGTATCGTGCGCGGGTGCGGACCGGTGGGTGGGTTGTGCCCACCCGTTCTGCCCTGCGGGACGATCGCCCCCACTCATGCCGTGTCTTCCTCGCGCATCGGGACGCGGACGCCTCGCTCCGCCGCCACCTCGTCCGCGCGGTCGTAGCCCGCGTCGACGTGGCGGATCACGCCCATGCCCGGGTCGTTCGTCAGCACGCGGCGGATCTTCTCGCCCGCCAGCGGCGTGCCATCGGCGACGGTGACCTGGCCCGCGTGGATGGAGCGGCCCATGCCGACGCCGCCGCCGTGGTGGATGGAGACCCAGGAGGCGCCCGAGGCGACGTTGACCATGGCGTTGAGCAGCGGCCAGTCCGCGATCGCGTCCGAGCCGTCGAGCATCGCCTCGGTCTCGCGGTACGGGGAGGCCACCGAGCCGCAGTCCAGGTGGTCGCGGCCGATCGCGAGCGGCGCGGCGAGCGTGCCGTCGGCCACCATGTCGTTGAAGCGCATCCCCGCCTTGTCGCGCTCGCCGTAGCCGAGCCAGCAGATCCGGGCGGGCAGGCCCTGGAAGTGGACCCGCTCCCCCGCCAGCTTGATCCAGCGGGCCAGCGACTCGTTCTCCGGGAAGAGGTCGAGGATGGCCTTGTCGGTGGCCGCGATGTCCTTGGGGTCGCCGGACAGGGCCGCCCAGCGGAAGGGGCCCTTGCCCTCGCAGAAGAGGGGGCGGATGTAGGCGGGCACGAAGCCGGGGAAGGCGAAGGCGCGGTCGTATCCGGCCAGCTGGGCCTCGCCGCGGATCGAGTTGCCGTAGTCGAAGACCTCGGCGCCCGCGTCCATGAAGCCGACCATGGCCTCGACGTGCTTCGCCATGGACTCGCGCGCCCGCTGGGTGAAGTCGGCGGGCTTCTCGGCGGCGTACGAGGCCATCTCGTCGAAGTCCACGCCCAGCGGCAGATACGCCAGCGGGTCGTGGGCGCTGGTCTGGTCGGTGACGATGTCGATGGGGGCGTTCATCGCGAGCAGCTGGGGGACCAGCTCGGCCGCGTTGCCCAGGACGCCGATGGACAGCGGCCGCCTGGCATCGCGGGCCTCGACGGCCAGCTGGAGGGCGTGCTCCAGGCTCTCGGCCCGTACGTCCAGGTAGCGGTGGTCGATGCGGCGCTCGATGGCGCGCGGGTCGCAGTCGACGCAGAGGGCGACGCCGTCGTTCATGGTGACCGCGAGCGGCTGGGCGCCGCCCATGCCGCCGAGCCCGGCGGTGAGGGTGATGGTCCCGGCCAGGGTGCCGTTGACCCCTTTACCCATTGAATGCAGCTTCGCGGCGACCGCGGCGAAGGTCTCGTACGTGCCCTGGAGGATGCCCTGGGTACCGATGTAGATCCACGACCCCGCGGTCATCTGGCCGTACATGGTCAGGCCGAGCGCCTCCAGGCGGCGGAACTCCTCCCAGTTGGCCCAGTCGCCGACCAGATTGGAGTTGGCGATCAGCACCCGCGGCGCCCACTCGTGGGTCTGCATCACGCCGACCGGCCGGCCCGACTGGACCAGCATCGTCTCGTCCTGCTTCAGCGTGGTGAGGGTGCGGACCATGGCGTCGAACGAGCGCCAGTCGCGGGCCGCCTTGCCCGTGCCGCCGTAGACGACCAGCTTGTCCGGGTGCTCGGCGACCTCCGGGTCGAGGTTGTTCTGCAGCATCCGCAGGGCGGCTTCCTGTTGCCACCCCCGGGCGCTGAGCTCGGTGCCGCGCGGTGCGCGTACGGGTCGCGGTCCTGACATGGGCCGTGCCTCCCTGCCGTCGACTGGATCGAGATATTCACATCTTTGCTTCGATGAATAGAGCTAGTCAATACCGCCTCGCGGGGTGTTCCGAGGAGACGGGCTTGCGGTTGACGTATACGTCAGGTCTTACCGTCTCGGCGTTCCGCTTCACCGCCACTCCCGCCACACCGAGGAGCGCTCCATGCCACTGCCCGTGCCCGCCACCCACCGCCAGGTGCTGCTGGCCGCCCGGCCCCAGGACACGCTCACCACCGACCACTTCGAGGTCACCACCGCCCCCGTGCCCGAGCCCGGCCCCGGGCAGGTGCTCGTACGCAACCGGCTGATGAACGTCGCCGCCGTGATGCGGCCCCTCACGATGTCCGACCCCGACAGCTTCGACCTGCCCCAGCTGCTGCAACGGCCCGGCGACCCCATGCACGGCCCGGCCATCGGCGAGGTGGTCGCCGCCCCGCCCGGCACCGGCCTCGCCCCCGGATTCACCCCCGGCGAGCTGGTCCGGCACCGGCTGGGCTGGCGCGAGTACGCGGTCGTGGACGCCGCCGAGGCGGAGCGCCTGAGCCCGGGGGCGCTGCCCGACCCCGCCGCGTATCTGTCGCAGGGCTTCGCCGCCTGGCTGGGGGTGGTGCGCGGGGCCGAGGTGCGGGCCGGGGACACCGTGTTCGTCACCGGCGCGGCCGGCGGGGTCGGCACGCTGGCCGGGCAGTTCGCCCGGCTGCGCGGCGCCGCCCGGGTCATCGGCTCCACCGGCTCCCGGCGCAAGGCCGAGTACCTGGTCAAGGAGCTCGGCTACGACGCGGCCGTGGTCCGGGGCGCCGGACCGATCGAGGACCAGCTGCGCGAGGCGGCCCCGGACGGCATCGACGCCCTCTTCGACAACGTCGGCGGCGACCAGCTGCTGGCCGCGCTGGCCGTGGCCCGCCGGGGCGCCCGCTTCGCCCTCGTCGGCGCGCTGTCCGCACAGCTGACCGGCGACGCCATGGCCACCGTCCAGATCAGCACCTTCGGCCTCATCGCCCGGGGGATCACGCTGCGCGGCATCGCGGCCTTCGACCACATGGACGCGTATCCGCAGTACGAGCGCGAATTCGGCCGCGCGCTGAGCGAGGGCACGATGGCCTACCCGCACACCCGGCTACGGGGCATCGAGCAGGCGCCGCGCGCGCTGTGCGAACTGGTCGAGGGGCGCCATGTGGGCGCGGTGCTGGTGGAGTTGTAAGCGGCTCGCCACGACAATGGCCCTCAATGCGGAAACGAACAGAGGGAACGGGGGGACACCCATGCGGATCGGGGACGCGGCCGCTGCCGCCGGGCTGACACCGCGGGCACTGCGCTACTACGAGCAGCGCGGGCTGCTCACCGCGCGCCGCACACCCTCCGGCCACCGCGACTACACAGCCGAGGACGTACGACATCTGCGGGCCGTCCGCGAGCTGCTGACCGCGGGCCTGACCATCGAGGACGTACGGAACCTGGTGGCGGCCATCGCCGCGCTCCAGCCGAGCCGCCGCGGGGTGGGCCCCGCTGCCGCCCAGCCCCGCGCCGACGGGGAGCCCGGCCTGTGCACCCTCCCCAACATGATCGTCCGCCGCCGGCTGGCGTATCTCGACGAGCGCATCGAGCGGCTGACGGAGCTGCGCGACGGGCTCGCACAGCGCGTCGGCGGCCCGCTGCGCGACCTCGGCCGCGACCTGGGCCCCACGCGAACGCCGGCGGCCGGTTAGAGCCACGTCCGTCAAGGTTTCGCCGGCAGGGGGACAGGGCAGAAACCGCCGCCGCACCGCACCGTGAGTATCGTGGGGCTCCGCAGCGAGCATCTGCGGAGCGGGGGAAGCATTGTCACAGCCACTCCAGGCCGACGACCCGGCCTCGATCGGTCCCTACCGGCTGATCCGCCGTCTCGGCGCGGGAGGGATGGGCCAGGTCTTCCTGGGCGAGTCCGGTTCCGGGCGACGGGTCGCGGTCAAGCTCGTACGGCCCGAAATCGCCGACAACCCAGGGTTCAGACAGCGTTTCCGGCGAGAGATAGAGCTGGCCATTAAAGCGGGCGGCTTCTGGTCAGCGCCGGTGGTCGACGCCGACCCGGACGGCCCGACGCCCTGGGTCGCCAGCCAGTACGTGCCGGGCCCCTCGCTCGCCGAACACCTGGCGGCGCACGGGCCGTTCGACGAGCCGTCACTGCGGCGGCTGGGCGCCGGGCTCGCCGAGGCCCTGACCGCGTTCCACCGCGAGAAGCTGGTGCACCGCGACCTGAAGCCCTCGAACGTACTACTGCTCGACGACGGCCCACGCGTGATCGACTTCGGGATCTCCAAGGCGCTCGAGGGCGGCGGAGGCACGGCCCTCACGGCAACCGGAACCGTGATGGGCACGCCCGGCTTCATGTCGCCCGAGCAGGCGACCGGGCGGGAGGCCGGGCCACCATCGGATGTCTTCTCCCTCGGCAGCGTGCTGAACTTCGCCGCCACCGGGCGCGGCCCGTTCGGCGAGGGCCCGACGCACGCCCTGCTGTTCCGCGTCGTCCACGAGCCGCCGGACCTGGGCGGACTGCCGCCGAGCGTGCGGCCGCTGGTCGAGGCGTGTCTGGCGAAGTCGCCCGAGTCCCGGCCGCGGGCGGCGGAGGTGGCGACGGCGCTGACAGGCGGGGTGCCGACGGTGCTCGACCCCGCCGCGGCCCGCACCCCGACGGCCCTCGACCCGCGGACGCCCACCCCGCCGCACGCACAGCCGACCCACCCCGCGCCGTTCCACCCCGCACCGCCCGCACCGCCCGGCCCGCGGACCCCGCCCCGGGGCCGGCAGGCCCCGTCCCACGAGCCGCCCGGCCGGCCCGCCCAGCCTCGCCCCGGCACCGGTCCCGCACCGGCCGCGGACGCGTTCGCCGTCGAGGACGGCGGCGGGGCCGCCTTCAGGCGTCGTATGCGCAGGCCGGTGCTGCTGGCGGCGCTCGCCCTGGTGGGGGTTACGGCCGCGGCCGGGTTTTCGGGCGCGCAGATGATCGGGCTGGCCCTAGGCGGCGTCCTCGCGGCCGCCTGCCTGCTGGCCGGCCTGATCCACGCGCTGCCGTACCTGCACCGCAGCGCCATCCGGGTGAGCCGCGACCGGCTGACGCTGCGACTGGGCCAAACCGTCTGGGACGTCCCGTGGCAGGACCTGTCGTACGTGACCTACGCGCCCACCCGCACCGGCTGCACCCTCACCGTGCGGGCCGTCCTCAAGCCCGACGTACCGGGGTCGGTGCCGGCTCCTCTGCTGCCCTCCGGCTCGCGGGATGCGCGTGAGGTGGAGTACCACCTCATCTCGGAGAACAAAGCCGTACGCGACGCTCGCGCGCTCCGGCTGCAGATCGCCCTGGAATCCTGCGCGGGCGGCGTGTACCGGCCGACGCCCGGCACGTTCTGACGTCTCTCACCGCGGGACCGTGAGCCGGACGGGCTGGGCGGCCGGGCGGCGTGGTGGTTGGCTGAGGGCATGACATCGAATCCGGTCGTAGCGGGGGCGGGGGCCGTGGTGGCCGCCCGTCGGGAGCGGGCGGTGCGGGCCGCCGTGGAGCAGGGGCTGATCGGGGCCGATCAGCCCGTCGTCGGGCTGCTGGACGTGGCCGGTATCCGGGCGGCCGCGGCCGAGCTGCGGGCCGCCTTCGACGAGGTCGTCGCGCCGGGCACGCCCGTGCTGCACGCCTTCGCCGTCAAGGCCGCCTCGCTGGTCCCCGTGCTGCGGCTGCTGGCCGACGAGGGGATCGGCTGCGAGGTGGCCAGCCCCGGCGAGCTGGCCCTGGCCCGGGCCGCGGGGGTCCGGCCCGAGCGCATCGTGCTCGACGCGCCCGCCAAGTCCACCTCCGAGCTGCGCGAGGCCATCGAGCTCGGCATCGCCGTCAACGCCGACAACCCGCAGGAGCTGGCGCGCCTGGACTCGCTGGTGGCGCCGCGAAACGGCCCCGGGCCCGCGGTGCTGCTCAGCCCGCTGGGGCTGCGGGTCAATCCGCAGGTGGGCGGGGGCAGCATCGGGGCGCTCAGCACCGCCACTGCGACCTCGAAGTTCGGGGTGGCGCTGCTGGACCCGGGGGCGCGCGAGTGGGTTGTGAACGCGTTCACCAAACGGCCCTGGCTGACCCGGCTGCACGCACACGTGGGCTCGCAGGGGTGCCCGCTGGAGCTGATGGCGGCGGGCGTACGGGCTACGTACGAGCTCGCCGAGGAGATCAACCGGGCGGTCGGACGGCAGCAGATCGACACGCTCGACATCGGCGGCGGGCTGCCCGTCAGCTTCGGCTCCGACGAGGTCACGCCCGGCTACCTCGACTACGCCCTGCTGCTGCGCGACACCGTCCCCGGGCTGTTCGACGGCCGGTACGGGCTGGTCACCGAGTTCGGGCGGTCGCTGATCGCCAAGTCCGGCACGGTGCTGGCGCGCGTGGAGTACGCCAAGTCGGCCGGTGGCCGCCCGATCGCCATCACCCACGCGGGCGCCCAGCTGGCCACGCGCACGGTCTTCGCCCCGGAGTCATGGCCGCTGCGGGTCGTGGCGTACGACAGCCGGGGCGTGGCCAAGCCGACCGGGCCGGACGGCCCGGTCGCCCAGGACGTCGCCGGGCCGTGCTGCTTCGCGGGCGACCTGGTCGCCGTGAACCGGCCGCTGCCCGAGCTGACGCCGGGCGACCTGGTCGCGCTGCTCGACACGGGCGCGTACTACTTCTCCAACCACTTCGCGTACAACAGCCTGCCCCGCCCCGGGATCTACGGCTTCTCGGTCGACGGCGGCAACGGCGGCAAGAACAGCCGCGTGCGCTTCGCCCCCGTGCGCTCGCCACAGTCCCTCGACGAGATCGTCGCGGAGAGCGGCGGCGAGCACATGGGCGCGCTGTCGGGACTGTGACCCCGCCCGGCCACCCTCACCCTCGCCTCGGGGGCCCGGGACGTCCCCGGCCCCCGAGACCAGCGGCTTGCTCGCCGCCTCGACGCGCGGCACGCCGGGCCGCCCGGGCAGCGCGCCGCCCGCGACGCGCGGGATCGCCGACCGAGGTCGGCCACGCGCAGCGGCGCCGCGCCGACAAGGGTCCACAAACGCACACCTGCGGAACGAACACCCGCCGGTCGTCGCGCGGGGGTGGGGCACCCGCCCCACCGCAGTGCGCGCGACGCGCACCACGTCAGCGCGGCCGTCAACGGCGCTGCGCACCGTCGGGCCTGCACCCTCGGGCGCGGGCGGCACGAACGGCGCGGAACGCGGCGGCGCCCCCGCCCGTAGCACCGCGCACCGGCCCACCGGCGCGGCATCGGCGCAACACGCGCGGCGCCACCACGACGCCCACACCGCCGGCGCGGCGCGAGCGCGGTCGCGCCGCGGGGCCTCGGCCGGCAGGACCACCACGGCCGCCTCCGGCCGCTCCGCGGCCTTCGGGGCCCGCGGGGGCGGTCACCTTCCGAGCGGCACCCCGCGTCGCAAGCGCGCCCGCGCCGCGGGGGCCGCCGTCGTCGCGTCAGCGCGGCATACGCGGCGTCAGCGCGCCGCCGCGGGCGCCGCGCGGCCCCGCCTGGTGCCGCCCGGGCCCGCGTCACCGGCCACGATCCCGGTCGTCTGGTAGGCGCTGACGCCCTTGCCCGCCGGCTTGCCGCGGGCCACCCACTCCGCGCGCACCCACAGCAGCACGTCGTTGGCCTGCTCCCAGCGGCCCAGCCACAGCGCCTTCGCCCACAGGCCCGCGCCGGTCCCCGCCAGCAGCATCCCGGCGGCCGCGGGCACGGCGAACGACGACCCCACCGCGGCCAGGAACGCCACCAGCAGCCACCAGCGCAGCGCCCGCCGCCTGGCCCGTACGGTCACCGCGCGGTCCTGCAGGAACACCGACTTGCCCGCGCGCGAGGCACCGCGCGCCAGCTCCAGATACCGCCCCCGGCGCACCAGGAAGGCCACGGCCGCCGCGATCAGGAACAGCGCCGCCCCGGCCAGCACTCCGATCCGGCGCCCCGTCAGCCCCGGCACCAACACTCCGACTCCGGCGGCCAGTACGCCCAGCCACCACAGCCACCCCGCCGGCACCCGCACGACCACGGCCACCCGCGCCAGCGCATACGCCCCGCGCCCCACGACAGACCTCCTCCTCGTCACCGAATCTCGGCTCACACACAAGCCGTACATACATCCGTTCGGGGAGGGACTCCAGTCACCGGGGGTAAGAATTCCCTGAGACGCGCTCATTCCACGAAAAGCCCCCGCTCCGCGGCCTTCGCGTCGAACTCCTCCAGCCGCGCCTGCGCGTCCGGCAGCGCGTCGCACATCGCCTCCAGCAGCACCCGCCCCAGCAGCATCGGCGCGCAGGCCGTGTCGAAGGCGAGGCCGGTGCCCACCGCCCCGGGCAGGAGCAGATCGCTGTGGCGGGCCACCGGCGCGAAGGCGCTGTCGGCGACCGTCACCACGGTCAGCCCGGCGGACCGGGCGTACTGCAGGCACTCGACGACCTCGCGCGGATGGCGCGGCAGGGCGAAGCACAGCAGGGCGGTCGCGCCCGCGCGCACGGCGGCGTCGACGCGGTCGGTGAGCATGGTGCCGCCCTCGTCCAGCAGGCGTACGTCCGGGTGGACCTTGCGCGCGAAGTACGCGAAGCCGCCCGCCTGGGCGGAGGCCGCGCGCAGCCCGAGGACCGGCAGCGGCCGGGACTCGGCGAGCAGCCGCCCGGCCCGTGCGACCGGGGTCGGGTCGGCGAGCAGGGAGGCCAGGTGGCGCAGGTTGTCGATCTCCGACTGGACCGCCTGCTGGTACTCGTTGTACGCGTCCGCGCCCGCCACCCGCTCGACGGCGGGGGCGACCTCCCGCAGATGCCTGCGCAGCGCCGGGTAGCCGTCGAAGCCGAGCGCGACGGCGAAGCGGGTCACCGACGGCTGGCTGACGCCCGCCAGCTCGGCGAGTTCGACGCTCGACAGGAACGGCGCGTCGGCCGCCTGCCGCACCATGCAGTGGGCGATGCGCCGCTGGGTGGGCGTCAGGCGGTGGCCCTCGAAGAGCTGCTGCAGCCGTGCGGCGCCGCTCCCCGCCCCGGCCGCCCGGGCCTCCGCCTCCGCCGACGCCCCCGTGTTCCCGCTCATCGCCCGCTCCCGCCCCTAGCCTCGCCATTCATCCACCTGCGACTGTGCATGACTATATGCAGACGGAGCAAGGAGGCACCGGAGCGCCAGGTCAGGCCGGGGGCAGCAGCTTCTTCTGGGGCTTCCCCATGGCGTTGCGCGGCAGCGCCTCCAGGAAGCGGACCTTGCGGGGGCGCTTGTGGACGGAGAGCTGCCCGGCCACGAAGTCGATGAGCTCCGCCTCGGTCACCCCGTCGGCGACCACATACGCCACGATCTGCTGCCCCAGGTCCTCGTGCGGGGCGCCGACGACCGCCGCCTCGCGCACCGCCGGGTGGTCCAGCAGCGCGTTCTCGACCTCGCCCGCGCCGATGCGGTAGCCACCCGACTTGATCAGGTCGGTGGAGGCGCGGCCGACGATGCGGTGGAAGCCGTCGGGCTCGATGGCCGCGATGTCGCCGGTGCGGAACCAGCCGTCCTCGGTGTACGAGTCGGCGGTCGCCTCGGGGCGGTTCAGGTAGCCGTCGAAGAGGGTGGGGCCGGTGAGCTGCAGCTCACCGATCTCCGCCCCCTCCTCGGCGGCGACGCGGGTGCGGATGCCGGACAGCGGGGCACCGACATAGCCCGGACGGCGTTCGCCGTCCGCGCGGGTGCTGAGGGTGATGAGCGTCTCGGTCATGCCGTAGCGCTCGACGGGCCGGTGCCCGGTGAGCGACTCCAGGTCCCGGAAGACGGGGGCGGGGAGCGGGGCGCTGCCGGAGACCAGGAGGCGGGCGGCGGACAGGGCGCGGGCGGCGTCGGGATCCTGGACGACCCGGTGCCAGACCGTCGGCACGCCGAAGTACAGGCTGCCGCCCGCCGCCGCGTACGCCGCGGGGGTCGGCCGGCCGGTGTGCACCAGACGGCCGCCCACGCGCAGCGCGCCCAGCACGCCGAGCACCAGCCCGTGCACATGGAACAGCGGCAGGCCGTGGACCAGCGTGTCCTCCGCCGTCCAGGCCCAGGCCCCGGCCAGCGCGTCCAGGTCGGCGGCCACCGCGCGCCGCGAGATCAGCGCGCCCTTGGGCGCGCCGGTGGTGCCGGAGGTGTAGAGGACGAACGCCGTCGACTCCGGGTCCGGCTCGGGCCCGCTCCACGCCGCGCGCTCCGCCAGGTCCACCGGGACGGTCTCGACGGGGGCGGCGGGACCGGCCGCCTGCCCGGCGCCGTCCTCCGCCTGCCCGGTCAGCAGCAGCGCGGCCTTGGAGTCCCGGAGGATGTGGTCCCGCTCCGCGGGCCCGGAGTCCGGCGGCACGGGGACCACGGGCACCCCGGCGAGCAGCGCGCCCACCACGGCCGTCACCGTCTCCGCCGTCGGGGTCGCCCGCACGGCGACGACCGGCGCCCCGGCGATCCGGGCCGCGACCGCGCCCGCGGCACCGAGCAGTTCCTCGCGGGAACAGGCACGGCCGCCCAGGGTGAGCGCGTCGGGGCGGTCGCCTCGCGGCTCGGCAAGGGACGTAAGCAGAGGTGCGGACACGGACTGGCTCCTTCCACAGCGGGCCGCGGGTACAGGTACCTGTCCCCCCAATCGCTTCGGGGGGCTAGCCCTACCGACATTGCGTCCCTGTGACCGTACCTTCGGAGCATGGACAGCCGGGACGCCGATCTGAAGCGCGAACTCGACGCGACCCTCCAGACGCGCAAGGAGCTGGGGGCGGAGTACGAGACGGAGTTGGTCGACTCCTTCATGGAGAAGGTCGAGCAGCGCGTCAACGACACCGCGGACCGCCAGGTGCGGCGGCAGCTGGCCGAGCAGCAGATGGCCGCCGCGCGCGGCGCGCGTCCCGACGCGGCGGGCCGGCCCGGGCAGGGCGCCGGGCTCGGACTCGGGCTCGGGGCGGGGGTCGGCGCGCGCTTGGCCTTCGTCACGGTCTCGCTGGTGCTGGCCATCCCGCTCTCCGCGATCGCCGTGGTGAACGCCGGGCTGTCCGGGCTGGTGGTCACCTGGGCCGGCATCGTCGGGGTCAACGCGGTGCACGCGTCCGGCGCCTTCTCGTGGCTGCGCCGCCGCCGCGAGAAGTCACACAGCGAGTGGGACGGGGCATAAGCGCGGGAACCGCCGCACCCCGGTGTGAGCACCGAGGGCGGGACGACGGCGGTCCCCGCGAAGGACGCGGGCCGGGTCAGGGCCGGGCTGCCACGTCCGGGCGACCATGGAGGTCCGGGAGCCGCTCCGGAGGTCCGTGTCGCCGCACTTCGGGTGTCGGTGTCGTCCTTTCCGACACCCACTAATCTGCCGGAGCTGTGTTAAGCCTGTGCTGCGGGCGCGTGACACCCACGTACCACTTACCGGAAGGGCGTACGACGTTTTCCGCAGCGGGAGTTGCGCCCGAAGCGGCAAGCCCGGGTGCGGCTAGCGCTGGGAGGTGCCCGGGGCGCCCTTGGCGAGGTAGGCCAGCAGGTCCTGCCGGCTCACCACGCCGCTCGGCTTCCCCTCCACCAGCACGATGGCCGCGTCCGCCCCGCCCAGCACCACCATCAGGTCCTCGACCGGCTCGCCCGAGCCGACGTGCGGCAGCGGCGGGCTCATGTGCTTCTCCAGCGGGTCGCTCAGCGCGGCGCGCTGCGCGAACAGCGCGTCCAGCAGCTCGCGTTCCACCACCGAGCCGATGACCTCGGCGGCCATCACATCCGGGTGCCCGGCGCCCGGCTTGACGATGGGCATCTGCGAGACGCCGTACTCCCGCAGCACCTCGATGGCCTGACCGACCGTCTCGTCCGGGTGCATATGGACGAGCGAGGGCAGCCCGCCCTCCTTGCCCTGGAGCACGTCGCCGACGCGCACCGCCGGGCCCTCCTCCTCCAGGAAGCCGTAGTCCGCCATCCACTCGTCGTTGAAAATCTTGGAGAGATAGCCGCGGCCGCTGTCCGGGAGCAGCACGACCACCACATCGTCGGGGCCGAGCTCCTCGGCGACCCGCAGCGCCGCGACCACGGCCATCCCGCAGGAGCCGCCGACCAGCAGCCCCTCCTCGCGGGCGAGCCGCCGGGTCATCTGGAATGCGTCCTTGTCGGAGACCGCGACGATCCGGTTGGCGACGGTCGAGTCGTAGGCCGTCGGCCAGAAGTCCTCACCGACGCCCTCGATCAGATAGGGGCGGCCGGTGCCGCCGGAGTACACCGAGCCCTCGGGGTCGGCGCCGATGACCTGGACCCGGTCCTCGCTGACCTCCTTGAGGTAGCGGCCGGTGCCGCTGATGGTGCCGCCGGTGCCGACGCCCGCCACGAAGTGGGTGATCTTCCCCTCCGTCTGCTCCCACAGCTCGGGGCCGGTGCTCTCGTAGTGGGAGCGCGGGTTGTCGGGGTTGCTGTACTGGTCCGGCTTCCAGGCGCCCGGGGTCTCGCGCACCAGGCGGTCCGAGACGTTGTAGTACGAGTCGGGGTGCTCGGGGTCCACGGCCGTCGGGCAGACCACGACCTCGGCGCCGTACGCCCGCAGCACGTTGATCTTGTCGGTGGACACCTTGTCGGGGCAGACGAAGATGCACTTGTAGCCCTTGCGCTGGGCGACCATCGCCAGGCCGACGCCGGTGTTGCCGGAGGTCGGCTCGACGATCGTGCCGCCCGGCCGCAGCGCCCCGGAGCGCTCGGCGGCCTCGATCATCCGCACGGCGATGCGGTCCTTCACCGAGCCACCGGGGTTGAAGTATTCGACCTTGGCCAGGACGGTCGCCCGGATGCCCTCGGTGACGCTGTTGAGCTTTACCAGCGGGGTGTTGCCGACCAGCTCAATCATCGAATCGTAGTACTGCACACCTGCTCCAGGTCCGAAGTCAGCGGGATCTCCGCGGTCAGGGCGGCCGCCGTCGCGGGCCCGTGCTGCCCAGCTTATTGCGCGCCGTGACCGCTTGACCGGTGCGCAGAGTCCCGGCGCGAACGTGGCAACAAGCCGGGCGGCAAGTGGTTAGCAAGTCGTACAAAAAAGGGTACAAAGGAGCAACGAGGCGCGTGGACGGAGGTGGGCTGGACCCATGTCTATGTCGAGAGCGAGGGTCGCGCGGCGGATCGCCGCCGCGGCGGCGTACGGAGGCGGCGGTATCGGGCTGCTGGGCGGCGTGGCCGCCGTTCTGCTGCTCACCGAGGTCTCCCACGCGAAGCGGGTGGTCGGCGGGTCCGAGGACCCGCCTCCGCGCGCCGACGGCCGATACGGTTTCGATGTCGCCCTCAGCACCGGCCAGGCACCGCTGCGGCTGGCCTTTCTCGGTGACTCCACCGCCGCCGGGCAGGGGGTGCACCGGCCCAGCCAGACCCCGGGCGCACTGCTGGCCTCCGGGCTCGCGGCGGTCGCCGAGCGACCCGTCGACCTGCACAATGTGGCCCAGTCCGGCGCCCAGTCCGATGACCTGGAGCGCCAGGTGGCGCTGGTGCTCGAGGACCCGACGGCCCGACCGGACGTCTGCGTGATCATGATCGGCGCCAATGACGTCACCCACCGCATGCCGCCCGCCCAGTCCGTACGGCTGCTGTCGGAGGCGGTGCGCCAGTTGCGCGAGGGAGGCTGCGAGGTGGTGGTGGGCACCTGCCCCGACCTCGGCACCATCGAACCCGTCTACCAGCCGCTGCGCTGGATCGCCCGCCGTCTCAGCCGCCAGCTGGCCGCCGCGCAGACCATCGGGGTGGTCGAGCAGGGCGGCCGTACGGTCTCGCTCGGCGATCTGCTCGGGCCCGAGTTCGCGGCCAACCCGCGGGAGCTGTTCGGGCCGGACAACTACCACCCCTCGGCGGAGGGGTATGCCACGGCCGCGATGGCCGTGCTGCCGACGCTGTGCGGGGCGCTCGGCCTGTGGCCCGAGGAGCCCGAGGAGACCCGCGACATGGGCATCCTGCCGGTGGCCAAGGCCGCGGCCGAGGCGGCGGCCGAGGGCGGCACCGAGGTCACCGCGGCCCGCGGCCCCTGGGCCCGGCTGCTGCGCCGCGACGGCCGCACGTCGGGTGAGCGGGCGTCCGCGGCGCCGGACGCGGCGGAAGCCCCTTCCTCCACCGGCCCGCCCCCAGGGACCCGATAAGGCGCTGAGCGTACGCTTGGCAAAAAGAGGTCCGCATCACAGCCCTGATGCCGTGACCCCTGCCATACGTGCGGGTAACTTCCCTCGGAGTCCCGCCAGCCCTCGCGCCCCCTGGAGCCGTGATGCCCGAAGCCGTGATCGTCTCTGCCGCCCGCTCCCCCATCGGCCGGGCCTTCAAGGGCTCACTCAAGGAGCTGCGGCCGGACGACCTGACCGCCGAGATCGTCCAGGCGGCGCTCGCCAAGGTCCCCGAGCTGGACCCGCGCCACATCGACGACCTCATGCTCGGCTGCGGTCTGCCGGGCGGCGAGCAGGGGCACAACCTGGGCCGGATCGTGGCCGTGCAGATGGGCATGGACCACCTCCCTGGCTGCACCATCACCCGCTACTGTTCCTCCTCCCTCCAGACCTCCCGGATGGCGCTGCACGCGATCAAGGCGGGCGAGGGCGACGTCTTCGTCTCGGCGGGCGTCGAGATGGTCTCCCGCTCGGTGAAGGGCAGCTCGGACGGGCTGCCGGACACCCACAACCCGCTCTTCGCGGAAGCCGAGGCCCGCACCGCCGCGCGCGCCGAGCAGGAGGGCACGGACTGGCACGACCCGCGCGAGGAGGGTCTGATCCCCGACGCGTACATCGCGATGGGCCAGACCGCCGAGAACCTGGCCCGGCTCAAGGGAATCACCCGCGAGGACATGGACGAGTTCGGCGTACGGTCCCAGAACCTCGCCGAGGAGGCCATCAAGAACGGCTTCTGGGAGCGCGAGATCACCCCCGTGACCACCCCGGACGGCACGGTCGTCAGCAAGGACGACGGGCCGCGCGCGGGGACCACGCTGGAGGGCGTGCGCGGCCTCAAGCCGGTCTTCCGCCCCGACGGGCTGATCACCGCGGGCAACTGCTGCCCGCTCAACGACGGTGCCGCGGCGCTGGTGATCATGTCGGACACCAAAGCGCGCGAGCTGGGCGTGACGCCGCTGGCGCGGATCGTGTCCACCGGCGTCTCGGCGCTCTCGCCGGAGATCATGGGCTACGGGCCGGTGGAGGCGTCCAAGCAGGCGCTCGCCCGCGCCGGGATGACGATCGGCGACATCGACCTGGTCGAGATCAACGAGGCCTTCGCCGCGCAGGTCATCCCGTCCTACCGCGACCTGGGCGTCGACCTGGACCGGCTCAATGTGAACGGCGGCGCGATCGCGGTGGGCCACCCCTTCGGGATGACGGGCGCCCGGATCACCGGCACGCTGATCAATTCGCTGCAGTTCCACGACAAGCAGTTCGGACTGGAGACCATGTGCGTGGGCGGCGGCCAGGGCATGGCCATGGTGCTGGAGCGGCTGAGCTGAGCTGAGCTGAGCTGAGCGACAAAAGCACGTGCGGCTGAGCTGAACGGAGCCAAGCGGAGCCGAGCCGCTCCGAGCCGGCCACATGATCTGAACGCATGAGTCGTGACCGAATCTCCCCCAGGATGTGACCAATGTCCTGGGGGAGCGGTGTAAGCCCAGCTCAGCGGCAGTGCCAGGGGCGCCCTCCGCACCTCCCGACCCCTATTTCCGTCCACTTGGTGATGTTATGCACTGACACGGGGCGGCACCGCGGGCCAAGCTGAGGTAGGAATTCGGGGGATCTACAGGAACCGGGAGTTACGTCAGTGAGCCCCATGACCCTTGCCGCCCTGCTGGCCGCGGCCACCGCCACGGCCGTGGGCGCCTCCGCCCTGCTCACCGCCCGCGGCGTCCGGCGGCAGATCGCCGAGCTGCGCGCCGAGCTCGCGGCGGCGGCCACTCCCAGCGCCGGCCGGGACGGTGGGGCGGACCGGGCGGGCGAGCCGGACGCCGTCTCGGTCCCCGCGCCCCGTACCGCCGCCCCCGTCGCCGAGATACGCGCCGCCGTCGCCGACGCGCTCGCCGAGGAGCGGGAGCGCGAGCTGGCCGAGGCGCGGGCGTTCTGGGCCGCGCAGGAGGCTCGGGACACCGCGGCGGCGGCCGACGCGCATCCGCTGCTGGGCAGGCTGGCGGGGCTGGGCGAGGAGCCCCAGCCGGACCTCATCCCGTACGTGCCCCGACAGGCCGACCCGGGCGGCGTGGAGCCACTGCTGGATCTGGACGCGCTCGGCCCCGACGCCCTCGACCCCGCCGGAGAGCCGGACCGGCAGCCGGAGTCCGGGACGGAGGTCGAGGTGGAGCTGGGCCTGGGCACAGAGCGGCTCAACACGGAGCGGCTCGACACGGAGCGACGGGACCCGGAGCGGCTGGACGCGGAGCCGGCTGCCGAGGCCGTCGAGTCGGCCGAGCTGGCGGCCGCGCGCCGGCGCCACCCCTCGCACCCCGACTTCGCACCGCACCCCGCCGTCGCCGACCACGACCGGACCGTCGCCCGGCTCACCACGCTGGCCGACGCCCGCACCCCCCTCGCGGACGTGCGCCCCGGCCCGCTGGGCACCCTCGATGTGTACGTCTTCGCCGACGGCACCACGGTCTGCATGACCCCCGGCCACCGCGAGACGGCGGAGCGGCTCGCGGACGCGCTGCTCGAAGGCCCCGTCCCGGTGCTGCTGGGCAGCTCGGGTGTCCTCGGCGCCTACGCGCTGACCTTCGGCTGCGGGGACGAGCAGGTGTACGTCCTCGCCGACCGCGTCATCGCCTCGCTGTAGCCCTCCTGGCCCGGCCTCCGGCCCCTCGGCCGCCCCCGGGCCCCGACGGGCCCACAAGCCCCCTCACAGCCGCCTCAGACCCCCGCCCCATCCGGCCCCTGCCGCCCAGGAGCCCGCAGCGCGCTCAGAGGCCGCAGCGCTTGGCCGTGGCCTCCACGAGCGCCACCGCGTCCGCCAGCGCGTCCCCGGCCTTCCCGGCGCCGCTTCCCTCAGCGCTGCTTCGCCCGCCGCCTCCCCCGGCGCCCTCCGGCGCACGCTCCAGCGCGTGCGCCAAATCATGACCGGCCACCGCCACCTGGTCCGCGACCGCGAACATCCCCGCGTCCGGCATGATCCTCGGGCTGCTCCCGGGCTCCTCGATCCGCTGGGCCCGCACCGACAATTCCCTTGCCAGCGCCAGCGCTTCGGCCGCCGTGCCCCTGCGCAAACGGGGCTGCGGAAGGGCACGCAGGCGGTTCGCGAGCCGGTCGACGACGGTCAGCAGGGGGGTCACGTCATTCACATCGCGAGCCTATGCGCCACCCACAGACTGTTGCCAACGGCCGAACAGTCAGGCACGGTGAGCTGAAGGACCACACCCGGGCCCTGAAGAGCGGCCCGGAAAACGGACGCGTCGGAGGCGCCGATGTCCCAAATCTTCTCCGAAGAAACCCACCGCAACCTGCTCTCCCGAATCCCCCAATGCACCGGCCGTGAAGTCGCCGACTGGTTGCGAACCGTAGACGAAGGACCCGCTCTCTTCCGTTTCGAGGAGAAGGTCAGCTGGCTGCGCGGCGAACACCAGCTCGCGTACGGCCATGCCAAGGCGATCATCCATGAGCACGACCTGAGGCGGGCCGCGCGCAAGCTGCTCTGACCTCCCCTCCCCCTCCCCCGACACAACGGAACATGGCGAAGGGCCCGTGAGGCGACTGCCTCACGGGCCCTTCGTGATCACCAGAGGGCCCGGTCCGAGAAGACCCGGCCCCCGAGGATCTAGTCCCGGAAGATGGAGATCAGCCGGAGCAGCTCCAGGTAGATCCACACCAGGGACAGGGTCAGACCGAACGCGGCCAGCCAGGACTCCTCGCGCGGAGCGCCGTAGCGGACGCCGTCCTCGACCTGCTTGAAGTCCATCGCCAGGAACGCGGCGCCGAGCACCACGCCGATGATGCCGAACAGGATGCCCATGCCGCCGCTGCGGAAGCCGAGGCCGTCACCGCCGCCGAAGGCGGCGAACAGCAGGTTGACCGACATCAGCAGGAGGAAGCCGATGGCCGCGCCCACCACAAAGCGCTGGAATCGCGCGTTCACCCGGATGAGCCGGGTCTTGTACGCGGCGAGCACACCGACGAAGACGGCCATCGTGCCGAGCACGGCCTGCATCGGGATGCCGGACCAGCGCTCGTTGTACACCTGGCTGATGACGCCGAGGAAAACGCCCTCGAAGAGGGCGTAGCTCATGATCAGCGCGGGCGATGCCTTGCGCTTGAACGACTGGACCAGGCCGAGCACCATCGCCACGAGCGCGGCACCGATGCCGACCCCGACGGGCAGCTCCATGATCCAGGCGGCTGCCGCGGCGAGGATGACGGTGCCGAGCGTCATGCCGGTGCGCATGACGACGTCGTCCATCGTCATACGGCCGGTCTGCAGCGGGCCCGCCGGCGGCGCGCCGTACATCTGCTGCAGCTGGTCGGGCGTCAGGTTGTGCTGGTCACCGACCGCGTAAGGGTTGGTCGGGGCTTGCGTCTGCGCGTACGGATTACCACCGGCGTACGGGTTGCCCTGGGCTGCTGCGGGGCCCCCGGCCTGCGGTGCCGCGCCGAAGCCCGCGTAGCCGCCGTCGCGGCTGAACCCCCGTCGCGAGAAGACCGGGTTGCTGCTCCTCATCTCACTCCTCCATGGCCGCCCTGCGCGACCTTGACTCCAGAGTAATGGGCTAGCAAAGAAAGCACCCTAGTGCCCAAGGAGGATCTTTTCACGCGCGCGCGAGCGGCGCGAGGCCCATGCGGGCCCCGCGCGATAGACGTTGGGCGACCGGGTGCGCACGCAGCGTGCGGCCACAAGGTCTGGGTGTGCCCGGAACCGGACTTGAACCGGTACGCCCGCGAAGGGCAGCGAGGTTTAAGCTCGCCGTGTCTGCATTCCACCATCCGGGCAGCGGCTCCCTGGGCCGTACGAGCGCGTACGTCCCTCCCCATAGGAGAGCAACCACGAGCCTATCCGGGGGCACGCCCCCGAACAGCGGATCGACGAACCGAGGTTGTCTTATTTTATTGGCAACTGAGGGTGCATCAGCATCGGGTCAGGGCAACCTCACACACCCGCGCCCATCGGACCTGCCCATATGCCGCACCACCCCCATGGCGGGGATTGACGCAATCTCGACGCCCCCGGACGGGGGCCCCTCTCCTCCCCAAGGAGGACCCGGGGCCGGGGCATACGTCCTGAGTCCCCTACGGAAACCGGAGCGCGGACTGATACCGGCCCTCCCGCTGTCGAGGACCATGGGAGGAACGTCTTGAAGTCCCCGACCGCACGACAGGAGCCCCCACCGTGACCACGACCCCTTCCGGCGTCCAGGCCGCCGCCCGCGCCACCGCCGCGGCGCGCGCCACGGACCTCACCAAGGTCTACGGGCAGGGCGAGACTCAGGTCGTCGCCCTCGACGGCGTCTCCGTCGAATTCCGGCAGGCCGAGTTCACCGCCATCATGGGCCCCTCGGGCTCCGGCAAGTCGACCCTCATGCACTGCATGGCGGGCCTGGACACGGTCTCCGGCGGCTCGGCCCGCATCGGCGATGTCGAGCTGACCTCACTCAAGGACAAGAAGCTCACCCAACTGCGCCGCGACAAGATCGGGTTTATCTTCCAGGCGTTCAACCTGCTGCCCACGCTCAACGCGCTGGAGAACATCACGCTGCCGATGGACATCGCGGGCCGCAAGGCGGACCAGGCGTGGCTGGACCAGGTGGTGGACACCGTGGGCCTGTCCGATCGGCTCAAGCACCGCCCCGCCCAGCTCTCCGGCGGCCAGCAGCAGCGCGTCGCGGTGGCCCGCGCGCTGGCCGGCAAGCCCGACATCATCTTCGCCGACGAGCCGACCGGCAACCTGGACTCCCGCTCCGGCGCCGAGGTCCTCGGCTTCCTGCGCAACTCGGTGCGTGAACTGGGCCAGACGGTGGTCATGGTCACCCATGACCCGGTCGCCGCCGCTTACGCCGATCGGGTGGTTTTCCTCGCCGACGGCCGGATCGTCGACGAGCTGCGCGACCCGACCGCCGAGGCGGTCCTGGACCGGATGAAGCGGTTCGACGCCAAGGGCCGTACCAGCTGAGCCGAACACCGGCACTTGACGCTCCGCAAAGCCCGCCCCCTCACTTGGACTGACCATGCTCCGTACCGCCTTGCGCAACGTCCTCGCGCACAAGGCCCGGCTGATGATGACCGTGCTCGCCGTTCTGCTCGGCGTGGCCTTCGTCTCCGGCACCCTGGTCTTCACCGACACCATCTCCAGCGCCTACCAGAAGAGCTCCGAAAAGGGCTTCGCGGGCGTCGATGTCGCCATAAAGCCGGACAAGTCCGATGACGACTCCGGAAAGCCCGGCGCCGCGCCGCGGCTGACCCAGCGCCTGCTCGACCAGGCCGGCCAGGTGCCCGGCGCGGCCTCGGCCACCGGCGCCGTCTCCGGCTACACCGCCGTCGCCGACAAGAAGGGCGACCTGCTCGGCAACGGCTTCGCCAACTCCGGTGCCAACTACTACCCGGGCACGGGCGGCAAGGACCCCCGCTACACGCTGACCGATGGCCGCGCGCCCAAGTCGGCGGGCGAGGTCGCGCTCGACTCCAAGACCGCCGACCGCGGCCACTACAAGGTGGGCGACTCGGTCCGGCTGTCCGTGGACGGCCCGGTGCGCCAGGAGAAGGTCGTCGGCGTCTTCACCACCGACGACGGCAATGTCGCCGCGGGCGGCAGCCTGGTGCTGTTCGACACCCCCACCGCGCAGCGGCTGTTCGCCAAGCCGGGTGAGTTCGACGAGATCGACCTGAAGGCCGCCGCGGGCACCTCGCAGGCCACTCTGAAGGCCGGCGTCGACAAGATCCTGCCCAAGGAGACCGAGGCCACCACCGGTCAGCAGCTCGCCGACGACCAGGCCGCCCTGATCAAGCAGCAGATGAGCGGCATGCAGACCGCCATGCTGGTCTTCGCCGGGATCTCGCTCTTCGTCGGCATCTTCATCATCGCGAACACCTTCACCATGCTGGTCGCCCAGCGCACCCGCGAACTGGCCCTGATGCGCGCGGTCGGCGCGTCCCGCCGCCAGGTGACGCGCTCGGTGCTGATCGAGGCCACCGCCGTGGGCGCGATCGCGGCCGTCACCGGGCTGGTGGCCGGCATCGGCATCGGCGTCGGGCTGCGCTCGCTGCTGAACTCCACCGGGGCCACCGTCCCCGACGGCCCGCTGGTCGTCTCCCCGACCGCCATCGCGGTCTCGCTGCTGGTCGGCGTCGTGGTGACGGTGCTCGCCGCCTGGCTGCCGGGCCGCCGCGCCGCGAAGATCCCGCCGGTCGCCGCGATGAACAGCGTGCACGCCGCGCCGACCACCCGCGGCCTGGTGGTTCGGAACACCATCGGCGCCGTCCTCGCCGGGGCGGGCGCGGCGGGTGTGCTGGCCGGCAGCGGCATGGGCAGCGACGGCAAGCTCCCCATGGGGCTGGGCGCGGCCGTCCTGGTGATCGGGGTGTTCGTGCTGACCCCGCTGCTGTCCCGGCCGCTCATCGCGGCCGCCTCCCCGGTGCTGCGGGCCTTCGGGGTCTCCGGCAAGCTCGCCCGGCAGAACGCGGTGCGCAATCCGCGCCGTACCGCCGCCACGGCCTCCGCGCTGATGGTGGGGCTGACGCTGATCACCGGCATGACCGTGATCGCGGGCAGCGTGCAGAAGGGCATCGACAACCTGGCCACCGGCGCCCTGAAGTCGGACTACGTGGTCAGCCTGGGCGGCTTCGACGGCGTCCGCCCGCTGTCGCCCGACGTGGAGCGGACCCTGGGCAAGCTCGACCAGGTGACCGCCCTCAGCCCGCTGCGCAACTCCGCGTCCCGGATCAACGGCGACAGCGAGTACCTGACGGGCGTCAACGGCAAGACCGTCCAGAGCCTGGTCGGCGTCGACTTCACGGAAGGCTCCTTCGCCGGGCTCGGCGGCGACAAGGTCGTGGTCGACGACAACACCGCGGACCACTTCGGCTGGAAGCGCGGCTCGGCCTTCACGGTCACCTACGAGGACGGCCGCAAGGGCCGGCTGAACGTCGTGGGCGTCTACGAGGGCAACCAGATGATCCGCGGCATCATGCTGGACAACGCCACCCTCACCCCGCATATGCGCACCGTGACCGATATGCAGGTCATGCTGAAGACCAAGGACGGGGCCTCCGACGCCACCAAGAACGCCATCGAGAAGGCGCTCGGCGACAACCCCGCGATCCAGGTCCAGGACAAGCAGGACATCTCCAACGGCATCGCGCAGTTCTTCACCCTGATGCTGAACATGCTCTACGGTCTGCTGGCCATGGCCGTCATCGTCGCGGTGCTGGGCGTCATCAACACCCTCGCGATGTCGGTCTTCGAACGGTCCCAGGAAATCGGCATGTTGCGGGCCATCGGTCTGGACCGGCGCGGCATCAAGCGCATGGTGCGCCTGGAGTCGCTGGTGATCTCGCTCTACGGCGGGGTGCTCGGCATCGGCCTCGGCGTGTTCTTCGGCTGGGCGGCCGGTGAGCTGATCTCGAACGGGCTGCCCACCTACGAACTGGTCCTGCCGTGGGGCCGGATGACCGTCTTCCTGGTGCTGGCGGCGTTCGTCGGCATCCTGGCCGCGCTGTGGCCGGCCCGGCGGGCGGCCAAGCTCAACATGCTGGCGGCCATCAAGGCGGAGTAGCGGCGCGCCCCGCACCCCCGAGCGCCGGACGGGCCGATCCCGTCCGGCGCTCGGGGTTCCAGGGCGTTGTCAGCGTTGTCAGGGCGCTTCAGCCCCGCCAGTCGCGGGCGCGCAGCGGCATGCCGGACGCCCCGTCGTCCGGCGTACGGACCGCCAGGACCTGGTTCACCCCGATCCGGTTGCGCTCGAAGGACAGCGCCGAGGCCGCCATGTACAGCCGCCACACCCGGGCCCGGCCCGGCGAGGTGAGCCGTACGACCTGCTTCCAGTGGGCCTCCAGATTGGCGACCCAGCGGCGCAGCGTGAGGGCGTAGTGCTCGCGGATCGCCTCCACGTCGCGCACCTCGAAGCCCGCCTCTTCCAGTTGGGTGACGGTCCGCCCGATCGGGGCGAGTTCGCCGTCGGGGAAGACGTAGCGGTCGATGAACTCGTCGACGTGGTACGCCTCCTCGTCGGGCTCGGGGCGCCGCGCGATCTGGTGGTTCAGCAGCCGGCCGCCGGGCTTCAGCAGGGCGTGGAGGTCGGCGGCG
Source organism: Streptomyces sp. ME19-01-6 (assembly GCF_033793745.1). Classification (NCBI taxonomy): domain Bacteria; kingdom Bacillati; phylum Actinomycetota; class Actinomycetes; order Kitasatosporales; family Streptomycetaceae; genus Streptomyces; species Streptomyces sp. ME19-01-6. The sequence continues at coordinate 50,284 of NZ_JARAXF010000021.1, read as the reverse complement.
TACTCGGCGTAGCGCGCGGAGCCGACGTGCTCGGCCATGCCGATCGAGGAGATCGCGTCGTAGGGGCCGTCGGTGACCTCGCGGTAGTCCTGGACCCGGATCTCGACCTTGTCGGTGAGCCCGGCGTCGGCGACCCGCTTGCGGGCGTAGGCCGCCTGCTCCTGCGAGAGCGTGATCCCGACCGCCCGTACGCCGTACTCGCGCGCCGCGTGCAGCACCATCGAGCCCCAGCCGCAGCCCACGTCCAGCAGCCGCTGGCCGGGTTGGAGCGCCAGCTTGCGGCAGACGAGGTCGAGCTTGGCGCCCTGGGCGTCCTCGAGCGTGGCGCCGTCGGTCGCGGTGCTCTCCCAGTAGGCGCACGAGTAGACCATGGAGGGGCCGAGCACCAGCTCGTAGAAGTCGTTGCCGACGTCGTAGTGGTGGCTGATGGCCTCCTTGTCGCGGCGCAGCGTGTGCAGCGGCCCGCGCCGCGCGCGGCGCGCCTCCTCGCGGGGCGGTGGCGGCGGCAGCCCGGGCCCGGCGAGGCCGGCCAGCGTGCGGACGGCGGAGCGCAGCGCGGGGTCGCGCAGCGCTTTGAGGGCGGCGGCGGCCCTCGACCGCCGCTGGGCGCCGCCACCGCGCTCCCACAGCAGGCCGGCCAGCAGGTCCAGTCCCTCGTAGAGATCACCCTCGATGTCGAGGTCACCGGCCACCCAGGCGCGGGCCAGGCCCAGCTCGCCCGGTTTCCACAGGAGCCTGCGCAGGGCCCTGCGGTGCCGTAGGACCAGGACGGGGGTGTGCGGGGGGCCCGTCTCGCTGTGGTCCCAGGCGCGGATCCGGATGGGGAGCGGGGCTCCCAGCACCTCCTCGGCCAGTGCGGCGAGCCGCTGGGCGGCGTCGGGCATATCAGACACCTCCGTGATGGTGAGTCAGGAAGATTCACTCACCACGTAAACACCATGAGACCCGCCGTACAGTCCCGCCGACACGTCTGGAATCGGCAAAACCATCCACTCGCAGGCGCCCGGGGGCCACACGGGGGCGGGCGCACGGGAAACGCCGAAGGGCGTCCGCCCCACGGATGGCGGACGCCCTTCGGCGTTCGGATATGCGCGACTCGGGGCCGGCACCCGGCCCCGAGCCTTTGAGAAGGGGGTGTCAAGAAGCCTTGGCGGTGGTCTTCTCGGCCTTGTTCACCGCGGCGGCGGAGACCGGGGCGGCCGCCTCGTAGAACTCCTCGCGGGGGTTCTCGATGGCGCCGAGGGAGACGACCTCGCGCTTGAGGAACATGCCCAGCGTCCAGTCGGCGAAGACCCGGATCTTGCGGTTGAAGGTCGGCATGGCCATGCCGTGGTAACCACGGTGCATGTACCAGGCCAGCCGGCCCTTGAGCTTGATCTTGGTCTTGCCGAAGACGATCATCGCGACGCCCTTGTGCAGACCGAGCCCCGCGACCGCGCCCTTGTTGGCGTGCTTGTACTCGCGCTGCGGGAAGCCCCGCATGCCCGAGATCACGTTGTCACCGAGGACCTTGGCCTGGCGCAGCGCGTGCTGGGCGTTCGGCGGGCACCAGGCGCCCTCGCCCGCGGCGAGGTCCGGCACCTGGGCGTTGTCGCCCGCGGCCCAGATGTACTCGGTGCCCTGCACCTGCAGCGTCGGCGCGGTGTCCACGTGGCCACGGGGGCCGAGCGGCAGGCCGAAGCGGGCGAGCGCCGGGTTGGGCTTGACACCGGCCGTCCACACGACAGTGTTGGAGTCGACCTCCAGGCCGTTCTTGAGCACGACGTGCCCGTCGACGCAGGAGTCCATCGAGGTGCTGAGGTAGATCTCGACACCGCGCTTCTGGAGGTGCTCCAGACCCCACTGGCCGAGCTTCGGACCGACCTCGGGGAGGATCTTGTCCGCGGCGTCGACGAGGATGAAGCGCATGTCCTCGCGCTTCACGTTGGGGTAGTACTTGGCGGCGTCGCGCGCCATGTCCTCGACCTCGCCGATGGTCTCCGCGCCCGCGAAGCCTCCGCCGACGAAGACGAAGGTCAGCGCCTTGCGGCGGATCTCCTCATCGGTCGTGGAGTCGGCCTTGTCGAGCTGCTCGAGGACGTGGTTGCGCAGGCCGATGGCCTCCTCGATGCCCTTCATGCCGATGCCGTTCTCGGCGAGGCCGGGGATCGGGAAGGTGCGGGAGACGGCACCCAGAGCGATGACCAGGTAGTCGAAGGGCAGCTCGTACGCCTCGCCGACGAGCGGCTGGACGACGGCGACCTTGCGGTCCTGATCGATGGTCATCACACGGCCGGTGAGGACCTCCGCCTTGGGGAGCACGCGCCGCAGCGGGACCACGACGTGGCGCGGGGAGATGCTGCCGGCCGCAGCTTCTGGGAGGAAGGGCTGGTACGTCATGTACGAGCGAGGGTCGACGACCGTGACGGTCGCCTCGCCGTACCGCATCTTCTTCAGGATGCGGCGTGCCGCGTACAGGCCTACGTACCCACCGCCTACAACGAGGATCCTGGGACGCTCCGTGGTGCTCATGATTCGAGTATCCAGCACCTCCAGGGGGGTGCCTCGTGAGCCCCTTCACAAGCATGGTTGGCGGGTCTGCTACACTCCGCGGCCCTCGTGACACACGCCATACCCGCCGAAGGGAACCACCACATCCGTCGGCGCGTTGACAACCCTGCTGATCTGCGCTTGCGAGGCAACGCGGCGGTAGACCACCGGGGTCCGGGGCGGGTCCGTCACATGACCGAAGAGGGCGTCGTCCGGGCCACCGGGCGGGCACCACCCCTGAAACCACCCCTGAACCGGTGCCAGTGGCCACACCATGCGGTCACCAGGGACCTTTTTCATGTGAAGCTTTTCACGAACTTTTCCGGGCGCGGGTCTCCACGGGCCCCTCACAGGGGGTCCACACCCCCTCCGGACCCCCGTCAGGCGACGCTCCAGGCGATGCCGTCGAGGATGTCGTGTTCGCTCACCACGACCTCCCGGGCCCCGCACCGCTCCATGATCGCCAGCAGTACGAGCGCACCCGAGGCGATCACATCCACCCGGCCCTCGTGCATCACGGGGATCGCCGCCCGCTCGGCGTGTGTGGAGCCGATCAGCTTGTCCGTGATCTCGCGGACCTGGTCGAGGGAGACGCGCGAGTGGTGGATGGCGGCGGGGTCGTACTCCGGGAGCTCCAGCGCGATGCCGGCGACGGTGGTGACCGAGCCCGCAAGCCCGACCAGGCTACCCGCCTCCCGGATCGGGACCGTCTCCTCGACCAGGTCCAGCGCCCGCCCGATGTCGGCCCGTATGGCGGCGATCTGATGGACCGTCGGCGGATCGGCGATGCGTCCGTCCACGACCAGATGGCGCTCGGTCATCCGCACACAGCCGATGTCCACGCTGCGCGCGGCCCGCACATGGCCGTCGCCGACCACGAACTCGGTCGAGCCGCCGCCGATGTCCACCACCAGATACGGCCGGGCGAACCCCTCACGGTCGGTCAGTTCCTTGGTGGCGCCCGTGAAGGAGAACTCCGCCTCCTGGTCGCCGCTGATCACCTCGGGCTCCACACCCAGGATCTCCACGACCCCGCGCACGAACTCCGCACGGTTCTCGGCGTCGCGCGAGGCGGAGGTGGCGACGAAGCGGACCCGCTCCACGCCGAGCCCGCCGATCACCTCGGCGAACTCGCGGCAGGCCGCGAAGGTGCGCTCCAGGGCCTCGGGAGCCAGCCGCCCGGTGCGGTCCACGCCCTGGCCGAGCCGGACGATCCGCATCCGGCGGTCGAGCTCGGTGATCCGGCCGGTGGCCGGGTCGGCCTCGGCCACCAGCAGCCGGATCGAGTTGGTGCCGCAGTCCACGGCCGCGACGCGGGTCATGCGCTCTCCCCCGCGTTCTCCTCAGCGCCCTGCTCAGCGCCCTCCCCCGAGTCCCCCGCCCCGCCGCACGGTGCCACGCACGGCCCCTTCGCCCACCACGCGGGCAGCATGGCGATGGCCTCGTCCCCGAGCGGGTTGACCCCGGGGCCCGCGGCGAGGGAGTGGGCGACGAGGACATGCAGACACTTGACCCGGTCCGGCATGCCGCCCGCGCTCGGAAAGCCCTCCAGCACCTCGATCGCGTCACGGCGCGCGAGGTAGTCCTCGTGGGCCGCCCGGTAGGCGTCGGCCAGTTCGGGGTCAGTGGCCAGCCGGGCCGTCATCTCCTTCATCACGCCCTCGGCCTCCAGCGTGCCGATCGCGGAGGCGGCGCGCGGGCAGGTCAGGTAGTAGAGGGTCGGGAAGGGCGACCCGTCCTCGAGCCGCGGCGCGGTCTCGACGACGTCCGGATTGCCGCAGGGGCAGCGGTGCGCGACGGCGCGCAGCCCGCGCGGGAGGCGGTTCAGCTGCTCCTTGACGGCGGCGATGTCCGCGTCGGTGGGCGCGGTGGGCTCCGTCTTCGGAGGGGGCGTGTCCATGGGGCGGTGTTCTCTTCGATCGGTTCGGGGCCGGTCGCCTCCGGCGGCCGGTTCTTCGGTCAGCGCTTCGCGCGGTCCGCGGCGTCCGTGGCGTCTGCCTTGTCCGCCTTATCGAGGCTGTCCCACATGTTGCTGTACCAGGGGCGACCGGCCGCGCCCTGGTCGGACGAGCGCTCGGTCTCGCCGCTGCCGTCGACCACGCTGTAGCCGGTCTCCCCCGGCAGCGTGAAGTGCAGCCGCTCGCGGGCCTGCTGCTCGATATACGCGGGGTCCTGCAGTCTGGCCTTCTCCTCGCGCAGCTGCTTGACGTCCGCGCGCTCCTTCTGGGCCTGGCGCCGCTGGTCGGAGATGTCCGAGCGCTGCGAGATGTACTGCCGCATCGGGTACGCGAGGGCCACCACGAGCGAGCAGACGACCAGCGCGAGCAGCGCGGCCCGGCCGGTGAGCCGGCTGCGCCGGCGCCGGATGCGGGCGCGGTAGACGCGGGCGGCGGCGTGCTCGCCGAGCGCCCTCAGCCTGGTCGCGGTGGAGAACCGATCCCGATCCGCCGGCACGTCGCCTCCCCGGTCGTGACTTCGCTGCGTACGCCGTTCCCGGCCACGGTACGGGACCGAGGCCGGGGACGTGCGTCAGGCGTGGCTGTCAGGCATGGCCTTCAGGCTCGAGGGCTCAGCCCTTGAAGCGCGGGAAGGCGGAGCGGCCCGCGTACACCGCCGCGTCGTCGAGGATCTCCTCGATGCGCAGCAGCTGGTTGTACTTGGCCACGCGCTCGGAGCGGGCGGGGGCGCCGGTCTTGATCTGGCCGCAGTTGGTGGCGACGGCCAGGTCCGCGATGGTGACGTCCTCGGTCTCGCCGGAGCGGTGCGACATCATGCACTTGAAGCCGTTGCGCTGGGCGAGCTCGACGGCGTCCAGGGTCTCGGTCAGCGAGCCGATCTGGTTGACCTTGACCAGCAGCGCGTTCGCGGTGCCGCTCTCGATGCCGCGGGCCAGCCGCTCCGGGTTGGTGACGAACAGGTCGTCGCCGACCAGCTGGACCTTGTCACCGAGCTGGTCGGTGATCGTCTTCCAGCCGTCCCAGTCCTCCTCGTTCAGCGGGTCCTCGATGGAGACCAGCGGGTACGCGTCGACCAGCTCGGCGTAGTACGCGGTCATCTCGGCGGCGCTGCGCGACTGGCCCTCGAAGGTGTAGGAGCCGTCCTTGTAGAACTCGGAGGCGGCGACGTCGAGCGCCAGCGCGATGTCCTGGCCCGGCTGGTAGCCGGCCTTCTTGATCGCCTCGACGATCAGGTCCAGGGCGTCGCGGTTGGAGTTCAGGTTGGGGGCGAAGCCGCCCTCGTCGCCGAGGCCGGTGGACAGGCCCCGCTCCTTCAGCACGGACTTCAGGGTGTGGTAGACCTCGGTGCCCCAGCGCAGCGCCTCGGAGAAGGACTCGGCGCCGATCGGCGCGATCATGAACTCCTGGATGTCCACGTTGGAGTCGGCGTGCGAGCCGCCGTTGAGGATGTTCATCATCGGGACCGGCAGGAGGTGGGCGTTCGGGCCGCCCAGGTACCGGAAGAGCGGGAGGTCGGAGGCCTCGGAGGCGGCGTGCGCGACCGCGAGCGAGACACCGAGGATGGCGTTGGCGCCGAGCGAGGACTTGTCCGGGGTGGCGTCCAGGTCGAACATCGCCTGGTCGATCAGGCGCTGCTCGGTGGCGTCGTAGCCGACGAGCTCCGGACCGATCTGCTCGATGACGGCGAGGACGGCCTTCTCGACGCCCTTGCCCCCGTAACGGTTCTTGTCGCCGTCACGGAGCTCAAGGGCCTCGAAGGCACCGGTGGAGGCACCGGAGGGCACGGCGGCACGGCCGGTGCTGCCGTCGTCGAGGCCGACCTCGACCTCGACCGTGGGGTTGCCTCGCGAGTCGAGGATCTCGCGAGCTACGACGACGTCGATGGACGGCACGAGGATCTCCTTCGTATGGGTCTGTGGTTCTGCAGCATGAGCCTAACGGGCCCGGGGGGCCCACCCGACGAAGCCCCGGCAGGGCGCGCCTCAGGTGGGGGGCGGCGCGCCCGGCCGGGGCCGTCTTCTTCGGGTGCCGGGGTGGGGGTAAGGCCCGGCGGCGTGGGTCAGGAAAGGTGCAGCTGCTGGCCCGGGTAGATGAGGTTGGCGTCCTCGACGATGTCCTTGTTCAGCTCGAAGAGCTTCTTCCAGCCGCCCTCGACGTGGTGCGCCTCGGCGATCTTGGAGAGGGTGTCGCCGGACTTGACCTTGTACTCGCCGTCGCCCTTCTTGACCGCGTGGCGGGCCTGCCCGCGCCCGGCGTGCTGGTCCTCGCCGCGGGGCTGCGCCTTCGGCTTGGCGGGCTGCGCGGGCTTGGCCGTCTCGGCCGGCTTGGCAGGCTGAGCCGGCTTCGCGGGCTGGGCGGTGGACGTCGAGGGGGTCGGGCTGCCGGTGGTGGTCAGACCGGTGCCGCAGACCGGCCAGGCGCCCTTGCCCTGCCCGGCCAGGACCTTCTCGGCTATCTGGATCTGCTGGTCCTTGGTGGCCAGGTCGGCGCGGGCCGCGAAGGCCGTGCCGCCGTACGCGGCCCAGGTGGAGTTGGTGAACTGCAGGCCGCCATAGAAGCCGTTGCCCGTGTTGATCGACCAGTTGCCGCCGGACTCGCACTGCGCGACCGTGTCCCACTGGGCGGTGGTCGCGGCCGAGGCGGAGGTGGCCCCCAGGAGCGGTGCGGCGACGGCCGCACCGGCGATGCCGGCGAACGCGGCGATGCGGGTGACCTTGGAGGGACGGCGGTGCTTACCCTTGTCGTTACGCATGTTCGTTCCTCACCGACGCCTACGAGGTGAGCTGTCGGGTTCGGGCTGTGAGTTGCCCGGCCCGGTGCGGCTGACCGCACCGTGGCTTCACCCCGAGCCGAACGGGCCCGTCTCCGGGCCGCTACGGCGCCTACCTTGGTTCCCCCGCTCCTGCCTCCGGCGCAAACGCGTCTGGTCCCCCCGACCGCCGGCAGGACTCGGCGTGGCGATCGACGGTGCCCGCGGTGGCGAGCGAAAAGACGTTAAACACACCTTCCGATGAGGTTCAAACCCCTACATCCCAGCGAATGAGGCGGTATCCGCATCCAGCCGTCCCACATCTACGCAGGTGAGGCCGGGTGCGGAAAGATCGGACAGGCGACACACGCCGGGCGATGTGACGAGATGTATATCTCACCGTCGCCAGATCGGGCAAATCACCCCGAACTGCCGCTACCTCGCGCTGAGATCGAGACGCTGACCAGGGTGAATGAGGTCCGGGTCGGTTCCGATGAGGGTTTCGTTGGCCTCGTAGAGCTCGGGCCACCCTCCGTCCGCCTTCTGGTCGCCCTGGTCGCCCGCGATGTCTGACAGGTTGTCATCGCCGCGCACGGTGTAGTCCGCGCGCCCGAGGGGCTGGAGGGGCGTCTCGGCGCGCTCCGCGTCGTCGCGCGAGGCGTGGCGCCCCGAGGACCGGGCGTCGTCGTCCGCCGTGCCCGCGGAGTCCTGCTCGCGGGCGTCGGGCGCGCCACGGTGGCGACCGGTGGGGGCGCCGGAGGAGTCGTCCTCGCCCTTGGCGTCGCGGCCGGAGGGCGTGTCACCCTCGTCCGACGCGGAGCCGCCCTCCTCCCGGGACACCTCGCCGGAATCGCCCGACTTATCCCCCTTGTCGCCGGACTTGCCGTCCTCGACCACGGAAGGATCCGACTTATCAGCCTTGTCGGACGTACCGGATTCTCCGGAAGCACCAGAACTATCAGAACTATCCGGCCGATCGCCCTGGCTGGAGTTATCGGACGATTCACCCGTCGCGGAGTCGTCAATCCCCGCGGCCTCCTTCGCCCCCTGGGACGCCGGCGTACCCTTCCCGTCGGGGTCCACCTCCAGCAGGTCGCCGAGATCGCCGAGGTCGGCGAGCCCGGCGCCCAGCGCACAGCTCGGCCAGGCGTCCGGGCCGCGGTCGCCGAGGATCGCCTGGGCGATGGCTATCTGCTGGGAGCGGCTGGCGAGGTCGGGGCGCGGGGCGTACTGCTGGCCGCCGTACTTCCTCCACATATCCAAGGTGATCTGCAGACCGCCGTAGAAGCCATTGCCCCCGTTGGCGCTCCACATCCCGCCGCTCTCGCACTCGGCGACGCGGTCCCAGGTCTGGGTGTCAGCGGCCTGGGCGCTGACGGCGCCGAAGAGCGGCATGGCGATGCTCGCGCCCGTCACCCCCGCTGCGACCACGATTGCCGGAGCCTGACGGGGGCGGCGGTGTCGACCGTTCCCGGAGCGCATGCGTTCTGCCTCTCGTGTGGCGGCTGAGTCGTCGGTTGAACATAGCGACGCCACCTAATCATCACAAGCGGATGTATCCCAGGTCACGCAGTGATCACGCGGTTGACGTTATGTCACGTATGCCCGTCCCTAAGGGCGTTGTGCGGCCTCGGATGGGGCGGTCGGACCCCAGGTCACGGGCAGTTCGCGCAGCCCTCGCATGATCAGTCCACCGCGCCGGCGGACCTCCTGCGGCTCCACCGCGAGCCGCAGGTCGGGCAGGCGTCGCAACAGGGTGCCGATGGCGGTCTGGGCCTCCAGCCGGGCCAGTGGCGCGCCCAGGCAGTAATGGATGCCGTGGCCGTAGCCGAGGTGCTGGTTGTCGGCGCGGGAGAGGTCGAGCACATCGGGTGAGTCGAAGCGCTCGGGGTCGCGGTCGGCGGCGGCGAGCACCACCAGCACCGGCTCGCCCGCGGTGATCCGCTGTCCGCCGATCACCATGGGCTCGGTGGCGAACCGCCAGGTCGCCATCTCCACCGGCCCGTCATAGCGCAGCAGTTCCTCGACGCCGGTGGCCAGCAGCCCCTCGTCCCCTTCATTGGCGGCCCGCCGCAGCCGGTCGCACTGGGCTGGGTCGCGCAGCAGCGCATAGGTGCCATTGCCAATGAGATTGACGGTCGTTTCGAAACCCGCGAACAAGAGCACGAAGCACATGGCCGCGGCCTCGTTCTCGGTGAGGTGCTCGCCGTGGTCGCTGGCCCGGATCAGCCCGGAGATCAGGTCGGCAGCCTTGTCGTCGTCATCTTGACGCAGCGACTCCCGCTTGCGGTGGATGAGATCGGCGAGGTAGGCGCGGATCCGCTTCACCGCCCGGGCCACCCCGCCGCGCGGTCCGCCGCCGTGCCGGATCATCATCCCGGCCCAGTCCCGGAAGTCGTCCTGGTCCTCGCGGGGGACGCCCAGCAGATCGCAGATGGCATAGATGGGCAGCGGGAAGGCGAACTCATGGATCAGGTCCGCCTCTCCTCTTATCCGGAAGCCGTCGATGAGGCGGTCGGTCAGCTCCTGCACGCGCGGGGCGAAGGCCGCCACGCGGCGGGGGGTGAACGCCTTGGACACCAGCCGCCGCAGCCGGGTGTGGTCGGGTGGGTCGATGTTGAGCAGATGCGTCATGAGGTCCGCGCTGCGCTCACCCGGGATACCCACCTTGCCCTTGGCGTGCGCGGCCTCGCTGTGGTGCATCGGATTCTTCGACAGCCGGGGGTCTGCGAGCGTGGCCCGCGCGTCGGCGTAACGGGTCACCAACCACGCCTCGACGCCGCTGGGCAGAGTGGTCCGGTGGACGGGCGCGTGTTCCCGCAGCCAGGCGTAAGCGGGATACGGATCGGCGGCGAACTCCCAGCTGAAAAGGGTGGGGGAGCAGGCGGGGTGGGGCTGGTCTGACACCCCCCGACAATACGGCAGGACCCCCGAATCCGTGATCCCATAGAAAAAGGGCATAAACACCGGTCAGATATCCGATGCGTGTACGAATGCCCGATCAGCCGCTCCAGCGCAGCGTGATTGGCCGATATCAGACCGCTACCACATGCCTGATGGCGGCCTCAACGGGCGCGGCCACGCGATGTCCTGCCGCGCTCGGCGACCCCGGTGAACACGGGGCGAACAGCACATGACTGAATCGACGTCAGGGAGACGAATGGGACAGAGGCACATGCATGCCGGTCCCTGACCCTGGTGATACGATCACCGCGCTTGCCAGGCGAGCCATGAGCGCGTAGACACGCGGCGATCCGGCCAAAAGCCGGAAAGGGTCATCACTCTGAGGAGCATTATGCCGCCAGTCGGGCATGTGGAGCCGATCCGGCAGACCGACGCCCCCGCACTGGCGCCGTGGAGACGAACGCGCTGCCCACGGGCCCGGCGGGCACCGTCCGGGCACTGACTCGCCGCCGCCCCGATGAGAAATCGGAACGCATCGTACGAAACCCTTTCAGTCCCTGGCGGTCTAGTCGCTTAAAGAGAGTCTCATGACGCAATACATACAGGATCCAGCGCTCTGGGCTCTGATCGTTGGTACGCCTCTCGCCGCAACTGCCATATTCCGCGGGCGAAAGGCGCGTACAAAACTCGTCAACGAGAAGACCGAGCTCCAGAATCGCTATACCGAACTCGAAAGCAATTATTCGGCAGCGGTACAGGACGCCCACAGCCGCGCGGAAGAGGCCACGAAGAGCGCCCTGAAGTCCGCGATGCGCACGCTCCAGGGTCTCGCCAACGAGCAGCAGTTGGCGATCTCCAAGACGCAGGAGAAGTACGGGGAGCACTACATGCTCCAGGACCTCCTCGAGATCGACCACATGAACTCGCAGTTCGGTCGGCGTGCCCAGTCCATCGCGGTGCTCTGTGACGGCTGGCTCGGCCGTCAGCGCTCCGTCGCCTCGGTGTACGACGTGGTCCGCAGCGCGAAGGGCCGCATCCGCCACTACACGCGCGTCGAGATCCGTTCCCAGTCCAATTTCGCGGTGGTCAGCCGCGCCGTCGAACCGGTCGCGCTGGCGCTGGCCGAGCTGCTGGACAACGCGACCAGCTACTCGGCGCCGGACTCCCCGATCGACATCACGATCCGCACCGTGCCCAAGGGCGTCTGCGTCATCATCGACGACGCCGGTGTCGGTATGAACGAGGAAGAGAAGAACAGGGCCGACGAGCTCCTGTCTTCCAAGCGCGCGTCGGGCGTCACGGGCCTGGGAAACCCCCCGCAGTTCGGTTTCGCGGTCATCGGTGTGCTCGCCGCCCGATATGGCTTCACTGTCTCCGTGGATTCGGCCTCTCCCTACGGTGGTGTGCGAGCGGTGGTACTTCTGCCCGAGGACCTTCTCACCAACATGCCCGAGCCGGAGGAGCCCCCGGCGACCGCCCCGCCCGTCGACAGGCGCGCCGAGGAGGCTCCCCCCGCCGAACCCTCCACAGACGGGGGCCTGCCCAAACGCCGGCGTAAGGGCTCGATCTCCATCGTGCCGAAAGCGGACTTCACCCCCGCCCCGGCCCGGTCGAGCGAGGAGACCGCCTCGATCATGGGCGCCTTCCAGCGCGGCACTCAGTCCGGCCGCTCCGCAAACCCGAGCAGGGAAGGGCACGATCTTTCGTGAACAACGATCTGTCATGGATGCTTGAGAGCGCCCTGGAGGTACCAGGCGCCCGTCACGCACTCCTGGTCTCCGCCGACGGTCTGCTGATGGCCCGCTCCAACAATGTCCAGAAGGACGAGGCCGACTCGATCGCCGCGGCGATGAGCGGCATCCAGTCGCTGAGCCGCACGATGTCCAGCTTCTGCGGCGACCCCCGGATGGCCTGGCGTCAGACGCTGGTGGAGTTCGACGGCGGCTGGGTCTTCCTCATCTCCGCCGGTGAAGGCGCCTATCTGGCCGTCTCGTCCGCCCCTGACGTCGACATGGCGGACATCACCTTCCGGATGCAGCAACTTGTCGGCCAGCTCGGCAAGGCCCTCAGCACTCCGCCTCGAGAGAACACAAGTATTCAGGCATGATTACACCGGGTGAGCAAGAGCCAGAGGCCGCGCCCTTAGTGCGACCGTACGTCATCACCAACGGTCGCGGGTTGCCGGACAATGACCAGTTCAATCTGATCACGCTCGTCACCGCCTCCGAACAACGGCCGCCAAGCCATTACGACCCGGAGAAGCGCCGCCTGTTGGACCTGTGTGGCGGAGGCTACCTCTCGGTCGCCGAAATCGCGGGACACCTGGGACTTCCCATCGGCATCGTGAAGGTTCTGCTGTCCGATCTCTCCTCGGACGGCTATCTCGTCACGCGCGCCCCGGCACCTCCCGCCCAACTCGTCGACGTATCGGTCCTTCAGGAGGTGCTGGATGGTCTCCAGGCCCGCTTCGGATGAGGACGTCTATCTGCGCAACGATGTGCAGATAGCCGCCAAGATCCTGGTGGTGGGGCATTTCGCCGTGGGCAAGACGACCTTCATCGGCACCATGTCGGAGATTCCCCCGCTGCGCACGGAGGAAACCATGACGCAGGCGGCGGCTCACGTCGACGACCTGCGCGGTGTCCGCGGCAAGACCACGACCACCGTGGCCATGGACTTCGGCCGGCTCACCCTCAGCGACCGACTTGTCCTGTATCTGTTCGGCACCCCCGGACAGCAGCGCTTCGTGCAGGTGTGGGAGGACATGACCCGCGGCGCCCTCGGGGCGCTGGTGCTGGTCGACCCCGAGCGCCTCAAGGAGTCGTTCGACGTCATCGACCTGGTCGAGCAGTACGGGCTCCCCTACGCGATATCCGTCAACCACTTCGACGGCACGCCGATCCGCTCCGACGACGAGCTGCGTGAGGCTCTCGACCTACTGCCGGAGACCCCGGTCGTCACCTGTGACGCACGCGACACGAAGTCATCGGCCAACGCACTGATCACGCTCGTGCGCTATCTGCAGGAACGTGCCCGCTAGGAGCAACCATGAACAACCAATCGGCCTTCCCCGAACCACCACCCGGCTGCCCCGCGCACAACAGCGGCCGGCGAGTGCCCATGTACGGGCCCGAGTTCGCGGCCGATCCGCAGGCCTACTACACCTATATGCGCCACTTCGGGCCGACCGCGCCCGTCGAGCTGGCGCCCGGGGTGGAGGCCACCCTCGTCACGGACTACTCTGCGGCCCTCCAACTGCTCCAGAACCCGGACACCTTCCGGAAGGACTCGCGCCGCTGGCGCGACTTCAACGAGGGCAGGATCAGCCCCAACAGCCCGGTGGCGCCCCTGCTGGCCTACCGGCCGAACGCCATGTTCACCGACGGGGCGGAGCACATGCGGCTGCGCCAGGCGGTGACCGACACCCTCGCCCGGATTGATTCGCACCAGCTGAGCCGTCACGTCGAGCGCGTTTCCACCTACCTCATCGACCAGTTCAGCTCGCGTGGCTCGGTCGATCTGCTCAACGACTACGCCAAGCTGCTGCCGCTCTTCGTGTTCAATGAGCTCTTCGGCTGCCCGGCGGAAGTCGGCGACCGGGTGATCTTCGGCGTTTCCGGCATTTTCGACGGCATCAACGCCGAAAAGGCCAACGAGGTGCTCGGCCAGAGCGTCGCCGAACTGGTCGCGCTCAAGCGAGCCAAGCCCGGGGACGATGTCACCTCCTGGCTGATGCAGCATCAATCTCAGCTCACCGACGAGGAGATGGCGCATCAGCTCGTGCTGCTTCTCGGCGCAGGAGCCGAGCCGACACGGAACCTCATCGGCAACGCGTTCCATATCCTGCTGTCGGACGACAGGTATTCCGGGGGCGGCTTGCTGGTCGAGGACGCCATCGACGCCGCGCTGTGGAACAGCCCGCCGATGTCGAACTACGCGCCCCATTTCCCGGTGACCGATGTCGAATTCGCCGGAGGAAAGCTGCGGGCGGGCGACCTCCTCCTGGTCAGTTTCGCGGCGGCGAACACGGATCCGGCACTCGCCGCGTCCCGCCAGATGCACAGCAAGCGGGCGCACCTGGCATGGAGCGCGGGTCCGCACGCCTGCCCGGCGAAGGACCCCGCCCAGCTCATCGCCGTGGCCGCCATCGAGAATCTGCTCAAGCGGCTGCCCGACATCGAACTCGCGGTGCCCGAGGAGAGCCTGACCTGGCGTCCCGGCCCGTTCAACCGCGCGCTGGCCGCCCTGCCCGCCCGCTTCACTCCGGTCCGGTCCGAAATGCAGCCGAATCTGCCCCCTCGGCAGGAAAACGCCACGGCGGGCTCTCCCGGCCGAGCGTCCGGCAAGTCGGAGAAGGGCGGCCTGTGGAGCTCCTTCCTCTCCTGGTGGAGGGTGTGATCCACACAACAACTCCATGCGATTTCATACGGCATGGATGTTCAGATGATCGGGTAGGAGAGAGCGCGAAAAACGTCTTGGCCAAAATCTAAAAGGAGGTGTCGTGGAGCCTGTTGCCCTCGGCGCGGCTACCGCTCGACGTACCGTGGTTTCGCTCCCAACCCGACCACACACCCCCTGCGGCCAATCGAACACCTACCCCCTTTATTTCGAACTACACACGACGGGAGACGAGATACCCGCCCCCTGGGGCGGGTATCTTCTCGTCGGTCACGAGGCATGCGCTCTTCACGGCACATTCACATCACCTCGGCCGAACCGCCATTACCCCGGCGGGCACCGGAGGGGTCTGTGAAGCTCTTCCGTATAGGGCGGAGTAAACCCGTCGAAGCGCGGGACGAGTCGCCACAGGCCCCCCGGTTGGGGGACCTCGTCACCGGGCAGCTGCTCCGGCTGTCGGATGTGGCGGGACTCAGCCGGGCGGACGCCTCGGTCTACGCCGGACTGCTGCAGGAAACCCTGGGCGCCGCCGGCCGTTGGCCGTTGACGCTGCCACCGCCGTACCCCACCTTCCTCTCCGACGACCACACACCGGCCGAGTTCTCCCTGGCCTTCACATCGGGCCGGTCCCCGGCGCTCAGGGTGCTGTTGGAGCCGGGAGCGGCCTGCGCCGACCTGGCAGAGAACGGCCGCCAGGGCCTGCGCACGGTCCGCGAGACAGCGCGGCGGTGGGGGTTCACCACCGACCGGCTCGACCGGATCGAGGACCTCTTCTTCCCCTCCTCCCCGCAAGGGCCGCTGGCCCTGTGGTGCGCGCTGGAACTTCGCCCCGGCGGGGTCCCCGGGGTGAAGGTCTATCTCAACCCCGGGGCCAACGGCCAGGACCGAGCCGCCGAGACGCTACGCGAAGCCCTGGGCCGGCTGGGCCACGGACGGGCCTTCGACGCGCTGCCCCCGGCCGACGGCTTCCCGTTCCTCGCTCTGGACTTCGGGGCCTGGGAAGCGCCGCGGGTGAAGGTCTACCTCACGCACCACGACCTGTCCGCCACCGACGTGGGCTCCCTCTCCCGTATGAGTCCCGAACCGAGCCGCGAGCTGCTGGAGGACTTCTTCCGCACCGCCGGGGGCGATGAGCGGCTGAGCGGACGGCCCGTCATCACCTGTCACTCCATCACCGGGACGGACCCGGACCTGCCCAGCGGGTTCACCCTCCATATACCCGTCCGCGGCTACGTGCGCCACGACGGACAGGCTCATGAGCGGGCGGTGGTCCTGCTGCGCCGCCTCGGCCTGGACAGCGCGGCGTTCGACCAGGCGCTGACCGCGTTGACCTCGCGCCCGCTGCAGGACGGCGTAGGTCTCATCGCGTACCTGGCGCTGGTCCACGAGCGGGACAAGCCGACTCGGATGACCACCTACCTCTCCTGCGAGGCGTACGACGTGAAGCCGCCACGCGCCCCACAACCACCCCGCCAGGTCCTCCCGTCCCGACTCGGGGCACGGGCGGGACTCGGATACGAACACCGGAAAGACGCACAGACAGGAGCAGTGGCCAGCGTGGAGCCCTACAGGATCAAGGTCGTCGAGCCCATCCCCCTCACGACCCGGCAGCAGCGCGAGGAAGCCGTCAAGCGCGTCCACTACAACCTCTTCGACCTGCGCGCCGAGGAGGTGACCATCGACCTGCTGACCGACTCGGGTACCGGCGCGCTGTCCGCGGCACAGCTCGCCGCCGGCATGGCCGGCGACGAGTCGTACTCGGGTTCCCGCTCCTTCTACCGGTTCCACGAGACGATTACGGAGCTGACCGGGTACCAGCACATCCTGCCGGTCCACCAGGGGCGCGCGGCGGAGCGTGTGCTCTTCTCGACCCTGCTGGAACCCGGCCGCCTCGTGCTGTCCAACACGCACTTCGACACCACGCGCGCGAACGTCGAGCTCTCCGGCGCCGAGGCGAGGGATCTGCCCTGCCGCGAGGCCCGGGACCTGGACAGCACGGAGCCGTTCAAGGGGAACATCGACCTGGAGGAGCTGAGCCGGACGCTGTCCGGGCCGGACGGCTCGCGGGTCGCCGTGGTGGTCATGACCATCACCAACAACGGCGGCGGCGGCCAGCCCGTCTCCATGGACAACCTGAAGCGGACCGCCGCCCTGTGCAAGCAGCACGGCGTGCCCCTGTTCCTGGACGCCGCCCGGTTCGCCGAGAACGCCTGGCTGGTGACCCGCCACGAGGCCGCGTACCGCAACCACACCCCGCGCCAGGTTGCTGAAGAGGCGTTTCGCCTGGCGGATGGCTGCATGATGAGCGCCAAAAAGGACGGCATCGTCCACATCGGCGGCTTCATCGGGCTGAACGACCCGGAGCTGGCCCAGAGGTGCGAGCTGCTCCTCATCGCCACCGAGGGGTTCGCGACCTACGGCGGCCTGGCCGGACGCGACCTGGACATGATCGCCCAAGGGCTGACCGAGGTCACCGACCCCGGCTACCTCGCGGAGCGCGCCGACATCGCCTCCCACCTCGCCGACCGGGTGCGCGCCGCGGGCGTCGACATCCTCGAGCCGCCCGGTCTGCACGCGCTCTACCTCAACGCCGGGCGCCTGTTCCCGCACATACCGGCCCACCACTACCCCGGCCACGCCCTCGCCTGCCAGCTGTACCTGGAGGGCGGCATCCGCTCGGCCGAGCTGGGCTCGCTCTACCTCGGTGAGGAGGACGAGGCCGGCAACCCGGTGAAGAGCGCCCCCTACGAGCTGGTCAGGCTGGCGCTGCCGCGCCGGGTCTACACGCGCAGCCACTACGACCACGTCGGCGAGACCCTGGAGAGGATCGTCAAGAACGCGGAGTCGGTGCGCGGCTACCGGATCGTGGAGCAGTCCCCCATCCTGCGCCACTTCCGTGCCAAGCTCCAACCGGTGGCCGTCTAGCGACGGCTCCCTTCCAAGCCCCGTGACGCGAGGGCCCGGCACATCGGTGCCGGGCCCTCGCGTCGCGCCCGCCCTCGCGCCGCCGCTCACCCGTTACCGAACGAACCGCCGCTGCCCTCGTTCCAGGTCGGCCGCGCGCCGCCGTCGTCGGCGCTCCGCCGGGAATCCTCGTTGCCGGAGCCGCCGAGCTGGTGCGGCAGCCGACGGGTGCCGTCCCGGGGCAGCTCCTCGGGCTCGCGGTTCTCCCTGACGTAGCCGACGCGCGCGGACTCCTGGTGCCCCGGGCCGTGGCCGTCCGCCCGCGCCCGGCCCTCGGGTTCGCCGACCGCCTGCCAGGCGCCCGCGCGCCGCTGCGGGCCCTGCGGCGGCGCGGGTTCGCGGGCCCGTAGGCGCATCCCCCACCACACGGCCGCGATCAGCAGGACGACGATCACGATGCCCACGACGAGCGGTCCCGTCCCGACCAACAGGTCCCGGTTGACCGCGAGATCACCGGCATTGGATGCGGCGTCATGTGCGGCGTCGTATACGGCGGTGCGTGCGGCGTTGTGTGCGTACATGCCGCCCCGGGTACCCGGGGCCACAGCCCTCACTCCCGGGCGCTACTCCCCGCCGCCCCGCACGCCTTCGGCCGCCCGGATCGCGTCCCGGTAGGTACGGGCCGCGGCGCGCAGCGCCGTCTCCGGCTCAATCCCCTGCCCGGCCGCCCGCGCCGCCAGGGCGAGCAGTTCGTAGCCGACGCCCTCCCCCTCGGGCACCGGCACCTCCAGGCCCGCCGTACGGGCGCGGGAGGCCAGCTTGGCGGCCAGCGCGAGCGCGGGCTGGCCGAGCGGCACGCCGTCGGTGACCGAGTCGCGCTGCTTCTCGGTCGCCTTCGTACGCAGCCAGTGCGCCCTGACGTCCTCGGCGGTCTCGGCCGCCTCCTCGCCGAAGATATGCGGATGGCGGCGGATCAGCTTGTCCACGATCCCGCCCGCCACCTCGTCGATCGAGAACGGCTCGTCCGGGTCCTCCTGCGCGATCCTGGCGTGGAAGACGACCTGCAGCAGCACATCGCCCAGCTCCTCGCGCAGCGCCTCGCGATCGCCCTGCTCGATGGCCTCGACGAGCTCGTACGCCTCCTCGATGCCGTACTTCACCAGCTCCTCGCTGGTCCGGGCGCCGCTCCACGGGCACTCGACCCGGATCCGGTCCATCACCTGGACCAGGTCGAGCAGGCGGGCGCCCGGCAGGTCGTACGCGCCGGGCAGCAGCTCCAGATCCGGCATCCGCTCCCGCCCGGACCCGGCGAGCCGGGCCAGACCGTCGGTCAGCGCGGACTCCCCGTCCGCCGAGGTGATCACCACGGCGGTGCGGCCCGGCGCGGTGGCGCAGTAGTCGACCAGCTCGCGCGCGCCGAGGGCCGCCTCCTCCACCTCGACGCCCGCCTCCCGCAGATACGGCAGCTGCGGATGGGCGGAGTCCGCGCACAGCACCCGGTCCGCGCCGCGCAGCGCCTGCCACGCGGGCCACGACAGCAGCCCGGGCGCCACCCGGTGGCTGGTGGTGAGCAGGACGATACGGCCGGTGGGGCCCGCGGCGGGAGCTGTGTGGAGGGCTTCGGAGGCGGTCACCCTTGAAACGTAACCTACGCCTGCTGCTCCACATCCCCGGAGGTCCGCAGCCAGCTCTCCTTGGTCAGCACCGCCGTGCCCCGGGTGTCGTCCCACTTCCCGTAGCGCGGGTTGACCTCGATCGACAGCTCCTTCGAGGTCCGGGCGAAGACCGCGTTGACCTTGGCGGTGCCGAGCTTGTGCACCAGGGCGTTGCGCGTGAGCTCCATCCGCAGCGCGTCGTCGATGCGGTCCGGAGCGATGCCCTGCTCCAGATAGAAGTCGCGCAGCGCCGCGGCGCCGCCCGCCTGTGCCGCGGCGGTCGCGCGGCACTTCGTCGTCTGCCCCGTCTGGAGGCCGCGCAGCACCTCGGCGCCGCCCGGCGCCTCGATGGCCTTGCGGCACTGCTGCACATCGCGGGGGGTCAGCCGCACCCCGTTGTCCTGGCCGGCCCGCTCGATCACCCGGAACTGGATCATGCGGATCAGGGTGTTCTGGCTCAGCTGACCGCTGTTGGCCACCAGCTGCTCGGACTTGGCAGAGCCGCGCTGCGCGTCCCGGACGTCGTTGACCCGCGCCTGGAGCTGCGAGACGGTGATCCGGCTGCCGTCCACGACGGCGGCGGCCCCGGGGTGCGCTTCATTGCCGCAGGCCGTGAGCAGCGGGGCGGCGAGCAGCACGGCGGACGCGGCGGGGACGGCGAGGGTGGCGCGGCCGCGCGGCGGAACCGCATATCGGTTCTTCCGGCGGTATGGGGGTCGCCCCCCAAAGGGATGCAGCATCAAGTCTCCCGGCATAGATCGACCTGGCGTGATCGATGGTATGGAGTCGGCGCGGCCGAGGCCACTGCTTCGACAACGATTCGCCGGGCTCCGGCCACCTTTCTAACCGCGCACCTGGCCGAGCCAGTGCAGGGTGCGGCGGATCTCCTCCGGGAAGGGGTGGTGCGGGCCGTGCAGCCGCTCGGCGTCGTACAGGAGGCGGGCGAGCATGTCGTGGGCGGCGGGGCGGTCGCCGAGGGAGAGCAGCAAGTGCCCGATGCGGCGGCGGATTTCCATCGGTGTGGCCGGGTCGGTGGCCGCGTACTGCTCGAAGTACGGGAGCAGCGTGCGGTATTCGACCAGCGCCTGGGCCGCCTCACCGAGCTGTTCGAGGCACTGGGCCGCCTCGTAGCGGAACTGCAGGGAGGTGCGCGGCGCCTCCGGGCCCGACTCGGCGGCGTACTCGTCGGCGAGCCGGCGCAGCTCGGGCAGGGCGCGGCGGTACTGCCCGTCGTCCATGAGCGTCACCGCGTACTGCTTGCGCAGCGACCGTACGACCGGGGAGAGCTCGCCGTGTTCGGCGGCCGCCGACGGGAGGATCGCGCCGAGGATGTCCACGGCCTGGGTGATCCACCCCTGGTCGAGCAGGCGCTTGACCTCGTCGACGGCCGCCGCCACGTCGGACCGGGCCGGGGCGGCGGGGGGTGCCGGCGCAACAGCGGCGGGCGGTGGGGCGGGGCGGTCCGGCCAGGGGGCGTGCGGGCGCAGGAAGGGACGCGTGGGGTCCATGGGGCCGGTGGCGGCGACACCGGGCGCCGCGGCGGCGTACGGCAGCAGCGGAACCAGCGCCTGGTAGACCTCCTGGGCGTCGGCCGGCCGGTGCTGAGGGTCCTTGGCGAGCAGCCGTAGCACCAGCGCCTCCAGCGCCTCGGGCACCTCGGGGCGCGCCTGGCGGACCGGGGCCGGCGGCTCGTAGAGGTGGCGGTGCAACACGCCCAGGGCGGTGGAGCCGGCGAAGGGCACATTGCCGATGAGGAGTTCGTGCAGCAGCACGCCGAGCGCGTACAGGTCGGTGTACGGGCCCACGGCGCCGCCCATGGCCTGTTCGGGGGCCATATAGGCGGGGCTCCCGATGGGCGAGCCGGTGTGGGTGAGGCGGGTGGTGTCGGTGTCGAGGACGGCGGCGACGCCGAGGTCGAGGACGGTCACCGAGCCATCGGGGCGGATCATCACGTTCCGCGGCTTGAGGTCGCGGTGCACGATCGGCACCGCGTGGACGGCGGAGAGCACCGCGCACAGCTGCGCCGCGACGCACACCGCCCACTGCCAGGGGTAGGGGTCGTGCTCGGCGAGGTGGTCGGCGAGGTCGGCGCCCTCGACGTACTGCATGATCAGGTACAGATCGTCGCCGTCGCTGCCCGCGTCGTGCACGGTGACCAGACCGCGGTGGTCGACCTGCGCGGTGACCCGGCACTCGCGGACGAAGCGGCGGCGCAGCTCGTCGACGCCGTCGCCGCCGTCGCTGGGTATCGCCATCCGGTCGGGGCGCAGCAGCTTGACCGCGACCCGGCGGTCGAGCCGCCGGTCGTACGCGGTCCACACCTGGCCCATGCCGCCCTGGCCGAGGAGCGTGGCCAGCTCATAGCGGTCGGCGACGACGCGTCCGTTCACCGGCCCTGCTCTCTGCGGAGGTAGTCACTGAGCTCATCCAGCTCGGCGCGCACACGCTGGATGCGCTGCGGCTGGGGCTGGGCTTGGAGCTGGGGTTGGGGTTGGGGCTGGGGCTGGACGGGCTGGTGCGGCGGCACGGGCTGGGGCGGCGGTCCGGCCTGGTGCGGCGGGCCCGGGTAGCCGTACGCCCCGGGGCCGGGCACGGGCGGGTACCCCGGCGGGACGTACGGCGCGACACCCGGCACCACGGCCGGCGCCGGGCGGTAATGCTTGATGTCCACGATCAGGTAGTGCGTCGTCACGGCGCAGGACAGCAGGAACATGCCCGTCAGGGTCGTGTACGCCAGCGCGTCGGGCTCGTCGGGGCCGGTCCCGAACTCCACGAACGCGAGCACCACCACCACACAGGTGCCCCAGAACAGCAGCCAGTCGAGCGCGCGGCGGCGCAGGATGGCCACCCGCAGCATCGTCACCCACGACAGCAGGCCGAAGGTCAGCATCGTCAGGCCGACGAAGACCACCCGCAGGACGGCCACCGTCGCGGTGGAGGCGGGGCGGGGCGGCGGCGCGGGGGCGGGGCCGTGCATGGCTGCTCCTGGAGGACCTGGTGCCGAGGGGGTGCTCGCGCGCGTGCGTGCGCGATTGAGCGTATACATCGACGTGGCGGGCCGAGCCCGGGTTGTATGGATCCGTCGTCTCTTTGATCACACAATCGTGATCAATGGGGCCGCACCGTACCGTCGGCCAGACCGTCGTACAGCCCCCGGACCAACTGGTCCCCCAGCCGCCCCGCGAGCCTCAGCGCCTCCTCGAAGGAGGCGAGGGTGCGGTAGTGCTCGCCGTAGCGCCGCTGGTCGTCGAGCGGGAGCCGGGGCAGCCGCAATCGGCGTACGTCGAGCCGGGTGGCGGTGGAGGCGTAGCTGCTGGCCTGCCGCTGGTTGGCGCTACCGCGCAGATACCCGGCGAGGAACCACGGGTCGAGCGCCTCCGGGTCGGGCCGCAGCAGGCACAGATTCCGGGCCAGCGCGGCCCCGGCGGCGGCCTCGTCCACCACGCGGGCGACCGTCCCGCCGCCGACCAGCGGCACCACGACATCGCCCGGCTCGGTCAGCACCGGCTGCTCCGCGGCAGCCTCGGGCCGCTCGCCCGCGGCCGCGGGGGCAGCCGGGCCGGGCGCGGGGGCCGGGACGGCGGGGGCGGGGAGGGTGCCGGTGGGGCCGGTCCCGGCGAGTACATCGGTCTCGGTGAGCACCGGGGGCGCCCCCGGCCCCGCGCCCGACGGCTGCCCTCCCGGTCCGGGCGCCGTCGCCGCGCCGCCGGTGCGCAGCACCAGGGCGCCCGCGCGGGCCAGTTCGCCGACGGTGGTCATGGGCCAGCGCGCGCCCTGCGCCCCGGCCGCCTCGCCCGCCCCCTGATCGTCGGGGGCGGCCGGGCCGCCGGGCGCGACGGGGGTCAGCTCGACCGTGCGGGCCAGGGTGGCGGTGAGCCGGTCGCGGACGGCGGCCAGCTCCTCGGCACCGCCGCCCGCGGCGGGCGGCGGCAGATGGCGGGCGGGGGCGAGGTCGACGTCGTCGTCGAGGAGTTCGATCACGGGCAGCACCCGGCACACCCCCGGCCGCTCGGGGGCGCCGTCGCCGCGGTCGAAGGCGCGCCAGGCGCCGAGGACGGTGTCGCGCACGGTCTGCCAGGGCAGCTTGTCCCGGCCCGGGGAGGCCGCCACCGGGCCGTCGGCCGGGCCCGCCGCAGAGGCCGCCGCGGCGTCGACCAGCAGCAGCCGCGGCGCGGTCGGCTGCCCGGCCCCGGGGCGGCGCAGCACCCACAGGTGCAGCGGGATGCCGTACGGCGGGGCGGCCCCGGCGGGCAGCGCGACCACGGCCCGCAGCGCGCCGCGCCGCAGCAGGTCGGCGCGGATGCGGCGGCCGGAGCGGCGGGAGGCCACGGCCGGGGGCATGAGCAGTACGGCGGTGCCGCCGTCGCGGACATGCGCGAGGGCGTGCTGGACCCAGGCGAGCTCGGATTCGGTGCGGGCCGGGAAGCCGTACTCCCAGCGGGGGTCGTAGGCGAGCTCGTCATGGCCCCAGTTGCGCTCGTTGAACGGCGGGTGGGAGACGACCGCGTCGGCGGCGCGCTGTGGCAGGGCGTCCGCGCGCAGGCTGTCGCCGCCGTGCACCCGCACCTGGGCGCCCCCGGCGTCGTGGGCCAGGGCCAGCCGCAGCGCGGTGAGCGCGGCCAGGTCGCGGTCCAGCTCCTGGGCGAACAGGGTGGCCGCGCTGTGGGTACGCGGAACGGCCCACAGCAGCCCGCCGGTGCCCGAGGCGGGGTCCAGAACGGTGGGGGCAGGGCTCATCGGCCCCGTCGGCTCGCCCGCCACGCCCGCCAGGGCAACCATCAGCTCGGCGAGTTCGGGCGGGGTGACGGTGTACTGCCGTGGGTTGGCGTCCAGATGACGCCCGATCAGGAACTCGTACGTCTCGCGCGGACTGGACTCGGCGGCCAGCTCGGCGGCCTGGCGCAGCAGCGGTACGAAGAGCCGCAGCCCGTCCGGGTCCGCGACGGGCACCGGGTGGTCCTCGCCGAGCCGGGCGGTCAGCACCGGGGCGAGCGCGAGCGGCAGCAGCTCGGCCAGCCGCGGGTCGGCGGCCTCGCTCAGCCGGCGCCATTGGGCGGGCCGGTCCCGTACGAGGAGGAGTACGGCGCCGACGGGGCCGAGCGCGGCGGCGGCCCCGGCCGGATGCCCGGCGAGCGTCTGCCAGACGCGCTCGCGCAGCGGCACCTCGGCGAGCTTGCCCTGGGCGCGCAGCCATCGCTCGACGTCGCCGAGGGCGAAGGCCGGGCTGGTCTCGGTGCCGCCGACCGGCTTGGGGAAATCCGCGTGGCGGCGCCGCCAGTTGCTGACGGCGGCGCGGCCGACCCCGGCCAGCCGGGCGATCCCGGCGGCGGTCACCTCTGCTGCGTTGTCGGGCACCTGGCTGACTCCGTCCGGTGGTGCGGCTGTGGCGTCGAGCATACCGATAGCGATCTTCAAAGAGACCCGTTCACATTGTGAACCCTACCTCCCGAGAGCCTCTTGTTGACTCGGTTCACAGACTCTGTTCTTATTAACCCATCGGTTCACGGAGGCCGAAACCGGCTCCGGAGATCAGAAGGGGAGGGCTGTCGCATGTCGCAGCAGCAGAACTGGTTTGCCCGGCACAAGGTCCTGACCGGGGCGGGGGCGCTCGTCGTGGTGATCGCCATCGGCGGCGCCCTGGCGGGAGGGGGAGGAGACGACGACAAGGACAAGAGCAAGGACACCGTGGCCCAGGGGACGTCCGGCGGGGGCTCGAAGGACAAGACCGACAAACCCAAGGCCAAGCCCGCCCTCGGCGGCGACGGCACCTTCCAGGTCGGCTCCGACGTCAAGCCCGGCACCTACATGTCCACGGACAACACCGACGGCATGTGCTACTGGGAGCGGGCCAAGGACTCCAGCGGCGAGACCGACTCACTCATCGCCAACGACAACGTCATGGGCAACGCCTATGTGACGATCAAGGCGAGCGACAAGATCTTCAAGTCGAACGGCTGCAAGGACTGGGAAGCGGTCCCCGCCAAGGCCTCCGGCACCCCCAAGTCCGAGGCGTCCGGGAACGGCGGCATGTACCGGATCGGGGCCGACCTCGCCCCCGGTACGTACAAGTCGACCGGCAACGCCGATGACGCGACCTGCTACTGGGAACGCAGCAAGGACGCCCTGCACGGCATCGACTCGATCATCGCCAACGAAAACGTCTCCGGAAACGGCCTCGTGACCATCGCCGCCGGGGACGGATACTTCAAGACCAACGGCTGCAAGAACTGGAAGAAGACGAGCTGATGCGCTCCACCACGACCCTGGCGGCGCTGTGCGCCGTGACCGCACTCGCCCTGACCGCCTGCGGCGCCGACGACGACAAGGGCGACGCCGACAAGTCCGGGCAGTCGGTCTCGGCGAGCTCGAAGGCCACACCGTCCACCAAGGCCCCCGGCTCCGAGCTGGAGAAGCTGACCGGCCCGCAGATCGCCAACAAGGCCATGAAGGCGATGAAGTCGGCGACATCCCTGACCACGGCCCTGGACGGCACGGTCGACGGCGGCCCCATGAAGTACCACATGTCCTCGGCCAACAACGGCGAGTGCGTGGGCAACATGTCCTTCGGCACCGAGGGCAAGGTCGAACTGGTCAAGACCGGCGACCTGATCTACATGAAGTTCGACCGCGCCTTCTGGAAGTCACAGGGCGGCGCGGACGGCGCGGCCGCGGCCGACTCGATAGGCGAGCGCTGGACCAAGTCCAAGGCCTCCGGCTCCGACTTCAAGGACTTCGCCAGCGCCTGCGACTCCGACACGATGCTGTCCGGCTTCGAGGCCGGCCCCAACCTCGCCCGCAAGGGCAAGACCACCACGGTCGACGGCAAGCCCGCCATCACCCTCACCGAGACCGACGGCGACGAGACGTACACCACCTACGTCGCCACGGAGGGCAAGCCGTACATCCTCAAGATGGTCATCAAGGGCGGCAAGGAGCCCGGCACGGTGACGTTCAGCGGCTTCGGCGAGCCGGTCGACGCCAAGGCCCCGACCGGGGACATCGTTGACCTCGACGCCCTCGACTGACGGCCTCGACTGACGGCCTTGTTCTCATCTTGTCGCCAGCTTGTCTCGGAGGCCCCAACAGCCGGATAAGCCAGGTTTGCACCATTCGCGCGCTTCGATATTGCGCTAGCCTCCGATACGTCATTCATCCTCATTGCATTCGGCGGCAGCGCCCTGACGCGGAAACAGTGAATTACCCGTAGTCGCGCAATTCACTGCCGCCCGGCGATCGGAGACAGCACATGAAGAATCTGCGCAACAAGGTCGCGGCCGCCGCCGCGGTGGCCACCGCGGCGGTAGTGCTGCCCCTGGCCGCGGCCGGCACCGCTTCGGCGGAAACCAACCTGGACCGACACTGGACCGCGTCCTACCTCGAATGCCAGACCCTGGGTAACGAGCTCGCCCAGCAGGGCGCACTCACCGGCTTCTACTGCGTTGCCCAGGGCAATGGCGTCTGGATGTACCCCTGGTAAACCGCGAATACCGCGACGAATTAATCGAGGCCGCCGGCACCACACCGCGTACGCGCTCTGCGGGAAACCCGCGCCTTTGACCCACGACGCGCCCCGCCGCTGACAGCGACGGGGCGCGCCTGTCAAAACGCCGCCGAGGGAACCCAGGCCAAGCCCACCACAGACCGGGCTCGGCGCCCAGCCGCTCTACGCTGACGGTTCCTGCGGATCGACATCAGAGGCCGAAGCCCGGACGCTTCGCCGACGCGCAAGCGCCCAATGGATTCCACCGCCAACGACGCTCAGCACGAAGACAGCCCCGCCGACCAGCCACGGCAGCCATGAATTGCTGGTGCCGGTATGGCCCGAGACCGTCATCAACTCGAGCTTTCCCGATCCGTCGACCGAGGGGAAATCCCGCGGCAAAGTGATCTTGTCGTCCTCGCTGAGAATCTCGTTGTTCGCGCGGAAGTCGTCCAGGTCCTGGTAATCCCGACCCTTGTAGTCCACTATCTCCACGCTGCGTTTTTGTGTGCACACGAGGAACAGCGTGATCCAGTCGAGCCGCTTGTCCTTGTGGGTGACGAGGACCTTCTGGCTGTACACCTTGCCAGGAGAAGCGCAGTGGCTCTGCCGAGTCGCGAATGACGCCTGTGCGCCGCTTGAGGCCGCAGCCGAACCGCATGCCACGGTCAGGAAGATGAGAGCTACCACGATTGCCGCACCCAACGCGCGGCCATTGACGCGGGTTGTCGTCTCCGCTCCGAACACGGACGGACTCCTCCCACTCCGCTGATCCCCTCAGGCTCACGACGCCCACCCCGAACCAGGCGCGTCGCCCACCAGCATCCGCCCCCTCCCCCGGGACCCCTCCGCGCCATCTGCCCGTAGGACGCAGATGAACACTGCGGCTGTCGAGAGGTACGAGACACGCACGCCCGACGCCGAAGGTTGGCGTGGAGTCCCGTTCCGGCACCCGCGTGACCTGATGACCGCACAGGCCTACGGAGGAAAGCACGACGGAGGATCACTTCCCCCCGAGGCCCTCGCGCCCCCGCCCCAAAGGGGGGCGACAGCAAGTGAACCCCTGACCAGTCCCTGCGGCTGTCTGAATCGACCCCTGTCGCCTGCTACCTCGGGGCACTGATGACGTAGTTGATCGCGGTGGCGACGTCCTTGGCGACATGGGTGGGCCGGAAGGAGCCCTGAGTCCACGACCGCCCGCTCGACACCCACACGCTTTGAAGACCGAGCGCGATCGCGCCTGCGATGTCGGCGTGTGGTGAATCGCCGATGACCCACGCATCGGTGAGGGACACTCCGACGGCATCTGCGGCGGCGTGGAAGATCTCCGGTTCGGGCTTCTTGCGGCCGACCTCTTCGGAGATCACCCAGCCCTGAACAAGCCGGTCGAGTCCCATGCGGCGGATCTTGGCTTCCTGCTGGGCAGTGCGGCCGTTGGTGACGATCACGCAAGTCCAGCCGTCGACCTGGGCTTTGTCCACGGCCTCGCGGGACGCGTCTGTCAGCACGACACGATCGGCGGCGCCATGGTCCAGCAAGGCATGGATCTCCGTGGCGGGCACAGCATCCTCGTATCGATCGGTCATAGCCGCGGCAACATCATGGCGGGCGGTATAACCACCAGCGTCGACGGTCATCACCCAGGTGAGATCGGTGGCGGGCAGGCCGTGCTTGGTGAGGAAGGCAGCGACGGCGTCGCTGAAGGCCGCATCGCGGTCGACCAGGGTGTTGTCGAGGTCCAGCATCAGCAACGGCATGATCGGCAGTAGATCACGGGCGATGGCTTCGCGGCAGGTCGGTTTCGCGTCCGGCGTCGACGTGGTCGGCGAGGTAGATCAGGGTGGCCTGCGGGTCCATGCCGAATGCGGCGGCGAGCTTGGGGTCCATGGTGTTGACCTGGTCGACGAGGCGAGTGCTGCGGCGCGTCGTCTTCGGGGTCAGGAGGCGTCCGGCGCCGCCTCAAAGCTGTACTCGTACCCGACAACCAGCCGGTAGGGCAGGCACCACTCGCCATACTCGATCACGCCCTCGTCATCCCACAGCCGGTGAGCGCCCGCGAGGATGGGCGAGCCGATGCTCAGGCCGAGGAAGTTCGCCTCACGCGCGTCGGCGTCGCGGCCGTGGAGGTCGTCACGGCCCGCCTGGATGTGTCGCCCGGTGGCCTGCTGGATCTTCGGTAGCAGCCCAGCCGCGGCGCGTGCGGATGTGGACAGCAACTCGGGAACGGCCGCGGCGAAGTGCGCCGGGTACCAGGTCACGAAGAGGCCGATGCGCTGCTGTCCCTTGCCGGTGTGCCACTGGCGTCGCACTACTTGGTCGCCATCTTCCAGGTCGAAGATCTCGGCGACGTACTGGGGCGGCTTGATCAGTTCCGCATTCGTGACGACCATCGTCTCGCCCTCCGAGAGAACCGACCCGGTGCGCAGGACGCGAGTGATCCGGTCGTAGCCAGAGGGGGCGACCTCGGGCGCGTTGGCAACGAAGGTGCCCCGGCGCGAGGTAGTGATGTAGCCCTCCACTTGGAGCTGGTCGAGTGAGCGGCCGAGGGTGGCGACAGATACGCCCTCCTGCCGCGCCAGTTCCCGCACGGGTGGCAGCTTCTCGCCCTCCTTCAGCACCCCATCGAGGATGCGGCGCCGGATGCGTTCTGCGACCTGCATGTAGGGGTGATTGCCGCCGGGCATGGCGCCTCCTGCATCTGTGTCCTAGGGCACGATCGACTGTACTAGGTCACAGGTAATCCGTATGAGGGAAATGGGCACACATTCCCTGGGCGCAGTGTCCTAGGTCACACTACTTTCTGACCTAGGACAGACGGTCAGACCCCCGCGACGGGCGAACGTCCGGGGGCATGGCCCACCAGCTGAAACGGAGCTGATGAACATGAGCGACCCTATCGAGCGGTTCTTCGCATGGGTGAGTGCACTTCTCGCCTTACGGACGCGTGACCGTCATCGGGCAGGAACGGTGCCTCCCGCGCCGCGGACGGGCCCCCATGTGGCGGCCCGCGTCGGCACCGCCCCCCGCGTGGAGCCGACCTGTGCCCTACACGACATGGCGGTCGCCCGGTGACCGCCAACGCCCGGACCACGCCCGCCACCTCCCCTGGGCCCGGGTGCACTCTGTGCACCACCCCCGGGGACTTCGGGCCCCATGACCCCACCGACCCGCACTCGGGCCTGTGCCCTGCGTGCATCACGGCCGGCAAGCCCACCCGAGAGGGCCTTGAAAGCGCGGTGGTCATTGTGGCCGGACAGACCCTGGCAGGGGCTGAATCCCTCGAACTCGCCACCGCCGCGCCGGAAGAACTGGCCTACCACCTGGGCGCGGTGAAACGGAGCCTGCGCACCATGCTCCAACTCCTCGCGCCGGTCGAGGGAAAGGAAGTCCGGTGAGCACCGACAACCAACCCGACCGGGGCGAACGGCCAAAGATGACGATGCGCGTCTACACCATGGCGCGCGATGGAATCGTCACCGCACGGCGTGCGATGGTGACCGTCCTCGCCGGGGAGAAAAGCGACGCCTACGGACTCGGACAGGCATGGCCACCGTGCCAGTGCCCCCACCACCGCGAACACAACAACCCGAACCGCTTCAAGCGCTCCTGAGACGGCCGCCCGCCCCTCGAACACCCCGGGGGGGGATCAAGTGGCGGGCGGTCCGCCCAGCGGCCTGTCGTATCCCCCGTGACCTGATCCTGGCCACCCGGCCCACCCGCCCTGCACTGCGGACGGGTGGCTGGGAATTCCGTTGCGGTTCACCGCCGGGCGCTCCATACCGTACGTGTCTGCCTGCCCTGGACGACACCGAGGCCCGCCAGCTCGACGCCGCCCACACCAAACTCCGCGCCGCCTACGAAGCGCTGCGCGGTGACCCCGGTGCGGTCGGTACGTCCGGCCGTAGTGGGAAGCGGTAGACGTCGCCGCGGAGAGCGGCTGCTCGTCACCGCTGCTGGTGGCCAAGGTGGACCCGGGCCGGTACGCGGAGCCGGCGGCGGCCGTGGCGAACGCGCGCGAGGCCGTACGGGGTGTTCTGCTGCGTGCGGGGTGGACGGTGCTACACGCCTCCGCCGTCGCCCTGGACCGCCGCGTGGTCCTGACGTTCGGGTCCAAGCTCTGTCCCCGCGCTGGAGAAGGGCGGTCGGACGCTGAGCGAACACGACTTCATGAGCGGGAAGGCCGAGGACAGGTACCCGGACGTGTTCTGGCCGGCAGGTGGCGTGAACGGTGGCGGTCGTGCCGAGGAGCGACGGGAAGTCGCCGCGCGGCTGGCGAAACTCCCTCACCACTCGGTAACCCTCAGCCATGACCTGGCAGCCAACGGCGACCTCCTGAGCGCGTTGATCGCACAAGTGCTCGCCGATCATCGCACCCAGGCGGTGGTTCACTGCCTCCTACAGCTTCACCGAGAGGTTCCCTACCGTGGCGGTTATGGTCAGCTCGCCACCGATCGCGTGCAGGTATGCGGCCATGGTCGAGGTGTCCAGTCGGGCGATGCCCCGTTCGATCTGGCTGATCCGCCCCTGGGTGACCCCCATAACCTTGGCGACCTGGACCTGCGTGAAGCCCTGGGCCTTACGGAGAGCGGCCAGTTCATGCCCCCGTTCGGCGTCAACCATCTCCGCCTTGATGGCATCGATGCGCTCGCGCTTCTCGGGGGTGATGTCGGCCGTCAGGTCGGCCATGGTGCCGAGTTTCATCTGCCCTGCCCCTCCTTCTTCTCCTGCTCCAGCACTTCAAGGTAAGCCGTGTACTTGTCGTCCGCTTCCTTGATCGCCTTGGGATACCAGGCTGCCCACTGCCGCCCGGCCGCCTTGTTGCCCGCCACCAGGAAGACGGCCCGCCGCTCGGGGTCGAAGACGAACAGCATCCGGATACTCACCGTCCCGCCGCTGCGTGGACGCAGTTCCCGCATGTTCCGGTAGCGACTTTTCTCGATCGCACCGACCGTCGGACGGCGGAGCGCCGGACCCACCTCCTGGAGCCGTTCCAGAGCGGCTATGACATGAAGGTGACTGTCCGGGTCCTCCTTGGCGAGCGTCTTGATCCAGTCCAGCACATCTTCAAAGAACCGCAGCTCATAAGGTTCGGCCACCACAAAAAATTAGCACGAACTAATATTTCGGGCAAGTGAGGACCTCGTACGTCGTTGCTGGTCTGACCGCTACCGTCACCTGCCGCACTGCCGCCGCATCATCCGCTGATCCGCAGCGGTCACCGGCAGCTCGTACTTGAGCGCGACCTGGGCGAAGCGGACCGCGTACGCGCACCTGATCGGCTTGCTCGGCGGCAGCCAGGACGCGGGCCCGGAGTCGCCCTTGGCGGAGTTGGCGCGGCCCTCGACCGGGATCAGGTTGAGCACGTCGTTCGCGAGTTGCTGGCGCTTGCTCTCGGCCCAGCGGGAGGAGCCCATCTGCCAGCTGTACGACAGCGGCACCACATGGTCGATCTGCACCTCGGCGGCCTTCTGCTTGCGCCACTCGATGGTCTTGCCCGTGTACGGATCGTGCAGCGTCAGGGCGACGACCACACAGTCGGAGCCGGACCGGAAGCGCAGCCGCTGACCGTCGCGCCGCAGAAGATCGTTGCGGGTGTCGCAGCCGTTGCGCGCGAGCGGCACCCCGTCGGCCGTGTCCATCCAGGCGTAGCCGAACTTGTCCCGCTCGTAGCCGGTCCTCGGCCCCCGCCCCTTGGTGAGCAGCTGGTCGATGATCCGTTCGGCCGCGGCCTTGTCGGCGGCGGTGGTCAGCGGCGCCAGGCCCGGCTTCGTACCGTCCGGGTTCTTCAGCGGACTGACCGCCCGCCCGTCGCCCTGCTGCCCGCCGCCGCTGCTCTGCTCTCCGCCGTCCCGCCCGTCGCCGTCCTTCCCGGCCCCGGACGTACACCCGGCGACGGCCAGCAGCACGACAACGCCCGGAATCAGAACCTGCCCAAACCGTCTCTGCAACCGTCCGCCCTCCTTCGCGTATCTTTTCGCACAGACCGCCCACACGATAAGGACCCTGGATGGACACGGCCGCCGCAACCCCGCCCGGCACCACCGCCGAGGGGGCGACCGCCGCCACCTTGGACCGTGCCCAGCCGGACGACACCCCGGCAGCCAGACTGCGCCACCCCCGCCTGGACCCGTACTGGCTGGCCGCGGCCTTCTTCGTGGCCTTCGCGGCCATATCGATCACCCGCTACCGGCGGATGGCCACCATGTCCTGGGACCTGGGCATCTTCGAGCAGGCGATACGCTCCTACGCCCACTTCCAGACCCCCGTCGCCGATCTCAAGGGCCCCGGCTTCAACATCCTCGGCGACCACTTCAGCCCGGTCACCGCCCTGCTCGCCCCGTTCTACCGGGTCTTCCCCACCCCCGTCACCCTGCTCGTCGCCCAAGCCGTCCTCTTCGCCGTCTCCGTCATTCCCGTCACGCGCGTCGCGGCCCATCTGCTGGGGCGGGGCCGGGGGCTGGCGATCGGCGCCGCGTACGGGCTGTCCTGGGGCGTCCAGCGGGCCGTCGACTTCGACTTCCACGAGATCGCCTTCGCGATGCCGCTGCTCGCCTTCTCCCTGGAGGCGGTGGTGCGCAAGCGCTGGTACGCGGCGATGCTGTGGGCCGCCCCGCTCGTCTTCGTCAAGGAGGACATGGGGGCCACGGTGGCCGCGATCGGCGCCGTGATCCTGGTCCGCACCTGGCGGGAGCGCCCGCCGCGGATCGTCCCGCTCGCGGTCGGCCTCGTCGGCTTCGGCGTGCTGGCCTCCGCCCTCGCGCTCGGCGTGATCATCCCGAGCTTCAACGGCTCCGGCTCCTACGACTACTGGAACAAGGTCGGCAGCGGCGGCGAGCAGACCGGGACCATCCCCTTCGAGACCGCGGTACGCACCCTGCTGTGGGTGCTGCTGCCCACCAGCGGCCTGCTCGCGCTGCGCTCCCCGCTGCTGCTGGCCGCCGTGCCCACCCTCGGCTGGCGCTTCGTCTCCCACGACGACCACTACTGGGGCACGGACTGGCACTACAGCGCGGTGCTGATGCCGATCGTCGCGCTCGCCCTCGTCGACGCGGTCGACCGCGCCCGCGACAGCCACCGCCCCTGGCTCGCCTCCTACGCCCGGCAGCTGCCCGGCATGGTCGCCGGCGCGGCGCTGGCGCTGACCGCCTCGCTGCCCCTGGAAAACCTCACCGACCCGGACTTCTACGACAAGCCGAAGGAGGTCACCGAGGTCGAGCGGCTGCTGGACCGGATCCCGGACGGGGCGTCGGTCGAGGCCAATGTGGGGCCGATCAGCCGGCTCACCAGCCGTTGCCGGGTGCTGTGGGTCGGCGGCACGCGCGATGTCGTGCCGGACTACATAGCCCTGCAGGAGCCGGAGCGCACCCCCCAGGACCTCATCGCGTACGCGAAGCAGTTGCACCCGAACGCCCGGTACGCGTATCTGGGCTCCAGCGGCGGCTACTTCGTCCTCAAGCGGACCGGCGCGGCCTGAGCCGCCGCCTCTGTCCCCGCTCTCACCCGGTCATGGGCTTCGGGGCGATCAGGGCGAACGACGCCCCCTGCGAGTCCTGGACCACGGCCATCCGGCCCGCCACCATGTCGAAGGGCTCCCGGCACACCGTCCCGCCGGCCTCGGTCACCTTCGCCACGGTCCCGTCGGTGTCCGCGACCGCGAAGTAGACCAGCCAGTGCGAGGCCGCGTCGGGCGGCCCGGCTTCGTCCGGCTCGCCCAGCGACTGCATCCCGCCCACCGGGCGGCCGCTCACGGACAGCGAGAAGTAGCCCTCGGCGCCCTCCATCGGCGCGGTCTCCATCCCCAGCGCCGCCGCGTAGAAGGCGGCCGCCGCCTCCCGGTCGGTGGTGTTGAGCTCGTTCCAGATCAGGGCGCCCGGCTCGTTGACGATGCCCGCGCCGGGGAAGTCCCGCGGCTCCCAGACGCCGAAGACGGCCCCGGTCGGATCGGCGGCCACCAGCATCCGCCCCAGGTTCATCACCTCCACGGCCGGGGTGAACGCGTTGCCCCCGTTGCGGGTGATGCCCTGCAACGCGGCATCGGCGTCGGCGGAGGCGAAATACGTGGTCCACACCGTCGGCGGCGCGGGCTGGTCGCCCATCGCCTCGGCCGACATGATGCCGGCCACGGGCTTGCCCTTGAGGGTGCACAGCGCGTATCCGCCGGTCTCGGGCGGGCCGGGGCGGCCCTCCCAGCCGAAGACCTTGGCATAGAAGTCGAGGGCGGCCGCCTGGTCGGGGGCCACCACATCGATCCAACAGGGGGTACCGGGCTGGTAGGGCTCGGTGACTTCGGGCATCGGCGCCTCCAGGTCGGCCCCGGCCGTCGCGGCGGCCGGACGGAACACCCCCTCGGCCCATTGTCCCGTGGTGCGGCGACGCCGCCACTCGGCACCACACCACACGCCTCTCACCTCATCGATACCGGCCTCGCACCAACTTGAGAAAAGGTCGTCACAAGCATGCGGCAGGATGCCCGGCATGATCGACCCCCAGGGGCAGCAGCCCTACGCACACCCGTACGCGCACCCGCCCCATCCGCAGCCCCAGCCGCATCCGTATCCGCCGCAGCCCCAGCCGCCCGCCGTCCCCGAGGCCATCGGCGATTTCCGCCGGTGGTTCTCGGCGACCGTCGACGGCGCGATCGCGCTCTTCGGCGGCCTGGCCATCGCCGTGCGGCTGATTCCCCTGTTCGGCGGGCCGTCGCCGTTCTGGGCCAGCGTCCTCGCCTCCGTGTTCGGGCTGTCCTTCCTCCACCATGTGCTGGGGCCCTGGATCTTCCGGACGACGATCGGCAAATTCCTGTTCTTCGCCCGGGTGGTGCGCGACGCGGACGGCGGACGGCCGCGCTTCTGGCAGGCCGTCCGGCGCTGGGCGTACGGGCTGACCTGGATTCCGATGCAGCCGCTGCTGAGCCTGTTCGGGGACGACGGCGACCCGTACGAGGACGCCTGCGGGCTGCGCTACGTACGCGCCAAGGACCTGCGCCGCTGACGCCGCGCCGACCCCCGGCCGGCTGGGCCGCTCGGTCTCAGGCCGCCCGCTCGGTGATCTTCACCTTCCCCTTCTCGATCGTGGCCAGGCGCGGGGCGCGGCGGGCGAGGGCACTGTCGTGGGTGACCACTTTCTCGGATCTGACCTTGGTGAGTCTGGCCTCGCTGAGCGAGGCCAGATCGACGCCGTCGTCGTGCACGCACGAGCTCTGAAGGGAACGAGAGACCTGGCCCGCGCCGCCGTTCCCACCGGCAAATACGTCGGCACCCACACGGGCCGCGTCGTCGTACGCGCCTCTGGCAGCTTCACCATCCGCACCGCCCACAACCTCGTCACCACCCGGCACACAAACTTCCACCTGCTGCAACGCGCGGACGGATACGCCTACACCACCCACCCCGAGAAGCCCTCGCGCCCACTGCTCCGACGCACCGCGCCGGAAGGACGGAATGCGTTTCCCCCCGTCTGAAGAAAGCCGACGGGCGGCGGCCGGCCCGAAAAGGGCCGACCGCCGCCCGGGGGCGGGAGTCCTCAGGGTGCGTCAGGCGCCGGTGGCGCTGCCCGCGACCCACTCGCTCCAGTTCATGTTCCAACCGTTCAGGCCGTTGTCCGGCGAGACGGTCCTGTCCTTCGAGTTCTTCACGATGACGACGTCACCGATCTGCGACTCGTTGTAGAACCAGGCGCCGTCGGTGTTCGGGTCGCCCGCGCCCTTCGTGTCCGACAGACCCACACAGCCGTGGCTGGTGTTGACGCTGCCGAAGATGGACTTGGCGCCCCAGTAGTTGCCGTGGATGAAGGTGCCCGAGGTGGTCAGGCGCATGGCGTGCGGCACGTCCTTGATGTCGTACTCGCCCTTGCCGTCGCTGTCGGTGAAGCCGACCGTCGCCCCGTTCATCCGGGTCTCCTTGAACTTCTCGGAGATCACCATCTGACCGTTGTACGTCGTGTTCTGCGGGCTGCCGGCCGAGATCTTGATGGTCTTGAACAGCTTGCCGTCGCGCACGACCTTCATGGTCTTGGCCTCGGCGTCGACCGTGGAGACCTGGGAGCGGCCGATCTTGAAGGTGACGGTCTTCTCCTGGACGCCCTTCACCCCCGGCGAGCCCTCGACGCCGTCGAGGTCCAGCTTCAGGGTGACGGTCGAGTTGGCCTTCCAGTAGTCCTTCGGCCGGAAGTCCAGGCGCTGGCTGCCGAACCAGTGGCCGACCACCTGCTGACCGCTGCTGGAGTTCACGGTGATATGCGACTGGACGGCCTTCTTGTCGCTGATCACCTTGTCGAAGTTGATCGACACGGGCATGCCGACACCGACCGTCGAACCGCTCTCCGGCGTGAAGTTGCCGATGAAGCTGTTGGACGGCGAGACGGTGGTGAAGGAGGAGTTCTCGGTCGCCTTGCGGCCCTTGGAATCCTCGGCCGTCGCGGTGATCTTGTACTGGGTGGACCGCTCCAGCTGTCCGCTCGGCTTCCAGGACTTCTTGTCGGCCGATATGGAGCCGGCGACGGTGGCCCCCGTCGCGGGCGCGGTCATGGTCACGTTCTTGAGCTCGCCGCCGCTGACGGTGACCTTGGTGTCACTGTTGATGCCCGCGTTGGTCGCTCCGGCCTTGGGCGTGATCTTGATGTGGGCTTCCGACGCGTCCTTGGCGGCCGCCTCGTCCACCTGCGACTGCGATTTGTCACCGCCGGCGTTGTTCTTGTTGCCGTCGCTGCCGCCCTTGTCGTCCCCACCACACGCCGCGAGGGTCAGTACTCCGCTGAGCACGGCGGCCGCGGCCACCAGCCCCCTACGGCGCTTGCCGTCCGTCATCACACGCTTCTCCATTGATCTGGACCAAGAAACCCCGGACCTATTCGACAAGAACGCCTGTACCTTTTGGCCGGTTCCACGCACAGTAAAACTGTGCGGAAGGCCACTTAGCAAAGGCGCCGGTCAAGCCCCTGGCCCGACCGGGGTACCCAGCACCCGTCCGGCGCAGTCGTCCCGTCCCCTCTTATCCTCCAGGACGCCGGTGTCCCGGACTCCGTTCCACTCCGGCGCGTCGGGCTCGCGGATCCCTTGAGATCCCCGGGGTCAAAAACAGGCAAAGCCGCACAAAGCATGATGTCTCAGAACTGCCCATACGGCGGAGGGTATGCCTCCGGGCGGTCTCGCTTTCGCGCGACCCGCAGTTGTCACTACGATCGGACGCACGGGGCCAATTGACCGCAGCCTCAAGGAGGATGCCGTTGTCCGCACGCCGACCGCTGCTGACCGCCGCCGCCGCGGGCTCGCTGCTGTGCGCCCTGTGGTTCGTCCCGTCCGCGAACGCCACTGTCGAGCAGGACGGCCAGGCCCCCACCGGGCAGACGAGAGCCCAGCCCGCCTCCGGCGAGAACCTCGCCGACACCGGCAGCGTGGATGTCACCCCCTACCTGGTCGGCGGCACCGCCTTCCTAGGGCTCGGGGTCGCCATGGTGACCGCCTCCGTGCGCCGCACCCGGCCCCTTCTTTAGGGGGCTCGGCTCGCCTCCGGGGCGCTACCACAGCCCCTGTCGACGGTCGACCACGCGGCGGTAGCCGCATATCGATCGCAGCCTCGCCCCTTCGTTCCTCAGGGCCTCCGCGCGCCCTCCCTTTCGACAGCGGCCACGCCCCTTCGGCTCACTCGCCGGGGCCGCCCCCGGCCAGGCAGAGCGGGCCACCGGGCCGTTCAGGCCAGCGGGCCGGTCACCTGCTCCACCGTCTCCGCCAGCCCTCCCGACCGTACGAACGCGTCCGCGGCCGCCAGGTCCGGCGCCAGATAGCGGTCGTCCCCCGGGCCCTCGACGCCCGCCCGGCGCACCGCCGCCAGCACCGCCCGGCTCGCGGGGGCCGGCGTCAGCCCCTCCCGCAGCTCGATCGCGCGGGTGGCCGCGACCAGCTCGACCGCGAGCACCCGGGTCAGGTTGTCCACCGCCGTCCGCAGCTTGCGCGCCGCCGACCAGCCCATCGAGACATGGTCCTCCTGCATCGCCGAGGACGGGATGGAGTCGACGGAGGCGGGCACCGCCAGCCGCTTCAGCTCGCTCACCAGCGCCGCCTGGGTGTACTGCGCGATCATCAGACCCGAGTCCACGCCCGCGTCCCCCGCCAGGAACGGCGGCAGGCCGTGCGAGCGGTTCTTGTCCAGCAGCCGGTCGGTGCGGCGCTCGGCGATCGAGGCGAGGTCGGCCGCGGCGACGGCGAGGAAGTCCAGGACGTAGGCGACGGGTGCCCCGTGGAAGTTGCCGTTGGACTCCACCCGGCCGTCCGGCAGCACCACCGGGTTGTCCACGGCGGAGGCCAGCTCGCGGTCGGCGACCAGCCGGGCGTGCGCGAGCGTGTCCCGGCCCGCGCCCGCGACCTGGGGCGCGCAGCGGACCGAGTAGGCGTCCTGGACCCGCGGCGCGTCGTCCTGGTGGTGTCCGGTGAG
The DNA here is from genome assembly GCF_033793745.1 of Streptomyces sp. ME19-01-6. NCBI lineage: Bacteria > Bacillati > Actinomycetota > Actinomycetes > Kitasatosporales > Streptomycetaceae > Streptomyces > Streptomyces sp. ME19-01-6. Next base: position 11,282 of record NZ_JARAXF010000021.1, on the reverse strand, counting down.
GCCCGATCCGGCCAGCACCCGCAGCATGTTGTCCGCGCTCGCGGCCTGCCCCGGGTGCGGCCGGATGGCGTGCAGCTCGGGCGCCAGCACCCGGTCGGTGCCCAGCAGCGCCTCCAGCGACAGCGCGGCCGTCACATCGGCGACGGTGAACAGCCGCCCCAGGTCCTCGCAGGCCATGATCAGCATGCCCAGCATTCCGTCCGTGCCGTTGAGCAGCGCGAGCCCTTCCTTCTCGCGCAGCTCGACCGGCTCTATGCCGTGCTCGGCCAGCAGCTCACCGGCCGGGCGCAGCGCCCCGTCCGGGCCCTCGGCCTCGCCCTCGCCCATCAGTGTCAGCGCGCAGTGCGACAGCGGCGCGAGGTCGCCGGAGCACCCCAGCGAGCCGTACTCGTGCACCACGGGCGTGATCCCCGCGTTGAGGACGGCGGCCATGGTCCGCACGACCACCGGACGTACGCCGGTGCGGCCGGAGGCGAGCGTCTTCAGCCGCAGGAACATCAGCGCGCGGACCACCTCGCGCTCGACCCGCGGCCCCATGCCGGCGGCGTGCGAGCGCACGATGTTGCGCTGTAGCTGGACGCGGAGGTCGGGGCTGATGTGGCGGACGGCGAGGGCGCCGAAGCCGGTGGAGACGCCGTAGACGGGTTCGGGCTTGGCGGCGAGGTCGTCGATGACCCGGCGCGAGGCGGCGACGGCGGCCAGGGCCTCCTCGGAGAGCTCGACCCGCGCGCCGCCGCGCGCGACGGCGATCACATCGGCAGCGGTCGTCCCGGAGGCTCCCAGCACCACAGAATGCATATCCATATTCAGGCACCCTAGATATTGAATCCCCGTCTGTCACCCTGCCTCTGGACAGGCCCGGGCTCTGGCTAGAGGCGGCCCCGGAAGCGGCGGCGCTCGGGCGCCCGGGCCGAGCGGTCCGAGGCAGCGCTGTCGGCCAGCCGCACCACCGGGTCCTGCGGGCCGCCCTCGCGCCCCGCGACCACCGGCTTCGCCGAACGGGCGGCCTTCGCCCGGTACTGGGCGGCGTCCGCCAGCCGGAACAGCCGGCGGGCGGTGTGCACGGGGCCGATCGGATCGCCGGTCGAGGCGACCCCGCAGGCGACCCCCTCGCCCATCTCCAGCTCGGCGGCCCTGCGGCACAGCTCATCGGCCACCCGCACCACCTCGTCCGCCGAAGGGCCGACCTCCACCAGACAGAACTCATCGCCCCCCAGCCGGGCCGCCAGGGCCCCCGGGAGCATGGCGCCGCACAGCGAGAGCACCGAGCCGAACCGTTCCAGCAGCCGGTCGCCCACCGCGTGTCCCAGCGTGTCGTTGACCTGCTTGAGCCCGTTGAGGTCGCACATCACCAGGCTCACCACCGAGCCGTCCCGGCGGTGCTCCTCCAGCGCCTCGTCCAGCCGTATGTCCACCGCACGGCGGTTGCCGAGCCCGGTCAGCGGGTCGGTGAAGGCCAGCCTGCGGGCCTCTTCCAGCCGCTCGGTCTGTGCGATCCCGGCGGCGGTCACCGCGGCCAGGACCGTCGCGAAGTCCGCGTCGGCCCGGCCGAACACCGGCTCCCCGGCCCGCCGCGCCACATACAGCTCGCCCCACGCCCGCCCGTGCAGCACGATCGGCGCGACCACACAGCTGCCCCGCCCGCGCCGCCGCAGCGCCGCCACCCGCCCGGGGCTGACGCCGCGCAGCGCCCCCCGCAGACCCCGCGGACCGCCCACCGTCTCCGCGTCCGTATCCGGCCCCTGGCCGGCCTCGCCCGGCCAGGCGGCCACCTCCACCCAGGCGTGCGGCTCCCCGCCCCGCGCCCACTGCTCATGCAGAAACTCGGTGATCTCGGGGAACTCATGCACCGGATAGAACTCGTGTTCGGGAAACTCCTCCTCCCCCGCGGCCAGTTCCCCGCTGTTGACCAGCACCCGCAGCCGCCCCAGCTCCCGCTCCCACACCGAGACCGCCGCGAAGCTGCCGCCCAGCGCGCGGCGGGCGGCCTCCGCCGCGGACCGCACCGCCTCACGCGGGGTATGCGCGGCCGCCATCGACTGCGCCAGTCCCACCACGGCCCTCAGCCGCGCATCACCCTCGCCCGTCACCACGCCCTCGCATTCCCCTGCCGCGCACACCGCACAGTCCAGCGTAGGAATGTTCGGCGAATTCCGCCTTGTCCCGTCCCGGGTTATTCGCCGGGCCAGTTCGGTGTGCGCTTTTCGTTGAAGGCCGCGACGCCCTCCGCCCGGTCCCCGGAGAAGGCCACCGACCGCCAGGCCGCGTCCTCGACCTCGAGCCCTGTCCGCAGGTCCAGCCCGTGACCGACCCGCAGCGCCCGCTTGGCCGCCCGCAGCCCGACCGGCGAGTTCGCGGCGATCCGCCGGGCCAGCTCCAGCGCCTCGGCACGGTCCTCCCCGTCCGCCACCAGCCGGTCGACGAGGCCCAGCTCCCGGGCCTCCCCGGCGGCCACCCGGCGCGCCGTGAAGATCAGCTCGGCGGCGCGCGCGGCCCCCACCCGGCGCGGCAGCAGCTGGGTGCCGCCCCCGCCCGGGATCACCCCGACCGAGACCTCGGGCAGCCCGACCACCGCCGTGCCGTCCGCGACGATCAGATCGCAGGACAGGGCCAGCTCGAAGCCGCCCCCCAGCGCGTACCCGTGCACCGCGGCCACCGTCGGCACCGGCAGCTCCAGCACCCCGGTGTAGGCGGCGCGCGCCAGCGGGCGCTGCCGCCCCAGCTCGGCGTCGCTGAGGGAGTTCCGCTCCTTGAGGTCCGCGCCGACGCAGAACGCCCGCTCATGGGTGGAGGACAGCACCACGGCCCGTACGGACCCGTCCTCCGCCAGCGCGGCGCACGCCTGGGCGATGCTCCGCGCCATCCCCGTGGAGACGGCGTTCATGGCCTTCGGCCGGTCCAGCACCAACTCGGCGACAAAGCCTTCCCGCCGGACCGCGACCCACTCGCCGTAGCGCTGCTCACTCACACGACCCTCCCGGTTAACGACCGTGAACATGTCGGGACGGATCATCGCAGCCCGCGCCGCCCCCGGCCAGTGGGCGCCGGGGCGACGGGACGACGGGGCAGCCGCCGATCACTTGCGCGAGCGCCGCCACCTGGCCAGGAAGCCCAGCACACCGGTCGGCTTCGGCTTGGCCGCCTCCGTGTCCACCGGCGGGCCGGCGAGCTCCAGCGCGGCCGTCCCCTCCGCGCCCGGCACGGTCGGCGGGGCGGCGGGCGGGGCAGGCGGGGCGGCCGGGACCCCGGCAGCAGCCGGGGCAGGCGCCGCAGGCTCGGGCCCGGCGTCCCACTCCGCGCTCTTGGGCGCCTCGCCGACGGGCGCGAACCGCACCGGGAGCGCGGTCAGCCCGCGTTGGTACATCCCCGGGCGCCACTCCAGCTTCTCGGCGTCGACGCCGAGCTCGATGTCCGGGAGCCGGTCCAGCAGCTTCTCGATGGCCGCGGTCGCGATCAGCCGCCCCTGGCTGCGGCCGGAGCAGGTGTGCTGTCCGGCGCTGAAGGCCAGGTGGGCCCGGTTTCCCTGCTTGTGCTGGGAGGAGTCGAGCGCGTCCTGGTTGCCCCCGGCGAGGCTGATCACCACGGGCTCCCCCGCGCGCAGCCGGGTGCCGCTGATCGTGACGTCCCGCAGCGGCCAGTGCACCGCCAGATTGGCGAGCGGCGGTTCGGTCCACAACACCTCGTCGAGGGCGTCCTCGACGAGCATGCCCCCGCCCGCGAGGTCCCCCGCGAAGCGCTCGTCCGTCAGCAGCACCCGCAGGGCGTTGCTGATCAGGCTGGGCACCGGCTCGCTGCCCATGGCCACCATCAGCATCAGCTGCTCGACCAGCTCCTCGTCGTTCAGCCGCGACGGGTGGGCGATCAGCCAGGAGGTGACGTCCGGCCCCGGTTCCCTCCGCTTGAGCTCGATCATGGCCCGCAGCGCCGCGTAGACCTCCTGGACCGCGGCTAGTATGTCCGCTCCGTCCAGCATCCCCGCCAGGCCCGCGAACAGCCGGTCGCCGATATCCCGCGGGCAGCCGAACAGCTCGCCGACGGTCAGCATCGCAACCAGCTGGCAGTACTCGGGTATCAGGTCCGCCTCGCCCGCGGCGCAGAACTGGTCGATCAGCGAGTCGGCGATACGCTCCACATAGCCGCGCAGCGCCCCCGGGTCGATCCGGCTCATGCTGTCGTCGATGGCGCTGCGCAGCCGCCGGTGCACCTCCCCGTCCACCCAGTTGGCCTGGGCCCGGGGCTTCATGATCTGCGCGCAGTGGGCGGTCTCGGGCACCCGGCCCTCGTTCATCGCCCGCCAGTTGCGCGGGTCCTTGGAGAACATCTCGGGCCGCCGCAGAATCTCCAGCGCCGTCTCGTAGCCGACGCACAGCACGGCCGTGACGCCCGGGTCCATCTCCACCGGCGCGAGCGGGCCGTGGGTCTCGCGCAGCCGCTTGTAGACGGCGTACGGATCCCGGTTGAACTCGGGCGAGTAGAGCGGCTCGGGTCCGGCGCCGCCGGCGTGCGCCGGACAGCCCGGCGGGGGAACGGCAGTCGGCTGAGAGACCGATTCGTAAGGCTGGGTCACAACGCTCCTGGCTTCTGTCTTCGGTACAGGCCGACAGCGCGAGCGCATCGAGCTCACGGCTCGCCCGGGGATCGCCAAGATCCACTCGCATCGCGCGCAGGTAGGCTAGCGCGAGACGGCGGGGATGCACCCCGGCCTTCGGCGAAGAAGCACAGGAACTGCGCACACAAGTACGTAGATCCCTGGTTCGGGGAATCATGGGCGGCGCCCGGCCGTCCCGGCCGCGCCTGCGCCGGCCGCTCGGCGCGCCACCGCCGGACTCGGCCCCGCCCGGCTCAGCCCCGCCGGGTCAGCAGCCAGGGCTCCACGACCCCCAGCCCACGCACCGACCGCTGCCAGGTGGGCTGGAGCGCGAAGCGGTACGAGGGCGGCTCCTCGCCCTCCTTCTCCGCGGCGGCCGCCTCCTCGGCGGCCTGGGCCTCCGACACCGGGGCCGCCCGCAGCCGCCCCAGCTCCTCCGCGAACGCGCCGTCCACCAGGACCGCGTTCTTCGGGGCTATGGAGGTCAGCCGGCTGGCCAGGTTCACCGTCGTCCCGAAGACATCGCCCATCCTGGTCGTGACGGTCCCGAACGCCATCCCGACCCGCAGCTCGGGCATCGTCTCGTCGTGGGTCAGTGTCTCTATCAGCCGCAGTCCGATCTCGGCGGCGATGCTCGCGTCGTCCGCCGCGTACAGCACCTCGTCGCCCAGCGTCTTGATCAGCCGCCCGCCGTGCGCGGCCACCAGGTCGGCGGCCGTGGTCTCGAACGCCTCGACCAGCTCGCCGAGCTCCTCCTCCTCCAGCCGCCGGGTCAGCCGGGTGAAGCTCACCAGGTCCGCGAAGCCCACCGCCAGCCGCCGGTCGACCATCTCCGCGTCGTCCGCCGTCTGCACCACGCGGCCCGTCGCGGCCGCCAGCTGCCGCCGGTAGACGTAGACCAGGAACTCCTCCAGCTCCGGCAGCAACAGCTCCACCAGCGGATAGGCGATCTCGGTCCGCGTCATGCCGGTCTCGTGCGGCTCGGTGAGCCCCTCCAGGAAGGAGTCGATCTGCCAGTCGGCCAGCCGGGCCGTGGTCTGTCCCGTCGACCGCGCCACCTGGATGGCCATCGGCTCGCTCAGCAGCCCCGCCTCCACCAGGCCGGCCAGCCGCCGCAGCGCCAGCACATCCGCCTCCGTGAGCGCCTTGGCCTGGCCTATGTCGGCGAAGCCCATGGCCCGCCAGAAGCGCGTGGCCAGCTCCACGGACACCCCTGCGCTGCGGGCCGCCTGGAAAGGCGTGTACTGCCGCTCCGCCCCGAGGATCAGCTGCTCGAGCCGTAGCGAGAGGGGGTCCAGCTCGATCTCGTCGGCACCGGCCGCGGTGTACTCGCCGGCCGCGGCCTCGCCGCCGGCCGCGGCCTCGTCGGCGGCCGCGTCCCGGGCTCCGGCCTCCGGAGCCGCGCCGGAATCCATGTCGTCGGCGGTCACCGGCGGCCCCCTGTCCGATCCCTGCGCACTGCCCTTCCGTTCCCTCTTCCGGTTCGGTTCCGGCCCACGGCCGCCCCGAACTGGGCGGACCGCCACAACGATACGTCAGGTGTGCCCTAGCTCACTCTCCCCTGCGAAGCTGTGAAAACTCTTTGCTCAGGGGCGCAAAAATTCTCGCGGATCTCTGCTGGCTCTCTGCCCGAGGGGCTGGCTCTCTGTCCGAGGGGGTTGCGACGCGCGGGGCTACGACGCGGCGCGCAGATGCACGATGTCCCCGGCGGAGACCGGCTCCTGCACGCCCCCCTCCGTGGCGAGCACCAGCCGCCCGTCGCCGTCGACCGCGACCGCCTCGCCGACGCGCTCCCCGCCGCCGGGCAACTCGGCACGCACCCTACGGCCCAGGGTCGCGCACCCAGCCGCGTACGTCTCCTGGAGCCCGCACGGCCCGGGGTCGCCCTCGAACCGGCGCCACTCCCCGTACCACTCCTCGATCGACCGCAGCACCGCGCGCAGCAGCGGGTCGCGGTCGGTGGAGACGGCGCCCGCGAGCGCCAGCGACCCGGCCGTGGGGACGGGCAGCTCATCGGCGTGCAGCGAGATGTTCAGGCCGACGCCGATGACCACCGCGTCGCCGGTCCGCTCGGCCAGGATTCCGCCGAACTTCCGCTCCTCCCCCCGGACCGTCACCAACAGGTCGTTCGGCCACTTCAGCGCCGTGTCCACGCCCGCCGTCCGGGAGAGCGCCCCGGCCGCGGCGACCCCGGCGAGCAGCGGCAGCCACCCCCACCGCTCGGCGGGCACCCCGGCCGCGCCCGGCCGCAGCAGCACCGAGAAGAACAGCCCGGAGCGGGGCGGGGCGGTCCAGGTGCGGTCCAGCCGTCCGCGCCCGGCGGTCTGTTCCTCGGCGATGAGCACCACGCCCTCCGGGGCCCCCGCGGCCGCCCGGGTGACCAGGTCGGTGTTGGTCGAGCCGGTCGCCTGCACCACGTCGAGCTCGGTCCACAGCCCGCCGGGGCGCACCAGCGCGCGCCGCAGCGCGGCGGCGACCAGCGGGGGACGTTCCAGGTCGGACCAGCGGCCGCCGGGGCCGCCCGGGGTTCCCGGGCTCCCCGGGGTGTCAGATGGCGTCATAGGGGCCAGCCTAGGGTCAGGAGGTGTGGCCAACGACGCAGTGCCCGCACACAGTCCCGCCGATACGCTACGTGCCGGTAGCCCAGCCGGCGCAAGCATCCTTTTCCCGCCCGCCGACCCCCGTTTCAGGGCCTGATTCCCAAGCCCCCGAGGACGAGCAGGAGCCGCATCCCGATGTCCGAGCCTGAGATCTCCTCCGAGATTCCCGATCGTCACACCACCGCGGGCAAGCTCGCGGATCTGCAGCGCCGCATCGACGAGGCCACGCACGCGGGCTCGGCGCGAGCGGTGGAGAAGCAGCACGCCAAGGGCAAGCTGACCGCGCGCGAGCGCATCGGCCTGCTCCTCGACGAGGGCTCGTTCACCGAACTCGACGAGTTCGCGCGGCATCGCTCGACCGCCTTCGGCATCGAGAAGAACCGCCCGTACGGCGATGGCGTGGTGACGGGTTACGGCACGGTGGACGGCCGTCCGGTCTGTGTCTACTCCCAGGACTTCACGATCTTCGGGGGCTCGCTCGGCGAGGTCTACGGCGAGAAGATCGTCAAGGTCATGGACTTCGCCCTGAAGACCGGCTGCCCGATCATCGGCATCAACGACGGCGGTGGCGCCCGGATCCAGGAGGGCGTCGTCGCCCTCGGCCTGTTCGCCGAGATCTTCCGCCGCAATGTCCACGCCTCCGGCGTCATCCCGCAGATCAGCCTGATCGTCGGGCCGTGCGCGGGCGGGGCCGTCTACTCCCCCGCGATCACCGACTTCACGGTGATGGTCGACCAGACCTCGCACATGTTCATCACCGGACCTGACGTGATCAAGACGGTCACCGGCGAGGACGTGGGCTTCGAGGCCCTGGGCGGCGCCCGTACGCACAACACCACCTCGGGCGTGGCCCACTACATGGCGGCCGACGAGAAGGACGCCTTCGAGTACGTCAAGGCGCTGCTGTCCTACCTCCCGTCCAACAACCTCTCCGAGCCCCCGGCCTTCGCCGACGACGCCGACCTGGAGGTCAGCGACGAGGACCGGGAGCTGGACGTGCTCATCCCGGACTCGGCGAACCAGCCGTACGACATGCACAAGGCGATCGAGCATGTGCTGGACGACGGCGAGTTCCTGGAGACCCAGCCGCTCTTCGCGCCGAACATCATCACCGGCTTCGGGCGGGTCGAGGGCCACCCGGTGGGCATCGTCGCCAACCAGCCGCTGCAGTTCGCGGGCTGTCTGGACATCGACGCCTCGGAGAAGGCCGCCCGCTTCGTCCGCACCTGCGACGCCTTCAACGTTCCCGTCCTGACCTTCGTGGACGTGCCCGGCTTCCTGCCCGGCACCGACCAGGAGTACAACGGCATCATCCGGCGCGGCGCCAAGCTGATCTACGCCTACGCGGAGGCGACCGTCCCGCTGATCACCGTCATCACCCGCAAGGCCTTCGGCGGCGCCTACGACGTCATGGGCTCCAAGCACCTGGGCGCCGACCTCAACCTGGCCTGGCCGACCGCGCAGATCGCGGTCATGGGCGCCCAGGGCGCGGTCAACATCCTGCACCGGCGGACCATCGCGGCCGCCGAGGACCCCGAGGCGACCCGCGCCGAGCTGATCGCCGACTACGAGGACACCCTCCTCAACCCGTACATCGCCGCCGAGCGCGGCTACGTCGACGCGGTGATCATGCCGTCCGACACCCGTCGCCACATCGTCCGCGGCCTGCGCTCGCTGCGCAACAAGCGCGAGAGCCTGCCCCCGAAGAAGCACGGCAACATCCCGCTGTAACCGCGGCATCCCGCCTTGGGCGACATCCCCCGTCCCTCTCCAGGAAGGGCCGTTTCCATGATCAAGATCGTACGGGGCAATCCGACCCCGGAGGAGCTGGCCGCCGCGCTCGCGGTGGTCCAAGCGCGCGCGGCGGCCGCCGCGGCCGCCGCGCAGGGCGAGGGCGCGCCACCGGAGTGGTCCGACCCGGCCCGCACCGTCCCCGCCCGCCGGGTGCCACACCCGGGGCCGCGGGCATGGCGTACGACGTACTGGCCGAGCTGAGGCAACTCTCCCCAGGTCACCACTTTCACGAAAATAGTCCCTTCCGCCCGTGGCGCCTGAGTACGCGTACTCAGGCGCCACAGGTATGGGACGGCGCAGGATCGACCGCATGCTGTGGTCCGATCCGCCCGATGAGCCGCCCGACGAGCTGCGGCGGGCCCAGGACATGCTCCGCCGCGCGGGCGCGGTGCTCGGGGTCGCGGCCCTGACCCTGATGCTGCTGCTGAGCCTGCGGCCGTGACCTGTGCTGTGACTGAGCGCCGTAGTCGGCGAGTCCGAGCGCCTTTGTTGGCGGGCAGGGCAAGGGTTTCCGTCAAGACGGCCACCCTGATCCGGATCAGCTTTCCATGCCCGGCGCGTCCCAGGCCACGGAGCGCGGCCCCTCGGCCGGCTGCCGCTCGCGTGCCGCACATCCGTACTGCGGGAAAGGGCGAGGTGGGGGCAAGGCCCGCCGCCTACCCTGGAGCGCATGACTGACACGCAGCGCGCTCTCATCCTCGCCTCCGCCTCCCCCGCCCGCCGGGCCCTGCTGCGCCAGGCCGGCCTGGCCTTCGAGGTGATCGTCAGCGGTGTGGACGAAGACGCGCTGAGCGCCGACACCCCCGCCGAGTTGGCACGCATACTCGCCGAGGCCAAGGCGGGCGCCGTGGCGGCGCTGCCGGAGGCGGCCGGGGCCCTGGTCATCGGCTGCGACTCGGTCCTGGAACTCGACGGCCAGGCGCTCGGCAAGCCCGCGGACGCAGAGGAGGCCACCGCCCGCTGGAAGTCCATGCGCGGCCGCTCCGGCGTGCTGCGGACCGGGCACTGCCTGATCGACACGGCGACCGGCCGCCGCACCTCCGACACCGCCTCCACCACGGTCCACTTCGGCGAGCCGACCGATGCCGAGATCGCGGCGTACGTCGCCAGCGGCGAACCCCTGCACGTCGCGGGCGCGTTCACGCTCGACGGCCGCTCGGCGCCCTTCGTCGACGGCATCGAGGGAGACGCGGCGAACGTCATCGGGCTGTCCCTGCCGCTGCTGCGCCGGCTCCTGGCCGAGCTGGGCGTGAGCATCACCGACCTGTGGGCCGACGCCGGGCAGTGACCGCCGGGCGATGGCTCGGCCAGGCGGAAGGTCAGCCAGTCAGAACCACCGACCGATCGACGCCCTCAGGCCGGACCCGGATGCGGAGCGTCCCCGCCCGGGGCGACGGCGTCGCCCTGGGCCGCGCCCGCCGGCTCGTCGTACGACAGCAGGCTCAGCACGATCAGGCCGAGCATCACCATCATCAGCGCGAAGGCCATCCAGCCGACCAGGCCGACCGAGAAGGCGCCCACCAGGCCGTGCACGACCGCGCAGGTGATGAGCAGTATGCGGGCCAGGCGCCCGGGGGCGCGGTCACGGATGGCGGTGCGCAGCAGCACCAGGGCGCACAGCAGCAGGTAGAGGCCGAAGAGCCCGCCCGCGACCCAGGTGCCGATCGACATCGCGTCCGTGTCGATGCCGCCCAGGGACATCTGCTGCCGGTCGACCACCAGGCCCAGGATCCAGTTGAGCAGCGCTATCCCGGCCGCCTCCACGATCAGCATCACGGCCGTCACCACGACCACGGGTCTGCGCGCCACCCCGCCCACCTCTTCCCCTGCACCGGCTCGGGGCCGTCCCCCCGAGGAGGTTCGACATCGTGAACGCTACTAACGGGTAAGCCCCCCGGCAAGGGGTCGCGAACGCACTTGTACGACCGGAACGCCGCGGCAAAGTTTCCGTCCCCCGTTCGTAGGGATTCCACAAAGAAACGTGCCGGACCGCCGCTCGTGCCACCGGAGAGCCCGGCCACGTCGCGAACCGCCGTGCGGCCCGAAAAACCGGGCGTACCGTGGAACGACGGGGGAGTCGGCTGCCTCTTCTCGGCAGGGTTCACGCTCCGTGTGGTCAAGCTCACGCCAGAGTTCTGCTCGGCGTGTGGTGTCGCCAGTACCTAAACTCGGCTTGTTTCAAGGAGGGAGCCATCGTGCGCAAGGTGCTCATCGCCAATCGTGGCGAAATCGCGGTCCGCGTTGCCCGTGCCTGTCGGGATGCCGGGATCGCGAGTGTTGCGGTCTACGCCGATCCGGAC
>NZ_JARAXF010000020.1:0-207186 GCF_033793745.1 Streptomyces sp. ME19-01-6 | reverse complement strand
ACCGTACGGGGTATCAACATATCTGGCGTTGACTTTTAGCACGCTGTTGAGTTCTCAAGGAACGGACGCTTCCTTTGAAACCGTTTCACCGGTCTCTCCGGGCGCTTCCCTTCGGTGTTTCACACGCTATCAGACCGATTTCGTTTCTCCGAATCCGTGCTTTTCGCGGACATGCGAAAGCTGATCCGAAGATCTGTCGTCAGGTGACTGATGGCGCTGCCTCGACCTGGATGTGTCCGCAGTAGACTGAGGCGCTTCATCCGGGGCAGGGGTACGACAGTACAACCCTCGCGCAGCCGTGGCAAATCGATTCGGTGCCCCATAGGTGTCCTTCGGCCTGCACAGCTTGTGCGGAATCCGCAGTTCCTATGACTTACGCTTCTGGGCAGTGCGCTGCCCAGGACGGGCGGTGACAGCGCGTGACGATCTTTCCACCCCTGGGAGGCTTCCTATGACCACCGTGACCTCCCCGCTCGCCGGGCGTGTGATCGGACTCGCCGCGGTGCCCGATCCGGTGTTCTCCGGGGCGATGGTCGGTCCCGGCACCGCGGTCGACCCCGTACTCGAGCCGTCCGTGGCGGTGGCACCGGTCGACGGCATCGTCGTCTCTCTCCATCCCCACGCGTTCGTCGTCGTCGATGAGAAGGGGCACGGTGTGCTCACCCACCTCGGTATCGACACCGTTCAGCTGGGCGGCGAGGGATTCGAGCTGTTGATCAACAAGGGTGACACCGTGCGGCGCGGCGACCCCGTGGTGCGGTGGGACCCCGCGGCCGTGGTGGCCGCCGGGAAGTCGCCAGTCTGCCCGGTCGTGGCGCTTGAGGCCACCGCCGAGTCGCTGGCGGACGTCAGTGCGGATGTGGATGTGAAGTCGGGCGACACTCTCTTCAGCTGGACATGAGCTCAGCGCCGGTCGGAGCCGGTCTGATCGGCCGTTACGGCGAGTAGACAACCACCGCGGCGGGTGATCCCGTCGCATCGAACCGGAGACGGGTGTGATGGAGACAACGCTGCGAGGCGTCGGCGTGAGCCACGGGGTGGCGATCGGCGAGGTCCGGCACATGGGGACCGCGGTCCTGGAGCCGCCGGCGAAGCAGATTCCGTCGGACGAGGCGCCGCGCGAGCAGGGGCGTGCCCGCCAGGCGGTTGAGGCTGTGGCGGCCGATCTGATGGCGCGCGGCAATCTGGCGGGCGGCGAGGCGCAGGCCGTGCTCGAGGCACAGGCCATGATGGCGCAGGACCCGGAGCTGATCGCCGATGTCGAGCGGCGCATCGCGGTGGGCAGCACCGCCGAGCGCGCGGTGTACGACGCCTTCGCCGCCTACCGGGCTCTGCTGGCCGGGGCCGGTGAGTATCTGGCCGGGCGGGTGGCCGACCTGGACGATGTACGGAACCGGATCGTGGCCCGGCTGCTGGGGGTGCCGATGCCCGGTGTGCCCGACAGCGATGAGCCGTATGTGCTGATCGCGCGGGACCTGGCCCCCGCCGACACGGCGCTGCTCGACCCGACCCTGGTGCTCGGGTTCGTGACCGAGGAGGGCGGGCCGACGAGTCACAGCGCGATCCTCGCGCGCGCCTTGGGTGTGCCGGCGGTGGTGGCGCTGCCCGGCGCCGGTGAGCTGGTCGAGGGAACCCTGATCGCCGTCGACGGCAGCACGGGAGAGATCTTCGTGTCCCCGAGCGCGGAGAAGCAGGCCGAGCTGGCCCGGGCCGCGGAGGAGCGGAAGGCCGCGCTGGCCGCGTCCTCCGGGCCGGGGGCGACATCGGACGGGCACAAGGTGCCGCTGCTGGCGAACATCGGCGGCCCAGCGGATGTCGCGGCGGCCGTGGAGGCCGGTGCCGAGGGTGTGGGGCTGTTCCGCACGGAGTTCCTCTTCCTCGACGACAGCACCAAGGCACCGTCGGAGGAGAAGCAGGTCGAGGCGTACCGCAAGGTGCTGGAGGCCTTCCCCGAGGGCCGAGTCGTGGTGCGGGTCCTGGACGCGGGCGCCGACAAGCCGCTGGACTTCCTCACCCCGGCCGACGAGCCGAACCCGGCGCTGGGGGTGCGGGGGCTGCGAACCCTGCTCGACCACCCTGATGTGCTGCGGACGCAGCTGACGGCGCTGGCCGAGGCCGCGGCGGGGCTGCCGGTCTACCTGGAGGTCATGGCCCCGATGGTGGCCGACCGGATCGACGCCAAGGCGTTTGCCGACGCGTGCCGGGAGGCGGGGCTGCGGGCCAAGTTCGGCGCGATGGTGGAGATTCCGTCCGCCGCGCTGCGGGCGCGCTCGATCCTCCAGGAGGTGGAGTTCCTGTCGCTGGGCACCAATGACCTGGCGCAGTACACCTTCGCCGCTGACCGCCAGGTCGGCGCGGTGTCGCGGCTGCAGGACCCGTGGCAGCCCGCGCTGCTCGATCTGGTGGCCGCTTCGGCCGAGGCCGCGCAGGCCGAGGGCAAGAGCTGCGGTGTGTGCGGGGAGGCCGCGTCGGATCCGCTGCTCGCGTGCGTGCTGACCGGCCTGGGCGTCACCAGCCTCTCCATGGGCTCCGCGGCGATTCCGTATGTGCGCGCCACACTGGCCAAGCACACGCTCGCCCAGTGCGAGCGGGCGGCTGCCGCGGCCCGCGCGGCGGACACCGCCGAGGACGCGCGCGTCGCCGCGCAGGCGGTGCTGTCCGGCGAGTGAGCCGGTGATGTGAGGCCTGTCCCCCAGGGGGCGTCCCGCCGCGGGTATGTGCGGCGGGGCGCCCCCTGTGCGTCTGTGTGTGTCTGTGCGCCTCTGTCTCTGCGCCTGTGTCTGTGTGTCTGTGGCGTGTGGGTCATTCCCCTTCCGGGTCAGCGGGCTCCGGTTCCCTGGGGCCGCCGTCGTCCGAGCCGTCCGGGGCGTCCGGGCCGGGCAGCGGGATGCCCGGCCGGTACTCGACGCCGTGCTCGGGCGGCACGGGCTCACCGGTGTCCGCGTCCGTGCAGTACGCGCTGAAGACCTCCGCCTCGCTCAACGGCCGCAGCCAGCCCTGCTGCAGCGACCAGCCGCGGACCGTGTCCGGGGTGCCGGGCACGGTGGTGCGCAGCACGACGCCGCCAGGGCTGTCCGTGGCGATCCCGCAGGCCAGCACGGTGCTGAAGATCAGCGCCTCGGTGCCGTCGAGCTCCACCGGCCGCTCCCCCGTCGCTTCCGCGTGCACCACGGCCACGAGCGGGGCACCGCTCGCCGGAACGCTGCACACCACGTGGTGGCGGCCGGGCCCGGCCGCCGTGAGCAGTCGCCGCAGCGCGGTCCGGGCGCGGCGGAACGCGGCGTGGCCCGGGTCGTCGGAGCACCCGCAGCCACCCGCGCGGGACAGCAGGGCCGTGGCGTACTCCCAGGTGGCCTGCTGCTCGGCCGCGCCGATGAGCCGCTGGAGAAGCTGGTCGAGCGGCTGGCCCTCGTAGGTCACGGTCGGGCCCGCGGCGGCCACCTCGGCCGTATAGCGGGTGCGGGCGGCGGAGGTGTCGGGGTCGATGCCGGAGTCCGCGCAGAACTCCTCGTACTCGACCGGGTCGAACAACGCGATGGACGTATGCACGCCTTGTGACGCGAGCATCCGCAGCAGCCCCTCCGTCTGCCGCAGATACGCGGTGTGGTCGTCGAAGGCGAACGACACGTAACGCCGCATGGCCGCGAAGTCCTCCTCGTCGGCCAGCAGCGCCACGGTGCTGGGCGCTTCTCTGCGCAGCGCGCGCCGCGCGGTGCGCTCCCTCCGGTGCGTGCCGCCTTGTGTGGTGTGCGCCATGTTTCCCCCTGAGCGCAGTCGATCAGTGCTCACTCACCGTAACCGGGGGCACTGACAACGCTCCGTCGCCGCGGTCTTGGACCAGGTGGCGCTGGGCTCCGCAGACCACGGCGAGGCCCGCGCCGAAGCCGAGCCAGCCCAGTGGACCGGACGCGATCGCCGCGGTCACCACCAGCGGACCCGCGCTGCGCTGGGCGGCCTGGGCGAGGCCGTGCACGCCGAGGTACGCGCCTTGGGCGGTGGGCGGGGCGAGGGCGACGGACAGTTCCCAGGACACGGTGGCGTGCAGCATCTCCGCGACGGTGAACGCGGTGGCGGCGACGACCAGCGCCGCGGTGGCGGCCCAGGGCGCGTGGACCACCGACGCGGCCAGTGCGGCCCCGCCGGTCAGGAAGGCCACGGCCAGGGGCCGGAGGGTGTTGCGGGCGGCGTGCGGCGTGGCCCCGAAGCGTGCGAGGGGAACCTGGAAGAGCACGACGAGCACGTTGTTGAGGACCAGCAGCAGGGGCACCAGCTGGTGCGGGGCGCTGGTGGCGGTCACGGCCCACAGGGGGAGGCCGATCTTGAACACGGAGTCGTCGAGGAAGAGGACGATTTCGCTGGCGGTGTAGGCGAGGTAGCGGCGGTCCCGCCAAGGGTTGGGCGCGCGGGTGGGGGCGGCCGCCCGCGCGGGGGCAGGATCGGAGCCGGGGGCCGGATCGGAGCCGGGATCGGTATCGGGTTCGAAACCGGGCTCGGGTTCGGATTCGGGGTCGGTCTTCGGCGCGGGTGCGGTGTGGGTGACGACGCGTGAGTGCGAGGGCGGCTCCGCGCAGCGCAGGGTGAGCAGGGCGGAGGCGACGAAAGAGAGGGCGTCGCCGACCAGGAGCCAGCGGTAGACGGCGACGGTGCCCACGGTGAGCGCCGCGGCCGCCGCGAGCCCGCCGACGGCCCATCCGCTGTTGGAGACGGTGCGGTTGATGGCCTGGTAGCGGGCGCGGTCGGGGCCCGCGACGCGGGTCGCGTACAGCTTGGTGAGGACCGAGGACGCCCGGTCGCCGAGGCTGCCGACCGCCTGGATGACCAGGAGCAGGCGCAGATCCGCGGTAGTGAGGAGTGCGAGTGAGGCGGAAGCGCGCACGGCCTGTACGAAGACCAGGAGCGGGCGCAGCGGGACGCGGTCGGCGAGGAGGCCGCCGAGGGGCGGGCCCGCGATGCCGATGGCGCCGGAGACGGCGAGCAGAAGGCCGATCTGGGCGGTGGTGAGGCCTACCGCGTAGGTGAAGTAGAGGACGGCGGTGGCTGCCCACAGCCCTGAGCCGACCCGGTCGACGAAGGTGACCAGGAGCATGCGGCGGCCGTCCGGGCCGCCGGGTATGCGCTTGAGCAGATTGGTGAGACGGCGTTGCCCGGTCACCCTGTCCCCCCTTGTTTCAGACCTTGACCCGAGTTTTGTATTGGTACAGAATTCTTTATGTGGCGATACAATATGGGATCACGGGTGACACAGCCAAGGGGATTGCCGCGTCGATCGAGCAGGGAGTCGTGGAGGGCGCGCTGCCTCCAGGCACCGTTCTGCCCCCGGTACGCCGCCTCGCCGAGCGGCTCGGGGTCAGCCCGGGCACCGTCGCGACCACGTACAAGGAGCTGCGGCGGCGCGGGATCGTGGTGACGCAGGGGCGCGGCGGCACGGTCGTCGCCGAGGTGCCCGCGGTCGCCTCGCGCCGACCGCCGCCGGTGCCCGAGGGGCTGCGCGACCTGGCCGGCGGCCATCCCGACCCCGCCTTCCTGCCCACCCTCCCGGCGCCCGTCCGGCTTTCCCCCGGCGCCCGCTCGCACCGCTCGCGGCCCCGGCTGGCCGCCCTGGAGGAGCTCACCCGCGCCTGGTACGAGCGCGACGGAGTCCCGTCCGGGCAGGTCACCTTCGCGCACGGCGCGCTCGACTGTGTCGCCCGGCTGCTGTCGGTCGAGCTGCGACCCGGCGACGCGGTGGCGATGGAGGACCCCGGATACCATCATCTGCTCGACCTCGTCCCCGCCCTCGGGCTGCGGAGCGTGCCGGTGGCGGTGGACGACGAGGGGATGCGGCCGGAGGCGCTCCGGGCGGCGCTGCGGGCCGGGGTGCGCGCGGTGGTGTGCAGCCCGCGGTCGCAGAACCCGTACGCCGGGTGCTTCTCGGCGGAGCGGCGGGACGCGCTGCTGGAGGTGCTGGGCGCCGCGTCGGAGGTACTGGTGGTGGAGAACGACCACGCCTCCGAGGTCGCGGGCGCGCCGCTGCACACCCTGACCTCGGGCGGCCTGGCGCGGTGGGCTCAGGTGCGCACGGTCTCCAAGCACCTGGGCACGGACCTGCGGTGGGCCGCGCTCGCCTGCGACCGTACGACGCTGGCGCGCCACGACGGCCGGATGCTGCTGACCTCGGGCTGGGTGAGCCATGTCCTGCAGGAGACCGTGGCGCGGCTGATGACCGACCCGGCGACCGAGGATCTGGTCGTCGAGGCGCGCTCGGCCTACGCGCGGCGGCGCGCGGCCCTGGTCGCTGAGTTGAGCGGGCGCGCGATCGCCGTGCACGGGGCGAGCGGGCTGAATGTGTGGGTGCCGGTGCGGGACGAGGCGGCGGTGGTCAACGGGTTGCGGACGCGCGGGTGGTGGGTCGCGGCCGGGGCCCGGTTCCGACAGGCGTCGGGGGCCGGGGTACGGATCACCACGGCGGGGCTGGAGGCGGCCGAGGCCGCGCGGGTGGCGGCGGACTTCGCGGCCGTGCTGGGCGAGTCGCAGCCGACGTACGGCGGGTGAGGGGGCGGTGCCGGTACGGCCGGAGCCCGGCGGCACCCGTACCGTACCCGTACCCCCACTCACCCCGCGGCGTCCGGCGTCGTCAGGCGTCCGGCCGGGTCGGCCTCTCGTGCGCCAGGCGCTCGTAGAAGCGCAGCAGCTCCACGTTGTCGACGGAGCCCGGGTTGACGGCCTTGTCCAGGGTGGTGCCCTGCAGCAGGCGCTTGACCGGCACCTCGATCCGCTTGCCGGTGAGGGTGTGGGGCACGCCGGGCACCTCGATGATCTCGTCGGGGACATGGCGCGGGGAGAGCTGTTCGCGGATGGTGCGCTTGATGCGGTCGCACAGCCCCGCGTCGAGGGTGGCGCCCGGCGCGAGGTGGACGAACAGCGGCATCCAGTAGCCGCCGTCGGGCTGCTCGACGCCGATGACGAGGGATTCGCGGATCTCGGGGAGGCGCTCGACGGCCTCGTAGATGTCCGCGGACCCCATCCGTACGCCCTGCCGGTTGAGCGTGGAGTCGGAGCGGCCGTGGATGACGACCGTGCCGCGCGAGGTGAGGGTGATCCAGTCACCGTGCCGCCAGACCCCGGGGAACATGTCGAAGTAGCTGTCGCGGTAGCGGCTGCCGTCCGGGTCGTTCCAGAAGCGGACCGGCATGGACGGCATGGGTTGGGTGACGACCAGCTCGCCGACCTCGTCGAGCACCGGCTCGCCGCTCGGGTTCCAGGCCTGCAGATCCGTGCCGAGACCCGGGGCCTGCAGCTCCCCGATGTGGACCGGGAGGGTGGGGGCGGCGCCCGCGAAGCAGCTGCAGACGTCCGTGCCGCCGCTGACCGAGGCGATCCACATGTCGCCCGTACTGGCGGCGAACTCGTCGTGGATCCAGCGGAAGCCGTCCGGCGGCAGCGGGGAGCCGGTCGTGGCCACACAGGCGACGCGCGAGAGGTCGAAGTCGCGGGCCGGGCGGACTCCGGCCTTGCGGCAGGCCATGACATAGGCCGCCGAGGTGCCATAGAGCGTGGTCCGGGTGCGCTCGGCGATACGCCACTGGGCGGCGGTGTCCGGGTAGCCGGGGCTGCCGTCGTAGAGGACGACGGTGGTGCCCACCAGCAGGCCCGACACCAGGAAGTTCCACATCATCCAGCCGGTGGAGGTGTACCAGAAGAACCGGTCTCCGGGGCCCAGGTCACAGTGCAGGCCGAGCTGTTTGAGGTGCTCGATCAGGATGCCGCCCTGGGACTGGACGATCGCCTTGGGCAGTCCGGTGGTGCCCGAGGAGTAGAGCACCCACAGCGGGTGGTCGAACGGCACCCGCTCGAAGACCGGTTCCGCCGCCTCGCGCACCACGGTGTCCCACTCCAGCGCGCCCTCGGGGGCGGGCGTGCCCAGCAGCGGGATGTGGACGACGGCGCGCAGGGTGGGCAGTTCGCGGCGCAGCTCGGCGACGGTCTCGGTGCGGTCGTGTTCCTTGCCTCCGTAGCGGTAGCCGTCCACGGTGAACAGGACCACCGGCTCGACCTGCTGGAAGCGGTCCAGGACGCTGCGCGCGCCGAAGTCGGGGGCGCAGGAGGTCCATACGGCGCCGACGGCGGCGGTGGCCAGGAGCGCGACGACCGCCTGCGGGATGTTGGGGAGGTAGCCGCTGACCCGGTCTCCGGGGCGTACGCCCAGCCGGCGCAGCTCGGCGGCGACCGCGCCGACCTGGCCGCGCAGCGCGGCCCAGCCGACGGGGCGCGGCTCATGGCTCTCGTCGACGTGGAGCAGCGCGGGTTCGGCGGCGCGGGCGGGGTCCTCGGCGGCGCGCAGCGCGTGCTCGGCGTAGTTGAGGGTGGCGCCGGGGAACCACTGGGCGCCGGGCATGGCGGCGTCGGCGAGCACGGTGTCGTACGGGGTGGTGAAGCGCACCTCGAACCACTCGGCGACCGCCTGCCAGAAGCGCGTCAGCTCCGTCACGGACCATCGGTGCAGCGCCGCGTAGCTCGCCGCCTGGTCGCCGGGGTCGGGCGCGGGGGCGCCGTGCCGCTCGGCGGCCCAGGTGTGGAAGCGGGTGAGCTGGGCCCGGGCGATCCGCTCGGGGCCCGGCTGCCACAGGGGTCGCGGCAGGTGGTCTGGGTGCGCTGCGGTGGTCATCTGTCGGCTCCCGGCTCCCGGTGGTGCGTGCGGCTACGCGTGGTGTGTCCGTGCAGGACGATGCCATGTGATCGACTTGTACACCAGGGCCGCCACTCCACATCGGGGGTGGTGGGGATGTGTGGGGACCACGGGTGAACGGCAGTTGAACGCCGCACGCACGGGGCGTCATCAGTGGCAAGGTGATCATCATGGATGCGCGTGACCTGGTGCGGTCGGTGAAGGTGGTCGGTACGGCGCAGGGGCTCAGGTCGCTGCGCTCGGCGTGGCGGCGTCGGCGTTCCGACGCGGTCGGGCTGCCGCGGCGCGGACCGGAGCGCGCGCGGGTGCCGGGCCTGGTGCGCGGGGCGTATCCGGAGCCGGGCGGCGGGGTGGTGCGGTTCGCGCGGTCCTCGCTGCGGGTGCGGGTGACCGCGGGCGGCGCGGTGTTCTGCGGCTGGGACGGCGCCGAGCCGGAGCCCTCGTACGCGCTGGACGGGCCCTGCCCGGACGCGGACGAGCGGGTGCGGCTCGAACCGGACACGGACGGCGGCTGGCGGGTGGTCGCCGAGCGGGTGACGGTGGCGGTCTCGCGGAACGGGGCGGTGGAGGTGCGCACCCCGGGCGGGGTGGTGCTGCGGCGGGATCTGCCGCCGCGCTGGTGGGAGCCGGCGGGCGGCGACGCGCCGGGCGCGGACGCCCAGCGACAAGCGGACGCCACGGCACAAACCGATGGACAAACCGATGGACAAGCCGGTGCGCGAGCCGATGGTCACGGGGCGGGCGGCGAAGGGCCGGGCGCCGGCGGCGTGGCGGCGCGGTGGGAGCAGCGGTCGCAGGTCGCCGCGGACGCGCGGTTCTTCGGGCTCGGCGGGCGGGCGGCCGGGCCGCGGCTGCGGGACGGCTCGTACCGGCTGTGGAACACCGATCCGGGCGGCAGCTTCGGGCCGGGGGACGACCCGCTGTATCTGACCATGCCGGTGCAGCTGGTGGTGGCGGACGCGGGCACCCATCTGGTGTTCCACGACAACTCATGGGACGGCACCATCACCCTGCGGGAGGGCGAGGAGGGCGCGGGGTCCGGGCACGACCGGCCGGGCCGCTGCCGGACGCGGATGGAGGGCGGCCCGCTGCGCTCCTGGGTGATCGTGGGCCCGCCGGCCCGGGTGTTGCAGGGCTGGGCGGCGCTCACGGGCGCTGCCGCGGTACCGCCGAGCTGGGCGCTGGGCTACCACCACGCCCGCTGGGGGTTCGGCGACCAGGAGGAGGTGCGGCGGGTGGTGGCGGGCTACCGGGAGCGGGAGCTGCCGCTGTCGGCGCTGCACCTGGACATCGACCACCTCGCCGGGCACCGGGTGTTCACGGTGGATGCCGCGCGGTTCCCCGATCTGCCCGGGCTGGCGGCGGAGTTGCGGGAGGGCGGGACGCGGCTGGTGTCGATCGTCGATCCGGCGGTGAAGGCGGAGCCGGGCAACGCGGCGTACGACAGCGGCGCGGCGCAGGACGCGTTCGTGCGCGACACGCGCGGGCGCGAGGTGCGCGGGGTGGTCTGGCCGGGCGAGGCGGTGTTCCCCGACTTCACCGATCCGCGGGTGCGCAAGTGGTGGGGCGGGCTGTACGCGGAGCGGCTGGGGCAGGGCTTCTCCGGGGTGTGGCACGACATGAACGAGCCCGTGTCCTTCGCGGCCTTCGGCGACCCGACACTGCCGCGCTCGGCCCGGCACGCGCTGGAGGGGCGGGGCGGCGACCACCGCGAGGCGCACAACGTCTACGGCCTGGCCATGGCGCGGGCCGGCTACGAGGGGCTGCTGGAGCTGCAGCCCGAGGAGCGCCCGTTCCTGTTCTCCCGCTCGGGGTGGGCGGGGCTGCAGCGGTACGGGGGCAGCTGGTCCGGGGACGTGGCGACCAGCTGGCCGGGGCTGCGCGCCTCGCTGTCCCTGGTGCTGGGGCTCGGCCTGTCGGGGGTGCCGTACTCCGGTCCGGACGTCGGCGGGTTCACCGGCAGCCCGTCCCCCGAGCTGTATCTGCGCTGGTTCCAGCTGGCCTCGTATCTGCCGCTGTTCCGCACCCATTCGGCGATCTGGGCGGGGCGGCGGGAGCCGTGGGAGTTCGGGCAGCCGGTCCTGGAGCACGCGGCGGCCGCCCTGCGCGAACGGCAGCGGCTGCTGCCGTACTTCGTCACACTGGCCCACGAGGCCCGGCGCACCGGGGCGCCGTACGCGCGGCCGATGTGGTGGCGCTGGCCCAAGGACCGGGCGCTGCGCGACTGCGAGGACGCCTTTCTGCTGGGGGACGCGCTGCTGGTGGCGCCGGTGCTGGAGGAGGGCGCCGAGCGGCGGTCGGTGCGGCTGCCGCGCGGCCGCTGGTACGACACGGCGACCGGCCGGGCGTACGAGGGCCCCGGGCAGGTGGTGCTGGACGCCCCGCTGTCGCGCGTCCCGGTGCTGGCGCGGGCGGGTGCGGTGCTGCCGGTGGCGGGCGCGGGCGGCGGGGTGGAGCTGGAGGTGTGGCCCCCGGCGCAGGAGCGCGGGCGCGGCGGGACGCTGGTCGTGGACCCGGGCGACGGGTGGGACAAGCCGGAGGTGGTGCGGTTCACCTCGCGGCTGCGGGACGGCGAGGTGGTGGTCGAGCGGGACGGCGCGGCGGAGCCCGGGTATCCGGTGCGGGTGCGCGGTCAGGCGCCCGAGAAACGGCCGCGGGGGCGGTAGTGGCCGCGCGGGCGGTGAGCGGCGGGCTGAAGGAGGGCGGACCGGGGCCGGCCGGGGCTTGTTCCGGACCCCGTCGCCCTGGTATCTGAGGTGGGCATGCCGAGATTCACTGCCGCGCTGCGCGCGCTCGCCCTCCCCTTCGCCGCCCTCCTGGCCGTCTCCGCCTCCCCCGCCCCGGCGCAGGCGCGGGCCGAGCCCAAGGCCCCGAAGGAGTTCGTGGCGCTGAGCGACGTGGACCCCACGATCCTGCAAGAGATCCGCTACTACACCCCGCACAACTTCACCGGCCACCGCGTGGACGGCTACCGCCAGCCGCTGTGCATCCTGACCCGCCCGGCCGCCGAGGCGCTGCACCAGGCGCAGCGCTCCCTGCTGCGGCGCGGCTACACGCTCAAGGTGTACGACTGCTACCGGCCGCAGCGCGCGGTCAACGACTTCGTCGAGTGGGCGAAGGACCTCGACGACCAGTCGATGAAGGGGGAGTTCTACCCGGACGTCGACAAGACGCGGCTGTTCGAGGACGGTTATATAGCGGAGAAGTCCGGGCACAGCCGGGGCAGCACCATGGACCTGACCATCGTGAAGCTGCCCGCCCTGCCCACTCGTCCGTACGAGCCGGGTGAGCAGCTGGTGCCGTGCTACGCGCCGAAGGACGAGCGGTTCCCGGACAACTCGGTGGACATGGGCACCGGCTACGACTGCTTCGACACGCTCTCACACACGCTGGACCCGCGCATCCAGGGCGCGCAGCGGGCGAACCGGCTGTTGTTGAAGGACACACTGGAGGCTCTGGGCTTTGTGAATCTGGCCGAGGAGTGGTGGCACTACACCTACAAGCCGGAACTGTTCCCGGACACCTACTTCGACTTCCCCGTCTCGCGCAGGTCGCTGCACGGCCACTGAGGCCGCGGGCTCGTTGAGGGTCCCAGTGCCCGCGCCCGGTGGGCGGCACGGCTCACAGCCGTCCGCCCGCCGGGTCGGAGGAGAGCCGCTGCGCGATGTGGACCGGGAGCACGGACAGGGCTACCAGCAGCGCGGCGACGACGTTGACGACGGGGGCCTGGTGGGGCCGGGCCAGGTTTTCGTAGATCCAGATGGGCAGGGTGCTGGTCCCGGGCCCGGCGGTGAAGGTGGTCACCACGATCTCGTCGAAGGACAGTGCGAAGGCGAGCAGCCCGCCCGCGAAGAGCGCCGAGCGGACGGCCGGGAAGGTGACGTACCGGAAGGTCTGCCAGGGGCGAGCGCCGAGGTCGGCGGAGGCCTCGGCCATCGAGGGCGCGACGCGGCGCAGCCGGGCCCCGACGTTGTTGAAGACCACCACGACGCAGAAGGTGGCGTGCCCGACGACCACCGTGAAGAGGCCGAACCCGACGCCGAGGGGGTCCAGGACGGTGCGGAAGGCCGCGTTGAGGGCGATGCCGCTGACGATGCCGGGCAGCGCGATGGGCAGCACCAGCAGGAAGGACACGGTGCGCCGCCCGAAGAAGCGGTGGCGGTGGACGGCGAACGCGGCCATGGTGCCGAGCACGAGGGCGATGGCGGTCGCGGCGAGCCCGGCCCGTACGGAGGTGAGCAGCGCTTCCCGCGCGCCCTCGCTGTGCAGCGCGGCGCGCCACCACCGGCCGGTCAGGCCGCTGGGCGGCCAGCCGAAGGACCGGTCGGCGTTGACGGAGTTGAGCAGGACCAGCAGCAGGGGCGCGTAGACGATGGCGAGCCCGGCGGCGGTGACGCAGCCGAGGGCGATGCGGGCGGTGCGCGACAGCCGCACGGGCGGTACCTCCTTGAACAGGCTTGGCGGGCAGGGGCGTCAGAGGGAGTCGAGGGCGCCGGCCCGGCGTACGGCGGCCAGGTAGCAGACGATGAGGACGACGGGCACCGCGGAGAGCGCGGCGGCCATGGGCAGGTCGAGGGTGACCTGCGAGGCGATGACGTTCCCGATCAGCTGGGTCTTGCCGCCGACGATCTGCACGGTGATGTAGTCGCCGAGGCTGAGCGAGAAGGTGAAGACGGACCCGGCCAGCAGCGCGGGGCGCACGGCGGGCAGGACGACGGAGCGCAGCGTGCGCCAGGGCCCGGCGCCGAGGTCGGCGGAGGCCTCCAGCGCCCGTTCGGGGATCCGCTCCAGGGCGGCGTAGACCGGCAGGATCATGTACGGCAGCCACAGATACGCCAGCACGATGACGACTGCTGTGGTGCCGTATCCCGGTCCGTGCAGCCCGAGCGGTGCCAGGGCCGAGTTGACGACGCCGTCCTGGCCGAGCATGACCCGCCAGGCGTAGGCCTTGACCAGATAGCTGGCCCAGAGCGGGGTGAGGACGGCGACCAGTAGCGGCCGCCGCCACCGGCGGCCCGCGACGCGCGCCATGAAGAAGGCCACGGGCAGGGCGAGGAGCGCGTCGATGAGGGTGACGGCGACCGCGATGGACAGGGTGCGCAGCGCGACGGTGCGGTAGACGGGGGTGGTCAGCAGTTCGTGGAGGTTGTCGGTGTTCCAGGTGTGGACGACGTCCGAGGTGAAGGAGTCGGTGGTCCAGAAGGCGGAGATGAGCAGGACGCCGAGCGAGCCGAGGTAGGCCAGGGTCAGCCACAGCAGCGGCGGGCCGAGCAGGGCCGCGAGGCGCAGCCGGGCGGCGGCGCGGGGGCCGGGGGCGGTGCGGGCCGCGGGGGCTCGCATCTCAGCCCTTGATCTCGGTCCAGGCCCTGGTCCATTGGGCGTAGTCGGTGCAGGTGGTGTCCTTGCGGCCGTCGAGGCACTGCTTGATGGGGGTGGTCCAGAAGTGGACCCGCTGGTAGTAGCTCTCGTCGTGGGCGTGGTAGACGGCACAGTGGCGGGGGTCCGCGGTCCGGGCGCATGCCTTGGCGTTGGCGGGGGCCTCACCGAAGTACTCGGCGACCTGGGCGTTGACCTTCGGGGAGACGATCCAGTCGAGCCATTGGTACGCGCAGTTGGGGTGTTCCGCCTTGGCGGAGACCATCCAGGTGTCGGACCAGCCGGTGGCGCCCTCCTTGGGCAGCACGGCCTTGACGGGTGCCTTGTCGGCCTGGGCGAGGTTGGCGATGACCTGCCAGGTGGTGCCGATGACGCTGTCGCCGCCCTTGAAGGCGGTGATCTCCTTCTGGTAGTCGCTCCAGTACTCCCCGACCGCCTTGTGCTGCTTCTTGAGCAGGGCGACGGCGGCGTCGAGCTGGGTGCGGTCGAGGGCGTACGGGTCCTTGATGCCCAGGGACGGCTTGCTCTTCATCAGGTAGAGGGCGGCGTCGGCGATGTAGATGGGCGAGTCGTACGCGGTGACGTGCCCGCGGTAGGCGTCGGCGTCGTCGAAGACGGCACGCCAGGAGTCGGGGGCGGGCTTGACCTTGTCAGTGCGGTACATGAGGAGGTTGGCGCCGCGGCCGTGCGGAATGCCGTACATCTGGCCGTTCTTGGAGTTGAACGGGCGCATCTTGAGGCCTGGGAAGATGTCTTTGTAGTGGGGCACCAGCTTGGTGTTGACGGGGGCGGCGTCGCCGGAGGCGATGAGGCGCAGGGTCGCGTCGCCGGAGGCGGAGACGATGTCGTACTGTCCGGTCTTCATGAGCGAGACCATCTCGTCGGAGGTCCCGGCGACTTTGGTGTTGACCTGGCAGCCGGTCTTCTTCTCGAAGGGGTGGACCCAGTCGGTTTCCGGGTCGTTGGAGCCGTCCTCCGCATAGCCCGCCCACGCGATGATGTTGACCTTGCCCTCGCTCTTGCCGAGCTCCTCCGGGGCCTTCGCCTGTTCGCCACCGCCGTCCGAACCGCAGGCCGTGACGGCCAGCAGCAGGGCGCACACCGCGGCCGCGGACCTCCCCGCAGCTGTCTTCCGCATCTTGGTCCTCCCCTATGACATGGCTGTCCGGGATCTCGCCAGTATCGGCGGGGGGATTCCGCCTCGCCAGAGCGCCTCAGGTCATGTCCAGGTCCATTGCCTGATCGACCCGGCGGATCAACTCGGCACGGGGAAGGCGTCGTTGTCGTCCCACAGCAGCCGGATCTCGGCGTCCGGACGGACGGTGCGCGGCAGGTCGGCCAGGTTCTGCCGGATCACGGTCAGCCGGTCGCCGTCCGGAAGCGCGACGGTGAAGCGGGTGTGCGCCCCGGCGTGCACGATGTCCGCGATGCGCCCGGTCACGGTCCGCTCCCCGTCGGCGGGCGGTTCGGCGAGGCCGGCGAGGCGGATGCGCTCGGGCCGGATGCTGTAGGCGCCGGGGCGGCCCACCACCCGGACCGCCGCCGGACCGCGCAGCAGGTTGGTGGTGCCCATGAAGCCCGCGACAAAGGCGGTGGCGGGGCGTTCGTACACCTCGACGGGCGGGCCGACCTGTTCGATCCGGCCATCCGATACCACCGCGACCCGGTCGCTCATGGTCAGCGCCTCCTCCTGATCGTGGGTGACCAGGAGGAAGGTGATGCCGGTGGTGTGCTGGAGCTCCTTCAGCTCGGTCTGCATCTGTCGCCGCAGGCCGAGGTCGAGCGCGCCGAGGGGTTCGTCGAGCAGCAGCACGGCGGGCCGGTCGACCAGGGCGCGGGCCAGCGCGACGCGCTGCCGCTGGCCACCGGAGAGTTCGGCGGGGCGGCGCGGGCCGAAGCCGTCCAGACGGACCGTGGCGAGCGCGTCGCGGGCGCGGACGAGCCGCTCGGCCTTGCGCACGCCGCGCACCGTCAGGGCGTAGGCGACGTTCTGCTCGACGCTCATATGCGGGAAGAGGGCGTAGTCCTGGAAGACCGTGCGCACATCGCGGCGGTGGGGCGGCAGCGCGGTGACATCGCGGCCGGACAGCTCGACGCGGCCCCTCGTGGGCCGCTCGAAGCCGGCGACGAGGCGCAGCAGGGTGGTCTTGCCGGAGCCGGAGGGGCCGAGGAGGGAGAAGAACTCGCCCTGCGCGAGTAAGAGATCGACGCCGCCGACCGCCCGTACGGCGCCGAAGTCCTTGGTCACGGCCACCAGCCGGACCGCCGCTTCCGTCATGGCCACGGCTGCTCCCTTCATGGGGGTCATCGGGCTCTCCGGTCAATTGGTCGCGCGGGGTCTCCCCCAGCCACTGCCGGGAAGTGCCGCTGTACCGGGGTTACGTGCCCCGCGGCCGCTGTGCCACACTCCTGACGTTCCGTCAGTTGCGTTCATCTCGCCGTTTGGGAGGCGTCGTGCCGCGCACCCGTACACCGGTGGTCCCCGGGTGGTTCACCGCCGAGGGCGAGGAGTTCCGGCTGCTGGGGACGCGGTGCCGGGCCTGCGGCTCAATGTTCTTCCCGCGGGAGGACTCCTTCTGCCGCAGCCCCGGCTGCGCGGGCACCGAACTGGACGAGGTGCCGCTGTCCCGGCGCGGCCGCGTCTGGTCGTACACCGACGGGCGCTACCGGCCGCCCGCGCCGTACGTCAGCGACCCGGAGGCCGAGTGGCAGCCGTACACGCTGATCGCCGTGGAGCTGGCGGCCGAGCGGATGGTGGTGCTCGGGCAGGGCGCGCCCGGGGTGACCCTGGCCGACCTGGCCGTGGGAATGGAGGTCGAGGCCGTGCCCGGGGTGCTCAACGAGGACGCCGAGCACATCTGGACCACCTGGAACTGGCGGCCCGTCACCGGGAAGCGGTCATGACCGGCGAGGGCGGCGACGTGGCGGTGCTGGGTGCGGGGATGCACCCGTGGGGCAAGTGGGGCCGCGGCTTCGTCGAGTACGGCACGGTGGCCGCGCGCGCTGCGCTCGCCGACGCCGGACTGGACTGGCCGGCCATCGGCTCCGTGGTCGGCGCGAACACCTTGCGGTGCGGCTACCCCGGGCAGGTGGCGGGCGCGACCTTCGCGCGAGCGCTGGGCTGGCAGGGGGCGCGCGTGACCAGCGTGTACGCGGCCTGCGCCTCCGGTGCGCAGGCCATCAACACCGCCCGCACCCAGATCCTGGCCGGCCTGGCGGACACCGTGCTCGTCGTCGGCGCGGACGCGGCGCCCAAGGGATTCTTCGCCCCCGCGGGCGGCGACCGGCCCGACGACCCCGACTGGCTGCGCTTCCGGCTGCTGGGCGCGACCAACCCCGCGTACTTCGCGCTCTGGGCCCGCCGCCGGATGGCCGTATACGGCGACACGCCCGAGGACTTCGCGCGGGTCAAGGTGAAGAACGCGGCCGCGGGGGCCGCCAACCCCCACGCCCGCTACCGCACGGCCGTCAGCGCCGAGGACGTCGCCGCCTCCCCGGTCGTCGCCGACCCGCTGCGCCTGCTGGACATCTGCGCGACCTCCGACGGGGCGGCGGCGCTCGTGCTGAGCAGCGTGGACTTCGCCCGGCGGCAGGGCGTCCGGCAGCCGGTGCGGATCCGCGCGGTCTCCACCGTCACCCCGCGCTATCCGCGCACCGCGCTGGACCTGCCGGACATCGCGACCGACTCGGCGGCCGCCGCCCTGGACCCGGAACCCGACACCTTCCGCGCCGCCATCGCGCGGGCGGCGTACGAGGAGGCGGGGCTCGGGCCCGAGGACCTGTCGCTGGCGGAGGTGTACGACCTGTCCACCGCGCTGGAGCTGGAGTGGTACGAGGACCTCGGGCTGTGCGGGGCCGGGGAGGGCGCGAAGCTGCTGCGCGAGGGCGCCACCGCGCTGGGCGGGCGGCTCCCGGTCAACCCGAGCGGCGGCCTCGCGTCCTTCGGCGAGGCGGTCCCGGCGCAGGCCATCGCCCAGGTGTGCGAGCTGACCTGGCAGCTGCGGGGCCTGGCCGGGGAGCGGCAGGTGGACGGGGCACGGGCCGCAATCACCGCGAACCAGGGGCTGTTCGGGCACGGATCGTCGGTGATCGCCGTCCGCTGAGCCGCGCCGCTCGTCAGGCCAGCGACAGGAACAGCTTCTCCAGCCGCGCGCGGGTGCGCTCCCTGGCCTGCGGCCGAGCGCCGTTCTCCTCGGCGAGGCAGTGCTGCAGACCGCTGGCGATGATCGCGAACCCCGCCCGGTCCAGCGCCCTGGACACGGCCGCCAGCTGGGTGATCACCTCTTCGCAGTTCCGGCCGTCCTCGATCATCCTGACGACCCCGGCGATCTGCCCCTGGGCCCGGCGCAGCCGGTTCAGCACCGCGGTCAGCTCCTCGGCCGCCAACTCCAGCTCCAGTTCCGGCTCCACAGCCCCTCCATCCAGATACCCGGCGGGCGACCTGCCCGGCCGGAGAAGACCCGAGACACACCACGGCCCGCACCCCGGACGGCGGGGTACGGGCCGTATCACCGACGCAGCCCTGGCGGCGCCCTCTAGCGCCGGGCCGCGGAGGCCATCATCGCGTGCTCGACGACCGAGATGAGCACATCCTTGGCGGACTCCCGCTGCCGGGCGTCACACAGGATGACCGGCGTGCCCGGGTCGAGGTCGAGCGCGTCGCGCACCGCGTCCTCCGGGTAGCGGTTGGCGCCCTCGAAGCAGTTGACCGCGACCGTGAAGGCGATGCCGCGCCGCTCGAAGTAGTCGACCGCCGCGAAGCAGTCCTCCAGCCGCCGGGTGTCGGCGAGGACGACGGCACCCAGCGCGCCCGTCGCCAACTCGTCCCACAGGAACCAGAAGCGGTCCTGTCCCGGGGTGCCGAACAGATAGAGCACCAGGTCTTCGCGGAGCGTGATGCGCCCGAAGTCCATGGCCACGGTGGTGGTCGTCTTGGCCTCCACCCCCGCGATGTCGTCGACCGGCCGCCCCGCCTCGCTGAGCAGTTCCTCGGTGCGCAGCGGCTTGATCTCGCTCACCGCGCCCACCAGAGTCGTCTTGCCCGCGCCGAACCCGCCCGCCACCAGAATTTTCAGCGTGACCGGGTCGATGACATGAGATCGGCCCGGGTCAGAGTGCCCGTAGACCATTGATCACCTCGCGCAGAATCCTCTCGTCCGGCAGTTCCGCCGGAGGTACGGGCCGAGACACTCGGACGAGTGCCGCGTGCAACAGGTCTCCGATGAGCACCCGGACGACGCCGACCGGCAGGTCGAGTTCGGCCGCCAGTTCGGCGACGGACTGAGGGGAGTCCCGGCTCAGCTCGACGATGTCGATGTGCTCCGGGGACAACGTCTGGTCGGCAGCGACGGGCACGTGGGTGACGCTGTCGGCGACGACCACCGCGATGAGGTCGAGCTTTCCCTCGGCGGCGCTGCGGGTGCGGCCCCGTGTCATCGCGTAGGGTCTGACCACCGGTCCCGCCGCGTCGTCGAACCAGCGGGCGGCGCCTTCACCGTCTGCGGTCATCTCCCCTCTCCCCCGTCACCCGCCGGATCGCGGCGCGCTGCCCAGATGCACGCCCACCCGCTTGACCAGCAGCGTCATTTCGTAGGCCACCTGTCCGACGTCCGAGTCGGCGTCGGCGAGCACCGCCAGGCAGCTGCCGTCGCCGGCCGCGGTGACGAACAGGAAGGCGTCGTCGAGCTCGACGATGGTCTGGCGGACCCGCCCGACGTCGAAGTGACGGCCGACCCCCTTGGCGAGGGAGTGGAAGCCCGAGGCCACGGCCGCCAGGTGCTCGCCGTCCTCGCGGGACAGGTCACGGGAGCCGCCGGTGGGCAGGCCGTCCCCGGAGAGCACCAGCGCCTTGCGGATGCTGCCGACGCGTCCGACCAGTTCATCGAGCAGCCAGTTCAGCTCGCCCGATGCTCTCGGCGAGGCGTTCCGTGCTGCGTGCGGTGCGGTCATCGACCGTCCCCCTCATATGTCGTTCCAGGTGCTGTGTCCGCCCCGCTATTCCCGGTGGCCGTCTGGCGTCGGCCGCGCTGCCATCCCCGTTGGAGCGAGGCCATGGTGGCCCGCGCCTGTTCGGCTTCGCGTTCGGGGTCGGTCTCGGCAGGGTATCGGTCCGCCTCGGTCTGCGGAGCGGGGTCGTTCTTCAACTGGGGTGCCAAGCTGGCCTGCCGCACCCGCTTGGGGAGACCGGACGCCGACCGCTGGGCCGGCACGGTGCGCTCCGGTCTGGCGGGTTCCCCGTTCCAGGCCGTCGGAGCCTGCTGCTCGGGGGCGGGGGCGGCGGGACGGCCCGCGTTCCGGGGCCCGGACCTGCCCTGGCCGTCGGCCGGGCCCCGGCCGCCGGGGCGGCCTTCCCTCTGGGCCCAGGACGGCTGCGCACCGCCCTGCTGCGGACGGGCCGACTGCTCACCACCGCGGGGCTGCCCGCCGCCCTGCGGCCGGGGCGACTGCGCGCCGCCCTCCTGCGGACGGGCGTGCCGACCGCCGCCCGGGACGCCCTGCACCGGGCGGCCGTGGTCGGAGACCAGCACCGGCGGGACGCGGCGGGGCAGCGGCGCGGGACCCTGGTCCCGGGTGCCCGGCGCGCCGTCCCGCGTCTGCTGGTGCTGCGCCTCGGGCACCCGCTGGTGCGGCACGGGACCGGTGGGCCTGGCGGCCGCGGGCGGCGTCTGCGACAGGCCGCGGGCGCGGAAGATCGCGCCTGCTTCGTCGTCGTCCTCGATGTCGCCCTCGACGCCGGCCTGTGCGAGCGGCGCGGCGGACGGCTCGAGTTCGACCGGCCCGTCGACCACCGACACCTTGCGGCCCGCCCGGTCGGAGAAGGCGACCGGAGCCTCCTCGACGGCCTGCAGCCTGCTGTCCGGACCCAACCTGATGTCCGAGACGCCGCGCTCCCGGCCGCTCTCGTACGTGCCGCTCTCGTACATGCCGTCGGCCTCCTGGCCCGTCTCGCCGGTGTCGGTGAGCAGGGCCGAGGGGATGAGCACGATCGCGGTGGTGCCGCCGTACGGGGAGGGCTGCAGCGAGACCCGTACGCCCTGCCGCTGGGCGAGCCGGCTGACCACGAACAGGCCGAGCCGGTCGGTGTCGGACAGCTCGAACTCCGGGGTCTCGGCGAGCCGCTGGTTCGCCTCCAGCAGCGCGTCGGGCGTCATGCCCAGGCCCCGGTCGTGGATCTCCAGCGTGAACCCCTTGGCGACCCGCTCGCCGTGCACCTGGACGGCGGTGTGCGGGGGCGAGAAGACGGTGGCGTTCTCCAGGAGTTCGGCGATGAGGTGGGTGAGGTCGCCGACCGCCGGGCCGTTGACCGCGAGCCGCGGCATGCGCCGGACCTCGATCCGCTCGTAGTCCTCGACCTCGGCGACCGCGGCGCGGACGACGTCCATCAGCTGGATCGGCTTGCGCCACTGCCGGGAGGGGGCCGCGCCGGAGAGGATGACCAGACCCTCGGCGTGCCGCCGCATACGGGTGGTCATATGGTCCAGGCGGAACAGGTCGGCGAGCTCGTCGGTGTCCTCGGTGCGCCGCTCCATCGCGTCCAGCAGGGTCAGCTGGCGGTGCAGCAGCACCTGGCTGCGGCGGGCCAGGTTGACGAAGACCTCGGAGACGCCCTGGCGGAGCTCGGCCTGCTTGACGGCCCCCTCGACCGCGGCGCGCTGCAGGGTGTTGAGGGCCAGGCCGACCTGGCCCATCTCGTCCTGGCCGTACTCGAGGCGGGGCGCCTCGGTGTCCACGTCGATCTGCTCGCCCGCGCCCAGGCGGCGCAGCACGCTCGGCAGCCGCACGCTGGAGGCCTCCTGGGCGTCCTTGCGCAGCTGGGACAGGTCGCGGATCAGACCACGGCCGATCCTGAACGACACGAAGATCGAGACGATCAGGGCCAGCAGGCCGAGGATGCCCGCGGCACCGGCCCTGAGCATGACGTCGTCGGCCACCGGGTCGATGCGCTTCTGGAGGCGGTCGGTGGCCTCCTTGCCCAGCCGGTCGTAGTCGTTGAGCATCGGCTGGGCGGCGGCCTCCCAGTGCTTCCTGTCCAGGACCTGGAGCGCGTCGGACGGCTTGCTGGAGGCCATGAGCTTGCCCTCGGCCAGGCGCAGGGCGGCGGGCGCGGCGTTGTCGCGCCGGTAGTCCGAGAAGACCTTCTGCTCGGAGGCGGGCAGGATCGGCAGGTTCGTTTCGTACAGCAGGTTGCGCTCGGCGATGAGGTCGGAGATGGCGTGCAGGTCCTCCGGGGTCATCTTGCGCGCCGTCAGCGCCGAGACATACAGCGCGTCCTCGCGGGAGAGCGCCTCGCGGGCACGGATCATGGCGACCAGCGCGCGGCCCTGCTTGTCCAGGTCCGTGTCGGGCACGGCGTGCAGCGAGCTGCGGAAGGTGTAGCAGAGGTCGACGAGTTTGTTGTAATACTCATACGCCGCCGCGCGGTTGGTGCCGCGGTCCTCCACCTTGCGGCGCAGGGCGTCCAGGCCCTCGGCCGCCTTGAGGATGGCGGAGAGCTGATCCTCCGTTTCGGAGTTCATCATGTCGCGCACATCGCTGTCCGCGGCGGCGTCGCGGAGCACGCCCATGACCTCGTCGGTCTTGCGCTGCAGCGCGTGGAGCACGGGAAGTGCGTCGGCCTGGCGCGGATCGGCCAGGAGGACGAGGGTCTGCCGGCGCTCCTTCTGAATGGCGTGAACGGCCTCCTCGGCCGGCTGACCGGCCTTGTCGATGATGTCGGAGGCGTCCAGGAGCCGAATCGCCTCACGACTGGTGATCACTGTAGCGAAGGCCCAGATTGCCGTCAGCGAGACAAGTGGCACCAGCAACAGCGCCACGATCTTCCGGCGGATCGATTTCCCGCGAAAGCGCATGGCCTCCCCAACGTCAACCCCGTTATCCGGGGGCGGTGTTCGAGTTCCGACAACAAGCGGCGCGAGCCTACTACTGCCCGTTCGACAACTCGAAGGCATGTCCGCTTGATGCCGGGGACCGGCCACCTGGCGCCATCACGAGTTGTCCGGTGATGGACTGACTTACCCCCCGCCACCCTCCTTCTGTTGTCGGCCTCGGCAGGCTGGAATGAGTCAACCCTTGGCTGGATTTCCCCTCTCTGGGGGAACCTCCCGCCGCTGTCATTCGTGCACTGAGGGGGCACACTAGGGGGGAATACGACCCATGTCCCGCTTTTCGAAACCGCCGGACCTGGGCAGCCGCTGAAAGGTGTAGGGGCTTCATGGACGCCATGGACAAGGATCGCGACATCCCGCAGCGCGCGGTTCCGCCGCTGTGGACCGAGGAGTCGGCCCGAAGGCGCCGACTGCCCGATCCGGTCCGCACGGCGGCGGTGCGCGCGGTCATCATCGTGGCGGTGACCTTGGTGCAGGCCATGATCGCGGTGCTGAGCGCGCTGGCGGGTTCGTGGCTGGCGTTCCCCTCGGTGCTGACCACCGTGGCCAGCACGGTTCTGGCCACCTGGGGCGTGCTGGATGTATGGGTGACGCGGCAGGTGTGGAACCAGCGTTACGGGGTGGTGTCCCGGCCCAGCAGCTCGGCGCGGGAGCTGCGCCGGCAGCGCCGCCGGGCCCGGAAGGCGGGGCCGGGCGGCTCGCGGCGGACCGCGGAGCGCGGGCCGGCGCGCGGCGCGGCGGCGTGACGGGCCGGGCGGCTGACGGCGCCCGCGCCCGGCTGGGCGGGCGCCGTCAGCCACCCCGGGGAGGGCATGCACACTGACGGTGAGCGCGGCTATCCGCCCGGGGCCTCCGCCGGGGCCGGGGCGTCCGGGCGGCGGTACATCCGGGTCGCCGTGATCTGCCCGTGCACCTGGCCGTCCTCCGGGTTCCGCTCGGGCAGCCCCGGCCGCAGATGTTCCTCGACGCTGATGTACTTCAGCCCCGCGCGCAGGTCCGCGTCATTACGCAACCGGATGACCAGCGGGAACTCGGCGAGCGCCGTCGTATCGAACAAACCCGTGGTGTAGAGCAGCTGGACCCCCAGCGCATCCGCGACCGCTCGCTGCAGCTCCAGCAGATACGTCGCGTTGGCGCGCCCGATGGGGTTGTCGAGGAACAGCGTGCCCGCGTGGCGGTGCCGGTCCCGGCCCCGGTCGTTGCTGCGCAGCGCCGCCATCGTGCAGTACAGGGCGATGGCGGCGGTCAGCAGCTGGCCGCCGGAGAAGACATCGCCCATCTGCCCGACCGGCACCCGCTCGGCGCGGAGCACCGCGTCCGGCTTGAGGATCTCCACGGCCACGCCGCGCGGCTGGAGCGCCGCGTGCACACCGCGCAGCAGCAGCGACATGCCGTCGCGGCGCAGGTCGGAGTTCTTCCGCACGGCGGAGCGGGTCGCCTCGTCGATGACCTCGCCGAGCCGCTCGGCGAGCGTCGCCTGGTCCGGGTCCTCGAAGCGGATCCGCAGGAACTCCTGCCCCGACCACTCCCCCAGTCCTTCGGGGAGCCGGGACAGCCGCTGGGCCGAACGCAGCGTCGCCAGCGACGACTCGACCAAGCCGCGCAGCCGGTCCACGATGCTGTCCCGGTTGCGCTCCAACTGGGCCAGCTCGTCGGTCAGCACGCGCAGCCGGGGCGCGAACGCCTCGGCCCACGCCGCGGCGTGCTCCGGCAGGGCCGAAGCGGGCAGCTCGCGGATCTGCTGCCGGGCGGGGGTGCGCACCTGCTCGTAACGGGTCGCGTTGGCGTGCCGTACGAGCACATCGCTCGCCTCCCGGACGGCACCGTCGGCCGCCGACAGGTCGCCCGCGCAGCCGCGCAGCGAGCGGCGGGTCTCGGCGGCCGCCTGCCGGGCCTCGGCGAGGCTCCCGGCGTATGCCTCGGGCTGATCGTCTCCGTCCGTTCCGTCTGCGTTCTGGTGATCGCGGAGCAGGTCACGCAGCAGCGCGGCGGTCTCCTCGAAGCCGCCCGCCGCGTCCTCGGCGGCGCGGTGGGCGCGCAGCAGCTCGCTGTGGGTGGTGCGGGCGGTCTCCAGCGCGTCCGTACGGGTGCTGAGTTCGGCGTTCGCCGTGCGCAGCAGCTCCTTGGCCTGCTCGGCGTCCTGCGGGACCATCCCCTCCGGCAGCTCGGTGTGCGCGTCGCCGTCCGCGGGCGCCAGCCGCTCCGCCTCGCCGCGCAACCGGCCGAGCTGCTCGCTCGCCGCCGACGCGCGCGCCTCCAGCATGTGTACCAGCGACTCGGCGCGGGCGGCGGCCGCCTGGCGGGACGGGCCGTCCGCGCCGTCCGTGCTCTCCAGGAGCTGCGCGGCGCGGGTGCGGACCTTGTTGGTGAGCCGGTCCAGGGTGGCCAGCGCGGCGCTCTCGTCGCTCTCCGCGCGGGCCTGCTCGGCGCGCAGGTCGGCGCCGACCCCAACCTTCTCGTAGACCTGCGAGGCCGCGCGATACGCCTCGCGGAGCGCGGGCAGCGAGGCGGTGGGGGGCGCGCCGTCCGCCACGTCGTCGGGCGCGCCCGCGATCTCGGCGCGCTCGGCGCGCAGCGCGCGGGCGGTGCGGTGCGCGTCGTCGGCCGCGCGCTGGGCGGCACGCCGGTCCTCGTCCGCCGCGCGCGCCCGGTCCACGCACGCGGCGGCCCGCTCCTCGTACTCCGCGGCCTCGTCGGCCAGTTCCCGCAGCCTGGTCTGCCAGGCGGCGCGCTCCCGCAGCCGGAACGCGAGCCCCGCCAGCGCGTCGGCCGTCCGCCGGGCCCGCTGCGCCGCCTCCTGCCGCTCATCGCGCACCCGGGCCGCCTCGCCGGCCGCCTCGTCCGCCTCCGCCCTTGCCGTACGGGCCTCCGTCAGCTCCCGCTGCGCGGCGTCTGCCGCCTCGCGAGCCGCCTCGGCCGCCTCCGCCAGCTCCGCGAGCCGTCCCGGCGGGCAGCCCGTACGCCACGCCGACAGCCGCGCCGCCAGCGCCCGGTCCCCCGCCAGCCGGGCAGCGAGCGCCCGGATCTCCTCGTCCCGCGCGGTGGCCCGCGCCCGCAGCTCCCGCCGCTCGTCGTCGGCGGCCCGCTCGTCGTGCATCGCCGGGTTCGGCGGCACCAGGAACACCCCGCTGTCCTGCGCCCCGGGCGGCGGCGTCGGCGCGAGCAGCGCGGCCGCCGTCCCGACGGCCACGGCGGAGCGCGGCAGCAGCGACGCCGTGCCGAGCACCTCGCGCGCCCGCGCGTGCGTGTCGGGATCGGTGATGACCACGCCGTCGACCAGCTCCGGCCGTGCGGCCAGCACCGCGGCGTGGTCGACGGGGTCCACGGCCTGCGCCAGATACCGCCAGCCGGGCAGCGCGGGAATGCCGTGCTCGCCCAGGTACTCCACCGCCGCCAGCACGTCGGGGCTCGGCGGCAGCAGCCCGCCGTCGCCGAGCGCGCCGAGGATCCGCGCGTCGTCCGCCGCGGCCGTACGCAGGTCGAAGAGGTGCCGCTCGGCGGAGGCGACGCTCTCGTCGAGCAACTCCCGCAGCGCGTCGGCGTTCCGATCGAGCTCTTCGGCGCTCAGCGGCCCCTCCCCGATCGACCGCCGCGCGCCACCACTCCCGGGCCCACGGCCCGCGGCTTTCCCGCCCGCGTCGTCCCGTCGGGCCCCAGCGCGCGCTGCTCCCGAGCCCGGACGCGCGGCACCACCGTCGGCCGCGCCGTCGGCACCACCAGCCGCACGCCTCCTGGCGCCTTCGGCGGCCCCGGCCTGACGGACCGCAGCGCCGGTCCCGCCCCCGCGAGCCGCGCCGTCAGCCACGCCATCGCCATCCGCCGGGCGGACCGAGCCATCGGTCGCGCCGTCGGCCGCACCGTCCGCGCCGCCACCGATCGGGCTCCCCACCCCGCGAGCCGTGTCGCCGGTGCCCTCGGCCCCGCTGCCCACGCCGCCCGTTGCGTCCCCGGCCCGGCGGGCCGTAACGGCAGGCGCGTCAGCCGAGCCGGGTGCGCCGTCAGCCGAGCCGCCGTCGTGCTCGGCACGGCGAGCCGCGCCGCCGGTCCCGCGCCCGGCTCCGGGTGCTGCGCCGCCCGTCATGTCGGCGCCACGGCCAGCCGCAGCGCCATCACCCTGACGGACCATAGCGCCCGTTGCGTCCCCGGCCGCCTGGGCAGCACTGGCCGTCACGCCCTCGCCGTTGCCGGACGCGTCGGGCCGGTCATCGGCGGGGGCGGCGGCGTCGCCCGGTTCGGGGGCCCAGCAGTCCTCGGCCGAGTCGGCGGCCCGTGCGCTCTCGTCAGGGGTGCCGGCGGCCTCTTCCGGGCCGTTCTCCGGCTCGTCCACGCGGGCGGAGACGCCGCCGGGCGGATTGGCGCCGGCGGGCAGGGAGCGGGTGGGGCGTCCGGGGGCGTCGGCGGTGGGGGCGGCCTGCTCCAGTTCGTCGACGCGCATCGTCACCCGCCTCGGCTGCCCGGCCTCGGCCGCCGACGGCCGCCCGGCGCGCGGGGCCGGGACGGACGGGGTGGCCGCGGGAAGGCCGAGGAGTTCGACGAGGCGCTGTTCGGAGCCGAGCGACTCCGCCGCGCGACGCTCCGCGTCGTACGCCGCCACGGCCGCGCTGGACGCGTCGGCCGCGCGGGCGGCGGCGAGTTCGGTGCGGGAGTGCTCGGCGGCGGCTGCCTTGGCGGCATCGGCGGTGCGGCGGCCCGCCTCGCGTGCGGCGTCCCAGGCGGCGACGGCGGTCTTCTCGGCGTCGCTGGCGGCGAGGGCGGCACGGGCCGGGTCGGCGTCCGGGGCGGAGTCGTCCAGCCAGCCGGCGCGCACCGCCTCGGCGGTCTCCTGCTCGACCTCCGCGAGCCGCTGCCGCAGGTGCTCGGCCTCGCTGCGGGCGCGCTGGGCGGCCGTGGCGGCCGCCGTGGCGTCGCGGTGGGCGGCCTCGCCCGTCTCCTGGAGGGCGGCGGAGCGCTCCTCCTCCTCGTTGGCCAGGCGCTCGCCGTCCGCGGCCGCCGCGTGCAGGGCCCGTACGAGGTCGGCGGCGGCCTTGGCGCGGGCGGCCAGCGCGGGGGCGGCGTCCCGCTCGGCCTCGCGGATCGCGGCGGCGACGCGCGCCGAGCGGTCGGCGGCGGCGCGGTGGCGCAGCACCGTCTCGGCGGCCTGCCACGCGGAGTGCAGGGTGCGGGCGTCGTTGACCTCGCGGCGCTGCGCGGCCGCGCCCTTCTCCGCGGCGGCGAGTGCCAGCGAGGCGTGCCGGTAGGCGAGTTCCGCGGCGACCAGGGAGCTGCGTCCGCGCGCGTCCTCCGACTCGGTGACGGCGTGGGCCGCGGTGGCGACCTGCTGGGCGAACTCGGCGGCGCGCTCGCGCTCCTCGGCGCCGCGCGCGGACAGCCGCCTCGCGAGCGTGCGGGTGCGGCGCTCGGCGCCCGCGTGCACCCCACGGGCCTGCTCGCGCCGCTCCGCGGCGTCGGCGATGCGTGACAGCAGGTCCAGCGAGCCGGCCGTGAAGTCGCGCTCGGCCGTCAGCTCCGCGCGGCGGCCGAGCTTGTGGGCGAAGCCGTGCACGAGGTCGGCGAGCCCGTCCGTGTCGCGGGTGTCGGTGACGGCGCGCAGCAGCAGATCGGTGAAGTCGGAGTCGTTCTTGACGGCGAACAGGCCCGCGGCCTCGCCCTCGTCGGCGTTCATCTCCCGCTGGTAACGGAAGAGTTCGGGGTCGAGCCCGAGATCGCCGAGGTGTTCGTTCCAGCGCTCGTGGATCTCCACCCAGGACACGTCGAGGTGCGGATAGGCCTTGTCCGCCTCGGTGATGGCGTCGCGGAAGCCCTTCATGGTGCGGCGGCGGCCACGCGCGGTGGAGGTGCCCTCGGCGACGGGCCGCACGGCCGCGGACTCGGCCACCGGCAGGGAGTCGAGGCTCAGGCCCGGCCCGGGGCGGAAGGAGTACCACGCCTCGGCGAACTTCCGCGGGTCGTTCGACACCTGGCGGCCACGCCACTCGCTGACCTTGCCGACGACGACGGTCTCCCCGGTGACCGTGTGCTGCCACTCCAGCACGACGTGCCCGCAGTCGTCGGCGAGCAGGAACTTGCGCAGCACGCCGGAGCTGGCGCCGCCCAGGGTGTTGCGGTGGCCGGGCAGCATCACCGAGAAGATCAGCTTGAGCAGGACGGACTTGCCGCCGCCGTTCTCCAGGAAGAGCACGCCGGCGGGCGCGGGACGGCGCGGCGGGCCGACGGGCTCCTCCTCGAAGAACTCCGCCTGGGTGGGGGCGGGGCTGGGCACCGGCTCGCCGACTCCGCGCAGGTCCAGCACGGTGTCGGCATAGCGCGCACCGGCCGGCCCGATGGAGTAGAGGCGGACCCGGGACAGCTCGTACATGGCGGCGGACTTTCGTTGTCGTGAAAGCGGTCGGGAAGTCGGGGACGGAAAAAACGGAAAGCGGGGACGGTCGGGATGCGGTCAGGTGGTGCCTGGTCAGGGGGCGTGGAAGGGCAGCCCCGCGTCGGCGACCAGGTCCAGGTCGTCTCCGTCGTCCGGTGGCAACAGCGTCGCGCTGCCGTCGCTCATGGGCACGACGCCCAGGTCGAGCAGCTCGGCCATGGCGGCGCTGCCCGCCATGTCGCGCACCTGCAGCTGGTAGCGGGCGGTCGTGCGGTACGCGCCTCCGGCGTCGTCCCCGGTGCGCTGCAGAAAGCCGGAGTCGACGAGGAAGGCGACGGCCTTGCCGACGATGCCGGTCGTCGAACCGGCGAGCCGCCGCGCGTCCTTGGTGGCGCCGGTGGCGCTGCGCCGCGCGTACACCCGCCAGGCGGCCTCCAGGCCGGGCGCGTCGGTGGCCGGGTCGGTGTTCTCCCCCTGCTCCTCGGCCCGCTCCTCCAGGCGGCGGCAGGCCTGCCGTACGAAGGAGTCGATGCCGTTGACCGTGATCCGGCCGATGTAGCCGTCGTCGGCGAGATCCTCGGGGCGCGGGTAGGCCATGGCCGCGACGGCGAGATGGGCGAGGCCGTGCAGGAAGCGATCGGCGGAGTCGGAGGAGGCCCGGCGGGCGTAGTCGCCCATGCGGACGGCGAAGACGGAGTCCTCCGCGGCGGCCACGGCCATCCCGGCCCGGGTGGAGACCTCGAGCACGATCAGGCCGAGCCCGGCGGCCACGGCGTCGGCCAGCCGCGCGAACGCCGGGTCGTCGCGGTGGCGGCGCAGCAGCTCGGCGTACTCGACGTCACGGGCGGGCAGCAGCTTCGGCTGCAGCCCGAAGGCGACCAGGCGCGCCGCGTCGGCCGCGTCGGCGGGGGTGAGGGGCGCGCCTACCGCCGTACCTGACGCACCGCCCAACGCGCCCGCCGCGCCCGGCGTGCTCTGCGCCGAGGACGTCAGGTCCTGCTGCGCGGCGTCTTGGGGGTCGTACTCGCTCACGGGTCAAGCTCCTTGTGGGCCGCGGCCTGGTCGGGGCCGCGGGTCGCGGTGGGTCCGGTGGCGCCGGCCGGCGCCGACGCGGTGGCTCGCCGGCGCGGCGGAGGGTGCTGTCCGGCGCGGCGAGCGGCCGTCCTGCGGCAGGCGCCCACGCCGCTGCCCGCCCGCGCGCATGCGCGCGGAGGCTCCGGCGCCCGGCCGGCCGCCGGGCCGGTCGCGGCCGACGCGCTCGTCCCCACCGCCGCGCCCCGCCGAACGGCGCACCCGCCGCGGCGGAGAGCCGCCCCACGGCGCGGCTCCGCGGCGCTGTCACCGCCGCGGCCCGCCCCGCGGTGTCCGTACGACGCGCGCACTACGCCACCTCCGCGCGGTCCGCCGCCATCCCCGCCGCGTCCAGCAGCGCCATGCCCAGTATCAGGTCGGCGCCGCCGAACTCCGGGTCGTCCAGCTCGGTGCCGTCGTCGACGGCGAACAGCAGCCGCTCCTCGCCCTGGCGGTAGGCGGTGCCGACGGGCGGGCTCGCGGCGTGGACGGCCAGCAGGGCGACGAGGTACGGAAGTTCGGGGTCGCGGCGGCGGGCCTCGGCCAGGAGGCCGGAGAGCCGGCGGGGGGCGTCGGCCGGGAGGTCGAGCAGCTGCATGGCGGCCGCCAGCTGCTCCTCGCTGAAGCGGCTGTCGTCGGGGGTGGCGATCAGGTCCGGCTCGGGCATTTCCGCGCCCAGGTGCTCGCGCTCCACGGGCGGGGTCAGCAGCATGTCCACGAGGTCGCCGACGCGCACGGACGTCGGGGTGCGCAGCCCCGTGCCTCGGGCGAAGAAGGCGTCGGTGACGCGGAGGGCGCGGTCCATGGGGAGCGGCAGGAGGGGCGCGAGGAGCTGCCCGTACAGGTCGAGTCCGGCGTGTGCGGCCGGTGTGGCGAAGGCCTGGCGGTCCTGTTCGGCACGGAAGAGCGGCCCGGCCTCCAGCAGCCGGGACTGCAGCTGGGTGTGGCGGCGGATGCAGTCCTTGACTATGTCGACGAGCTCGGCGGCGCGGCGCTTGTTCTCGGCGCTCTCCGCCTCGTCCCGGGCCTTGCGGATGTTGGTCAGGATCGCGTTCTCATGGCGGTAGCGGTCGGCGACGTGGTCCAGGGCCTCGCTGATCAGGTCGGGGACCGTGCGCAGCCAGTCGACGGCGCGGACGTTGCGCCGGGTGGCGTCGAGGGTGCGGCGCAGCGTCTCGGAGTACTGCACGGTGCGGTAGCGGGCCTGTTCGGCGGCGAGTTGGGCGTCGGCGAGGCGGCCGCGGCTGACCAGCACCTCCAGCTTCACCTCGGCGGCGATCTGGGCGCTGGTCACGTCCGTGTCGAGCGCGCCGACCAGGACGTTGACCGCCTCGTCGGTGGTGCGCAGATAGACGCTGCCGCCGGGCCCCGGCACCTCCTCGACCAGCTTGAAGTCGTAATCACGGCGCACATAGACGCCGTCGGGGCCGAACGTGCCGTACGCGGCGCGGAAGCCGCGGTCCACACTGCCGACGTTGATCAGGTTTTCCAGCACCCAGCGGGCGACGCGCTCGTGCTCGGCGGTGGGCCGGCCCGGGGCCTGCGCGGCGATGCGGGGCAGCAGCCTGGCCACTATCTGGTCGTGGTCGGCGCCGGTGTCGAAGTCCATGTTGAGCGTGACCAGGTCGATGGCGGCGAGGGCGACCTCCGCCATCGCGTACACCGAGTACTCGCCCGCCAGGCTGCCCTTGCGCGCGTCGAGGTCGTGCAGCGGCGCGGTGCAGGCGAGCGCGCGCAGCCGCCGGGCCAGGCCTTCGTCGGCGGCCGGACCCGGGGCCGGGCGTGCGGCCCCGGCGTACCCGTTGAGCTGGGGCGCGGCGGCTCCAGACGGTGGAGAAGTCACGTCGCACAGATTAGGCGCTCGCACCGACAACGGACGAAACGGCGCGGAGCGGCCAGGCGCGCGGACCGATCCATCAGTCTACGACGCGTCGCCCCGCCGCCGTGCGGGCCCGTCAGCC
The DNA here is from genome assembly GCF_033793745.1 of Streptomyces sp. ME19-01-6. Classification (NCBI taxonomy): domain Bacteria; kingdom Bacillati; phylum Actinomycetota; class Actinomycetes; order Kitasatosporales; family Streptomycetaceae; genus Streptomyces; species Streptomyces sp. ME19-01-6. The sequence continues at coordinate 174,870 of NZ_JARAXF010000020.1, read as the reverse complement.
GCCGTGCGGGCCGCCGTCCAGGGCGAGCGCCGCGAAGGTGGCGAGCCAGTGGTCGCCGGTGAAGTCTCCGGAGACCACGCGCGGCGGCCCGGCGGCGAGGTGGTCCTCGGCCGCCGACACCAGGACGGGGCCGCGCGGGTCGCCCTCGGGCAGCGCCGCGGCGAGCCGGCGCAGCGCGGCGGCCCTGCTGAGCGTGAGCCCGATGAGATGGCCGATCTGCGGGTCGGCTCGGCGAGTTCGGTGGAAGGATCGCCGAGCGGGGTGTACGGCGCGCTCAATGGGTGGCTCCCTCGGCGACTCGGAGGTCTTCGCGGGTGGTCACGGCCGTGGTGATGATCGCCCGCAGGGCCTGCGCCACCGTGTCGGCGGGCAGCGACGGCTCGGCGCGGTCGACGACCTGCTCCGGGGCGTACGGGACATGGACGAATCCGCCGCGCAGGGCGGGCCTGCGGGTGGCGATCAGGTGGGCGAGCCCGTAGAAGACGTGGTTGCACACGAAGGTGCCGGCCGTCTGGGACACGGAGGCGGGAATTCCGGCCGCCCGCACCGCCGCGACGCACGCCTTGACGGGCAGGGCTGCGAAGTACGCGGCGGGGCCGCCCGCGACGACCGGCTCGTCGACGGGCTGCCGGCCGGCGTTGTCGGGGATGCGGGCGTCGTCCACATTGATCGCGACGCGTTCCACGCTGATGCCGGTGCGGCTCCCGGACTGTCCCACGCACAGCACCAGGTCGGGGTCGGCCTGCTCCACCGCGGCGGCCAGCTCTTCGAGCGCCGTGCCGAAGACACAGCTCAGCCGGGCGGCGGTGACCTGGATGCCGGGCGGGGGTTTGGCGGCGACCAGCGAGACGGCCTGCCAGGAGGGATTGACGTCTTCGCCGCCGAAGGGCTCGAAGCCGGTGAGGAGCACGCGGGTCACGGGGATCACTGGGGTCACTGGGGTCACGCGGGCCCCTCAGAAGGCGAAGAGCGAGATGATGACGATGTTGCAGGCCAGCAGCGCCCCGGCGGTGGGGATCTGGGCCTTGATGGGCCCGTACTGGTCCTTGAGTTCGAGCAGCGCGGCGGGCACGAGGTTGAAGTTGGCGGCCATGGGGGTCACGAGGGTGCCGCAGAAGCCGGCCAGCATCCCGACGGCGAGGACGACCGCGGGTTCGCCGTGCATCTGCTGGATGAGCACGGGCCAGCCGATGGCGGCGGTCATCACCGGGAACGCGGCGAAGGCGTTGCCCATGATCGTGGTGAACAGGGCCATGCCGACGCAGTAGACGGCCACGGCGACGTACTTCTGGCCGTCCGGCAGCAGCTGTTCGGTGATCTTGCCGACCTGGGTGCCGACCCCGGCCACCTGGAAGATCGAGCCGAGCACGGCCAGCAGTTGGGGCAGCAGCAGCGCCCAGCCCATGGATTCCAGCAGACCGCGTCCGGCGTGCAGCGGCACGGCGGCGTTGCGCTCGCGGACCACGAGCATGGCGACCACGAGCCCGGCGACGGCGCCGAAGCCGAGGCCGAGGACGGTCTCACTGCCCGGCTCGAGGACCGGCTCGCCGCCGACGCGCCAGTGCTTGAGGGCGGAGGCGCAGACCACCGCGACGACGGGGATGGTGAGGGCGGGGATGAACAGCTTGCCGCGCAGCCGCGCGGCGAGCGCGGAGCGCTGCTCGGCGGTGGTGGTGCGCGGGGTGCCGCGCCCGGTGCGGCCGAAGCCCGCCAGGCAGACCATGACCAGCACGGCGACGCCCAGCGGCTCGGCCGGTGCCTGCTTCTTCACCACCCAGGTGCTGTAGAGGAAGCATCCGCCCAGCAGGCCCCAGAAGGCCGCGGAGCCAAGGCGCTTGGGGTTGCTGCGGTCGACCGCCATCTGTGCGGCCATGGCGAGGAAGACGGCGCCGACGAGCCAGTAGAACCACTCGACCTTGATCACTTGGCATCCTCCGGGGTGCGGCCGCCGGCCTCGGCGGAGCGGGAGGCCGCAGCCGCCAGGTCGCGGTCCAGGGTGCGGTCCAGGCGCAGCAGCCGTGCGCCGTGGATGAGGAAGGCGCACACGGCGGTGGGGATCGCCCACAGCGCCAGCTGCAGGGGCTCCAGGTGGGTGTGGTAGGTGGTGTTGACGAAGCCGGTGATCAGCAGGATCGAGCCGATGGCGAGAAAGCAGTCCTCGCCGAAGAAGAGGCCGACGGTGTCGGCGCTGGCGGCGTACGAGCGGACGCGCTCGCGCACCCGCTCGGGCAGCGGGCCGTGGCGGCGCTCGGCGGCCCCCTCGGCCATCGGCGCGACCATGGGCCGCACGCTCTGCGCGGGACCGCCGATGCTGGTGAGGCCGAAGGCCGCGGTGAGCTGACGGAGTCCCAGGTAGAGGGCGAGGAAGCGGCCGGCGGTGAGCTTGCCGAGCCGGCCGATGAGAACGCGGGCCTGCTCCTGGAGTCCGTTGCGCTCCAGGAGGCCGATGACCGGGAGGGTGATGACGAAGATCGTCACCGAACGGCTGGAGGCGAAGCCGTTGCCGAAGGCCGCGAGGACCTCTTGCGGCGAAAGCTTGCCCAGCAGCCCGGTGACGATGCCGGAGACCCCGACCACCAGCAACGGGTTGCGTCGGGTGGCGAATCCGAGGACCACCACCAGGACGCCGAGGAGAACGATCATGCGTCCCGCCTTCCGTGAGCAGGACCTCACGGGAGCCGTGAGGAAGAATGCACCGGAGGCTAGGCGATCGTTGAACGATCCGACAAGGCTTCGATACGCAGTTGTTCCTTGTCTTCGGGTCTCCGGGATCGTTTACGACGCGGAAACGCGCTGCGCGTAGGCCTCGGCCAACTGGAGCCGGGAGTCCTCGAGGTAGGAGGCGAGCAGCCGCTCGGCCTCGGCGGCGTCCCCGGACTGCAGCACCTCCAGGATCTGCCGGTTGCGGATCAGATACGGCGCGTGGAAGCGGCGCGGGTCGCCCATGACGTGAAAGACGAGGCGGAGTTCGGCCAGCACGCCGCGCATCAGCTCGTCGGCGCGCGGACTGCCCGCGAGCGCCACGACCCCCTGGTGGAAGCGGATGTTGGCGGTGGACAGGTCCTGCCAGGCCCGCGCCTGCGCGGCGCGCTCCCCGGCCAGGACGGCCGACTCGACCGCCTCCAGCGGGTACGGCGGCTCCCCGAGGCCGCGTACGGCGCCGCACTCCACCAGCGTGCGCACCCGGAAGATGTCGAGCAGGTCCTCCACCGTCACAACGCGGACGAACACGCCCCGGTTGAGCTCGTGCACCAGCAGCCGCTCGTGCGTGAGCAGACGGAACGCCTCCCTGAGGGTGTTGCGCGAGACGCCGAGCGCCCCTTTGACGCTGTCCTCGGACAGCCGGGTGCCGGGCGGGAAGAACCCTTCGGCGATGCGGTCGCGCAGGACGTCCGCGACGCGCTCGGCGGTGCTCGTCCGCCCCAGCAACGCCCGGTCGCCCTCCAACTCGGCCAGTGCGGACACCTCCGCGAGACGCCGATCCGCCCCGTTTTTCACCCTTACTCCTTTTGTTGGCTTATTCGCCTCTTGTGAATCCCGTATGGCGAGAAGTCAATCCCAGAGTCCACACCGGAACAACATTCTTCTTGTCGGATCGTTCAACGATCGCCTACGTTGTCATGCCATGGCGGACCTCACCATCGATCTCAACGCCGACCTCGGCGAAGGCTTCGGCCGCTGGCAGCTCACCGACGACGACGCCCTGCTGTCCGTCGTCACCAGCGCCAACGTCGCCTGCGGCTTCCACGCCGGCGACCCCTCGACCATGCGCCGGGTGTGCGAGCTGGCCGCCGCGCGCGGTGTACGCATCGGGGCCCAGGTCTCCTACCGGGACCTCGCGGGCTTCGGCCGCCGCACCATGGACGTGCCGCCGCGCGAGCTGACCGACGAGATCGCCTACCAGATCGGCGCCCTGCGGGTGTTCGCGCGGTCCGCGGGGGCGGACGTGGCCTACGTCAAGCCGCACGGCGCGCTGTACAACCGCTGCGTACACGACGAGGCCCAGGCCGCCGCCGTCGTCGAGGGCATACGGCTGGCCGCCGACGCGCCGCTGCCCGTCCTGGGGCTGCCCGGCTCCCGGCTGCACGAGGCGGCCGGCACGGCCGGACTGCCCGTGGTGCGCGAGGGGTTCGCCGACCGCGCCTACACCGCGGCCGGGACGCTGGTCCCCCGCGGCGAGCCCGGCGCCGTCGTCACCGACCCGGGCACCGTCGTCGAGCGCTCCCTCACCTTCGCCCGCGACCGATCGGTGACCTCGATCGACGGCCGGCCGGTCGCGGTGGACGTACGGTCGCTGTGCGTCCACGGCGACACCCCCGGGGCCGCCGACATCGCCCGCCGGGTCCGGGCCGAGCTGGAGGGCATCGGCGTGCGCGTGGAGCCGTTCGCATGACCGGCTCCGGCGGGCGAGTCCGCGTGCGCGGCCTGCCGGTCGGGGACCACGCGCTGCTCCTGGAAGTGGACTCCGGCGAGGCCGCCCTGGCCCTCCACGCCGAGCTGCTGCGCCGCGCCGAGGCCCGGACGCTGCCCGCGGTGCGGGAGATCGTGCCCGCGGCGCGCACCGTCCTCCTGGACGGGGTGGCCGACCCGCGCCGCCTCGCGGCCGAGGTGGCCCGGTGGGAGATCCCCCCGCCGGCCGGCGGTTACGGCACCACCGTCGAGATCGCGGTCCGCTACGACGGCCCGGACCTGGCCGATGTCGCCGAGCTGTGGGGGGTGGCCCCGCAGGAGGTGGCGCGCATCCACTCGGGCACCGAATTCCGGGTCGCCTTCTGCGGTTTCGCCCCCGGCTTCGGCTATCTGACCGGCCTGCCGGAGCGCTGCCACGTGCCGCGCCGCGCCACCCCGCGGACCAGGGTCCCGGCCGGCTCGGTCGCGCTCGCGGGCCCGTACACCGGCGTCTACCCGCGCTCCTCCCCCGGCGGCTGGCAGCTGATCGGCACCACCGACGCGGTGCTGTGGGACACCGCGCGCGCCCCGGCCGCGCTCCTGTCCCCCGGCACGCGCGTCCGCTTCGTACCGGAGCGACCCGCCGGAGCGGCGGAACAGCCCCAGGAGACAACGGAGCAGCCCATAGGGGCGTGGAAACAGTCCGCACGAAAGGGGACTTCCGCATGACGGACAGCGCCTTCGCGGTGGTGCGGGCCGGCGCGCTGACCACCGTCCAGGACCTCGGCCGGGTCGGCCACGCCCACCTCGGCGTGCCGCGCTCCGGGGCGCTCGACGAGCCCGCCCTGCGGCTCGCCAACCGCCTGGTGGGCAACCGCGAAGGGGCCGCGGCCCTGGAGACCACGCTCACCGGCTGCGCCGTACGGCTGCGCCGGGAGGCGACGGTGGCGGTCACCGGCGCGCCCTGCCCGGTCACCGTCGACGGCCACCCCGCCGCGTGGGGCGCGCCCGTGCGGGTGCGGGCGGGCGCGCTGGTGGAGGTGGCCGCGGCCGCCCACGGCGTACGCAGCTATCTGGCGTTCGGCGGCGGCGTGGCGGCCGAGCAGGTGCTCGGCAGCCGCTCCACGGACCTGCTCTCCGGGCTCGGCCCGCCCCCGCTCGCCGACGGTGCGGTGCTGCGACTGGGCGCGCCGTACGGCCCGGCACCGGCCGTGGACGCGGCGCCCTGCCCGGGGCCGCCGCGCGAGCTGGTCCTGCCGGTCGCGCTCGGCCCGCGCGACGACTGGTTCACCCCCGGGGCGCTGCGCACCCTGACGACCGGCGAGTTCCGGGTGTCGGCCGCGAGCAACCGCATCGGGCTGCGCACCGAGGGGCCCCCGCTGGAGCGTGCGAGGGACGGCGAACTGCCCAGCGAGGGCATGGTCCTGGGCGCGCTGCAGGTCCCGCCGGACGGCCTCCCGGTGCTGTTCCTGGCCGACCACCCCACGACCGGCGGCTACCCCGTCGTCGGCGTCGTCCCCGAGCCCCATCTCGCCGCGGCCGCCCAGGCCGTCCCGGGCACGGTGGTGCGCTTCGCGCCACGCCGGGCCCGGTAGACACCCGCACTGAGCAGTACTCGAAGCGGCACATCTAGGGGAGGCCGACCGTGCGGCCGAGGGTCGCCACCGATTGGGCGAAGAACTCCTCACGCGCCTCGACGATGCCCTTGAACTGGCCGAAGAGCTCAAAGCTGACCAGGCCGAACAGCTGCGCCCAAGCCGCGATGAGCCCCGCGAGCGCCGCGTCGGGCAGCTCGATCCCCAGGGTCCCGGCCAGCACTCGCGCGTCTTCCCGCACCGCCTCGGGCACCTCGGCCTCCCCGGGGACGCGCAGGGCGCCCGCGGCGTGCGCGTCGCCCGCGATGGCGAGCAGGGCGAGGCCCACGCGGGAGGCGGGCACGATGGTGTCCTGGGGCGCGGAGTAGCCGGGCACCGGGGAGCCGTAGATCAGCGCGTACTCGTGCGGATGGGCCAGCGCCCACTCCCGTACGGCCCGGCAGACCGCGCTCCACCGCTCCACGGGCTCCTGGCCGTCCGCCTTCGCCAGGGCCGCTTCGGCGGCGGCGCCGAGGGCGTCGTACGCGTCCACGATGAGCGCGGTCAGCAGGTCGTCGCGGCTCGGGAAGTAGCGGTAGAGGGCGGACGAGACCATGCCGAGCTCACGGGCGACGGCGCGCAGCGACAGCTTCGCCGCTCCCTCGCGGGCGAGCTGGCTGCGCGCCTCCTCTTTGATGGCGGCGGTCACTTCGGTACGGGCCCGTTCCCTGGCCCCTCGGATCGCACTCATGGCAGACAGTCTCTCATCTGGATGGAGCACCGGCCAATAACGAGAGCAGTGCTCTTGCGACGGCGCGCTGCTTCATGCACACTGATTTCAAGCGAGAGCACCGCTCTCGAAATGGAGCACAGGAGGACACCATGTCGGAGCACCACATCAAGCCCAGCCGGTTCGACGGCGCCATGAACGCCACCATGAGCTGGCTCGCACGGCGCGGGGTGAGCTTCTTCGGCACCGCCGAACTGTCCGTCGTCGGCCGGAAGTCCGGTGAATGGCGACGGGTGCCGGTCAACCCGCTGTCGCTGAACGACGAGCGCTATCTGGTCTCCCCCCGCGGCGCCTCCCAGTGGGTGCGCAACATGCGGGCGGCGGGCGGCGGCCGACTGCAGCTCGGGCGCCGCAAGCAGACCTTCACCGCCATCGAGCTGCCGGAGGGCGCGGAGAAGACCGAGGCGCTGCGCGCCTACCTCGACCGCTGGGGCTGGGAGGTGAAGAGCTTCTTCGACGGGGTGACCGCGAAGTCCTCGGACGACGAACTGGCGCGGATCTCCCCGCTCCACCCGGTGTTCCGCATCACCACCACCGACGCGTGAGCAGTCGGCGGCGGGAACGCGGGGCCACCCACGGGTCGGGCCGCCCGCGCCGCTATCCGCGGTCGAACGCGGTCAGCGCCCGCCGCGCCGCCGGGTGGGTGCGGACGATCTCGGCGAGCGTCGTCGTCCCGCGCGTGATCTTCGTGAACGCCCGCCACGCCGGCCTGAAGCCCGTGAGCGCCGCGTGGAACATTCCGGGGCGGCGCGCGAACACCGAGTACAGCCGTCGCCCGACCCCCATCTCCACCCCGAGCCCCGCCTTGATCGCGAAGGCGTAGTTCAGCGCCTGACGCCGGGCGTCGACCGCGTCGTGAGCCTCCGCGATCCGCACCGCCCACTCCCCCGCGAGCCGCCCCGAGCGCAGCGCGAAGGAGATGCCCTCCCGGGTCCACGGCTCCAGCAGCCCCGCCGCGTCCCCGCACACCAGCACCCGGCCGCGGGACAGCGGCGAGTCGTCGGAGCGGCAGCGGGTGAGATGGCCCGAGGAGATGCTCGGCTCGAAGCCGGCCAGCCCGAGCCGGGCGATGAAGTCCTCGAGATAACGCTTGGTCCCGGCGCCCTCGCCACGGGCCGAGATCACCCCGACCGTCAGGGTGTCGCCCTTGGGGAAGACCCAGCCGTAACTGCCCGGCAGGGGGCCCCAGTCGATGAGCACCCGGCCCGACCAGTCCTCGGCCACGGTCGGCGGCACCGGGATCTCCGCCTCCAGGCCGAGGTCGACCTGGTCGAGCTTGACCCCGACATGGGCGCCTATCCGGCTGGCGCTGCCGTCCGCGCCGACCACGGCCCGGGCCAGCACGGTCTCGCCGTCCGCGAGCACCACGGCCACAGTGCGCCGGTCGGGCACGGACGGGCCGTGCTGCTCGACGCGCGCCACCGCGGTGCCGGTGCGCACCCGGGCGCCCGCGTCCTTGGCGGCCTCGACCAGCCCGGCGTCGAACTCGGGCCGGTTGATCAGCCCGAACAGGGCCTGCTTGGAACGGCGGGTGCGGGTCAGCCTGCCGTTCAGCGAGAACGTTATGGCGTGTACGCGCTCACGGAGCGGGAGTTCGAAGCCCGGCGGCAGCGCGTCCCTCGAGGGGCCGATGATGCCGCCGCCGCACGTCTTGTAGCGCGGCAGCTCGGCCTTCTCCAGCAGCAGCACCCGGCGGCCCGCACAGGCGGCGGCGTAGGCGGCGGAGGCACCCGCCGGGCCCGCCCCCACCACGACGACGTCCCATACCGACTCGTCTGCCGGCTCTGCCGGCTCTGCCGGGGAGGCCCCGTTCCGGGCCGCGTTGTCGCTGCTCACGTGTGCTTCCGCTCCCACTCGACCGACCTGATCGCCCTGCGCCGCCACCGCCGCGGGCCACCGTCGCATCCTACGGCTCACCTGGGGGTGACCCCGCTATGGGATGATCGGCAGCACCACCATCAAGTCATGCAGTCGTACATCCGTGCCATCGCGCGCATCCCACAGGAGCGTCCCCTCATGGAGCAGGCACCGCACGCCCGGCCCGACGGCCCCGCGGCCACCGCCCCGGCCGACCGCCGGGCGATCGCCGCCACGGTCGCCGCGCTGCAGCCCCGCGCCAAGGCCGAACTGGCCGAACTCGTGGCCTTCAAGTCGGTCGCGGACCCGGCGCAGTTCCCTAAGAGCGAGTGCGAGGCCGCCGCGCGGTGGGTCGTCGACGCGCTGCGCGCCGAGGGGTTCACGGACGTGGCCCTGCTGGACACTCCCGACGGCACCCAGTCGGTGTACGGCTTTCTGCCCGGCCCGGCCGGGGCCCCGACGGTGCTGCTCTACGCGCATTACGACGTCCAGCCGCCGCTGGACGAGGCCGCCTGGATCTCCCCGCCCTTCGAGCTGACCGAGCGCGACGGGCGCTGGTACGGGCGCGGCGCCGCCGACTGCAAAGGTGGCTTGATCATGCACCTCACCGCGCTGCGCGCGCTGCGGGAGCACGGCGGGATCCCGGTGAACGTCAAGGTGATCGTGGAGGGCTCGGAGGAGCAGGGCACCGGGGGCCTGGAGCGCTACGCGGAGGCGCACCCCGAGCTGCTGGCCGCCGACGCGATCGTCATCGGCGACACCGGCAACTTCCGCGGCGGGCTGCCGACGGTCACCGCGATGCTGCGCGGCATGGCGCTGCTGCGGGTCCGGGTGGACACCCTGGAAGGCAATCTGCACTCCGGCCAGTTCGGCGGCGCCGCCCCGGACGCGCTCGCCGCGCTGATCCGCATCCTGGACTCACTGCGGGCCGAGGACGGCTCCACGACCGTCCGGGGCCTGACGGCGGACGCGACCTGGGACGGACTCCAGTATCCGGAAGAAGACTTCCGCAAGGACGCCAAGGTGCTGGACGGAGTCGAGTTGATCGGCTCGGGCACGGTCGCCGACCGAGTCTGGGCCCGTCCCGCGGTCACCGTCGTGGGCATCGACTGCCCTCCGGTCGTCGGCGCCACCCCCTCGGTGCAGGCGAGCGCGCGGGCGGCGGTGAGCCTGCGGGTACCGCCGGGCGTGGACGCGAGCCGGGCGGCGAAGCTGCTGACCGCCCACCTGCAGTCCGCCGCGCCATGGGGCGCGCGGGTCGCCGTCGAGCAGGTCGGCCAGGGCCAGCCGTTCCGTGCGGACACCGCCAGCCCGGCGTACGCGGCGATGGGGCGCGCCCTGAGCGCGGCGTACGACGGGCAGGCGATGGCGATCGCGGGCGCGGGCGGCTCGATCCCGCTGTGCAACACGCTCGCCGCGCTCTACCCGGAGGCGGAGATCCTGCTGATCGGGCTGAGCGAGCCGGACGCGCAGATCCACGCCGTCAACGAGAGCGTCTCGCCGGAGGAGCTGGAGCGGCTCTCGCTCGCGGAGGCGCTGTTCCTGCGGGGTTACGCAAACGAGGCTGCCGAAGCCGCGGAGGCGGTGACCGGCACAACGCGGTAGCCCCGCCCCTTCCCGAAACAGGGGCAAGCCCCCGGCCTCCGCGCGATGCCGTACGCCGGGCGTCTCCTGGGCCGGCGCCATGCCCCCGGCCCAGCGGGGCCATGGCCACCAGGCCCCGCCCGGCCCGGGGAACCGATCCAGCGCGGACCGAACCAGGCCGGGTCGCCGCCCCGAGCCGGCAAACGCTCCCGCTGCTCAGCCCGTCGGGGTGCCCGCCTCGAGGTACAGGAGGCGCCCCTGCTCCCGGGCCCGTAGCGCCCAGCGCAGTCGGCTCAGCCGTACCGGAGGCAACAGCTCAGCGGCCTCCCCCTCCGTGACGAAGCGCCAGCCGCGCAGCTCGGACGCCGGGAGCAGGACCTCGCGGGCCGCCTGGGCGGTCAGCCGTCCGCCGTCGAAGAGCAGCCGCAGGCCGCCGTAGCCGGGCGGGCAGGGCTGCTCCCAGTCGACGACCAGCAGCCGCAGCGGTTCGGCCAGCCGCAGGCCCAGCTCCTCGACCACCTCTCGGACGCCGGCCCGGGTGGGCGGCTCGCCGGTCTCGACAACGCCGCCGGGGAACTCCCAGCCGGGCTTGTACGTGGGGTCGACGAGCAGCACCCGGTCGTCCTCGTCGAAGAGCAGAACCCCGGCCGCCAGGGTCTCGGCCCTGGGCTCCGGGGTCTGCACGATGTCGCAGCTGCCGGCGCCGTCGCGAACGGCGTCGGCGATCTGCTCGGCGATCTGCCGCGGCGTGAGCCCGGTGGTGTCCACGACGTACGCGTCGTCGACGAGCCACGGCAGGGCCGAGCGATAGGGCGCCAGGTGGTCCAGGCACCAGCGGCGGACGGATTCGCCGGAGTCCGCGTCGCCAGGTATGGCCTCGCGCTGCGCTATTCGCTCGCGCAGTATCGTTTCATCGGTGTGCAGCAGCACATGCCGCACGGGGATGCGCCGGGCCGCGAAGCCGCCGAAGATCTCATCGCGGTACTCCTGCCTCAGGACTGTCATCGGCACCACCAGCGGTCCACCGACCTCGGCGATCAGCGCCGCGCCGGTGTCCACGACCAGCCGCCGCCAGGACGGCAGGTCCTGATAGTCGGACACCTCGTCAAGGCGCTTGCGCGGCAGCATCATGCGCAGGCCGTCGCCGACCAGCTCCGGGTCGTAGAACGTGCTGCCGGGCAAGAAGTCCACCAATTCGCGGGCCGCGGTGGTTTTGCCCGCGCCGAACGCACCGTTCAGCCAGACGATCACATTTCCCCCTATTCCATCGCCCCCTGTCAGTTGCCCGCATCACCCTGTCGCGAAAACGCCCGGGGGCCGGGGAGTGACGGATCGCGCCGCGCCCGGGGCGGCGGCGCAGGCCCTCAGCGCACCGCCGCGCGGGCCTTCAGCCCCTGCTCGCGCCGAGGGTGCGGCCCGCGAGGCATTGACCTCCTCCGTCGGCCTGAGGCCGAGGATTCCCCGTCTGACGGTGGATTCTCGGAGTGAGAGACCACCTGCTTTGGGCGGGTTCCTGCTTCGGCCGGATCGGTCCTAGGCGTTCACGGCCGCCCTCGGCTGCGCGACGACCGTCCGGCCGGTGACCACCGACGCCGGGACGGCGTGACCAGCGACCACGGGGCTGGGCGGAGCCCGTCAGCACACGGGCAGCCCGGGGAGGGGCTGGTCGTTGTCCCCGCCTTTGATGTAGACGTCGCTGATGAACACGTTGGTGTTGCCGCTGTCGTCGTCCGTCTTGGCCCACCACACGTTCGTCCACTCGCCATAGGTCTCCCGGCGGCCCAGGTTCTGCTGGCAGTAGAAGTAGTTCAGGCCCTGGTTGAGGGTGCCGACCGGCTCTCCGGCGGCCGTGTACGACGTGGCGGTGCGCCACACCTCGCAGTTGTACTTCCCGGCGCCGACGTCATGGCAGACCGGCGAGGGGTCGGGGTCCGCCGAGCCGCCACCGCCCGCGCCGGCGGAGCCGCCCTGGTCCCCGCCTCCGCCTCCATCCGAAGTCCCGTCGCTCCCGCCGTCCTTGCCATCGTCCGAGCCGCCGCCCGAGCCTCCGGACGCGCTGTTCTTGCTGCCGCCGGGCTCCTCCGAGGCGGACGGGGAACCGGAGCCCGAGGGCTCCACGGTCTTCTTCCCGCCCTTGTCGCCCTTGTCTTCCTTTCCGTCCTCGCCGTCCTTGCCGTCCGCGCCGCCCTTGTCCCCGGTCTTCCCGCCGTCCGGTGAAGCGGAGTGGGAAGGGGGCCCCGATGTGTCCTCCTGACGCCCGGCCGCGGTCTTGTCGCCGTCGCCGCCGACGAGCGCGTATGTCACGCCTCCCCCGGCGAGCAGAACGGCGACGACCATGGCCGCGATCAGCGCCTTCTTACGACCGGGCCGATGACCGGGCCGCGGCGGCGCCCCGCCGTCCGGAGCCCCGCCGCTCACCAGCGGCTCCTCGGGGGCCTGCGGCGGCCCGAAGCCGGGCGGGGCCGAGGACAGCAGGGGGGAGGACGGCGGAATGGGCGCCTGAGAGGCGGAAGGCTGCGAGTCGGAGGGCCGCGGGGTGGAGGGCTGCGGCTCGGCGGGCCCCGGGCCGAGCGGCGGGCCGGCGGACGGATCACCGGGCCGTATACGCGGCGGCGCCGCGGAGGCCAGCACATCCGGCGCCGTCGGCGTCCGCCCGGCCCACCCCGCGGCGGCCCGGGGATCCTCCCCCGCCGCGACGGCCTGCAGCATCGCCCCTGCCTGGGCCGCGGACGGCCGCGCCGCCGGGTCCTTGTCCATCATCGCGTGCAGGGCCGGCGTCAGCGGCCCGGCCCGCCTCGGCTCGGGAAGCGGTTCGGTGACGATCGCCGTCAGCGTCGACCACACCGACGTACGGCGGAACGGGGACGAGCCCTCCACCGCCGCGTACAGCGTCATGCCGAGCGCCCAGACGTCCGAGGCCGGGCCGGGCTCCTGGCCCTGGGCGCGCTCCGGCGCGAGATAGTCCAGCGAGCCGATCAGCTCGCCGCTGCGGGTCAGCTTGGTGGTCGCGTCGTCGCCCGGCGCCTCCATGCTCGCGATGCCGAAGTCGGTCAGGACGACCCGGCCGTCGTGGTCGAGCAGCACATTGCCCGGCTTCACGTCCCGGTGCAGCACGCCGACCTGATGGCCCGCGCGGAGGGCGTCGGCCACCTTCGCGCCGATCGCCGCGGCCTCCAGGGGCTCCACGACGCCCTGCTCGTCTATCAGGTTATCCAGCGACCGGCCGTCGACGAGCTCCATGACGATGACCGGAAGCCCGCTCTCCTCCGTCACGTCGTGCACCGTGATCACACCGGAGTGCCGGATCCGCGCCGCGGCCCGGGCCTCCCGCTGCATCCGGACGCGCAGATCGGCGAGCTCGGGCCCGGAGGAGTCGGTGTAGGCGCGCAGCACCTTGACCGCGACCTCCCGGCCCAGCACCTCGTCGACGGCCTTGCAGACCACGCCCATGCCGCCCCGGCCGAGCGTGCCGGTCACGCGGTACCGACCGCCCAGCAGCTTGCCGGTCAGGTCCCCGCTCATGTCCCCCGGTGACACCGTGCCTCAGTCCCCCTTGTAAGCCGTGGTCACGCAACAGCTTAGGGGCAAGCGCCGACAGTCCCGCTCAACTCCCGGGCGTGCAGGCCCAGTCGAATCGGCATTCGCGGGCTCGAAGCGCCCGGGAGGCGACGAGTCCTAAGAAGGGCTGCCAAAGCCGTCCAGTCGGGCGTGTTGGGCGGCCGCCGCGGCGGCGCCGACCAGTCCGGCGTCCGTGCCCATCTCCGCGGGGACGACCTCAAGGCCGGCCACGAACGACAGGGTCGCGTAGTCGCGCAGCGCACGCCGCAGGGGTGTGAAGAGCACGTCCCCGGCGCCCGCCACCCCGCCGCCGACCACGGCCACCTCGATCTCGACGAGCGTCGCGGTGGCCGCGATCCCCGCGGCCAGCGCCTGCGCGGCGCGCTCGAAGGAGGCCCGCGCGACCGGGTCGCCGGCCCGGGCCGAGGCGGCCACGGCCGCGGCGCTCGTGTCGCCGCCCGGGCCGGGGCGCCAGCCGCCCTCCAGAGCCCGGCGGGCGATGTTGGGGCCGCTGGCGATGCGCTCGACGCAGCCGCGCGCGCCACACGGGCACGGGTCGCCGTCGAGGTCCACGCTGATGTGGCCGATGTGCCCGGCGTTCCCCGTGGGGCCCGGGTACAGCCGGCCGTTCAGCACCAGGCCGCCGCCGACGCCCGTGGACACCACCATGCACAGCGCGCCCGTACGCCCGCGCGCCGCGCCCTGCCAGTGCTCGGCCGCCGTCATCGCCACCCCGTCGCCGACCAGCGTGAGCGGCAGTTCGCCGACCGTCTCCCGGACCCCGGCGACCAGGGGGAAGTCGCGCCAGCCGGGGATGTTGACGGGACTGACGGTGCCGACGGAGGCGTCGACCGGGCCCGCGCTGCCGATTCCGACCGCGGCGACCCGCGACCACTGCGCGGTGCCCGACAGCTCGTTGAGCACCGCCGTGACCTCACGCATCACGGTCTGACCGGACTCCTGGGCGGGGGTGGCGCGCCTGGCCCGTACGACCAGCTTGCCGCTGCCGTCCACCAGGGCACCCGCGATCTTGGTTCCGCCGATGTCCAGTGCGGCGATGAGGTCACGTGGCATATGAGTCGACTCCCCGGCAGACCTAGACGTATCGCTGTGAGGCCACAGTCTTCCCTGCCGTTGACAACGTTGTCCAGGGGCTATGCTCGGACACCCTTCCGCACGACCACCAGCGGACGGCCAGCGAAAGACCAGCGACGGGACAAGCGCACCGTGACCGATACCGCTCCGGGCACCGCCACCACTTCGCGCCGCTACGGCACCCGCCCCACCATGAAGGACGTCGCCGCGCGCGCCGGGGTCGGTCTGAAGACGGTCTCGCGAGTGGTCAACGGCGAGCCGGGGGTCACGCCCGACACCGAACGGCGCGTCCAGGAGGCCATCACCGCGCTCGGCTTCCGCCGCAACGACAGCGCCCGCATTCTGCGCAAGGGCCGCACCGCCAGCATCGGACTGGTCCTCGAAGACCTCGCCGACCCGTTCTACGGGCCCCTCAGCCGCGCCGTCGAGGAGGTCGCCCGCACGCACGGCGCCCTGCTGATCAACGGTTCGAGCGCCGAGGACCCCGAGCGCGAGCAGGAGCTCGTGCTCGCCCTGTGCGCCCGGCGGGTCGACGGCCTCGTCGTCATCCCGGCCGGGCGTGACCACCGCTACCTGGGCCCGGAGATAGCCGCGGGCGTCGCCACGGTGTTCGTGGACCGCCCGGCCGGCCGTATCGACGCCGACGCCGTGCTCTCCGACAGCTTCGGCGGCGCGCGGGACGGGGTCGCCCATCTGATCGCCCACGGCCACCGCCGGATCGGCTTCCTCGGCGACCAGCCGGGCATCCACACCGCTGAGGAGCGGCTGCGCGGCTACCGGGCGGCGATGGCCGAGGCCGGGCTGCCGGTCGACGACGCCTGGGTGTCCCGCGGCCCCACCGACCCCGAGCGGGTACGGGCGGCGGCCGGCGCGATGCTGGAGGCTCCGGAGCCGGTCACCGCCCTGTTCGCGGGCAACAACCGCGTGACGGTCACCGTCGTACGGGTCCTCGCCGGGCGCCCCGGACCGGTGGCCCTCGTCGGCTTCGACGACTTCGAGCTCGCCGATCTCCTCTCCCCCGGCATCACCGTGATCGCCCAGGACTCGGCCCAACTCGGCCATACCGCCGCGGACCTGCTCTTCCGCCGCCTCGACGGGTCGGGGGGCGAGCCGCAGCGGGTGGTTCTGCCGACCCGCCTGATCGCCCGCGGCTCCGGCGAGTCGCCGCCGGCCGCGTAACCGCCTTCCCGGCCCCGGCCCCCGGATGGACCATCCGGGTCGCCGCGGCGTCCTTCTGCCGTCAGGGTGGGTCCGACGGGAGCACTTTGTACGGTGCGGCACTCCGCGAGACGGTGCGGACGGGACGAGGTGAGGCACGATGGTCTGGTGCCGGGTACGGACGCTCTGTGTGGGAAGCCTGGTGGCGGCCACGGTGCTGGTGTCCGCCGGGTGTTCGAACGGCGGTGGCTCGTCCACGGCCTCCCGGGCTTCCAAGGCCATCGCCTCGGCGACCGCCTCCGCGAAGGCCGAGCTGGACAAGATCAAGAACGGTGTGAAAGCCAAGGGCGATGTGAAGGCCGGCACCGTCTCGATCGCCCATGACGGTCACGCCGTCGCACCGATCACCGTGACCAACAAGAAGGACAGCGCGGCGAAGTACGCCGTGGAGGTGAACTTCCGCGATGAGAAGGGGAGTCTGCTCGATGTGACCGTTCTGACGGTCTCCTCGGTCCAGCCCCGCTCGTCGAAGAAGGCCACCGCGCGCAGCCACCGCAAGCTCAGCGGCCACCCCACAGCGCAGATCGGCGCGGCGGTGCGGTACTGAGCGCCGCGGTGGCCACCCTCACGCCGCGAACGCGGGCCGCGAGCTCAGGCCGCGAGCACCTTGGCCTTGGCGCGCTCGTACTCCTCGGTGGTGATGTCGCCGTGGTCCTTCAGCTCCACGAGCTTGGTGAGCTCCGTGGCATGACCGGTCGCGGCGGTCTCGCGCACGAACTCCTTCAGATCCGCCTCCGCCTTCAGGGCCGCCTGCCCTTCGCGCTCGCCCATCCCGCGGCCCCGTGCGATCAGGTACACGAAGATGCCGAGGAAGGGCAGAACGACGACGAAGAAGCACCAGCCCGCCTTGGCCCAGCCGCTCATCGAGTCATCGCGGAAGAGGTCGCCGATCACGCGGAAGAGCAGTATGAACCACAGGATCCACAGAAAGACCCAGAGTGTGGTCATGAACACGTTCAGCAATGGATAGTCCATCATCCGCCTCCCATCGGACGCGCCCGGCGATGCCGACGAAGGCTCCCACCGGGGCCGACTAATCCAAGCGTACGGCGACCTCGGCCCCGGTCGGCGCAGCACCGGATGCCGTAGGGGCACAGGCGCGTACGAATGGAGGAAGTGAACTCGTCTGGGGAAAGCGAAGTCGTCGCGAGCCGGAGGCCGGAGAGGGCAGCCCATGGACCTGCAGATTCTGCCGCTCGCCGTCACCATGATGGCGGGGCCGCAGATCGTGTCCGCCGTCATCCTGGTGACGGCGCCGCGGCCCGTGCGGGTCTCCCTGGCGTTCCTCCTCGGGGTGGCGGTCGCGACGGCGGCGGGGGTCACGATCACCCGGGGGATCTTCGCGCTGCTGGGCAAGGTGGTCGAGCCGGGCAGCCCGTCCGAGCCCGGATCGGCCGGGACGGTCGTGCAGATCGTGCTGGTGGCGCTGCTGGCGTTCGCGGCGGTGAAGGCGTACGTGAAGCGGGAGACGGCCGAGCCGCCGAAGTGGCTGGGCTCGCTGATGGAGGCGGGGCCCGGGAAGGCCTTCACCGTCGGCCTCCTGGTCATCCTGGTCATGCCGTCCGACATCGTGGTCATGCTGACTGTGGGGGCGTCCCTGGAACAGCACGGCGCGGGTGTGGCGGCGGCGCTGCCGTTCATCGGCCTGACCGTACTGGTCGCGGCGCTGCCACTGCTGGTCTATGTCTTCGCCGGCGCGCGCGGGCGGCGGGCCATGCCCCGGGTCCGGGAGTGGCTGACCTCGCACAGCTGGGTGGTCACCATCGCCACCTGTCTGCTCTTCATCGTCCTCGTCCTCACCCCCTAGTAGGGCTTGTCCCCGCTGCCGAGCAGCGGCTGTGCTTCGGCCGTCCGGAATTACGGACGCTCGGAGGAGGCGGCCCTGGCTACCGGCTGCCCCGCCCGGTGGGTGCCCGGGGCCGGGGCGCGCGGCTCCGGGGCACGCGGCCGGTCGCGGCCAGCAGCGCGATCGCCGCGAGCGCGGCCACCAGGACCAGCATCAGGAACAGCACCGTCAGGACGGTGGGGTGGTTCCAGGCGCCGAACGCGGCGACCGTCGGCAGCAGCACCCCGAACGTCAGCCCCCGGCGGTGGCCCGCGGCCCAGGTGCCGGCCCGCCCGGTGCGCAGCCCGCGGGCCGCGCTCCAGCGCGCGGCGGCGTCGGCGGCGCGATCGGCGCCCTCGCGCGCCGCGCGGGGCAGTCGGCCCGGCCCCGCCAGGTAGGCGCCCGACGCGACGACGAGGCCGAGCACGCCCGTGGTGCGGACGGTGATCCACAATCCGCGCAGCAGCGTGTCGCAGACGGCCGCCGCGGCCGCCTGGGACAGCACGCTCGGCGGCAGGTGGTCGAGGCAGTACCGGCGGGCGACGGCCATGCCCGCGGCCAGGGCGAGAGAGATGACGGCGGTCCCCAGCGCGGCGCGGGCCAGGGCGCCACGGCGCCGGCGCGCGAGCAGGACGCCGGATGTGCCGAGCAGCGCGGTCAGCCCGGGCAGCCAGGCGCCGGCCAGGTCCAGCAGGCGCGCCCCGGATCTGACCCGGCCCAGTTGGGCGGAGTGGAACAGGACCATGCGCCGGTCGACGTCGGGGATGGCGCTCGCCGAGGGGAGTCCGGCGTTCAGCAGCTGCCGCTTGACCTTCTCGACGGCCGCGCCCATGTCCAGGGTCACGGTGTCGCCCTTCACTCCGACCGGCCCGTGCCCCTCTCCGGTGAGCACGTGGACGAGAGCGGAGTGGGCGGCCCGGTTGGCGCCGACCCACACCGCCGGGAACTGGTCGCCGCGCACGACGTGCGCCGCCACCCTCGTCAACGCCTGGTCGACGGCCGGGTCCAGCTTGGGCCCGAGCCCCTCGACGGCGTCGGCGGCCGTCGGCGGAAGCCCCTGGCGGCGCAGCCAGGAAGCGATGTCCGAGGTGAGGTCCCGGCCGCTGCGGCGGGCGTCCAGGGCCCGGCGGACATGCCGCAGCGCGGCGTCCTGGATGGCCGGGTCCTTCGCGAGCGGAGAGACCGTCGCGACGTAGCGGTCGGTGTCGAGGACGACGTCGTGGAGCCACACCGACACCAGGGACACCGGTACGAGCAGACAGGCGAGCGAGATCAGCAACCCCGACGCGGCGCTCCTGGCGACGCCTCCGAACCCCCGGGCCGCGGGATGGCGCACCCGGCCGCCGCCCGCCCCCGCGGCGGAGTGGTCGTGCGGTGGCTTCGGCGGATTCGGCGGATTCGGCGGATTCGGCGGCGGGGGGCTGCCCGGTGACTGGTCGGGGGCGCCGGTCATGACAACATCTCCCGCCTTCCCCGGCGGCAGCGCATCCCGGGTGAGGCGTCAGAGTGAACTCATGCGGCGTGAACCCGTGCGGCCGAGGTCGGCTCGTGGCGGGAGCCCGGCCCCGCGAGGTCAGCTCGTGGCGGGAGCCCGGCCCGACAAGGTGTCCAGAGTGGCGCGGTCCAGGCCGGTCAGCCGCTCCACCTCCTCGCCGTCCACCGCTCCGCAGTCCAGGCCGCGCAGCAGGTAGCCGCTGAGGGCCTTGGCCGTGGCCGGTTCGTCGGCGATGGCGCCCCCGGCGCCGTCCACGCGGTTGACGTACGCGGCCAGGCGGGCCGCGGCCTGGGGCAGGCCCTCCCGGTAGAAGGCGTAGACGGCGGCGTAACGGGTCGGCAGATGGCCGGGGTGCATGTCCCACCCCTGGTAGTACGCGCGCGCCAGCGACCGTCGCACCAGGCGGTGGTGGAGCCGCCAGGCCTCGTGGACCTGCTCGGCCGAGCCGACGGGCAGCACGTTGGTCGAGCCGTCGGAGAGCCTGACGCCGGTGCCGGCGGCGGCGACCTGCATGACGGCCTTGGCGTGGTCGGCGACGGGGTGGTCCATGGACTGGTGGGCGGCGCTGACCCCACAGGAGGCGCTGTAGTCGAAGGTTCCGTAGTGCAGCCCGGTGGCCCGGCCGTCGGCGGCGTCGATCATGCGGGCGACGGTGGCGCGGCCGTCAGGGCCGAGAACGGCCTGGGTGGTCTCGATCTGGATCTCGAAGCCGATCCGGCCCGCGGCCAGGCCGTGCGCCTGCTCGAACGCCTCGCACAGCCGGACCATGGCGGTGATCTGCTCGGCGTAGGTGACCTTCGGCAGGGTGAGGACGAGTCCGCCCGGCAGGCCTCCGGCGTCCATCAGCCCGGTGAGAAAGATGTCGAGGGTGCGGATGCCGCGGTCACGGACGGCGGATTCCATGCACTTCATGCGGATGCCGATGTACGGCGGCGCGGCGCCTTCCGCGACGGCGGCGGCGACCAGGGCGGCCGCGCGGGCGGCCGCGGCGTCCTCCTCGGCGTCGGGACGCGGGCCGTAGCCGTCCTCGAAGTCGACGCGCAGGTCCTCGATGGGCTCGCGCGCCAGCTTGGCGCGCACCCGCGCGTAAACCGGCTCGGCGAGGTCGTCCTGGATGCCGAGGACGGCGGCCAGCGCCGCGGGGGCGGGGGCGTATGCGTCGAGCGCGGCGAGCGCCTGGTCGCCCCAGTCGCGGACGGTGCCCGCGGTGAAGAGGTCGGCGGGGACGTAGACGGTGTGGACGGGCTGGCGGGTGCCGGGGTCGCCGGGGTAGCGGCGGGCGAGTTCGGCGTCGACGCCGGCGAGGGAGGCGGCGATCCCGTCACGTACGGCGCCGGGAAGACTGGTCGCGAACGTCTCTTGCTGCCCCATCCTCGTACCTTCCATCGCGCCGCCAACCTTTCCGCACTGCGGAATCCATAATCCGTAAAGTGAAGTTATCCGCGGCTCGATCGCAGGTCAACACCCCCGGACACGCACGCGGCCCCCGCGTGCGGCGCGTCGTCCGCACACGGGGGCCGTCCGGCGAGGTGTCAGCCCTTGCGGGTCTTGATCTCCTCGGTCAGCTGCGGGACCACCTCGAAGAGGTCGCCGACGACGCCGTAGTCGACGAGGTCGAAGATCGGGGCCTCGGCGTCCTTGTTGATGGCCACGATGGTCTTGGAGGTCTGCATGCCGGCCCGGTGCTGGATCGCACCGGAGATGCCGGTGGCGATGTACAGCTGCGGGGAGACCGACTTGCCGGTCTGGCCGACCTGGTTGGTGTGCGGGTACCAGCCCGCGTCCACCGCGGCGCGCGAGGCGCCCACGGCGGCGCCGAGCGAGTCGGCCAGCGCCTCGACGAGGGGGAAGTTCTCCGCGCCGCCGACGCCGCGGCCGCCGGAGACCACGATCGCGGCCTCGGTCAGCTCCGGGCGGCCGGTGGACTCGCGCGGGGTGCGCGAGGTGACCTTGGTGCCGCCGGCCTGGTCCGAGAAGGTCACGGACAGCGCCTCGACGGCACCGGCGGCCGGGGCGGCCTCCACGGCCGCGCTGTTGGGCTTGACGGTGATGACCGGGGTGCCGTTGGTGATCCGGGACTTGGTGGTGAACGCCGCCGCGAACACCGACTGGGTCGCGACCGGGCCCTCGTCACCGGCCTCCAGGTCGATGGCGTCGGTGATGATGCCCGAGTCGATCCGGACGGCCAGGCGGGCGGCGATCTCCTTGCCCTCGGCGGAGGAGGGCACCAGCACGGCGGCCGGGGAGACGGCCTTGTAGGCGGCCTGCAGCGCGTCCACCTTCGGTACGACGAGGTAGTCGGCGTACTCCGGGGCGTCGTGCGTGAGCACCTTCACCGCGCCGTGCTCGGCGAGCGTGGCGGCGGTGTCGGCGGCACCGTTGCCGAGAGCGACGGCCACCGGCTCGCCGATCCGGCGGGCCAGGGTCAGCAGCTCCAGGGTGGGCTTGCGGACGGCGCCGTCCACGTGGTCGACATAGACGAGGACTTCAGCCATGGGAATCGATCTCCTGCGGAAAAATGCGGGCGGTTGGCGGTGCGTCGGGCGCGGCCGGGTCAGATGAACTTCTGACCGGCCAGGCTGCATCAAACGAATTTGCGCTCCGCGAGAAAGGCGGCGAGCTGCTTGCCGCCCTCGCCCTCGTCCTTGACGATCGTGCCCGCGGTGCGGGCCGGGCGCTCCGCGGCGCTGTCGACCGCGGTCCAGGCGCCCTCCAGGCCGACCTCGTCCGCCTCGATCTCCAGGTCCTCCAGGTCCCAGGAGGTCACCGGCTTCTTCTTGGCGGCCATGATGCCCTTGAAGGAGGGGTAACGGGCCTCGCCCGACTGGTCCGTCACGGATACGACGGCGGGCAGCGACGCCTCCAGCTGCTCACTCGCGGTGTCCCCGTCCCGGCGGCCCTTCACGGTGCCGTCCTCGACCGAGACCTCCGACAGCAGCGTGACCTGCGGGACGCCCAGGCGCTCGGCCAGCAACGCGGGCAGCACGCCCATGGTGCCGTCGGTGGAGGCCATGCCACAGACGACCAGGTCGTAGCCGGTCTTCTCGATGGCCTTGGCCAGCACCAGCGAGGTGCCCAGCACATCCGTGCCGTGCAGGTCGTCGTCCTCGACGTGGACGGCCTTGTCGGCACCCATGGACAGCGCCTTGCGCAGCGCGTCCTTGGCGTCCTCGGGGCCGACGGTCAAGACGGTGATCTCGGCGTCAGCCCCTTCCCGCTGGCGCTCCTCGGCGATCTGGAGGGCCTGCTCGACCGCGTACTCGTCCAGCTCGGAGAGCAGGCCGTCCACGTCGTCGCGGTCGACGGTCAAGTCTTCGGCGAAGTGCCGGTCGCCGGTGGCGTCGGGCACGTACTTCACACAGACAACGATCCTCAAGCTCACGCCGGCTCTCCCACTGCATCGTCTCTTCGTCAGCTGCCTTGTGCAGGCAGCATAGGCGCCTTCGGGTGCGGATTCCGGCCGGTCGGCGACCGGGGCGGCCCCTGCACCGATCGAAATATTACTCGTCAGTACATCCAGCTCGTTCCCCGTAGGCAACCCGGTTGAACTGTGACCTTGCCAACGGACGCCGTCGGCGACTCAGACCGCCGCGCCGAGCGCCGCGATCACATCCGCCGTACGCGGCTGCCCGGCCGCGCGGCGCACGATGCGGCCCTGGGCGTCGAGCACCAGCACCGTGGGGGTCCGTACCACGTCCAGTCTGCGCACCAGGTCCAGACGCGCCTCGGCGTCGATCTCCACATGCGCCACGCCGTCCACCATCCGGGCGACGTCGGCCAGGACGCGCCGGGTGGCCCGGCAAGGCTGGCAGAACGCACTGGAGAACTGCACGAGCGTCGCCCGCTCCCCCAGCCGCGCACCGAGTTCCGCGGCATCCAGCCGCCCGCCGTGGTCCGGCTCGCCCTGCCCGCTTCGCACCCGCTGTCCTTCCAGTCGTCCCCGGTTCCGTCCCTCGCCGGGTGCAGCGCCGAAGCCCCCGCGGACATTCCGTGCCGCCACCCGCGCGGGTATCCCTCTTTGGGCCCGTTCGGCGTACGCCCGGGCCCGACGTGATGAGGATCTCCCGGCCCCACGGGTCCGCCCGGTAGGCAGAGGGGCGCGACATGGGGCACCATCTGCCAGAAGCCCGAACCTACGGCCGCGTAACTTCCGTCGGGAGAGCCCTCCCAGGAGAAGAGAAGGGTCCCCCCATGGCAGAGCTCGTCTACCCGCCCGTGATCGGTGCCGCCCGCACCATGTTCAAGGCGCTGGATCTGCGCTTCGACATCAAGGGCACCGAGAACATCCCCAAGCGGGGCGGCGCGGTTCTGGTGAGCAACCACATCGGCTATCTCGACTTCGTCTTCTGCGGGCTGACCGCGCGTCCGGCCAAGCGCCTGGTCCGCTTCATGGCCAAGGAGTCGGTCTTCCGGCACAAGGTCGCCGGGCCGCTGATGCGCGCGATGAAGCACATCCCGGTCGACCGCGCGGCGGGCATGGACGCGTACCGGCACGCGCTGCGGGCGCTGCGCTCGGGCGAGATCATCGGGGTGTTCCCCGAGGCGACGATCTCCGAGTCGTTCACCCTCAAGAACTTCAAGACGGGCGCGGCCCGGCTGGCCCAGGAGGCGGGCGTACCGCTGCTGCCGATGGCGCTGTGGGGCACCCAGCGGCTGTGGACCAAGGGCCAGAAGCGCGATCTGGGCCGCAACCACTTCCCGATCACGATGCGGGTGGGCGCGCCCATGGAGGCCGACCCGACCGAGCCGTCGGACACGCTCACCGAGCGTGTGCGCGCCCGGGTGCAGGAGCTGCTGGAGGCGGCGCAGCGGGCGTACCCGGTGCGGCCCAGGAACGCGGACGACACCTGGTGGGTCCCGGCCCACCTCGGCGGCACCGCGCCCACCCCGGCCCAGGCGGCCGGGCTCGACCGCCGCTGACCGCTCTCCGACGAGGCCCGCTCCGCCCTGGCCCTGCCCGGGCCCTGTCCGACCGGCTGTTCCGTCGGCTGGACAGGGCCCGGGGAAGCGCTACACCTTGCCCATCTCCTCCCGGAGCGCGGCGACGAAGCCGTCGACGTCCTCCTCCGTCGTGTCGAAGGAGCACATCCACCGCACGTCGCCCGCCGCCTCGTCCCAGAAGTAGAAGCGGTACCGCTTCTGCAGGCGTTCGGCCGCATCGTGCGGCAGCCGCGCGAAGACGGCGTTGGCCTGGACCGGGTGGAGGATCTCCACCCCCTCGACCGTACGGACCCCCCCGGCCAGCCGCCGGGCCATGGTGTTGGCGTGGCGGGCGTTGCGCAGCCACAGATCGCGGGCGAGCAGCGCCTCCAGCTGTACGGAGAGGAACCGCATCTTGGACGTCAGCTGCATGGACAGCTTGCGCAGGTGCTTCATGCCGCGGACGGCGTCCGGGTCGAGGACCACCACGGCCTCGCCGAAGAGCATGCCGTTCTTGGTGCCGCCGAAGGACAGCACGTCCACGCCCACCACATTGGTGAAGGCGCGCATCGGCACGTCCAGGGACGCGGCCGCGTTCGCTATCCGGGCCCCGTCGAGGTGCACCTTCATGCCGCGCTCGTGGGCGTGGTCGCAGATGGCGCGGATCTCGTCCACGGTGTAGACGGTGCCCAGCTCGGTGTTCTGGGCGATGGAGACGACCTGGGGCATGGCCCGGTGCTCGTCGTCCCAGCCGTACGCCTCGCGGTCGATGAGCTCGGGGGTGAGCTTGCCGTCCTCGGTGGGCACGGTGAGCAGCTTCAGCCCGCCCACGCGCTCGGGAGCGCCGCACTCGTCGACGTGGATGTGTGCGGTGTCGGCCGTGATGACCGCGCCCCATCGGTCGGTGAGCGCCTGGAGGGCGACCACATTGGCGCCGGTGCCGTTGAAGACCGGGAAGGTCTGCGCCGTGGCCCCGAAGTGGCTGCGCATCACCCGCTGCAGATGCTCGGTGTACTCGTCCTCGCCGTAGGCGACCTGGTGGCCGCCGTTGGCGAGGGCGAGCGCGGCGAGGATCTCCGGATGGGCTCCCGCGTAGTTGTCGCTGGCGAATCCGCGCAGCTCGGGGTCGTGGTGGCGGCGGGCGTCGGTACGCCCTGGGATCACGGCTTGGGGGTCAGCCACAGACGGGTTCCGTTCACTTCCCGGGCGGGCCGGTCCCAGACTCCGGCGATGGCCTCGGCCAGCTCCTTGACATCCGTGAAGCCCGCGAACTTCGCGTTGGGGCGCTCCGCTCGCATGGCGTCGTGCACCAGCGCCTTGACCACCAGGATGACAGCGGCCGCGGCCGGGCCGCCCTCGTCCCCCAGCTTCCGGAAGGAGTCGCCGAGCGCGAGCGTCCAGGCCTCGGCGGCGGCCTTGGCGGCGGCGTACGCGGCGTTCCCGGCGGTGGGCTGGGAGGCACCCGCCGCGCTGATCAGGACATAGCGCCCCTTGCCGCTGCGCAGCAGGGCGTCGTGGAAGGCCAGCGAGGTGTGCTGGGCGGTCCTGATCAGCAGGTTGTGCAGGGTGTCCCAGTCGGCGAGCGGGGCGTCAGCGAAGGTCTTGCTGCCGCGCCAGCCGCCGACCAGGTGCACCAGGCCGTCCACCCGGCCGAACTCCTTCTCGGTGCGGTCGGCCCATTCGCGGGCCGCGCGCAGGTCGAGCAGGTCGACGGTGTCGCCGGTGACGGTGGCCCCGCCGTGGGCGTAGCGGGCGGCATCCACGGCTTCGGCCAGCCGGGCGGGGTCCGCGTCGGAGGCGATGACGGTGGCCCCCGCCTCGGCGAGGCGGAGCAGCACGGCGCGGCCCGCCGGGCCCGCCGCGCCGGCCACCGCGACCACGGCTCCGTCCAGGAGCCCCTTGCCGTTCGGCTCGTTCGGGGTGGGGCTCGACGTCAGTGTGGTCATGGTCGTGGCCTCCTCGTGCCCTGCGCTCACCCCTGCCACCGGCTTCACGCCGCCGCCTGTGCGCTGCTGTCGGCCGTAATGCCCTTGGTGGAGGCGACCACGGCGCGCAGCTTCTTGGCGAGCGCCTCGTAGAACATGCTGAGCGGGAACTCGTCGGGGAGCACGTCGTCCACCAGCTTGCGCGGCGGCTGGGTGAGGTCAAGGGCGTCAGGGCCCTTGGCCCACACCGAGCCGGGGTGCGGGGCCAGGTAGGACGACACCAGCTCGTACGCCTTGAACCAGTGGACGAGCTTGGGGCGGTCGATGCCGTCCCGGTACAGCTTCTCGATCTCGCCGCACAGCTGGTTGGTGACCTGCGGGGCGCGGACCCAGTCGATGTGCAGGGTGTTGTCCGTCCAGCGTACGACGTCGTGCTGGTGCAGATAGGCGAAGAGCAGCTGGCCGCCGAGCCCGTCGTAGTTGCGTACGCGGTCGCCGGTGACGGGGAACCGGAACATCCGGTCGAAGATCACGGCGTACTGCACGTCGCGGGCCTGGGCGATCCCCTCGGCCTCCAGCTTCACGGCCTCCTTGAAGGCGGTGAGGTCACAGCGCAGCTCCTCCAGGCCGTACATCCAGAACGGCTGGCGCTGCTTGATCATGAAGGGGTCGAAGGGCAGGTCGCCATGGCTGTGGGTGCGGTCGTGGACCATGTCCCACAGGGCGAACGCCTCCTGGCAGCGCCGCTGGTCGGCGAGCATGCCCTGGACGTCCTCGGGGAGTTCGACGCGCAGCGCCTGGACGGCGGCCTCGCTCACCCGCCGGAAACGGGCGGCCTCGCGGTCACAGAAGATCCCTCCCCAGCTGAAGCGCTCCGGGACCTCGCGGACGGCGATGGTCTCGGGGAAGAGCACCGCGGAGTTGGTGTCGTAGCCGGAGGTGAAGTCCTCGAAGGCCAGGCCGATGAAGAGCGGGTTGTCGTAGCGGGTGCGCTCGAGCTCGGCCAGCCACTCCGGCCACACCACGCGCACCACCAGCGCTTCCAGGTTGCGGTCCGGGTTGCCGTTCTGCGTGTACATCGGGAAGACGACCAGGTGCTGCAGGCCGTCGGCGCGCCCGCGGGCGGGCTGGAAGGCGAGCAGCGAGTCGAGGAAGTCCGGCACCCCGAAGCCGCCCTCGGCCCAGCGGCGCAGATCGGCGACGAGTGCTCGGTGGTACGCGGCGTCGTGCGGCAGCAGCGGGGCCAGCTCCTCGACAGCCCGCACGACCCGGTCGACGGCGGCCCGGACCCCGGAGCGGGGTGGAGCGCCGTCGGCCTCGAAGTCGATCGAGCCGTCCTTGGACTGCCAGGGCCTGATGGTCTCCACGGCGTCCTTGAGTGCGGGCCAGGACGGGTGCTCCACTATGCGATCTCCACGCTCCGCAGACAGAATGACACCCTCCGCCACCATAGACGAAAGAATTTCCGTCATAACCACACCTCCACCGAAGAAACTCACGTCAAGACACCGTATCCATCAGTGCTTCTCCGGCTCAAGTGGTGGCGCCGGAAATTATCCTGCCCCACCCCCTCCACGCCGCTGTTTTTCCTGCGATACATGGGCCCGTAGCCGACCCGCGCACCTGCCGCGGCCCCGTCTTAACCCCCGCGTCGCGGTGGGCCGTTACGCTGATCGCCGGTCCGGGCAGCCGCCTCAGCCCGGCCGGCAGAGCCGACAGAAGAGCGAGACACCGTTGACCTTTCTCACCATCGGACACCGCGGAGTGATGGGCGTCGAGCCGGAGAACACCCTCCGGTCCTTCCTTCGGGCCGAGCACGAGGGCCTGGACGTCATCGAGCTGGACCTGCACCTGAGCAAGGACGGCGCACTCGTGGTGATGCACGACGCCGACGTGGACCGCACGACCGACGGCCAAGGGCCCATCATCGACTTCACCCTCGCGGAGCTGCGCGAGCTCGACGCCGGGCAGGGCGAGCGCATCCCGGTCTTCGAGGAGGTCGTGGACGCCGTGCGGGCGCCCCTCCAGGCGGAGATCAAGGACACCGCGGCCGCGCGGGCGCTCGCCGAGGTGATCACCCGCCGCAACCTGCTCGACCGCGTGGACGTGATCTCCTTCCACGACGAGGCCCTCGCCGAGATCCGCACCCTCCTGCCGACCGCCCGCACCGCGCTCGTCGCCAGCCGCTACGGCCTCGATGTGATCGACCGGGCGCGGGAGGTCGACGCCGGGATGCTGGTCCTCAACATCCGCCGGCTCACCCTGGAGCTCGTACAGCGCGCCCACGCGGCCGGCCTCAGGGTCATCGGATGGACGGTGAACACCCCGGACCATCTGAAGCTGGCCCGGGGGCTGGGCCTCGACGGCGGCACCACCGACTACCCCGAGATCAGGCGAGCGGCCCGCTACACGGCGTGACCGGGCCCGCGCCCGCTTCTGCGGTTTTCGGCGGGCCTCACCCCAGCGGCTTGACCAGCAGCTCGAACTCGAGATCGGCGCGGCGCGGGATACCGAAGCGCTCGTTCCCGTACGGGAACGGCGTCATCTCCCCCGTACGGCCGTAGCCGCGCCGCTCGTACCACGCGATCAGCTCCTCGCGGGCCGAGATCACCGTCATGCGCATCTCCCGCGCACCCCACTCGGCCCGCGCCAACCGCTCCGCCTCGGCGATGATCACCTTGCCCAGCCCGGCGCCCTGCAGCGCGGGCCGCACCGCGAACATCCCGAAGTAGACATGGTCGCCGCGGTGCTCCAGCTGGCAGCACGCCACCAGCTCACCACCCTGCTCGACCACCAGCATCCGCCCGTTCTCACCCTTCACCACGGCCGCGACCCCCTCGGGATCGGTCCGCTGCCCGCCCAGGATGTCGGCCTCCGTCGTCCAGCCCGCCCTGCTGGAGTCCCCCCGATAGGCCGACTCGATCAGCGCGACCAGCCCCGGCACATCGGCCTCGGTCGCGGCCCGGAAGGTCGGCTCGGCGGCGGGCCGGGCGGCGTCCACGGTCTCCATGGCGACGGATGTTCCTTTCCCTGCGATTCCCTGCGATATGCGACACCGCCCTGCGACGGCAGTCGACCTTAACCCGCCGCCCATGCGTAAGGTCGCGTCATGGTGCATGTACTGAGCAGCCGCACCCTGCTGCGGCCAACCGACCCCGAACGCTCCCGTGCCTTCTACGGCCAGGCCCTCGGCCTCGCGGTCTACCGGGAATTCGGCGAAGGCCCCGAGCGCGGCACGGTCTACTTCCTCGGCGGCGGCTTCCTCGAACTCTCCGGCCGCTCCGACACCCCTCCGGCTCCGGGCCTCCAGCTGTGGCTGCAGGTCGCCGACGTCGAAGCGGCGCACGAGGAACTCACGGCACGCGGCGTCGAGGTGCTGCGCCCACCGGTGAAGGAGCCCTGGGGGCTGATCGAGATGTGGATCGCCGATCCGGACGGCGTCAAGATCGCCGTCGTGGAGGTGCCGGGCGACCACCCGATGCGGTACCGACCAGGGATCTGACCCGAAGATGACGACGCCCCGCCCATGCGTCACGGGGAACGCACGAGCGGGGCGGCTCGCCTTCAGCCACCGCCCTCGAAGGACCCCGTGTTCTCGGTGAAACTGCCGTACAACCGGGCCGACAGCACTGGCGGCCGCGGGGCGTCGCACGGCACAATCCCCGGTTGTGGAGATCACCGCGCGCGCACTCAATCGAGCCACACTCAGCCGCCAACTGCTGCTGCGGCGCGAGTCGCTGGGTGTCCTCGACGCCGTCCGCCGCGTGGTCGCGCTGCAGGCGCAGTACGCCGCCTCGCCGTACCTCGCGTTGTGGAACCGGCTCGTCGGATTCGCTCCGGCGGATCTGGACGCCGCGTTCGCCGACCGCGCGGTCGTCAAGGCGACCTTGTTGCGGATCACGCTGCACGCGGTCCACGCCGACGACTACCAGGTCTTCCGCGAGGCGATGCAGCCGACGCTGTACGCCTCCCGGCTCGGCTACCGCTTCGCCGCCTCCGGCCTCACTCCGGCCGACGCCGACGAACTGGTGCCGGGGCTGCTGTCGTTCGCCGACCGGCCGCGAACGGCCGCCGAGATGGAGGCCTGGCTCGAGGAACGGCTCGGCCCCGAGAAGAAAGCCGGGGCGTGGTGGGGGCTGCGGGCGTATGCCCCACTGCTGCACGCGGCCACCGGCGGGCCGTGGTCCTTCGGCACCCGGCCGTCTTTCCGCGCGACGCGGACGGGCCCCACACTCATGGGGCGGGAGACGGACCCGGAGGCGCTGCGGAGACTCCTCCTGCGCTATCTGGAAGGGTTCGGGCCGGCATCCGTCGCGGACATGGCACAGTTCGCGCTGGTCCAGCGGGCGCCGATCCGCCAGGCGCTGCGCGAGCTCGACGGCGCGATCGAGGAGTTGCAAGGGCCCGACGGCACCACCCTGTTCGACCTCCCCGGCGCTCCGCGCCCTCCCGCGGACACCCCGGCCCCGCCCCGGCTCATGGCGATGTGGGACAGCATCCTGCTCGCCTACGCCGACCGCGGCCGCGTGATCCCCCCGGCCTACCGCCCACTGGTGACCCGCAGCAACGGCGACGTGCTGCCCACCCTGCTGGTCGACGGCTACGTCGCCGGCGTGTGGCGACCGGTCGACGGCGGCATCGAGGCGACGGCCTTCCACGAGCTCTCGCCCGCGGCGTGGGACGGACTCTCCGCGGAGGCCCGCTCCCTGACGACCCTGCTCGCCGACCGCGATCCCCGGGTCTACAGCCGCTACGACCACTGGTGGGCCAAACTCAGCGGCGCTCAGGTACGCATACTCCCGCGCTAGCCCCTTTGGGGAGATCCTTCGATTTCGGCCAGGGCGAGCTCAAAGATGCGGTGCTCGTCCTCGGTCACCGGCACGTCCGACCGCCCATCCTCCTCAGCGGCCTCCAGCCACTGGCGAATGACCACCTCGATGATGTCCGGCACCCCCGTGCCCACCAGCATCTCGGTCAACGGCCAGGCGTGCGTCGTGACGGGAAACCTCGCCGCCCGGTGATGCGCCCTGGCTTCCCGCCATATCTTCCGCGCCGCCTCCGGTCCGTCGACATGGGCCGCGTCATGCAGCAGACGGCACCAGCCGACATCGATGCGGTCCATGCAGCCGCTGAACTCACTGTCCCAGGGACTGATTTCCGCGACCCAACGGAACAACGCGAGTGCCGCGGCACGATCGCCGGCGGAGTAGAGGTCGTGCGCCTGCCCCAGCTTCGCTTCCAGCCGCCCCCGCGGTGTCGCCCCGTGCTCGGCCACGTAGGCGTCCATTTCCGCGATGTCATCGCGGAGCTCGGCTGCGAGGCTCCGTTTGTGTTCGGAATACCACCACAGCTCCGAGGTCTCGTCCTCGTCGATGCCGTGGGCTTCGGCTTCGTGCAGCAGCTCGACGGCCCGGTCGTTGTCCTCGTCCATGCCGTCCGGGTCCGTGCCGTCTTCCAGGGAGTCCAGGCGGCCGTACGCCCCGGCGAGCGCCAGGGCACCTCGCACGTTCTCGTCCAGACCTCCAGCCGCAGGATATCCGTCCACAGCTGACGCGACATCGGACCAGTCCGTCCCGTCGGTCAGCTCTCCGGCAGGGCTGAAAAACGCGGTGAATTCCGGCGGCAGCGTCCCAGAGGTGATCACTGTGGTGACACTGGCGGGAACCGACGGCAGGTCCATGATTCTCCCTCGACGCGGTCGATCAACTGTGGAGCCAGTTTCTCCTGTTCAGGAATGTCAGGGGTCGGTGCCAGAATTCCGCGATGGCGGGTAAGAGGGTTCGAAGGTCGGCCGATCGGCCGGTGAGGCTGGGCATGGTGACGGAGATACGGCTGACAGCGGAGGCCACACCAGGGGCGCCCGCTCTCCTCCTGCGCCCCTGGGTTCCTGCCGACGCCGTCGCCCTGGCCGAGCTGTATCGGGACGGCGCCCTGCGCCGCTGGGCGAGGGCGGCCGTGGACGACGAGGCGGGCGCGGCACGGTGGATCCAGGAGCAGCAACGGGGATGGCAGGCGGGGAGCCGCTTCACATTCGCTGTGGTCGAGAGCCGGACAGAGGCGCCCGGAGGGAGGCTGGCGGGCCATGTCGTGCTCAAGAACGTCGCCCCCGGCGCTCCCTCTGCGGAGGTCGGTTACTGGACCGCGGCGCACGCGCGCGGCCGGGAAGTGGCTCCCCGGGCGCTGCGCGCGCTGACCGACTGGGCCTTCACCACGTTCGCCGGTGACGGACTGACGCGTCTTGAGCTCCTGCATCAAGTGGACAACGCGGCGTCATGCCGTGTCGCGCAGAAATGCCGGTACGAACTGACCGCGCTGCTGCCCGCCGCGCCGCCCGCGTTCCCCCTCGACGGCCATCTGCACGTACGGTCTCGGTCAGCGCAGATACCCGCGCTCGTCGACGCGACGTGTCGGTGAGCCCAGGAAGACGTCCGGGGCGGCGGGGCCGTAGGCGACATTGAGGGTGTCGAGCCGGTAAAACCACTCCCCGCCGGCGTCCATGACGCCGATTATCGGCCACGGTCTCGCTCCATCGCCATCGCGACATCGCCCGGCAGTCCCTACGAGAACGAATCCAGCCCCGTCAGGTCGCTGGACAGCTCCCAGAGCCGGGCCGCCGAGGCGGGGTCCACGGCCCAGGGCTTGACGCCGCCGATCAGCATGTCGTCCGTCGTGGCGGGCTCGGCGATGTCGCAGTCCTGGCAGTACGCGCCGCCGTGGCCGTCCAGCAGGGGGGAGGTGGCGGCCCACACGGCCGTCGCCGCGCCCTGGGCCGGGGTCTTGAAGCCGTCCGCGTGCTTGCCGTCGGCGGTGATCCAGCCTTGGGCGATCTGCTCGTCACGGGGGATGTGCCGTTGGAGGGGGGTGAGGATGGAGCCCGGGTGCAGGGCGAAGGCGTGCACTCCGCTGTCCGCGCCCAGGGTGTCGAGGTGCAGGGCGAAGAGGGCGTTCGCGGTCTTGGACTGGGCGTAGGCCAGCCACCGGTCGTAGCCCGTGCGGAAATGGAGGTCGTCCCAGCGGATGTCGGAGAGGAAGTGGCCCGACGAGGCCACGGAGACCACCCGCGCCCCGCCGGCGGCCAGCGCCGGGCGGAGGCGGTTGACGAGGGCGAAGTGGCCGAGGTGGTTGATCGCGAAGTGCGCCTCCCAGCCGGGGCCGACGCGGGTCTCGGGGCAGGCCATGACGCCCGCGTTGTTGATGAGGATGTCGAGGGCTCGGCCGGTCGCCAGGAAGCGGTCGGCGAAGGCCCGTACGCTCTCCAGGTCGGACAGCTCCAGCTGCCACACCTCCGTCCCCGCGATGCCGCGCAGGGCCTCTTGTGCCGTGGCGGGCCTGCGGGCGGGGACGAGGACGCGGGCGCCGGCCCGGGTGAGGGCCCGGGTGGTCTCCAGGCCGAGGCCGGAGTAGCCGCCGGTGACCAGGGCGGTCCTGCCCGACAGGTCGATCCCGGTGAGTATGTCGTCCGCCGTGCTGTGCCCGCCGAAGCCGCTGCCGATCTTGTGTTGCTCGGTCGTCATGTCCCGGGACGCTATGACTTGGAGTGCACGCAAGGTCAAGATCGCAGCTTCGGGCCCGGCCACGCGGATCGCGCTCCCCCGTTGCCCCCGTGCGCTCCCGTGTGCCGGGCGCTCGCCGGGCAGCCTCCGGGGGATCCGTCCGTCCCGGGAGGTGCGCCGTGCACGGACCGCCGCTCGCCGGCTGGCTGCTGGTCGCGCTGTGCGCGGCCTCGGGGTCGTACTGCCTGCTGCGGATGCGCGGCGAGCCGCCCGGCCGGGTGCGGCGGGCCGCGGGGGCGGAGGCGCTGATGGGGTGGGGGATGGCGGTGATGGCGGTGCCCGCCGCGGCGCTGGACCCCCGGCCGTGGGGCCCTTCTCTGCTCGCGGCGGTGTTCGCCGTGGCGGCCGTACGGGCGCTGCTGCCCGCGGCGCGCGGCGGCGGCAGGGCGCTGGGGCATCATCTGCACCACGCCGTCGGGGCGTTGGCGATGGTCTACATGGCGCTCGCGATGGCGGTGGGCGCCCCGGCGGGGGGCGGCCACGCCGGGCACATGGCGCAGGGGCGGGCGCCGGGCGGGGTGCCGTTGCTCACGGGTGTGCTGCTCGTGTACTTCGCGGTGTATGTGGTGTGGTCGGCGACACGGCTGGCGCCGGCCGGGGCGTACGGCGGCACCGAGGGGCTCGCCGGGTCGCGGCGGCCCGAACTCGCGGACGCGTGCAGGCTGTCCATGGGGATCGGGATGCTGGCCATGCTCGTGACGCTCTGAGGGTGATAGCCACAACGAGGGATAACCACCCCTGACTAGGGCTTTGACCTGAGAAGACACCTCCGAAGTCAGTCATGGTCGGACACGGTTTCCCCTGGGTCAGACAAGATCATCTCCCATCTCTCTCCCATCTCCCACTCACGAAACACACAGAGACCGACCCCGGGGTGCACCTGGGGGTAAGCAGAGCCCGGGGTCGGCCGTTCACTGAGGGGGGTTGGAAAACGACTGGTTGATCACACGGCATGGGGCGCCCGTGACACCCACCCGTCGAGCGGGGCATCTGGATATATCAAGCGAGTTCCCAGATTCCTAGCCTGATCACTTCACCAGGGTGATCATCTAGGGGTCGGGATGGCGGAGCGGGCGCTGCATCGGCGCATCGCGGACGACCTCATCCGCCGCATCGACTCCGGCGAGTGGGCGCCCGGCGAACAGATCCCATCACGCGCCGCCCTCGCGGCGGAGTACGGCGTCCATGAACAGACCATCCGCCTCGCCGTCACTCTCCTCCGCAAGGATGGCGTTCTCGAGGGAGAGCAGCGCCAGCGCCTCTTTGTCGCCTACCCTCCGGCCGTGCGCGCACTCACCAACCCGGACGGCGACTGGCACCACGGCGGCGAAGTCCTCGACTCCGGCGCCTGCCGCGCCACCCCCGACCTGGCAGCCCGCCTCGACATCACTGTGGGCACTGCCGTCCAGTGGGAAACGCTGGAGTGCTGGGACCCAGGCGGCCGGTCGGCGCTGCTCGTCACCAGCTGGCGACGCGGCCGGCGGCGCAGGCACTCCTCCGCGGTCTTCGAGGTGGACGCCGTGCGTCTGGATGCGGGGCAGGCTCAGGCGCTGCGGCTGCCGATGGACACGGTGGTCTATCGGCTCGTGCGAACCCGTCTCGACGCTGCCGGACTTCCAGTTGAGACATCGGATTCGATCCTCCCGATGGATCGCTGGGTTCTGCGGTTCGGCCCCTACCCGCAAGGTCGGGGCCACACGGGCCGGTAGGGACTGATCAGTGAACCGCAGGTGGGCGCGTCTCGCTAGGTGTGCGGCGCAGATATATGCGATATCGACTTAACCCAGCGTTAACTCATCACGCCGCGTCGAAGTCGTGGCCAGAGCAGGTAACTCACTGCTGCTACAGGGGGCACAGAGGGCTGCAGACCATCAATTCCGCCGTCTCGCTCAACCGTTCGTTAAGCCCGCACGGGATCTGGACGGTGCCGAGGCGCCGGCACGTGTACAGGCGGGCGCCGCACCAGGCGCACGCCAGGCCCTGAAGCTGGCCCGAGGTCAGCGTTCGCGGGTCCGGGAGCGGCTTCCCGAGCTCGGCCCACACGTAGCCGCCCCCGTCGGTGGGCTCGTGCCCGTAGTGGTCGGCCCTCGCGAGGGCGGCGTACAGCATGTGGCGGCCGGCGTCGCTGATCCGGGGCGGGAGGTCTGCCTCGATGCGGGTGCGCCCGGCGCCTGTCGTGACGCGTGGGGTGCTGCCGGTGAGGGCGGCGAGCTGGGCGGCGATGCTTTCGGCTCGGGGGCTGCTGCTGGGACGCGGTCCGGCCGTAGGCTCGTGCATGTCTGCCTGCTCTCTCAGGTGGTCCATGCCCCCGGGCCGGTCGCACGGTCGCGGGGGTCCAGCATCGTACCGCTATGCAGTGCGGTGCGTAGCGGTGCACAGCGGTGCGCCGCTCCCTGAAGATGTGCCCTGCTCAGCACCGTTTTACGTTGCTGGCATGAGCGGTGATCGTGAGCCGGTGGTGGACACCTCGGCGGCTGCCTATGTGTACATGCAGGTCGCGGACCATGTCGCTTGGCAGATCCGGGTGGGCCGTTTGAAGCCTGGTGCGCGGCTGGCTGGTGAGCGGGATCTTGCGCAGGAGTACGGGGTGTCGGTGGCGTCGATACGGCGGGCTGTGCAGGAGCTGCGGGATCGGGGGATGGTGTTGACGTTGCCCGCGAAGGGCACATTCGTCGCCGAGCCAGGGCAGTCTGCCGACGAGGGCTGATTGTCCGACCCTGCCCGTAGTCTTGTTCGCATGCCCGAGATGCTCCCGCCCCCGGATGCCGCGCCTGCTGCTGCGGCGAACGAGGCGATCCGTAGGTTCATGGCGGCGCGTACCGGGCGGCCCCTGTGGCCGGCGGAGCGGGTGGAGTACGGGCGGCTGCTGGCGGCGTGGGTCGAGGCTCAGCGGGGCGGGCTCCCGGAGGCGGCATGAAGAAACCCCGCCCTCCGGTGGGCGGGGTCTCGGGTCAAGCGGTCTTGCGGTCGGTGCGGGCGCCTTGTCCAGGTCGTGCAGCGCGCGCGGATCGGACCTGTTCGGGGTCGTAGAGGGCTTGGGCCCGGTTGCTGTCCGGGTGGGGGCGGAAGGAGCGGGCTCGCACCCCCATGCGGGAGAGGGCGCCGCGTGCACTGCTCGGCTTGACCCCGAGGAAGTCGGCGACCTGGTCTATCGTCCAGAGTTCGTCGGCCATGGTCAGGCGTGCTCGACGGTGACGTAGTAGGAGTTGTCGCCGTCTTCCCAGTTGCCGGTGACCTTCCAGCCGTTGGCGCGCAGGATGCCTTCGGCTGCGTCGATGACCTGCTCGCGGGTGTGGTCGCCGTCGATGGGGAGCGGGGTGTCGGTGGATTCCATGCCCTGGCGGATGTCGTTGTCGGCGACGACGGTGACGGCGCACTTGTCGCCGAGGGCGACGGCGGAGCTGATGGTGATTTCGGCGGTGTAGCTCATGGTTCCCCCCTGGGATTGGGGCTTTGGGCTGTTCCCTCGGCCTCACAACTCAACTATGCAGCACGTGATGCGAGGTTGGCAAGCCCCTGAATGAAGCCTTCGATGAGACGGCGCGCCGAGGCGGCTTAGAATCCGGCCGTGAGTGATATCGACAGACTCGTTGACCTGCAAAAAGCCGCCGACACGGAGCATGCCACGCTCCGGGGACTGGACGGCGAGGAGCACCGCGAGCAGTGGGAGCGGTGGCGGACGGCGGCCGAGACCGTACAGGCTGCCATCACCGAGGCGGCGGGCGACGGTAACCGGTACGAGCTGGAAGCGAAGGTGAAGAAGGCCGCCCGGCATCCGGAGCCGTCCGAGGGCTGACATGCCGCCGCCCCGCCGTGTTGGCGGGGCGGTGCTCCGAGCAGCTGCGCAGCCCACGCAGTAAATCGGATAGATGCCTCAAGGGTACGCGGGGGTGCCGACAGCGCCGGGGCGTGAAGCGGCCCCCGCCGACGGGGGATGCAGCGGGGGCCGACCCCAGTGTGGCACGGCATAAGCGGCGAAGTGCCCGATCCGGTCGACATATGTCGCACACGGCGATGGCCCGGCGGGCGAGCCGGTCGACGGCGTCCTCGGTGGTGATGCGCTGGTGGGAGTCGCGGGCCTGCCAGCAGTCACGGCGGTGAAGACGGGCGGCCGGCGCATCCTCGGTGTAGTCGCGCAGCTTCTCCACGGTCCACTGGCGTCCTGCGATCGCGCCGTCCGTCGGCACGGCCGAGTAGTCCTCGCCGGGGATGGGGGTGATGTCGTCGGCGAGGACGCTGATCGGGGTGGGTGCCCCAGTCAGCCGGGTGCGGCCGTCGGCGTGCTCGTAGCGGGCGGGGAGGATCGCCTCGCACTCGGCCCACCAGCGGCCGTCGGGGGTTCGAGTCCACTGGGTGAGGATGACGTCGAGCTCCTGGGCGTCCGGCATGGTCGCCCGCGCCCACGGCCCGGCCTTCGCTCGCCACTCCTCCACACCCACCGTTCGATTCTAGTTCGATTCGTGGTCGGGGGGCTGACAGCACGGCGCCCCGCCTCAAAACGAGACGGGGCGCCGTGACGAGCGGCAGGCTCAGCACATCTTGTAGTCGTAGCGGGTCGAGTTGTACGAGCAGGAGTCCCGGAAGGCGCCGCTGGCCGTGCGGAGCGTCACGGTGTCCTTGTCGTTGTTCCACACGTAGGAGCCGCGGCCCCAGTAGACGTGCCCCGGGCTCTGGGTGCCCTTGCCGGTATGGACCTTCACCGTCTTCCCCGCGCTGATCTTGTACGAGGGGAACGTGTACGTGTAGCCGGTGTTGTCCCGGACCGTGTAGCCCTTGAGCTGCACGGCGCTGCTCGTCGAGTTCTTGATCTGAACGTACTCGGCGTTCAGGCTCGAGTTGGAGCGGGTGTCCGAGCCGGGCGAGTCGTAATAGACCTTGTACAGGTGGATGGAGCCGGCGGCCTGCGCCTGGGTGGGCAGCAGGGCGACAGTGGTAGCCGCGGCCGTGGCGACGGCGGCAGCGAGCATGCGGGTACGAATCAACGATCGTCCTCATGAGTCAGGCCGGGCACCCCCCATGGTCCCGGCGAGGACGATCACACTACGGGCGGAACCTCACGTACCGGTCGCCGTTACCGATCCGGGACCGAAGGTACGAGGCGTTCGAAAGCGACAGACAGCACGACGCCCCCTGCCTAAGGGAGCCGGGGCAATGCGCGCGTGAATCCGTGCTCTCCTGGCCTCATGGACAGACCGAAGAAGCGATACCACCTCTCACAAGCCCGTCGCCTCCGCGACCAGCCCTGCCCCGACTGCGGCCATCAGGGGCGCGTCGTCTACAGCGAGAACATCGGGTTCACCGACGAACTCAACCCAGAGGTCCCAGTCAGGTGGGATTGCACCAACAACGCCTGCCCAGGGGACGGCTACTTCTGGATCGATAACGAGTAGCCGTCGGCCCTCCCGTGGGGAGGACCGGGAGGGACGCTCCGAGCGTCCGCCCTGTCGCAGCTCAGGGACGGAACACCCGGACCCTGCCGCAGCAGGGACGCCGACAGTTTGCGCCCGGGGTGGGGCCACGGGCAAGGGTTCGGCGTCGCCCCTCTGCGGCGAGCTAGCGCATAACGTTCCCTTACCTGCTGCTCTCCTCGTCGGGTCGGAGCCGCTCGCCGAGCTTGGCGGCGAGAGCGTAGGCGGGGTGGTTGTCGAGCTGGCGGCGGCGTCGGTTGTACCGCTGAGTGGTGCGCGGGTCGGAGTGCGACACGGCGTCCTGAACATCCTGGAGTGGGACGCCGTTGGCGAGGTTGTCGGTGATGAACTGGTGCCGCAACGTATGGGGTTTGATGCTGGCGGCTTGCGGGATGCCGGCGCGGCGAGCGAGGACGCGGAGGTGCTTCCACACTTCGGGCTGGGTCCAGCGGCGTCCGGTCTCGGTGACGAACAGTGGGCCTTCGGCGCGGTCGCCGAGGTAGGCGAGGAGCGCGTCGAGGGCGAGCGGCGGCACGGGGGCGGGCCGCTTCTTGCCGCCCTTCTGCGTGAGGGGCAGAGTGCGGTGGCCTCGGTCGTAGCCGAGCTGGTCGGCGTTGAGGGAGAGGAGTTCGTCGACGCGGGCGCCGGTGAGGTAGAGGAGCATGACGAGGGCGTAGGAGCGGGGTGCCCAGTCGCGTGCGGTCTCGACCAGCCGGGTGGTCTCCTCGTCGGTCATGCCTTCGGTGGGGCTGTAGTCGGGGTCGACGTAGGGCCGGTTGACGGCGGCGAACGGGTCGGAGTCGACGGCTTGGAGCCGTGCGGCGTATGTGTAGAACGACCCGGCGGCGGCGAGAGCCTGCGCTTGGGTGGTCTCAGCAGGGGGTCGTCCGTTGCGGGTGGGGGTCTTGGCGAGGTGCTTGGCGTAGGCGTCGGCGAGCGGCAGCTTCGCCTGGAGCGGGTGGACGGTGGTGGAGCGGGCGTACTCCTCCCACGCCTTGAAGGTGCGGACGTAGGCCCGCCGGGTGTGGCGGCTCTTCTGGCGGGCGACCCATCCTCCGGCGATGGTTGGCAGCGGGTCGCGGTCGCCGTAGATGCCCGCGAGGTGGTCGGCGAGGGCGCGGGCTTCATCGGGCCAGTCGTCGCGGGGGTCATGCCGGTCGGTCGACAGCTCTACCGAGGGGCGCGGGACAAGGGCGGTCACGGCTTGCTCCGCGGGGCACCCGGCTTCTCGCCCCAGTAGCCGTTGTCCACACCGGTCTCCAGGTAGTGCTGTGCGTGAGCCAGGGATGCGCCGGGGTCGATCGCGGCGTGGAGGATCACGCTGAACTCCCGGTGCGCAGCAGCATCGGCCTCGCTGAGGCCCCTGCGGCACTTGCGATCCCAGTAGGCGTTCTCAGCTTCGATGCGGTCCTGAAGTTCTGCTCGGGTCAGGACATCGAGGTCCGACCGCTTGAGGCGCTTGAAGGCGGGCACTGGCCATCCCTTCTCAGTATTGGATAACTGTCATTATCAACCATAGAGTTGGTTGATCGCCACAGGCCGCGCGACCTCGCGGCTCCCTTCAGCGCCGTCCGGGGCGCGGTGGCACCGCTGCGCGCTACGGTCGAGCCTTCACGGCATAGGG
Organism: Streptomyces sp. ME19-01-6; assembly: GCF_033793745.1. Classification (NCBI taxonomy): domain Bacteria; kingdom Bacillati; phylum Actinomycetota; class Actinomycetes; order Kitasatosporales; family Streptomycetaceae; genus Streptomyces; species Streptomyces sp. ME19-01-6. The sequence goes on along the minus strand of NZ_JARAXF010000020.1, from coordinate 134,055 downwards.
GGTTCGATGAGGCTGCGGATCAACAAGTCCTTCAGGCTGGCGCCCGGCATCCGAGTCCGCCTAGGCAACAGGTCGTCAAGCGTGAGCGTCGGCGGCAAGGCCGGGCGGGTCACCTATAACAGCAAGGGTCGACGCACCAGTACAGTCCGACTGGCCCCTGGGGTCTCCGTAACGCAGACGACAGGCACCCGGCGGCGCCGGAAGGGCGGCGCTCTTCCCAAGGGAGTTCCTGCAGCGAAGACGCCGCCAATGCCGGCGCCCACGCTCAACGGCAACCGCCTGCCGACCGGCCCGCACTTCAAGCACTGCTACATCTACGAGGGTCAGCACTGCTCCTGCGGCGGCAACTATCAGGGGCCGAACCCCGGCCCGGAGCTGAACGCGGCCGACGTCGTTGCCGCCAACGAGGCCGTCCTGGACCGCACCCTGACCGAGGCCCACACCCGCATGGTCGACGACCTGGACGAGGTGCTCGACGTCGACGCCGGGCTCGCCGACATCATCAACCGCAGCAACGACGACAAGGAGAAGTGATCGTGGGATACGGCTACTACGAGGTCGTCCGCAACGGCGAGAAGATCGAAGCCGGGTACAGCGTCGAGGCCATGTGCGACAGGCCCGACTGCACGGCCAAGGTGTGGCGTGGGCTCGACGCCCTCTGCGGCCAGACGCCGGGCGGCGACGAGTATGGGTGCGGCGGATACTTCTGCGACCCGCACCTGTACGTGGCGCCCGACGGCCAGGACGGCTACCGCTGCTTCCTCTGCCGGGACCGCGGCACCGACCCGCTCGCCGACTCCCTCGATGCGATGACTGTGACGTTCTCCGACGTCTGAGCCCACGCAGCATGATGCCCCCGCCTGAGGTAAGCAGGCGGGGGCATCGCCGTCAGGCTACCTGGTCAGCGGGCGAGGACCACCGTCAGCTCCTCGTCCGGGCATCCGGCCGCCAGTTCGCGCAGCGCCTCTGCCTCGACGTCATCCACTGTGAGGCCCCAGCGGGTCTTGACCACGGTCCATTCGGTCACGTATCGGCAGCGGGCGCCGGGCGACGACGGTAGCCACTCGGCCGGGTCCTGGTCGGCCTTCTGCCGGTTCTCCCGCGCCGTCACCGCGACCAGCGCCCGCTCGTCGTCGAGGTCGTTCGCGTATGCCTGCCGCTCCGCCGCCGTCCACGCCGAGGCGCCCGAGTCCCAGGCCTCGGCGAGCGGAACCATGTGGTCGATGTCCAGCGAGCGGGCCACCGTCTGGTCCGCGTCGTCGTAGTACGAGTGCCACTGGCCGCCGGAGATGCTGCACCCGGCGCCCACCGTCGGCGGGGCGACCGCCTCCTCCAGTAGCACCTCGGCCCGGGTATTGCAGCCGTCATGGTCCGCGTCGATCCAGTGCTTGAACTTCGTGCGCTCGTAGCCAGCGCGATCCTCGTCCGCGACAGGCAGGTCCGCGACCGCCTGTCGCAGGGTCGTCGTCACCGTTTCGCCCGGATCCGCCGACGCCGGGGCAGCCGAGCCGGCCAGAGCCGCCGCCGCTGCGATACCGACCGCCAGGATCTTCAGCTTTCTCATGCCTCTCCTCCACGTAGGGGTCGGCACAGTCGTATCGGCGGCAGAGCGACCGGTGGTCGAGAACGGCAGGAAGGTCACTCAAGGGTGGGACCCGAAGCTACGGGTACTCGCGACGCTGCGGATCCAGGCCCAGAGACAGCAGACCAGACGGCGAGGACGGCGAAGGATCGGGTGCACCGTCACGGCGACAGACGAGAGCATCCGGATCCCAGCTTGGCGCCTGCAGGGAGTACCCGTCCGGGCAGGCCGGTCCAGCCGGACCGCGTTCACCCTGCGGCCCCTGCTCGCCTGTGTCCCCCTTCTCGCCCTTCTCTCCCGGGTCTCCCTTCTCGCCTTGGGCGCCGGGTGCTCCGTCTTGGCCGTCAGCTCCCGGGGACCCGTCCTTTCCGGGGGTACCCGCGGCGCCGTCTTGGCCGGGCTTACCCGTCTCGCCGTCGCTTCCATTGCGGCCGGGTGTACCCGGATCGCCCTTGTCACCCTTCGGTCCCGGAATGGGAACCGGCACCTCCGTGCGGGCCGGCAGATCCTCCACCGCTTGCGTCGGGTCTGGCGCCACTGGTGTTTTGCCTTCGGCCTTGAGCTGTGCCCGTAGTTGCCGCACGTCGGTGGCAAGAGTGCTGACCGCGTTGCCGCGCAGATCCGCCTCAGTGGCGAGCTGATCGCCCCGGTTCGACTCGTGCTCGATCTGCAGGAATGCGAGCGCGATCGCGCCGCCGAGGAACAGCAGGGCAGCGACAATCCACAGGAGGTGTCGACGGCGGTACAGCATGCGCTCGGTTCGGGTCATGCCTGCCCCCCGAGCTGCGACACCAGTGCCTTGAGTCGGGCCACTTCGGCTCGCTCCGCTGCCAGCTCGGCGCGGACCGTCGCCAGGTCGGCACGCAGTTCCTTGCGCTCCTCCTGGAGTTGATCCGTGAGGTTGTTGTAGCCGCCGATGACTCCGCCCTCCCGGGTTGCCCGGTTCGCGCCCTTGGTGCCGAACATGGCGGCCACCGCGGCCACGGGCGAGGCTGCCAGAGCGGCTATCGCTGTGACCATGGCGGCGTCCATGCGGCGCCCTCCGGGTCGCGCAACGTGGGCAGGATCAGACGCCAGGCGCGGTCGAGGCGGAGTTCTTGTCGCCGATGACGCGGGCGACGACACCCTTGAGGAGGCTGCCGGCGGCGGCTATCCCGGCGGTGCCGACGCCCTGCCAGAAGCTGACACGAAACATGTCGGCCGGGCCGGCGGCGACGGCGACACCAGCGGAGGCGGTGAGGAACGTCCAGACGACGCGCTCGGCGAGGTCCTTGGCGTAGGTCTGGGCGGTCTTGCCGAGGGTGGTGAGGTTCGACATGGCGGGTTTCTCCCCTACTTCTTGATCCGGAGCTTGTCGCCCGGGGTGATCAGAGACGGGTTGAGGTCGATGAGCTGTGTGAGCGTGAGGCCGTGGCTCTTGGCGATGCCGGACAGGGTGTCCTTCGCCTGCACCGTGTATGTGGAGGGAGACGGGGGTGTGGTCGGCGGCTTGGGCGGGGTCCGATCCCAGTCCGCCGAGTGCTTGAGTCGCTCCGCGATCCGGCTCCGCATGCTCGGCATGGTGAAGCCGCGCGGGTCGATCTTGTCCTGGCTCCATTCCAGGTGCCCGATCACGGAGCGAGCCGTCCACCCGTGGGTGCGGCAGATCGCGGCCCCTACACGCTCGATCGCGTCCAGTTGGGCCTCGGGCCACGGGTCCTTGCCGTTGCCGAGGTTGATGCACTCGAAGCCGTAGAAGTGGGCGTTGCCATCCACCCCGTTGGCGTTGCCCTTGGCCGGGGTTGGCGGCCGGTCGCCGTAGTCTTCGGCGATGACGTGCTCCAGCACGCGAGGATCCCCGCCGCCTGCGTGGTTGGCGCGCCCGTAGCCGACAAGGTGCACGGTTCCGTCCTTGGCGATGACGCCGTGGCATAGGGGGCCGGGCAGTGCCGAGTAGCCGTTGCGGCAGATGTCGACGCTGCCTTGCGTGCCGGAGGTGACGGTGTGGTGGATCATCACGCCGTTCACCGGGCCCCAGGGGCCCTTGGCGTTGCGGTTGTGGTGCGGCCAGTCGCCGACCTCGACGACCCGCACGCCCTCGGCGCGCAGAGCCGCGAGGAACTTGGCGGCGGTGAGTGGTGTGGCCATGCGGGTCTCCCTAACAGACGTCTCCTTTGAATCGTAGACCCGTGCAGGCATTTTTCCTATGAATCTAAGGTGTGGGGGTATATTTGGCGATGGGTCACGGTCCGACCCTGTGGCGGGGCATGGCCGTGCGGGTCCAAGCCCCGCCACACCAAAACCCGCACAACCCGCGCCAGGAGTCCTCCAATGCAAGACCCCCTGACTGTCGCCTTTGAGATTCCCCGCCCATGGCCCCGAATTGACGCCTACGGCACACGGCAGGCCGCCCGTAACGGGATCCGGTGGAGCTTCCGCCGCCACCACGACACGGTGATCGCCGGATACGCCATCCGCTGGCCCAGCCTCATCACCGTCTGGCATCGCGACCCGTCCGGAGTCGATGACAAGACCTGCTCGATCTACCCAGGCAACGCGTGGCGGTTCCACGTCCATCACTGGCGCCTTCAGGTCCACCCGCTCCAGCAGTTGCGCCGACTGCTGCTCACCCGCTGCGAGATCTGCGGAGGGCGCTCGGTGAAAGGGCGGGCCGTCAACTTCCGGAGTAAGTGGACACCCAAGGCGCCATGGTGGCGCGGCGAGGCAGGTTTGGCTCACATGGACTGCGCTGGCGTCCGCATCGCTCGGGAGGAGCGGCCGTGACCGTCCCCGGCGACTTCGCGATCGCGCTGCACGCCGACGACGGCACGCTGATCGTCGGCATCCGCCCCGACGGCAGCATCGTCCAGGGCCCCAACTATCAGCCCGACCAAGCCGCCCGCGAGTTCTGGGAAGCCGTCACCCGCGCCGCTCAAGCAGCCTCGCCGTGGAGAGGCGGCAGCGATGGCTGATCTGGATGTGTTCGGCTGGCAGGCGGACGAGACAGGCTGCGGCTTCTATCGAATAGCCCTCCCCGCGCAGGGCCTCAACGGGCTCGGTCACCGCGTCGCCCACAGCATGAAGATGCCGTCCGAGGCCCGCGACAACCCGGCCACCGTCATCGTCGGGCAACGCGTGTGCAAGCCCGGCCCCACCGAGCTGTGGCAGATGCTCGCCAAGCAGGGCCGCAAGCTCGTGCTTGAGATCGACGACGACCTGTGGAACGTGGACGCCTCGTCCCCCGTCGCGCACGAGTACTTCGCCCGCCCCGAGATCCGCACCAACCTCCAGCGCAACATCGAGGTCTCCGCTGCCGTCACCGTCACCACCGAGCCCCTCGCCGAACGGGTCTCCGCCTGGAACCCGAACGTGCACGTCGTCCCCAACGCCGTCCCCGACTGGCTCGTCGACCACCAGCCCGCACGGCGCGGCGACGGCACCCTCACCATCGGCTGGGGCGGATCCGCCACCCACCAGATGGACTTCGAGCAGGCCGCCGACCAACTGCGTCGATTCCTCACCCGCAACCCGAACACCGAGATGCACTGCATCGGCAACGACTACGCCACCTGGATGCGCATCCCCCAGGACCGGGCACGCTTCACGCCCTGGGTGCCCGGCGTCGAGGACTTCCTACGCACCATCGACTACCACATCGCCATAGCCCCGCTCCGGCCGCACCTGTTCAACTCGAGCAAGAGCTTTTTGAAGGCGCTCGAGGCCGGGGCTCTCGGCATCCCCATCGTCGCCTCCGCCGTCCGCCCCTACGAGGACTACGTCCAGCACGGCGAGACCGGGTTCCTCGTCCGCCGCGACCACGAATGGGCCCGCTACCTGCGGCAGCTCACCCAAGACCCTGGCCTGCGCGCCGCCATGGGCGCCGCCGCCCGCGAACAAGCCCGGCGGCACACCATCACCCAGACCGCACCACTGTGGGAGAAGGCGATCCTCGGATGACCAAGCACGTATTGCTCACCGGGGCCGGCGGGTTCGTCGGCTCCCACGTCCTCCGGCACCTGATGGTGAACACCGATTGGACCGTCTCTGCGCCCGTCACGTTCCGGCACAAGGGCGTGCCCAAGCGGATCGCATCCGCGCTGGAGACGAACCCCGAATGGTGGGAGCGGGTCGACGTCGTCTACTGCGACCTGTCCGCACCGATCGACTCAGTGACCGCGGCCCGTTTCGGCAAGGTCGACTACCTGCTGAATGTGGCCTCCGAGTCGCACGTCGATCGCAGCATCGAGACCCCGGGCCCCTTCATAGAGAACAACGTGCGGCTCATGACCAACGTCCTCGACTACGCCCGCCAGGCGCAACCCGAGATGGTGCTGCAGATGTCGACGGACGAGGTGTACGGGCCAGCGCCCGACGGCTACGAGCACCGCGAGTGGGACGCCATCGCCCCCTCCAACCCGTACAGCGCATCCAAGGCCGCCCAGGAGGCGATCTGCTTCACCTACTGGAGGACGTTCGGGGTTCCGGTGGTCATCACCAACACCATGAACATTCTTGGCGAGACCCAAGATCAGGAAAAGTTCCTGCCCAAGACCATGCGTGCCCTCCTCCGCGGCGAGCCGGCGACCGTGCACGTCTCCCCTGAAGGCCGTCCCGGCTCCCGCTTCTACCTGCACGCCAGGAACCTCGCCGACGCCTGGCTATGGCTCCTCCGCAACCACGCCCCTCAGATGTACGGGCATCACGATCGCCCGTCTCGCTTTCACATCGTCGGGGAACGGGAAGTCGACAACGTCGAGATGGTGCACCTGCTGGCCCGGTTCATGGGGATCGACGACCCGAAGCTCGACCTGGTCGACTTCCACTCAAGCCGGCCGGGGCATGACCTTCGCTATGGGCTCGACGGGCGGAAGCTGGCCACTGCTGGATGGGTGCCGCCACTGGCTCTAGAGGACTCGCTCCGCAAGACGGTCGAGTGGACGCTACGGCACCCCGAGTGGCTGGGGCTCGAAGCGGCGGGTTCTCACACGACGGTCTGGAGCGTCGCGTGAACCGGCCGTGGCGCGTCGCTGTCATCCCCACCAGGGATCGTCACGAGATGCTTGCCGACTGCGTCGATGCCATCGCTCCGCAGGTCGACACGGTGTGGATCCTCGACAACGAGTCGGACCCGCCGATCAGCTCGGGCCGCTGGCCGGTAGCCATGGATCGTGCGATGGTCGCGGCCAAGCGAGTAAAGATGGATCCGCCGAACATCAGCCGACTCTGGAACATCGGTATCCGCTTGGCGGATCAAGATGCCTGGTGCCGTAGCGCGCGAGAGTGGGATGTCATCGTCCTCAACTCCGACGTGGTCGTGCCGCCCTGTTGGGTCGAGACGCTGTCGTCGGCCATGCGGTCCACCCCGGCCGTGCTCGCGTACCCCGACCAGTGTGGCGGCGCCGAGCAGATCCTGCACACACGCCCTGAGCCTGTAGATCTGCGGCAGCGAATCACGGGCTACGCGTTCATGCTGCGGGGTGAGACCGGGCTGCGGCTGGACGAGTCGATGGCCTGGTGGTTCGGCGACGACGACATCGACTGGCGGGCGCGAGAGCAGGGCGGGGCGCTCCTCGTGCCCGGCCTGGCCGTCGAACACCGTTGCCCGAACGGATCCATGCAGGAACGCCCCGAGCTCGCCGAGCAGGCTGCCCGGGACCGGGAGACGTTCATCGCTCGTTGGGGAAGGGCTCCGCACTGATGCACCCTGAAGCGCGTGACGGGCTGGCCCGCATGCTGAAAGACTCCGGCCTTGCCCTCGGGGCGCCGTGGAGGGTCCTCGACCTCGGTGGGCGGGATATCAACGGCAGCATCCGCGACCTGCTGCCGCACGCCACCTGGACCGGCCTCGACGTCGAGCCGGGCCCCGGTGTGGACCTGGTGCACGATGCGACGCGGCCGTGGCCGATCGGCTGGGACCGGTACGACATCGTCGTCTGCACCGAGGTTCTGGAGCATGTGCAGCTGTGGCGGTGCATCCTCCAGACCGCGTCTGAGGCGCTGCGGCCGGGTGGCCCGCAGGTCCTGTTCGTGACCTGCGCGTCGGACGGCAGACACCCCCACGGGGCGGCTGGCGCCCCGTCTCCAGCCCCGGGCGAGTGGTACCGCAACGTGTCCCCCGGGCCGCTCCAAGACGAGCTGGAGCACCTGTTCCGGGAAGTCGCGGTCACCTACAACCCACGCCCCGGCGACGCCTACGCCTGGGCGCAAGGAGTGAAGCGATGAACGGCGACATCGAACAGTTCCTGCGGGAACGCCTTGATCACGACGAGCGGGAGATTCGACGGCGCTGGAATCGACACGGGGTGACATCCGAGAAGTTTCACGGGACACCCTTCGACCCGACCCGCGCTCTCGCCGAGGTCGGCGCGAAGCGGCAGATACTGGCGGAGGTGACCTCCGAGGCGCACTACTGGTGCGAGGACAACTGGTACGCCTGTGCCGCACACGTGGACTGTGCCGACGAGGATCGGGCTGGCGGATCCTGTGACTGCGGCCGGGAAGAGCGTGTCACCCGCAAGCTGCGCCTTCTCGCCCTGCCCTACGCCGACCATCCCGACTACCGCGAGGAGTGGCGGCCATGAGCGGCATCACGGTGGTCATCCCCACCCATCCGGCGCGGGTCCGCAACGGCATGACCAAGCGGGCTGTCGGCAGCGTCCTCGGCCAGACACTGCCCGCCGAGTCGATCGTCGTCGAGCACGACCTCACCCGCGCCGGCGCCCCCGCGACACGGGACCGCGGGCTGCGGAAGGTCACGACAGAGTGGGTGGCGTTCCTCGATTCCGACGACCAGCTCAAGCCGATTCATCTAAAGCGGCTGACGGACTGCGCTGAGGAGACAGGCACAGACTACGTGTACGCCTGGTACGAGCCGATCGGGTTCGGCGCGGATCCGCTCCCCCACTTCGGGCGCCGCTTCGATCCGGCCCGGCCGACGCAGACGACGATCACGATCCTGGTGCGCACCGAACTCGCCCAGGCCGTCGGGTTCCGCGAGCCGCCCGAGGGCGCGCTGATCAACGGGGAGAGGTACGGCGAGGATTACCAATTCACCGTGGAGTGCGTGAAGGCCGGCGCCCGCATAGAGCACCTGCCGGAGCGCACCTGGCTGTGGAACCTGCACGGCGCCAACACCTCCGGCGACCCCAACCGCGGCGACGCCCGCGTCCGATAGGAGCAACCATGGCCGGTCAGATCAGCATGCAGGCGGCGCTCGCCGCGTGCCGGGAGCGCATGGGCGAGCTCGTCTACGAGACGGTACTGCTCCGCACACAGATCAAGGAACTCGAGGCGGAGCTGGAGCACCTCCGCGTCGAGACTCCGTCCGGGCCCGAGAGGGACGTGCAGGCGCCTCCCGGGCCGCTCGCTGGGCTAGGGTCGACGGAGTAGGCCGATGAGGTAGGACAGGGCGATCACGCCGACCTCAATGGCGATGATCGTCTCGAACAGGGACATGGCGGCCTCCCTAGACCGGGTTGTTGACGGTGGTGAATGCCGTTGCGGTCACGTTGGTGATGCCGGGCAGCCCGGACACGTAGTCCTTCACCGCCCCGGCGAGACCCTCGTCGCTGGTGAGCTGCATCTCGTCGGCTGTGACTTTCACTTCGATGAGGATTCCGAGGTCGCTGCCGCTTCCCGAGATGCGCATGTAGTCGGCCATGGATAGCTCCTTCTAGGCGAGGCGTCGGATGTGCATGTATGAGCTGGCGAGGACGGTGACGGAGGATGCGGAGGATGCGGTCTGAGACCACTGGAAGGTGACGCTCCCCGCAGTGCCGCCGATGGTGATGATCGATTCTTCGAGGACGGCGACCGCGTTGGTCTCCGCCTGATAGTTGCCGGTGGTGGCGTACTGGCGGCCCGAGAATCGGCCTTTGGTGTTGTTGCTGGTGGAGAAGTCGGCGGCGGTGTCTCCGGGGCCGTGCATCATCTTGAGGCCGGTGGATCCGGCTGGCACATTCCAGCCTGTCTTGAGGTCGGTGCTGGTGGAGTCTGCTGTGGTGGCGAAGACGACGAAGCGCACCATGTAGATGCCGTTGGCGACGACGGTGGCGGTGAGGTGTGGGTCGTCCGCGACGGTCGTGGTGCTGGTGCGCGCGGTGTCGGAGGGTTTGGCGACGAAGCGCTCCTGGCCGATGCCGGAGGCTGACAGGTTTCCGGTGACGGTCAGGTTGAGTGCCACGCTGAGGCTGTCGTCGGTTGCCAGCGTGTTGGCGCCCGACCTGTACAGGTTGGTGTCGCGGGCGGAGTTGCCGGGTCCGAGTTCGAGTTTTCCGTCGGCGTAGATGCGTGCCCGGTCGAAGGTGTCGCCGGTGAGTAGTGCGCTGTAGGCGACATCAGTGGTGACGGAGCGCTGCGACTGGTAGTTGGTGTTCGTTGAGAGGGAGCCGCCGGAGGTCCGATTCAGGGTGGCGGCTCCGATGGCCAGAGTGCTGCTAGTGGACAGGGTGAGGTTGCCTCCGAATGTTCCGCTGCTGTTGGGGATCTCCACCCAGGAGCCGGATGCCGGGCTGGTGCCGTTAGAGAAATACGACCGGTAGGACGTATCGGTCTCCATGATCGACTTGCCGCTGTAGGGCGAGCTGGGGCGGGTCGTGGAGGTGCACGCCTGGAAGCCAACAGCCGTATCGATCTTGTCGAGGTTCTGGCCTATATCCTGCGTGTAGTTGACCAGCTCGGAGCCGTCGCTTAGCGACTTGTACAGGCCGAGCCTGCTGGTGGGCGTGTCAGGCATTCGAGGCCTCCTCTACGGGCACGGGGAGGCCCCCGTACAGCGTCTTCCAGCGGTGTGTGTCTACCTGCTCGCTTTTAGCGCGTAGGCCGTCGGGGGTGATGCCGTGGCGGCGGCGAATGTGGTCGAGCGGATCAGCCCCTTTGGGCGGGGCGATCTGGACGTGGTTGGCCTTGACGTCCGCGATGAGCTGGCGGTGCGCGTCTCTGGCCTGCGCGGTGGACTCTGCGGTGTACAAGGTGATGCGGGGCGTCGGCCGGAGCGCTGTCCTGGCTGGGGCGTCGATGAGGGACATGGGGGTCACTGGCTGCTCGGCTGGCGCGTAGGGCTCGTGGAGGATGATGTCGAGGATCTCGTCGACGTCGTCAAGTCCGTACTCGGCAGCCCGCCATTCCAGGGTCGCCTTGGGAAAGAGATGGTTCCGCGCCTCCCCCGCCTTGCTCTGATAGGTGACCTGCCATAGGTCTCGCTCGGCGTCTTCGGCTACATCGCTGATCGTGTATTCGATGGGCATGGTCATCACGTCCTGAAACACCAGAAGTTCAAGTCCCAGTTGCCACTGCCAGCGGGGTTGATATCGACACTGAAGCCGGTAGTGGACTGGGCGGAAACACGCACGTAGTGGTCGACGTTGTCGAAGACCGTGGCCATGACGCGGAGCGTTGTATCCATGGTCGGCCCGTAGGTGAGTACCGTGCCCGTGCCGCCGCTGGTTGTGACGTGGCCGGTGAACAGCCCTTCGTTGCTGTCGGCGGCAACAAAGTCGTACCAGCGGCCGATGTGGCGGGTCAGCCCCGACTGGAAGCGCATGGCGTTAACGTTGGCGCCGCCGTTGTCCCAACCGATGATGGTCTGGTTCGCGTCGGCGTAAAACCTGCCCCCGTCAGTTGCTGCCCGGTTGAATCCGGCAATAAGTGCGTTTGGATACGCATAGACGTAACCGCCGCGCCGCTGCTGATCGTCGCCGCGGATAACCTCCAGCTGGGCAGCGGTGGTGGTGAGGAAGGTGCGGGAGTTGCATTGGACACCTGTGCCGTCGTCATAGGGCGAACTGTTCATTCCCAGGTTGACGTCGACGCCACTGACGGAGGCGTTGATGAATCCGTAGTCGCTGCCGCTGGTGGGATACCAGCGAATCTCGGGCAGGTAGGAGCTCGTGGGGTTGATCTCGATGCGCTTCCCGGTCGTGCCGGATTTGAGCTGGCCGACGATGAAGACGTCGCCTGTGCTGGCGTCGGCGAAAAGGGTGCGGTCGCCGCCTGCGTTGTACAGCTCGATGCCGTCGGCGCTCATGCGGGTACGGGCCCCCGTGTCGGCGGTTTTGATCTCCCCAGCCATCACCCAGGATGCGGTGATCGTTCCTGCGGTGACTTTGGAGACGGTGAGGTCGGAGATGTGCGCGTCGTCGATCAGCAGCGCGGTGGCGGTCGCCGCGTCGGACGGACCGGACTTGTTGCCGGTGATATCGACGGCGACCACCCGCACGTAGCGGGCGGAGGTCTCCTCCACCGGCACGGTGACGACCGCGGGGATTCCGGCCTGAATCATGCCGCTCGTGGCGCTTGCCTTGGCTTTCAGGGTGCTGTCGGACGGCGTGAAGGTCGGCTCGTAGTCGACGTGGATCTCGAGGTGGTGCAGGTCGCTCTCGAGGTTGAACGTGCCGCCGCTCGACTTGCCGAGCGTGTGGGTGACCTGCACGGCGATCCGGCTGGCCGCGACTGTCGGGGCGGCAGGAGTCGACGGTGGAATGTTGTCCTCAGATGCGACGAACGTGGTGACCGCCGACCACGCCCCGATGTTGCCCGACTTGTCGACGGCCCGGATCTGCACGTCGTAGCCCACACCCGGCGACAGATCCTGCAGTTGCGCAGTGGACTCGCCCCAGGCAACGAACATCGTCTGCCAGTCGCCGTCCGGCGCGGCGAACGGCTGCGCCCACGTCTGCAGGTCCATCCACCGCACTTGCGAGACCTGCGACCAGGTGGCCGGATAGATCATGTCGGTGTCGATCGCCCACCGGATCTCGAAGTGATCGCCGTCCAGGACCGTAGAGCCGTCCACGTTGGTGGGGGCGTTCCAGGCGACGATGACGCGCGCCCTCGTGAAGCCCCTGCCGTCCAGGTAAGCGGAGCCGACGAACGGCTCCACGAACGTCGGCACCCCGGGCACGCTCGTGTCCGCGTTCGGCCGCGACCCGACCGGCTCCGTGCCGGCCGAAGTGAGCGCCCGCCCGAACTCGCCCACCGTGACTCGTACCTCGGACTGGGATTCGAACTGAACGTGGTCGGTGAGGTCCCACCACGTGCCGTCGTCGGCCCGATAGGCGACCGTGTAGCCGACTGTGACGGGCCATTGGGTCTCGGCGACCCGCAGCCGGATCGGGTTGATGCGCTCCCCGCGGAAGACGACCTCGTTGGCGGTGTCGACGAGGCCCTGGTCGGGGTCGTATACCCACACGTAGTCGCCGACCTCGAACGAGCCCTGCACGTCGTAGTCCGACGTGGAGAGCTCCAGCGAGTCCCGCGTCGAGGTGTACTGATTCAGGGCGACAGCGGCCCGTGTGTCGGCGTTCCCCGTGCTTGTATCCGACTCGGAGACCAGGCGGGTGAGCTTCACCGCGTTGCCGTGCAGGTCCTTGTACGGGGTCGCCGGGGAGATGTCCGCCGTGCCCGTGGCGATGCTCTCGCCCTGCCCCTCCGCGAGAAGCACCACGCGGGTCGAGTAGTCCTCCACGTCCCTGCTGACGCCGGTGGTGCCGGGGAGGGCGCGCAGGTGCATGTCCTCGCCAGCGTTCCGTTTGACGATGACGCACGTCGGGTCGGTGACGTACAGGTCCGCTTCGGGCCCCGCGTCGAGCGTGCCGTCGCCGTTGACGCGCCAGCCGACTGGGACGCTGGTGGTGGACATGGTGTCGCACACGTAGCTGATCGCTTTGCGGGGCGTCTCGTACAGGTGGCGGCCCGAGTAGGCGCCTGCGACCGGGTAGAGGGTGCCTGCGGTGACGGCGCCGGAGGCGGGCAGCAGCATGGTGACGGCCGTGGCGAAGGTGGCGGAGGCGGGCTCGACGGCGTTCTCGTACACCGAGCCCTTGTCATCCTCGTCGCCCAGCCAGAAGGCCATGCCGACTCCGCCGATCTTCGTGGCGTCCTCGACCCGCTTGGTGCGCCGGTCGTCATCGACGCGCCGGGAGCGGACGACGCCGACGTAGCGGGCCGCGGCGAGGAGTCCGTCCCCGTAGCCGGCGGGGTCCACGCGGCCAGGCACGATAGCGATGTGCCCGAAGTAGGCGATGGCGTCGAGGGTCTCGCGGGGCGTGGATGGCGACAGGTCAATTTCGAACGAGCCAAGAGCCTCGAGGATCTCCGTTACGGCCATAGCTACCGCCTCACCGCATAGACAGCCTCGGGCATCGCCGCAAGGTACTGGTTCCGCAGGTCCGTGGCCGCGTCACCGGATGCTGCTGAGCCCCCGCCCGCTGCGACGCCGATCCAGAAGTCCAAGCTCGTCGTGCTGGCCTTCTGCACGCCGCCGTTGGCGTGGCTGGTGAAGGTGCGGGCCGAACCGATGGCGAACCTGTTGCCGTCCGCGTCGTCGCCGGACGCGGTGACGTAGCCGGTGCCGCTGGTGCTGGCCTCCGACGCGGACCGGTAGGCCGCGAGCGTGACCGACGTGCCGGTCTGAAGGTAGCCCTCGACGAAGCGGGAGCCTCGGCGGAGCGCCAGGTCGAGAGTGGCCCGGCCCGGCGACAGGCTCTTGGTGAGGCGCAGGATGACGTGCTCCGGCTCGTTACGCAGCAGCGTCGCCCCGTCCCACGAGGTGATGCTCGAGGCCGACCCGGCAACTGAGACGTTCCACTCCTTGGAGTGCCAGGCGCCGCCCGTGTACGCCTGCACGTCCAGCGTCCCGGACGCGCCCGCCGTGACGTTGACGAGGCCGTTGGTGAGGGCCCAGCCGGTCGGGCTGAGGCTCTGGTCGGTGCCGCACAGCTCCGTGCCGCCGGAGGTGAGGCGGGCCCGGCCTGCGAGGTAGTTGGTGGGGGTGCAGCCCCAGCGCGGTGAGACGCCGGCGGGCACGCTGCGGTAGACGGTGATGGCCCCATCGGCGCCGGTACGGGTCATGGTGGTGGGGTTGCTGGCGCCGGTGTAGTAGCCATAGTGGCCGATGGGCGGGGCGTGCCAGCGCTCCCCCGTCAGGCTGAAGTCGTTGGCGCGCACGATGCCTGTGAGCCTGCTTTGGAGGTCGACTTCGGTGTCGCTGCCGAGTCGGGTGGCTTGGATCTTCCAGTCGGAGGTGACGGTGTCGCCGCGCCATTCGGTGTAGTCCGCCGTGATGGAGCCGATCGTGGCGTAGCAGTTGCGCTCAGGCTTGTCAGTCCACGTCAGCGGCACGACGCCGCCTTGGTCGAGCGCGGCTAGGTTGTCGTGCCGCCACACCAGCTCCGTGCGCGTGAGGGGCGGGCTGGACTCCTGGCCCTCGATGTCGATGCTGCGAGCGTCGCCGCTGGACTCGCTCGCTTTGAACGTCTCCCGGAGAAGGAGTCGGCCGATGCGGAGGTCTCCGTAGTCGCCTTGCATCAGCGCCTCTCTCTGTCGCGCTTGCGGAGGGCTTCACTGACCTCAGCAGCCAGGGCCTCAGCCACGCGGCGGCGCTCCGCTGGGGACGCCATGTCGTAGCTACCGTGCACGGTCACGTTGAGGTTCTGGATCGTGGTGGTCGGCGCCTGGGGCACGAATCCGCTCGGCGGAGTGGTCTGCACGCGCATGGTGCCGGGGGTGGTGATCAGGCTCTTGCGGGAGGCGAGCCCGACGTTGAAACCATCGGCGGTGTGCTGCCCGAGCTGCATCATCACCCGCGACGGGCTCTTGATGCCCAGCGCCTTCTTGATCGCCGCCTCCATCGACTTGGCGATCTTCATCATGGAGTCTTCGATCGCCTTCTGCTTCGCCGTCAGCCCCTTCACGAGGCCGTCGGCCGCCTTGATGCCAGCCCCGTACATGCTGTCGGCCACGGTGGTACCGGCCTTGTCCGCCGAGGCGGTGAGCTGGGCCTGGAGAGCGTTGATCTGCTTGATCTGCTCGGGTGTGGCGGTGAGCAGGGACTGAGCGGTCGCCATGCCCCCACCGGCCACCCCGGCTGCGGCGATGTCGGAGATGGCAGTCGCGTTGAGGCCACGCTTCTTCAGCTCCTCCAGCTGCGCCGAGAACTCGGTCGTGCGGGTGGTGTCGGACTTCAACTGGTTGATGAGCGTTGATGCAGACGTGCCGTACTTGCCGATCTTCGTGATGTTCGCGAAGCCGATCAAGCTGCTCTTGACCGACGACTTCAAGTTGTCGAACTGATCCTTCAGGCCACTGAGCTTGTCCTTCGCACTGTCGAGGGCCTTACTGTTGGCCTCGGCCGAGTCCCGCAGCTTGAACAGAGAACTCGCCGATCGGGTGAGCTGCGACAGCAGCCGATGCTCCGTCGCCCCCGTGAACGATCCCTTGATCTTCGTCTGAAGGCTGTACAGCGACGAGATCAACGCCGACTCATCAGCCGGCTTGGCGAGCATCCCACGAATCTCGGGGTTGCTGCGCCCGGCGATCAGCGACATGTTCCCGAGGGTCACGTCTCCACGCAGCAGCGACCGGGCCTCAGCCTGCTTCCGCGCGGCCTCCTTCTGTTTCTCCGTCAGGCCGCCCTTCGCGAAGCGGGGCAGGCGCCCAGAGTTGACCGCGTCCATGAACCGAACGCCGTACTTGGCCACCGCAGCGGCCTTCATCACGTACTCGGTGTTGCTGATCCGCCCCACCGCACCGCTGGGGAACAGACTCAGAATGCTGTCGGAGGTGCCCGTCCCGGGCCCGGTGACATACCCGCCGTCCGGGTACATCTGTACGTCCCCGCCGGACGCGTAGCCGCGCACTCGGCCGCCTCGCGCATACGGCAGCTGTCGCACGCCGCTGCCGGGCTTGCCCACGGAGTAGTAGCGGGTCGTGACGCTGATCGTCACGTTTTTCGACTGCAGAGAGTCGCGCGCCCGCTGGACGGCCGCAATGTTCGCCGCCGCCGAGCCGGTCTGAGCGGTGACCCGGAAGCTGCCGTCCTTCATGTGCGTGACCTTGAACCCCAAATTCTCCAGCGCCTGTACGGCGGAGGAGGTCAGGGCCTTCACGGTGACGCTCTTGCTGCCCGGCGTGGACTTCAGCTTGGCGATCACGGCGTCCAGTCCGGCGATGGCGTCCTCGCGGCGCATCTCGATCTGTGTGGACTTCTTGTCCGGGATCTTCAGGATCTGTGACGCCAGCTTGTTGGCCTCGGCGCTGGTCAAGCCCATCTGCATGGCCGAGTTGACGAGCTCCTGCCGGCCCCGGGAGTAGATGCCGTTGACGTGCTCCCACGATGAGCCGGACTCCCGCGCTTTCGTCGCCGCGTCATCGGTCTTCGTCGCGAGATCTTGCAGTGCGGTGGATGCGTCCCGGGCTTTCTGTGAGTTGAGGTCGAGTTCGCCGTGGACCATGCGCAGGCTTCCGGCGTTCGTCCGCGCGGCCTTCGCCGCATCGTCGATAGCCTGCTCGAAACCGATCATGCCGCCCAAACCAGCCCGGTTGACCTCGTTCAGGGCGACGATGCTCTGCCGCAGGCCGTCAGTCGAGCGTTTCTGCTCGTCCAGTTTCGCCTTCGTGCTCATGGCCTGCTGTCCGAACAGGCCCATCCCGGCGGCGGTGAGCTGCTGGTCAGCTTTGAGCGCGGCGAGGGATGCCTTGTACTCCGGGAACAATTTGTTGATCTCTTTGGTGCTGTACCCGGCAGCCGCCATGGCGCTCTTGATCTTCTCGAAGCCGCCTGCCGCCTGCTCGGCGTAGCCGCCGCTGACCATGTTGGCCATGGCCTTGTCGAGGCTGTCGAAGTCCTCCTTGAGTGCCTTGAGGCTCTTGTCGCCCATGGCCATGTCGTCCACTTTGCTGGACACCCATTGCGCCACGTCATCGAGCACGGGGACTTTGAAGCCGAGGACGGTTTCTTTTGCTGCGGCTGCCTTCTTGTCGAGCAACTTGACCTTTTCGATCAGGCCGTCCATGTCGCCGAAGGTCTTCTGGAGTTCCCCGGTGAACTGGCCGCTGCTGCTCAGGTTCTTGAGGCTCGTGGCCAACCGGTCCACGTCCGGTGGCGCCCCCCTCGCCTTCTCAGCGAGCTTCGAGATGCCGACGGCTACAACCCCGAGAATGCCGAGCCCGGCCGCGACCTTCTGCATGCGCGTCATCTGCTGCACGGTCCCGGTCAGCGCCCCGCCCAGACCGCCGAAGCGGGCCGCGCGCACAAAGTTCGCGAGGTTGGTTGCGGCGGATGCGGTGGTGACAGCGGTCAAGGCTGCCGCGCCCATCCGGGCCAGTTTGAACGCCGCGTACAACTGGAGGAACGTGGAGATCACGTCTGATGGCACGGCATTGACCAGCTTGGCCAGCCCGTTTGCAACGGTCAGCAGTGTCACGCCGAGGTCCCCGCCGGATTCCACCAGGTGCAGGGCGGCCTTGGCGATGTTCCCGAGCGTTTCGGCGATCAGCGGGCCCATCGTGCGGGCCTGCTCCATGAACCGGTCGAAGCCCCCACCCGCAGCGAAGCCGGCGAGCTTCTCCCCCAGGTGCACGACGCCATCCGACATCGCACGCAGCGTGCGGCCGGCGAACTCGTTGACCTTCACCATGAACGCATCGAACCCAGGGCTCGCGACCCCGCCCGCAATGCGTGTCACGAGCCGATCCAGCTCGGTGGATGCCGTCCGCACCAACGGTGTCATCTTCGGCAGCAGCGCCTGGAACAGTTGGAACGAGTGCGTGAACACAGGCATCGTGTCGTCGGCGAGGCTGTCCGACCACTGCTGATACGAGTCCTTCAGGGCAGCGAACGCGGCCGTGGCTTCCTTCGTGGCCCGCGGCATTTTCGACAGCGTCTGCTGGTACGCGTTCTCCGCCTTCGCTGCCTGTTCAGACGCCTTCCCCGAGGTCTGCACAGCGTCCTTGTACTTCTCCTGCGCCTTGACCGCGTCGCTCATCTTGGAGATCTGCGGCCCCACCGCCGCGCCGAACGCGACCATGGAGGCACCCGCAGCAGCGATCCCCGCGCCGGCCACGGCGGCAGCCGGCCCGAGAGCATTGAGGGCGCCGATGACCGCAGTGATGCGGGACATCGCCGTGTCGGTCTTCGCATCAACCTGCACGTGGCCGCTGGCAATGAGGAAGGACATCGGGGGCTACACCTCCACTCTCTCTATGAGGCCGGGCACGATCAGGTTCATCTGGTCGACGTCCACCTGCTGTGGCTCGTCTGGGCTGGTCTGGCGCTGGGCGGGCTGCTCCTTCTGCTGCTCGGCGGCCACCACGGCGGCCATGGACCCGTCGTAGGCCGGTGTGCGGGCTGCCAGGGCCAGGAAGCGCTTCGCTCCCACGACCTCGGCCTCCAGGTCGATGCCGTAGATGGCGAGGAAGTCGGCGTCGAGGTCCTCCCGGTGGGCGGCGATCCAGGAGTGGTCGTGAACATTGGCTACGAAGCGGGCGAAGCTTTTCCCACCGACTCGTCGTCGCCGTTGACCTGCTTGAAGAACAGGCCGTTGACGAGCTTCACGACCTGGTCGAAGTTCTCCTGAGTCAGGGCCTCCTGTTCGTAGAGATCGAGGAGTCGGGTGTACTGGGGCTTGCCGAGGACGAGCTCCAGGAGCCTCATGGAGGCAAAGACGGCACCGTCCTGGCGGAAGCTGTTCATGGCGAGGAACACCATGCGCTCGTCGATCACCTTGGGGGCGGTGAAGGTCTCGCCGTCGATGGAGAACAGGGGCTCGCGTGCTTCCTGGACCTGTGGCGCCTTCGAGGTGGTGATCTCCATGATGCCGGTGGGCTCTTCCGCCGGAGCGGTGCGGGTTCGGGGCGCTCTGGTGGCCATGGCTGGTCCTTACGAGGTGGCGTCGATGAGCTTGAACGGGGCGATGGACGACGTGACGAAAAAGCCGGACCACTTCACGGTGAACAGGGTCTGCGCGTCCTTCTTGTAGGTGGACTCGACCTTGTCGTTGGACAGGCACTTGCGAACGAGGAAGCGCCTGCGCAGCTGGTTGGGGCCATAACCGTCGAGGAGCACGGCCCGGTAGGTTGGCTGTGTCGCCGAGCTCGCATAGGTGGGCTCGAAGCTCTTGTAGCCGGAGCCGCTGGCCGGGGTGCCATCGTTGAGGATGTACTTGAGGTTCTCGAGCGTCGGCTCGGCGAGGCTCGTCTCGATGGTGAAAACCCGCTTGGTGAGCCGGCTTCCAGCGGTGTCGACGATCTGGTCGACCTCGAGATCCGTGTACGTCTGGTCCACGGTCAACTTCACGCCGTCCTGGGTGCCGCCGAGGTCGGTCCATGCCGAGGCGGCAGGGGCGGTGTTGACGTCGGTGTCGGCGGGCTCGGTGGCGCCGAAGTTGGCGATGTAGAGAGTTGCCGGTCCCATGATCAAATTGGTGGTCGAGACGCTCATCGGTCAGCCTCCTTGGCCTTAGCCGGGGTGGGGGTCTTGGCCGGTGCGGCGGCAGGAGTGGACGGGGACGGGGAGGCTACGAGGAGGCCCTGGCGCTCGAGGTCCAGGTACTCGGCGTCGGAGACCTCGACTTCGAGGTGGGGTTGGATGGTGGTTCGGACGGTCGGCATGGCGCTCCTAGAGGCTGATCCAGTGGAGCTGAAGGTCAGCCCCATAGCGGGCGTAGGAGGAGTCGTCACCAGGCATGCGGCGCGGCTCCGTCAGGAAATGGGCAGTGAGGACGCGGGCCTGCGGATAGCCCGGCAGAAGGGTCAGGGTGCGCTGCATGCGCGCCTCATCGAACGTCGCGTCAACCAGCAGCTCGAACAGGCTGGCGGCCTTACCCCACGGTGGCCTGCCCGAGTTCGGGTTGACGGCGAACGTCTCAACCTGCACCACCGGCTCGCGCAGCGCGTAGTGCAGCTGGGGCGAACCGCCCACGGCCATGGGCACCTGAACGAACCCGTTCGTCGCCCAGGTCGACACGTCCTTGGGGAGCGTCGTGGCAACCTGCCCCGGCTCGACTCCTGCGGCACCCTGAAGCCAGGCCACAGCAACCAGCTCGGTGTTCGCGCGGGGGGTAACGGCCATCAGAGCCTCCCCCGCCGCTTGAGGAGTGCTGGCCGCAGGAACGGCTGAGCGGGCGTGCCGGGGTGGTTGACCTTTGCGACGGGGTGCCGGGCGCCGGGCCAGTACAGGGCTTTGGCGTTCTTCGGGACGATGATGTGCGGGCCAGAGCCGTATTCGACGGTCATCCAGTAGGGCACGTCCCGCACGCCTACGCGGAGCTCGCCGCGGTTCACCTCGTGGTAGAGCGACGCGCGGAGCCGGCCGGTCTTGACGGGCGCGAGACGCTCAGCGTCGGTCTGGATCTCCCGCCCGAGCTTGTCGAGGTAGTGCGTGACCTGGTTGCGGAGCCAGCCTCGCCAGCCGTGGTTGACCACAACGTGGTAGTCCACGCCCATCGCCCTGCACCTCCTCTACGTCGGCGGGCTGTGCTGTGCCCCTGCTGGCTGGCCGTTTACGGGCCGTCGCGCCGTTGGGGCGAGGTATGTCGGAGCGCTGGTTAGGCGGCTCGTCCTGTGCGTTTCAGGTCCAGGCGCAGCGGCTGCGCCATGACCGGGTTGGCGTTGCGGGTGGCCGAGACGACGATGTAGATCTCGCCCGTCTGCTCGTCCTTGATCCGGTCGGTCTCGGTGGCGTCCGTGCCGGGCGGTACTCGGCAGACGTGCGTGCGGATGATCCGCGGCGTGCCGGTGACGGGCTCTTGCGCCTGGCGACTGGACTCGATCAGCGAGGCGGGGATGCCGGATGCGGCGACCGTGGCGAGGTCGGTCTCGTCGCCGAAGGCGTCGGTGCCGGTTCCCCGGAGGACGCTGACGGTGGTGGTGGCCAGGTTCATCGGCCACCATCCATGGGATGCCAGAACTGCGAGTCGTCGGAGGCGTCCGACAGCGGGTCCGCGCCCCACGAGCTGCCGTCCTCGAACGGTGACCGGACGTGCAGGGTTCGGGATCGCATCCACGAGATGCGGCGCAGCGCCCGCGCGGCCATCGGGGCAAGGACCATGGCGTGCTCGCCGAGCGAGGCGACGACCCCGTCCTGCTGCACCTGGCTGGAGTCGAGCCGGGTCGTGATGTCGTACTGCCCCTTCAACCACGCCGCTTGGAAGGCGACTGCCCGCCCGAGCCAGTACACGTCCCGGGGCCGGATCCGCTCCGTGTCGGCGTAGAGCCGGTTGCAGAACACCTCGACGGTGGCCTGCGCCTGGGCAAGCTGAGCATCGGTCACCGACACGCCCATGGCGTCCGTGACCTGCTGTGTTGTCGCCCAGGCGTCAACCATGTCAGCCCTCGATTACCTTGCGGGGCGTGGTGGTCTCCCCCGGCTGGTCATCGACCGCCGACGGCACCACGGCGACGCTGTACCTGTACGTGCGGGACACGCCGTCGTGATGTGCTTCGACGCTGTCGAGGCGGACGTCGCCGCGCGGGTGCAGGCCCCGCTGAATGGCCTCCTGTACCACCCCGGCCTTGTTCGCCTCGTGCTCCGGCCCGTCTGTGTCACCGAGTCCGTGGCCGAGCACGGCGTACTCCTTGACGTGCCGCATCCCGTCAGAGCCGTCCGCAGACCGCTCCTCAACCTCGACCTCGGGCTCGCCAGCCTTGGCAGGGCTCTGCGCCTGCCGGACGGCGGTCGCCTTCTTAGCCGCCGCCATGGTCAGCTGCCGCTGTCATTTACGAGGATGCTTGCGGCCCGAGGATGGCCGAGGGCGAATCCCCTGCGCGCCCGCATCTTGAGGATCGACTCGTCGGTCAACGCGCTCACGCCGTCGCGGCCGTCGATGAACACCGACTCGGGGCCGGAGCGGCGGCCGAGGCGCAGGTAGTCGCGGTTGACGATGGCGAGGAGCGGGTTACCTCCCGGCGCGTCGGTCGCGGTCGGGCTGGTCTTGGCGCCGAGGGACCAGCGGACCGGGTGCGTGAACAAGGTGTCCGGGGTGCCGGCGAGGCCCTGCACGAAGATGGGCAGGCCCTGGTCGTCCTTCACGCCACGAAATTTCGCACGGAAGCTGGGGTGGGCGATGACGACCACGGAGGACGGGTCGAAGTAGTCGCCGCCTTCCAGATCGCCGAGGGACGAGGAGAGGTTGTCGTAGGTGACGCCGCCGCTGCCGGTCAACGTGATGTTGTCGTTGGCGGTGTAGCCCAGGCCGGCCGCGGTCTGCGACAGGGTGTAGTACACCGACTCGAACGGCACGCCCGTGCCCACCGCCGCGGTGACGGCCAGGGTGGCGTTGTCGAGCAGCTTCGAGTAGCTGGTCGCCCAGTCCTTCATCTTGGTGGCGAGGATGTCGGCGAGCGAGTCGTCGATGTCCTCCTCCGCGATGCGGATGGCCTTGCCGAGCTTCTTCGCAGTCAGGACTATGTCGTCGTTGGTGGAGGTGTCCTCGCCGTAAGCGCTGCCCTTGTCCACCACGCCGACGCCCACGCCGGCGGACCGCGGGATGCTCTTGGTGTTGGACTTCATGGGCTCGGGGGAGGCGAGCGCCTCGACCGCCGAGACCTGCAGGACGCGCATGATGACCTCAGAGGAGTCCTCCTCCGGGATCCACGCCTCGAACGTATTCCGGGTCATGGGTGCCCTCCTGCGGGCGCGTGATGGGACTGCTGGTGGGCTCGGGCCCCATCACGGGCGCCTTCGCAAGAAAGGTCACCATCTCGTCAGATCACCTGACTTGAAGGCTTAATGACCAATATACATTCAGTTGTCAACCGGTGCGGCCGAGGACCCTCATGGCGTGCTGCTCGGCGCTGCTCTTCGGCTTCTCCTCGGCGGGCTTCCGGTCCGCCGCCGTCGGCCGCGTCTTCGCCTTCGGCCGTGCGGGGGCCTGGAAGAACTCCGGATACTCGGACTTGACCCGCTCGACCTCGGCATCGAGGCCGACGATGTCGCCGTCGTCATCCACAGACAGCGCCTCCATATCGACGAGCCGCAGTACGCGATCCGTCGCCCCGGACACGCCTGCCTCCGACAGAGCCACACGGGCCGCCGCCTTCACCAGCCGCGTGCGAAACGGCTTTGCACCCTCCTCGCGGGCCTCGCGCAGCGCCTTCTCGTGTTCGGTCTCCCCCGCCCGCGCCTTCTCTTCCAGCTCCTTGTTGCGAAGCCGGTGCCGCTTGCCGTCGTCGTTGGCCTTCTTCAGTGCGGCCTGAGTGCGCGCCCACTCGTCGCGGGAAGGCGGTGCCCAATCGTCGCTGTCGTCCTTCTTGGCGGCGGGCGGCTTGGGCTTGGGCGCCTCAACCCGACCGGTCTTCTCGTCGTCGTCGTCTTCGTCCGACTCGTCATCGGCGTCGTCGGCCGGGTCGTCGTCACCGCTGCCGCCGGAGTCGTCGTCGCCCTCACCGCTGCCTCCGGCGATGTTGTACACGGGGCGGCCGGCAACCACGCCTATCAGGGTGCGGGGCGGCAGGCTGATCCTGGCGGGCCGCGGGTCGAGGTGCTCGGTGAGGTCCAGGTGGTTGTTCACGAGGTGCTCCCATCTCGGGGTTGCGGGTTGGTGACCCATCACGGGCGTCCGGTCGGTACGGAGCGGGTGGTGAAACGGCCAGCCGCGACGGCGGTCGCGGCGTATGCCTCCACGGAGCGGGGCAGGTTGGCGCCGCGGCGGAGAAGTTCCCGGGCCGCCCTGATGCGGGCGGCATTGGACTCGGTCTGCAAGCTGAAGCCTCGGGCGATGCTGCGCCGGGCCTCACGACGGAGCGCCTCCGGGAACGGCAGCACGCCCGGCTCAACCCACTCGTCTTTCCAGGCGACGACGCGGCAACGGCAGTTCGGGTGGAGGGGCGGCGTGGGGAGAGGCTCGCCTCGGCCGCGCTGCTGCGGATCCCAGGAGAGGCCGCCAGGGAAGTCGTCGCCGACATCGGCGACCAGCCCGGCGTAGGCAGCGCAGTTCACGCACGCGTCCCGTTCGGCCACCCACAGCTTCTGCGCGCCGATCGCCCGGATGCCTGCTGTGAGCCCTTCGTTGACGGCCTGGCCGACCACCCACGTGATGTGGGAGCGGACGGCGGACAGGGCGCCGCGGGCGGTGCCGATGCCGGTGAGTACCTGGTTCCAGCGGCGAGCCACTGTGGGGCGGAGCATGGCCAGGGCGCGGTCACGGCGGTCTGTCACCAGGTCCCTGACGCGTGCGGCGGCGTCCCGCAGAGGTCGGCGCGGTCGGGGCGGAGGCGTGGCGGGGCGGAGGCCGGTGGCGTCGCGAACGAACGCCGCGTGCTGGCTGGCGCCCAGCATGACGGCGTCGGTGAGCGTGTCGTCGAGAGCCTGCTGTGCGCGAGGGCCGAGAGGAGCAAGGAGACGCCTCACGGCGGCGCGCACCGCTGCGAGGATGCGGCGCAGGGCCGGATCATGGGTCGCTTCACCACCGACGCTGCCGAACGCCGTGGTCCAGGCGGCGAGAGTGCGGCGGACCAGTGTGGTGAAGTCGTTGTCGAGGTTGCCGATGGCTCGCTGCGTGGCCCGGTCCTCAAGCCGGATGACCGCATCCGTCTGCTCGCCCTGAATCAGTTGGGCGAGGCGCTGGTTGAGGCTGCGGCGGGCCATCAGGTGCGGGCCTCCACGCCAGCCAGCAGCTCAATGTCCGACAGCGCGCCGGTCAGCAGCGCCTGTACCTGCTCGCTGGTGACCACGCCGAGGGCCGCGGCGGCGCCGAGCTTCTGGGCGGAGTCTGCGACGGTGGCAAGGATGTCAACACGGCGGGCGAGTTCGGCGTCGTCAACGCCCTCGAGCCATTCGTCGACCTGCTCCTCCCGGTAGCCAGACTCGAGCAGCACCTGGCGGCGGGGCACACCGTTCTTGACCTTCTCCGTAGCGGTCTGCCAGCCAGTCTGATCCTCCACAGTGGCGGCCGGCGCCCAGCGGACGTCGACGGTGGCGTCTCCGATGCCGAGGAGGTTGAGGGCGAAGACGAACACCTCGCGCCAGGTTGCGCCGAACGACATCTGCCTGTTGCGGATCTTCTTGACGAACGGGGCTTCCTTCGCCCGGATCGACTCGCCGGACGGCACCTCGCCTTGCGGGTCGAACAGGTGCAGGGGGGTGGTGGTGATCTGGGCCATGGCCCGCACCTCGAACATGACCGGGTCGAGGAACACCGAGGGGTTCGCCGCGTCGAACTGGCCGACCGCCTTGAAGCCCCTCAGCGTCCACACCTCGCCCGGCCCTGCTTTCAGGCTGGAGTCGTCGCCCGAATCCGTGGGGCCGGTGGCGTGGTCGTCCGGCGGGAAGTCGTCCCAGTCGCCCGGCTCGAGGTCGCTCGTGTCGGTGGTCGCGGCGTCCGTCAACGCGTAGCGCTGCGGGAAGCCCTGGTAGTCGACGGTGCCCATGTGGGTGATGCTGAGCTTGTTGATGGCGTTCTGCGGGCCGTAGCCGCCGATGTGCTCGGGTCGCCCGTAGGGGCGCCCGGTGCGGAAGTGGAAGACCGGGGGGCGCCCCCAATCATGGGTGATGATCCACGAATCCTCGTCCGGCTCCTGGCCGTCCTCAGGTTCGGCGAGCCAGTGGATCCAGTCGGATACCTGATCGCCCGTCGAGCCGGGCTTGGTGGTCCAGCGCTCGACCCGGTCGTCGTAGTACAGCTCGGCGCGATGCACTTTGCCGAGGGTGCGGGTCTCGCACCACCGCTTGATTACGTACTCGATCTCTCGGGGGTTCTCTTCCGAGTAGATCGCCCGCACCGTCTCCGGGCTGTTGTAGTGCATCTCGACGCCAATGACCTGCTCTCTGTCGTCCTCGACAGGGAGGACGATGAGGTAGGCGTCGCCGAGGGTGCAGGCGTGGCGGTGAATGTCGGGGGCCTCGAGGTCCATGCCGTTGTCGGCCCACATCGTGGAGATCAGCTTGGTGTGGGCGTCGTCGGCCCCCGTGATGGCCGCTATCTCGAGGCGGTCCACGACCGCATCCACGGGCGTTTTCGCGAAGTTCAGGCGGAAGTCGGTGCCGGTGTCTTCCAGGGCTCGGCGAAGGCGGGCGGAGGCGAAGATCTCGGGCACGTCGCCGTCGTAGAACTGCTGGGCCTTGCGGTAGTCGGGGCGCGCGGCGTCGAGCTCCTCGATGCCGTACATCAGGTCCATCGTGTCCGCGCCCACGGCCACCACCTCTCGTTAAGGCGATAATAACTCCTCACCTTTGAATCAAAGGTAGCTCGCGCTTGACGCCTTCGGAATGGCCTTTGGTTTGGGCGGGAAGAAGCGCTCGACCGCACTCACCACCGCATCCAGCACGTCGTCATGCGGCGCCTTCGGGAAGGCGCACATCTGCTCCTCCAAATCCCGCAGCCGCCGCGCATGCAGAACCCGGCCCCGCTGGTAGTGGTTCAACACCCGAGCCGCCCGCACCTCCTTCGGCGCCGACTGGTGCACCGTCCGCAGCTTCACCGGCAGGTTGTGCAGAATGTGCGGCCACACCTCCCCGCCCTGGTTGTCCTCCACCAACACGAGCCCGACCTCGGGGAACTCGTCCAGCATGGCCAGCACCTTCTCTCGCAGCGCGGCCGGCGGCAGCTTCACCTGGATCGCCTCGTGGACGGTGCAGCGCCGCCGCTCCGGGCAATGCGAGACGACCGCCAGGCCGGTGAAATCGGACGTCACCTTGGAGGTCACCGCAGGGTCGACCGACAGCATCATGCGGGGCGCCGGGTCCAAGCCGTCGCCCGGCTCCGGATAGCGGAAGTCGTCCGGCGACCAGTAGTCGCCATCCGCGCCGAGCGGCGAGTTGTCATAGTTTTTCGCGAAGCTGCGGGTGTGCCGGATGGACTGGAGGTACTCGATCGACCACTTGGCTGGCCAGATGGACCGCTCGGTGCCGTCGTTGCGTTTGATGATGGGCCGGTAGTGGCGGACCTGGAAGTTCTCGTCGCGGATCCAGTCGGCGGTCTCGATGCCCTGTGCGTGCTTGGACAGCTGGTGAACGATGCTTCCTGGCATCGTCACCGTGCCGACCAGGAGGACGCGGGCGAAGACGTTCAGGGGCAGCACGGCATCCTGCAAGGTCGTCAGTCGCTTCGCCGCCTGGTAGGGGCTGTAGCTGCTCTCATCCGGCTCCACGTCGTCCGCGAGCAGCAGGTCCGGGCGTTGCTCGCCGACCTTGAGGCCGAGGCTGGATGCGTCGATACCGCGAGCGGCGAAGACGAACCCCGACTTGGCGATGAACATGCTCTGCGTGTCGGCCAGGTTCGCGCCCGACGGCCGCTTCCCCGGCGCGCAGAGGTCCGGGAAGTCCTGACGCAGCAGTTCATTGGTATCGAGCTCTCGCTTGAACGTGGCCAGGTGCGTCTCGGCCTGTATGGCAGAGTCGGCGAAGGCGGCGATAAACCGGGCGAACCCGTGGGCCGCAGCCCATGCGGGCAGAGCAAGGAACGCCATGGTGCTCTTGCCGCAAGACCGGGGAGCGATCCACGCCATGCGGTCTTCGGCCGGGGCCTGCACGGGGCGCACCCACTGGCGGGCCTGCCGGAACCAGTCGAGGTGCGCGTCAGCGAAGGTGACGTCCCCGTCGCGGCCTTTGAGGTGGTGGCGGAGGTAGACCAAGCTGAACAGCATCGGGTCGAGCCGGGTGAGGGTGCGCCGGCCTTCCGAATCGGCGAGGAGCCGCGGATCCAGGGCGGCGAGGTGCCGGTCGAGATCGAAGGTCTCCGCGTCGAGCCCGTCAAGGTAGCCGCCGCGTGTGCGGGTCGCGGTGGCCACGGCTAGCCCTCGCCGACCTCGACGTCGAACTCCTCCACCACCGTCTCGACACGCAGCAGGAGCATGCCGACCGGGGGCGGCACAGGAGTCTCCCCTTGGCGTATCCGCACGGGCCCGGCCAGCTCGTAGCCCTGGACGGCGATCCGGTCCATCAGATGCTGTTGGAGGGCGTTGCGGTATCCGGTGTCGTGGAGCAGCCAGGAGGGGACGAGAGACTCGATCCAGCAGGGAGTGCGGGCGGTCATTCCCTGGCCTCGCCACGCAGGGCGGCTTCTTCGGCGGCGACTTTGGCTTTGGCCTCGGCGATAATCTCCTGCATCTCCAGGTCCTGCTGGGTGACTTCGGTGACCTGCGCTTCGATCTTCGTGACGTGGATGCCGAGGATTTTGGATTCCTGCTCGACGGTGCGTGAGATGCCGTTGAGGGCGCGATCCACGGCGAGTGCGGCGGTCACCTCGGGGGCTTTCTCGTCGGTGCCCATGGCGCGGTCCCAGTGGGCGTCGCGGAGCGCCTTGTGGTCGCGCAGTACGCCTTCGAGGCGCTCGATTTGGATGGCGCGCCACTCGTCGACGCGGGGGTCGACGCGGCGGGCGGCTTCGGCCTTGATGAGTTGGCAGACGCTGCTGGCTGCGATGCGCACGCCTCCGGTGGGCCCGTCGGGGGCGGCGGTGATGGCTTCGATGGCCCGGTAGCTGAGGCCCTGGAGTTTGAGGTCGAAGACCACGGCGGCTTGTTCGGCGGTGATGGCGACGTTCCTGCGCCGTGATGGGCTGGGTCCTGCCGTCATGGCCACACTCTCCCCACCTGTTCGAGGATTCGAAAGAATTACAGCATCTTCGCCTTCGAATCATAGGACATGTGCACCATATGAGGAGTGATGCACTATCGGAGCCGTTTCGGGGGGCGCACCATGGAAGGCAGCGGAAGGGAGAAGGTCGTGGCCAAGTCCTCCAAGATGACCGCCAAGAAGCGCCGCAGCCTGCCCAAGTCATCGTTCGGCGTGCCCTCGAAACGCAAGTACCCCCTCGACACACCGGGCAGGGCCCGCAACGCCCTCGCACGAGTCAGTCAGCACGGCTCGAGCAGCGAGAAAGCCCAAGTCCGAAGGGCCGTGCGCCGCCGCTATCCATCGATCACGGTCGGCGGCAAGAGGACCCGCAGGAAGGGGAAGCACTGATGGCGGCCGACCACGGAGGTCGCTACCGCACCTTCTTTGCAGCCGTGCGCGCCCGTTCTCGTGCAGCTCGGCATGCGCGACAGTGATACTTCCCCTTGTAGAGGTAGGTGTTTGCCTCGTCGAAGGCGTGGCCGTGCTTGCAGTGGGTGGGACGCACTCGCGGGAGAGGGCCGCGAGCCCGACGCTGCTCTTTTCGGCGGTCCTTGTCGGCCCGCTGGGTGGCAGAACGGCAAGTCCGACACACTCGCGCGCCCTTCGGCGAGCGGTAGGTGTTCTCTTCTGTGTACGGATGCCCACTGGGGCAGTGCGTCTTTGCTTCCGCAGCTCGCGCCTTGTTCACGGCAGCCGTAACCGGCTCAAGGTGGTACGGGTTGACGCACCCCGTGTTGCGACACAGGTGATCCAGTTGGAGAGCTTCGGGTATCTCTCCGACCATCAGGCCGTAGCTCACGCGGTAGGCCAGTCGCTGATCCCTGGTTGCGTACTGGAACCGCCCGTACCCCTTCGGATCCCTCATTGCCGTCCACATCCAGCAGCCGGCGCCAGAGTCCTCTACGACCTTCGCGAAGAACCTGGCCACAAGGCGAGGGTCCCAGTCGACGCTCTGCGACATCACCACTCCCAACACTTCACGAAATTCCCTCTATTGGAGGACACCATGGTATCGAATCGCGGTGGAAGATTCGGATTTGTCTACCGCTCACGCCAGGCCGCGTACCGTGCTCTGCGCCGCCAAGGGGCCAGCAAGAGCAAGGCGGCCCGCATCTCGAACGCCGGCCGGTACTTCGCCGGGCGTTCCCGTATGGCTCGCAAGGGTGCGAGGACGCGGCGCCGACGCGGCAGATAGGTCAAACCCCTCCCTGCGCATCTGTCCGTGCCGTACCTTTTGCGCATCAAGTTCAGGGGGGACTGTGCACGCCGACAACCGCAAGCTGTTGGGGATCGCAATCGGGATCGTCGTGTTCGTCGCGTGGACTGGTGCTGCGAGCGAGTGGGATGACAAGGGTTGCAGCCTGACGACGGGCTACGGGTACGTCATCGTCCATGGTGGGGCCCCGGACCGGAACGAGGGCTGTGAGGAGTACTTCGGGGACACTTCTTACACGGACGACTACGAGGGCTGACTATGGGCGTGACATGGACGGTGCTGGCGGAGTCGGAGCCTGAGGTTCGGGCCGAGTTGGAGCGCGCGTGCGAGGCGCTGGGGCTGGAGCCGTTGGGGCGTCCGTCGCGGGTGGTGGGCCGGGACCGGTGGATGGCCCGCGCGCGGCCAGCGCCTGTGTCGCAGCCTGCTGGCGCCGGGCACGAGTAGGCCCATAGGGACGCGGAAAGGCCCCCTGCTGGAGGGGGCCCGTTCCCCGCCGATGCGGGGACAATCGTCTCGGGAGACGAAGGAACGGATCATCCCCGCTGAGCGGGGACCACTGCCGAAGTGTCTCACTGGCCCTGATCGGGCGTCTCGGCTTTCCAGGTTCCCGCGAGGAACGCGTCGATGGTCTCCGGCTTCCACTGTGGGGTGCGGCTGACGTGGCGGTCCGGGGGTGGGGCCTGCCGCCGCTTCTTCGAGGTGTAGGCACTCCATGTCGACACGGAGATGTCTCGCCCTCGGGCACGCATGTACGCGAGGACCTGGTCCCGAGTCAGGTACTGGTCTGCCGCTCCCGAGTCCTTGGAAGGCACAGGGGTCTGTGGGTTGGCGCCGAGCACGTGCCAGCCGGGTGGGATCTTGCGTGCTTCTCGCTCGAGGTAGTCGATCGGGCTCATGGTGGAAGTGGCGGGGTAGTGGGCCCAGCCTCGCCATGGGCGCCGCTCGGGCTGGGTGGCTTCTTCTTCCGTGTACCAGTTACTCCAGTCGGCGATGCGCTCCCGGATGGGCTGATCAGATTCCATCCAGACGTCTCCTGCGCTGCGGGACCTGGTCTGTGCAACGGCTTCTGCAAGGGCGCGGGCGCGGGGTGTGAGTTGATCGAGGTCGACGTCTTCGTGGTGGCCCTGGACGGTGGTAGGGATGGCCCCTTCCCCGTCGAGGGTGAGTTCGTAGCCTGGGGCGTCGTCGCGCAGGCGGATGTTGACGATAGTGGCCATCAGGGGTTCCTGTCAGCAGGGACCGTCGGGGAGGCCCTTGAGGTTTTCGATGAGGTTGCTGGCCTGCGCCTGCGACAGTGCCTGCACCTCGTGCTTGCTGGTGGGGCCGTCGTAGTACTCCAGCCCGAAGTCGCTGTCGGCCAACTTATTGATCAGGCTCATGATGTAGCTGACTTGCCGGTCCGTGGCGGGGGGCTGGGGCTGCTGCTGGGTCATTTGGGCTTCCTTTCGGGTGCGCATGGCTCCGATGGCAATGCGGTGAGCGAGGGACGCGGTGTCGATGATCCAGCGGCCAGCCTGCTTGACGGCGGCGATGACGTTGCGGCGGCACCAGGTGCGGATGGTGTCGGCGGTGACTCCGGCCTCGGCGGCGGCTTCGGTGGTGGCGATGGTGGTCATCGGTTCCCCCTCGGTTCGACACAACGAAACTACAGCCTCACGCTGTACAGCGTCAAGCTGTATAGCCGGATCCGGGGCGGGAAGCCGGGCACGAGTAGGCCCCGCCCGGGATCCGAGCGGGGCCGAGGTGGTGAGGTGGGTCAGGGGTAGATGTCGTTGACGAGGCCGCTCGCCGAGATCGACACGACGGTGCCGCATCCGGGGCAGGTGTAGTCGCGGCCTCCGCTGCTGGTGTTTTCGCCTTGCATGTCGTCGCAGCAGACGGGGACGTCGTTGATGTCGGTGTCGTCACCGGGGGACAGCTCGTGCCCGTAGCTGGTGGTGGGTGCGCTCAAGGCAGTCTCCTTCTCAGGCGGGGCCGTCGTACTGGACGGCGTGGATGCGGGCGTTGGGGTGTTCGCGGGCAGTGATGGTCACGTCGGCGACGAGGCTGGCGAGGGAGTTGGTCGAGTTGAAGCTGAGCAGCTGGCCGCGCTGGTCATAGAGCCGGTAGTTGATCGTCTCGGGCAGCGGCTTCTGGATCCGCCTCCGATCGGGCAGCTGCTTGCCGTTCCACAGGTCGGGCATCGGGTTCTCCTCTACTTGCTGCGGTTGTTGAAGCGAATGCGGTCGAGTTCGAGGTTGGCCGCGTGCAGCCTCCCGGCGGTCGGCCGTCGGTGCTGGCCCTCGCATTCGGTGGCCCAGCACTGATGGGTGTGGCAGGTCTCGCGGTCGTCCGGGTGCATTCCGGCGTCCTCGCGGGCGTCATCGCGCTGGAGGGCGGCGGCGAGCCTCTTGTCCATGAGTGTCCTTACTTGATCTCGGCCCCGCGCGCTGAGACGGGCGTGGGGCACGACTGCCGTGGGGGAGGCTTCGGGGTGCTAGGTCAGTCGTCAGGGTTGGAGTTGCGACTGCGGTCGATGTCCTCGACATCGATCCAACGGCCGCTCGGGTACGGGCCCCAGCGGCCACTGTCGCCGTTCACGGCGACAGTGGAGCCGACGATGCTGCCGCCGCACTGGATGCCGACCACGCTGCCGGGGCTGGCCACGTTCACGACCGTGTTGTCGTCGGTGTTCTGCTTCTTCTTCGCCATGGGATTTCTCCGTCTCTGGATGGATTTGGGTTGGGTGGTTAGGTGGATGGCCGCCGGGTGGGCCACGTCCTCGTGCCACCCAGTGCCGGATTCGCTTACTTGTCTGCGGCCAGGCGCTGGCGCAGGGCGACGTGGACGATCTCGTTGTGGTCGAATGCGAGGTCCCCGATCGCGTCGAGCGGCACCCACTGCACAGCAGCAGCGTCGTCCCCAGCCCGCGCCGTGACGTCGGCGTCGACCGTGATCACGTAGGCGGCGCTGATGTACCGGCCGCGAGGGTCACGGTCGGGGCGGGCGAACAGCCCGACGAAAATCAGATCGTCCACAGAGACCTTCACGCCGGTCTCCTCCAGCAACTCCCTCGCGGCAGCCATATCCGGGTACTCCCCGGGATCCACGCCGCCTCCGGGAAGCGCCAACTGGCCCTGAAAAGGCGGGCATCCTCGCTCGATCAGCAGAATGTGGTCGCCCCGGATGCACACCACGTCGGCGGTGAACCGGACGGACTCGGTGGTGTCGGTGTCGGTCATGCTTCCTCTTTCGTGGAACAGGTAGCGGGCGGGCTGACGGGTCAGGGGTTCCGGTCATCCTGTAGCGCGCTGATCGGGACCTCGTAGATCTGGTCTCCCGTGACGTGAACTCCGGCCCTCTTGGTGATCACACGGGCTGTGGTGCCGGTGGTGGCGAGTACACGGACGGGGATGAGGCTTCCCTCGTATCCCACGAGGTCTTTCTCCTCGACCTTGTGCATGGCTGGGTTCCTTCCTGGGCGGGGTCGGGTTGTCGGGCTTCGCTTCAGTGGTGCCTGCGGCGGCTGGTGCGCCTCCACCCGAATGGGCCGGGCAGATCCATGGAGGTGGTGCGGCGGCCGGTGGAGCTGATGGTGTGCCGGGGCCCGCCGCGGGCGCCGAGGGTTATCGACCAGGACTTGGCGTTCAGGTTGAGGGTTACGCCGGGGAAGATACGGATGCTCTTGCGGAACGTGATGGCCATGGTCAGCTCCTGATGGCGTTGGCGAGTGCGGGCCACAGCCGGTCGTCGCGGCCCCACACGGGATCGATGAGGGTGAGGTAGGTGGACTTCCGCAGTTCACGAACGGCCCGGCCGCCGACGCCGGGCCACTCGTAGGCGATCTGGTTCCGGTGGCCGTCGGTGCGGGCGAACCAGGTGTACGGCTCCCGGTCGGCATCGGTGACAGGTATGCCGTCATGCCATCGAACTCCGGGCTTGTGCGCGATGACGTCGATCCCGGCCCGCTTAGCGCTGACCCGAAGGCGGTCGAGGAGACGGCGGTCGGCGACCCAGCCTTCGACGGCGGCCCGCTGCCGGTACATGCGCCCGTCCCATCCGCGGGTCTCGGGTTCCCCAGGTTGCGAGCAGGTGGTGACGAACCCGGCCCGGTTGCAGGCTGCGAGGATGGGAATCAGGTGGTCGGTCTCCTCGTCGGGCTGCGTGTCGCAGTAAGCCGGCCGCGTGCTGATCCGGCCCTCCAGCCAGTCGGCCATCAGGTTGCCCAGGGCGGCGACACTGGCCGCCTTCTTCCACGGGTTGCTCATGAGGGCTCCTCGACGTCGATCCAACGGAAGGCGAGAAAGGCAGTGCCGCGCGGGTTGGATGTCGTCTTGCACAGGGCGTCGGCGCCGTCGACGTCCCCCGCGTTGACGAGCGCGGCCACCTGGCGCGCGATGTTCTCGTCGACAGGTTGGCTGAGGTCGAGCGGCTCGTGGTTGGGCTTGCGGCGGAAGTTGAAGCGCATGGTCAGTGGCCTTTCGGGAGTTGTCGGGCGAGGGCTTCGAGGCGTTCGGCTTGCCGTTCACGGGCGTCGATCAGCCGCTCATACGCCTGCTCGTCGGCTGGGAAGTGCTCGGTGATGCCGTACTGCTGCCGCAGGTAGGAGATGTGCCGCTCGCGGGCGCCCTCCAGGTTCAGCTGCACGCAGTGGGCGAGCTCGTGGATGAGGGTGCGGTCGAGTTCCCGCAGGTTGCGGTGCCGGGCTGTGTCGATGGCGACCAGGGCGCCCGTGGCGGTGAGGGCGGTACCGGCGAGGGGCCGCACGGTCCAGTGGTCGACGACACGCCCGAATGCCTGCCGCTGCCGGGAGACCTTGCCTGCGAGGTCGACGTCTGCCTGCTGGACGAGCGAGACGACGCCTTTACGGTCAGTCAGGGCTATCTCCACGAGCGGGAGCGGCCCGCCGACATGTCGAGCAACCAGGCCCCCGGCCTGCTCTCCAACCTCGCGGATACGCTGCTCGACACGGTCGACACCTCGGCAGCGGCGGTGGATGGTGATGTTCATTGCGCGGCCCCGAAAAGGCCAGATTGCGGGTCGGTGGTGTGGGAGCGGTGGATACGGAATCCGTCGCCGGAGAGCACGAGCGGGTCACGGCTGGTGCCGTCATGGCCGCAGGCGGCACAGGTGTTCCGCTGACCCTTGTGGTCGCGCACCTGCTGACGCGAGTTGATCCAGCGCATGGTCACCCCGTTCCGATGGCGTTGCCCGGGGCCATACGGATGACGCCGTCCGGCTCGTCGAGCACGAGCCAGTCGTGATGTTCCTGGCAGTAGTAGAGACCCTTGGCTTTCCGCTCGCCGCAGAACTGGTTGCCGGTGTTGTGCCAGCTGCCGATCTGAATCTGGTAGCCGCAGATCTGACTCGACCGGGCGGGCTCGCGCTTGAGGACACGCTTCGCCTTCCGGTCGGCTTGTACGGGGTCGTACATGGCGATTCCTTTCGAGGTGGATGTGGTGTCAGATGCCTCGGGAGTCGGCCCGGACTGCAGTCAGCGCCTGCTTCGACCGAGCAGCTGCCTTTTCGTAACCCCCTTGCGGAAGCACTCGAAGCGCTTGAGGGTCCAGCCAGGGTTGGGGAGGTGTAGGACTTCGATGTCGCGGTAGCCGCGCTTGGCCCAGGTGAGGAGCATCTGGGCGACGTCGCTCTCTGACATGCGCCGCTCCACCAGGATGGTGCCGAAGTAGGGGTGGGGCTTCAGGCGGCGGTTCGGATCGAGGAAGACGATCTCGAACTCGTACCCGCCGGGCTCGTACATGGCCATGGCCTTCTCCTATCGCTGGAATGGGGATTTACTTCGGGCGCGTTCTCGGCGCTGCTGGACGGGGCACCAATCGGGGTGCTCTACGTGCCGGGGATTGCAGCAGCCGCAGCGCTGACAGTGGGACTTCAGGACCCTGCCGCAGTGCTTACACTTCATTGACCCGCCGCGACGGCTCGCTGGTAGGCGCTGAGGGTGACGTCGATAGCCGTCTCGGCTGTGCCCTGCTGCTGGTTCCAGTCGCCGATCAGCCCACGATTCCAGCCTCGGCCGCGCAGCTCGCACAGCACGTGCCATGCTGCGGTTTCCGCGCCGCTCATGGTGCCGATCCCGAGTGCGACGGTGGTGACGAGCGCCCCACAGATGCAGCGCTGCCCGCGTCGGTTGCGGAGCTTGTGCGGTTTCGCCTGCCAGCCCCACTCTCGGAGGATCGCGGCGGCCACGTACAGCTGGGTGGACGGGGGGTGGGTGATATCCCGGCGCCGCCCGCGGTGGGCCCAGTCCGGCATGACCGCGGCGAGCCGGCCGGGGAGGCGGACGTCGACCGGAGGCCGGGTGCCGTGCGGGTTGATGCCGCCGAGGGCCTCGGCGACGAGTTCATCCACCGTCTTGGTGACGAGGTTCCGAGCAGCCGGCACGGCGGGGGCGGTGCGCTCGTATCCAGCGGCGATCTGGTCGAACGCCCGGCGGTCGGCGGCGGTGAGGGGCCGTGCCTTGTACATGCGGGCGGCGGCCCGGTCGAGGTCGGCTGGGGTGGGGATGGTCGCGGCCATCAGAAGCCTCGGGCTTTGCCAGTGCCCTTGCACTTGGGGCATGTGGCCTTGATCCGCTCGCCGCCGAAGGCCGACCAGTTGGCGCCCTTGCCGGAGCAGTGCCAGCACAGGCCCCGGGCGCGCGCCTCGTCGGGATGGAGAGCGCCGTTCTGCGCCTCCCATTCCTGGTCTGTCATTCCGTGCTGCTTGTTGGGCATGCTGGATGTCTCCTCGTGTGATGTGAATTGCGCGGGGTGGGTGGGGCGCCCCGGTGCTGTCCAGGCGATGCGGGGCGCCCCGGTCGCTACTGGTCGCGGCCGATTTCGGCGAGCGGAATACCGGCGGCCTTCGCGGCCTCGGTGGCTTGCCGGGCGGCGGCGAAGTCCTCGACGCTGCCGGAGGTCTCGTATGCCGCCCACGCGCGGCGCGCCTCGGCGAGCAGCTGCTCGCGGTTGCTGATCACGACTTGCACTCCTTCGCGTGGCTGCTGGCCCATTCGCGCGCTTCCCGCATTCCGGAGATACCTCCGCAGCCGCCGCACTCGGCGACCAGGCGAACCTCAGCCTTTGTGCGAACCTGCAGCAAAGTCACGTCCGCGCCCCCGGCGGTGGGATAGCGGGTGACGACGTGGGTCGTGGTCTCCCGGCGTTCCTGCTCCCTGCGGCGCTCCTCTTCCTGCCGCTCCTCCGTGAGTGCACGCCGCATCTTCGCTGTCAGTCGCTCCACTCGCCGCGCCCTAAATCCGCGCATCAGATCCACCGGCCCCTCTTAGCCTTCTTGTGGGCGTCGGTGTTGTCCCGCACCCGCTTCCGCAGACCCTGGATCTCGACCGTGTCCAGGGGGCGACCGAATGCTTCCTCGTTGCCGAGCGGCCCGGCAACCTGCGGCAGGGGCTCCCACATGGGGTGGAGGGGCTTCCCCTTGTGACTGGTGATCGGCGTCGCATACAGGGGCCCGTGGCTGAACAGGATGCTTTCCAGTGACGAGGATCCGACCATGGCGCTCCTGAAGATCGGGTGCATGTGGGTGATGGTCCATCGGTCGCACATGTACTGGGGGGCCATAGCGCGGCGCCCCAGGGCTGACTGCTCCTGGACGCCGTAGAACGTCATGCCGGGCTTGGCGTACTTCAGGAGGTTCTTCTTGTCCTTGTTGGTCTTCTCCCAGCGTGTCTGCTGAGCCATTTCGATCCCCTTCGGGTTGATGGAACATATTTGGATGAATGGGGTGCTCTGGGGCCTGCTCGGGGGTGCTCCGTCGCAGGTCAGGGGGTGCTCGGAGGGGTGCTCGCGGGGTGCTCGACAAGATCAGCGAGCAGTCGCCGAGCAGCAGGCGAGCAGGGGCTGACCTGCGGTGGAGCAGGGGCGAGCACCCATCGAGCAGGGGACGATCAGGGCATTACGGGCGGGATGAGGGCGTCAACGACTCACGCTTGAAACCTCGCGGGTTGGACAGGCCATCCACCGCACCGAGCGGCACCGGGCTGCCAGCCCCCGCCTTCCGGAGCATCGCCTTCAGCGACTCTGGGGTCAGGTCGCTGTAAGACTCCGGGCTCCCGTCCTTCAGGCCGGCTGCCAGCACCTCGGTGCGCATCCGGTCAACCCCAGCCTCATCGAGGACACGAAGGCAGTCGGCCCGAAGCGCCGCCGATGCCGCGGCAGCCGAACCACCCTCGCCACGGTGCACTGCGGCGCCCATCAGCGTCCCGGCCTCCTCACGCAGAGCCCGACCGCGCTCGCAAATGTCGGTGAACTCGGGCAGGTCGATGACGTCCGCCTTCAGGGTCAAGTGGCCCTCCTCGGCGCCCTGATCCAGAACAACGACCCCCTTGCTGCTCTCCCCCAGCAGGTGCGGGGCCGCGCCTGCCGCGACCGCGTCATCGCCCAACACCATGCGGGACGACTCAGGGCCCTTGACTCGGAAGCACCCGGTCTTGACACATACGTTCCGCAGCTTGGTGGGCACGCTGCTGGAGTCCGGGCGCTGGGTGATGAAGACGCCCATGCCGCCGACGTAGCGCGCCACGCGCACGAACCGGGCGAACTTCTCCACCAGCACGTCCTTGCCGGACCGTCCCCGGCCGCCGCCTTCCTCCTCGTCGCCGACCTTGACCTTGGTCAGGGCGGCAGCGTCCAAGAGTTCTTGGAGCTCATCGACGATGATCAGGGTCAGCTCGGTGCCAGGCTCGCGCGCCAACTCCCGTGTGACCTTCCCCTCGGGGCAGGCCGCCGG
The DNA here is from genome assembly GCF_033793745.1 of Streptomyces sp. ME19-01-6. Taxonomy (NCBI): domain Bacteria; kingdom Bacillati; phylum Actinomycetota; class Actinomycetes; order Kitasatosporales; family Streptomycetaceae; genus Streptomyces; species Streptomyces sp. ME19-01-6. Next base: position 95,220 of record NZ_JARAXF010000020.1, on the reverse strand, counting down.
GTCCTCCTCAAACAGTCGCTCCAGCCGCTCGCCGCGGTCCTGCATGTCGGCGATCGTCTCGTCGAGAATGCCGTGTACCGCATCGAGTCGATCGGGGGTGGAACCGGCGACGAAGGCGTGCGCGATCTTCTTCAGGGGTGCCCAGTCGGGCCCGGACTTCCCGCTGATCAGCACGATGCGCATGTAGGGGTCGAGGGCGGCGGCAGCGGCGATCAGGCGGGCCAGGTAGGACTTGCCGTAGTCCTGGAGGCCGCCAATCATCAGCGACGACCACATGAGGTGCAGCGTCTGCCGTCCTCCGCGGGCGTCACCGCCGAGCGGCACTCCATCCCTCCAGAAGTCCCAGCGCTCGGCCTCGATGAGCTTGGAGTAGTTCTTCCCTGTGCCGTAGGGGTTGTCGTTGTCGGCGACCCACAGAACGAACTGGCCCTCGTGTCCCTCGTCGGACGTGTCTGCCTTCACCTCGATGCGGGTCTTCTTGATCCGCAGGGCGGATGCCAGGTCGGCGGCCTTGCTGGTGGCGGCGGATGCCTTCATGCCGGGCGGCAGCTCCACTGTGGCGGTCCATCCGGGGCCGTGGGTCCGGATGGGTGCTGTCAGGTGGGTCTCGTCGCGCTGGGCCTCGCTGATGATCCCGGCCTTCGCCAGGACGGCCACGAGGTCCGCTTCGCCCTGGGGTCGAACCGGACTTGTGTTGCGGATTTCGGTGCTGCTTTCCTCCACTGCCTTGGGTGCTTCTGGCCGCCCGTGGTAGATGCCGACGGCGTAGGTGCCGAGGGCCATGAGCAGGTCGACCCACGGGCCGCCGACGACCGCTCCGGTCGCTACTCCTGCCGTGCCCGCCGCACCCCACCCGCTGGTCTTGGCCCAGTGGATCCACTTGTGCCGGCGGTACTCGGCGCGGCGCTCCTTGACGAGGTCCTTCGCGTCGGTCTCGGCCGCCGTGTCGCCGTCGGCTGCCTTCAGGTCGGCTTTGGCGGAGCGGATCATCTGCGGGTAGTCGTCGCGCCGCGCTTCGAGCCAGCGGCGGCCGAGGTTGCGGTAGCCGCGCACGGACCATCCGGCGTACAGCTTGTTGTCGAGGGTGTGGTCCTTGGCGCGCTCGATGCGGGCTGCCGCGGACTCGATCCACGCGGGCCGGACGATCTCGCCCTGGTGCTTGACGACGGTGCCTTCGAGCGCCTCGGCGGTCGGCTCGGGCTGGTCCTTGCGGAGGCTGAGCGGGGCCTGCTGGGCGGGGTGGGTTGCGGTGGTCACTTGTTCTCCTCCGGCTTCTCGGCGCGGACTGCGTCGCGCAGTCGCAGGGCGTACTCGTTGCGGCAGCCGACGGCCTCGCGGACGTTCCGCGCGGACAGCCGGTGGACTCCGCCGAGGGCGGCGGCGAGCTTCCTGACGGCTTCCAAATCCGCCTCGGCGAGGGGCTTGGAAGCCTCCGTGTCGGCCGTACTCCGAACCGGGCGCTTCCCTTTACCCCCAAGGGCTGTACGGCCCTCAGGGGTGCCCCCGCGCGGCCCGCCGCTGGGGGTGGCGGTAGAGGTTCCGGAAGACCCTCCATCGCCGCCTTCGGGACCGAAGATGTCGGCCAGCAGAAGCTCCACGGCGACCCGCTCCGGGGTCCGCTCGGCCTCGGCGAGGACGGCGGAAACGTCGGCCTCGGCGTCGAGCCGGTCGGCGATCACGTTGGCGGTAACGCCGAGCGGTGCACCCTCGACGTCCCACCAGGCGCGGGCGAAAGCGTCCTCCGACTTGAGCGTCCCGTAGGGGGCGGCGAGCATCAGCTGCTCCTGCCGGGCGACGATGTCCTTGAAGACCTTGCGGCGCTGCTTCTCGTGCTTGGCGCGGGCCTTCTGCTCGGCCTGCTTCTTCGGGTCGGCGGTCGATGCCGACAGGGTCAGCACCCACTGCCGCACCTCGAAGAAGAGCGGGCCTCCGAGGGTGACGGCGGCCAAACCGAGACCCGCCACGCGTGCGTTGCTCTCGCTGACGCCGTGCTCGGTGAGGCTGAGCCCGTACTGGTAGTTGATGTTGGCGGCGAACGCGGCGGCCGACAGGGACAGGACCCGCAGCAGCCACCGCACCCACGGCGACAGCTTCCGCTCGTCGGCGTAGGCGGTCCCGGCGGCCATGACCCAGGCTGCGCCCTCTACGGCGGGGCCGATGGGGAACAGCATCCAGTGGATCGCGACGAAGTGCAGGACCTGCGCGGGAAGGGAGGCGAGTGCGGACAGGGCGACGAGCAGCAGGGTGCCGCGCTTGTACACGTTCCCGGGGGTGAGGGTCTTCTCGCGTTTGGCGGCGCGGGCCTGGCGGCGCTGGGCCTTCTCGCGGCGGCGCTGGGCTTTCTCGGCGCGGGCCTCGTCGCGGTCCTTGCGGCGTTCGTCGCGGCGCCGCTTGTCCTCGGCCTCGCGCTCCTTGCGGCTACGTTCGGCGTCGGCGTCCTTGTTCTTCCGGCGCTGCTCTGCTTCGGCAGCCAGATTGCGCCTGCGCTCCTCGCTCCAGCTGCTCATCGGGCTGGGTCCTCTCTGTGGGGGTGGTGAGCGGGTTAGTCGGTTGAGGTGGCGATGCGGTCGAGGCCGAAGCCCCGTTCGACGAGGGCCGCACCGAGGGCGTTTGTGGCCTCTTCGGTCGTGACCCCGATCTGGTGGCGCCCGTAGGCGAGGACGATGACGTGCTCGGGGCTGATGCGCGCGTTGTCGTCGACGATCAGGGCGTGGGCGTCGACCATGTGCCGGGCAGCGGCCATGATCTGCTGGTGGCGTCGGCGGGGAGAGCGGTTCCTGAACATGAGTCCTCCTCAGGCGGCGGTCTTGAAGTCGTCGGGCTGCTTGGTGCGCACGTAGTGGCGGCTCGGCTTGTGCTCGTCGATCACCACGTCGAGGGCCAGGGCGACCAAGACGAGGGCGACGAGCACGACCCGCGTCCACAGGGGCGCATCGAGGCCGACCAGCCACGCGAGGCCAGCGACCATCAGGAACAGCCGCAGACGGGCGAGCCCGGCGAGCAAAGTGACAGGCATGGGTACTCCAATGCGGGTTGGATGGGGTGTCTGACGGGCTCTCCACCGCCGCCCGGAGAGCAAGGCCGGGCGGGATGGGCTGCCGTCAGGCGGCAGTCAGCGGCCGACGCTCAGACCTTCTGCAGGTCTTCGGGGGCGAACCCGACGTAGCCGAGCACCCGCTCCTTGACCTTGGATTCAAGGCCCTGCACCGCCACCAAGCCCGAACTGTCGGGCCCGTCGCGGTAGACCTTGGCGGTGCGACCCACGTACTTGCGGTACTCCGGGTAGTCGACCGAGCTGACGATCTTGACCTTGTCTCCCTTACGGAACTGCATGGTGTCCGTGCGAGACGGACGGATCAGGCTGCTGCCGGGGCTTGTGTCAGGAAGGCAGGGTCTTGGCGATGGCGTCGTGGATCGCCTGGATCTCCTCCGGCGACTTATCGGCCAGCTCCTCGCGGAGGACCGTCTCGACGTCCCGGCGGCTCTGGATGCCCTCGGTCACCAGCCACATGCCAGCGATCACCCGGTCCGCAGCCTCGTTTCCCGTGCTCTTCATAAATTCCTCCCGGGTTGGTTAAGGACTTGACTGTTCAGGTGGCGCCCCGGAGGCGCCTGTTGAGGGCGGCCTTGGCCTCCTCTTGGTCGGCCGGCGACACCCCGGCGAGGAGCCGGTTCATCTGCTCGTGCGCCTGCTCCCGGGTGATCAGCCCGGCCTTGGCTCGGTTCGCGGTCTGTTCGATCTGAAAAGCGACGATCTTCCCGTAACCCACTGCGAGCTCCCTCCCAGCCGGACTGTCCGGCCACCGCACCCCACGCCCAAACCGGCACGCGGAGCACGGAGGCGGGGCGGTCAGGCGGGTCGGTTGGCGATGCGGCGGAGGCGGCGAGCGATCCGCTGCCGCAGAGTCTTGGGCTCGTCCCAGCTGCGGGCGAAGTTGCGGAAGGAGCGGGCCGCGTCCCAGCGCTGGGAGAGACGGGCGAAAGTGCGCTCCTGCTCAAAGGTCATGGGCTGGTAGGTGGCCACAGTGGTGCCCTTCCAGGTCAGATGAAGAGAGGGGAGTCGTGCTCGCGGGGCCGCGGGGGACGGAATCCCGCGAGCACGACGACTGAGGGGGCTAGCGGCCCGACTGGCGGCGATCCACCCACGGGAACGGCGGCAGATCCTGCGCCCGGTAATAGACCTCGAGCGCCGCCCCGTCATGACCCGGCAACGGATACACGTGAGGCCGGATCAACGACGCGTACAAGCGGGCAGCGTGATGAACACAGCCCGACATACTCGCCCCGGCCTGGTTCACAACCCGCACCACCTGCGGGCCCCCACACGGGGTCGGGTCCTCCGCGTGCGCGGCCGGGCAACGCTCGACGGCAGTCACTGGGGCAGCTCCGGCTGCTCGCCGTACTCGGCGGCCGTCTCGAACGCGGCCCGAGCAGCCTCCCGGTACAGCGGCAGACTCCCCCGCGACGGGTTCGACGGATCCGAAGAGATCTGCACGATCCGAGCGGCCAGACCCTCACCACGCGCCTGCTCCTCAGCGGCCAGCGCCGGCGCCTTACCGAAGCGGGCCATCACGCCACCTGCTTCCGGGGCACGATGCGGTACAGGTCCCCGCGAGGCACGTACACGACCTCCACGTCCTCGCCCTGGGCCCGCAGACCCTCGGCGATCCGGTCCAACAGCGGCAGGTTCCGGGAATCCCCCGCGGGCAGCTCACGCAGCATCTCGGCGACAGTCATCACGCCGCCTCGACGAATCCGAGACGGGCGCCGGCCGCGTCCAGCACCGGGATCAGCTTCGGCTGACCGGGGCGCGCCTCATCCATGTCCGCCGCGTCCAGATAGGCGGCAGCCATCGCGTCGAAGTCACGCTGATCCAGCGCCGCCATGTAGGCGACGCGGATGCTCTCCCACGCCTCGTCCTCCAGATCCGGGCCGGCCGCGACCTGAAGGTCGGGGACCAGAGTCAGAGAGCGGCGGCGACGGCCAAGCTCCGTGGAAGCGGCATCGCCGTCGAAGAGCGAGGCGGGCAGCGGCGGAGTGGTGAACGTGGTCATGGTCAGTCCTTCCAGGTTGGTCAAGCCGGATGGTGTGGCGGGGGCCGCGCTAGGCGGCGGGAACCTCGGGGGTGGCGGTGACACCGACGTCCATCGAATTCAGGACGGACTCAGGGATCCGGAGGGCGCCGGTCGCACCGTCCCCGGGCTTGTAGGGCTGACCGTTCCTGTAGGCAGGGAGAAAGCCCTGGTGGATCCAGCGGTAGACAGTCGCGGGGTGCACTCGGAAGTGCGTCGCGACGTCTCGAACTCGCAGCATTGCGCCTCCGATCGAGTGCTTCGCATCTGTGAGCAACCTTAAAGGCTTGCCGAATAAGGTAGCAAGCTTCGCGGCATAGATTTGGCCAAGGAGCGACCAGTAGGCGTAAGCATCAAGGGATTAAGGTTGGTGAGGTCAGAAGACACATCACCAACAGGAGGGGAGGGTCCAGAGATGGCCGATAACCGGCGGCAATCCGACTCGCTCGCCTACGTCACACCACGCACCAACAGGCAATCCGATGCCTGGAGCGACGAATCGCAGCAACGAGGAGGCCAGCGACTCGCCGATGTCGCCGAAGTCGACCCTCCGCAGGAAGTGGCGGCAGCGCTACGCCTCTCCCCTGGCGAGAGGGTCGCCGTTCGCCGACGCGTCATCCTGCTCGACGGCTACGCCATTGAGCTCGCCGACTCGTACTACCCGCTCTCGGTAGCCCAAGGCACTGCTCTCTCCGAGAAGCGAAAGATCAAGGGCGGCGCGCCCACCCTGCTAGCGGACCTCGGGTATCGAGCCCGCCACGTGAGCGAGGATCTTGAATTCCGCGACGCCGACGAGTTCGAGCGCGCGGCCCTGGCCCTACCTGAGGGCGCCAGTGTCCTCACCCTCCTCCGCACCACATCCGCCGAAGACGGGAGTCCATTCGAAGTGCAGCTGATGGTCATGAAGGCGCCTCGCCGCCTCCACTACGAGATCGAGGTCGACTGACATGCCCGAGCCGCACGAGGACAAGCGGCCCCTCGCCGAGAAGATTGCCGCCGAGATCAGAAAGTTGATTATGTCTGGGGAGTGGGAGCCCGGCAAGAAGGTCCCCACCAACGAGAAGCTCAGAGCACAGTTTGAGACGTCGAACGTCACCGTCCAGCGCGCCCTGCAGATCCTGAAGGACGAGAAGTTCCTCGAAGGCCAGACGGGGGTTGGCGTCTTCGTCCGGGGCGAGCGAGCACAGACGATCCAGCCCGCTCACTACATTGCGCCGTCGGAGCCGGGGCAGCCGTACCGGTGGCTGACGGAGGCAACGAAGCGGCAGCAGCGTGGGAAGTACCGGATGCTGGAAGTTGCTGAGGTCGTCCCACCGGTAGAGGCCGCGCGCGCCCTACGCCTCGGAGAGGGCGACACCGCGATGCTCCGCTCGCGCATCGGCTTCCTCGATGACCAGCCGGCCGAACTGGTGCACTCGTACTATCCGATCGAGTTGGCACGAGGCACACGCCTGGCCGATCGTCGCCTCATCCCCGGCGGGTCCCCTGCCCTGCTCCAGGAGATGGGCTACCCGACGCGCTCGCAGGATGATGCGGTTGCCGCTCGCCCAGCGACAACCGAGGAGTATGAAGCCCTTGAGATTCCGCGCGACGTGCCGGTCCTAGAGATCTTCCGCATCGTCTACAGCGACGACGAGAAGCCCATCGAGGTGACGATCCTGACCAAGCCAGCGCACCGGTTCAAGATGGGCTATCACGTCAAGCTCTGACGCTCCGCCAACATGCGCCCCCAGCCCGACAGCTGGGGGCTTTTGCGTATCGAGACGCGGAGCTTGATACAGATGCGAATAAGCCTTACGGTCGTCTCGTGAGCGTGGCGGAAGCACCACGCATCGTGAGGAGGGGCATGCCTGAATCGCCCGAACGCACCGCGCTGTACCGCCTGTACGGCACCGACGACCGCCTGCTGTACATCGGCATCACAAGCCAGCCAGGCCCGCGTTTTACGCAGCACGCGGCCGATAAGCCATGGTGGCCACAGGTGGTGCGCCGCGAGATCAAGTGGTTCGATACCAGGCCGCTGGCCGCTGAAGCCGAAGTATCGGCGATCATCGACGAATCCCCCGTACACAACGGAAACAATGCGCTGGACAGGTTCGGCCTGTACCGACAGATTGCCGATGCTCTGCGCGAAGCGATCTACAGCGGCGAGATACCGGCGGGTGACCGACTGCCTTCTGAGAATGCCCTGGTCGCCCGGTTCGCGACCACCCGGACCACCGTGCGCAAGGGCGTTGCCCTGCTCCGCGCGGAAGGGCTGATCGTTTCCCAACAAGGCAAGGGCGCGTTCGTCCGTGGCCCGGTGAGCCGAAGCATCCCGATCCCCGTGGCCGATCCCGGCGCGGCAGCGGAAGCACTCGCCGCCCACATGCACAGGGAGGCGCTGGTCGCCCTGACGCAGGCCCTCGTAGCGGAGATCGCAAAGCCATCGCTCGAACCCCAGTAGCGCGAACGGCCGGGCGCTGCGAACGCCCGGCCTGTTCAACCGCGAGTCGCCACTCGCGATCAAGAAACTCAACCAGTCCAGATTGGAGCTTCACCATGACTGTACTGCACGACGTTCCCACCCAGCAGACCTCTGCGCCTGTCACCCCCACACCGCCGAGCGCCTCCCCCCGCCTGGTGGCCGCTGTGGTGCGCGGCCAGCGGATCGCCATCCCATGCCCTCCGTGGTGCGTGGTGGACCACGCTGCCGAGGACCTGGCGTTCCTGGAGGACCTGTCGCACGCCGGCGAGGCAGCCACCCTCCCGGTACGCCAGTTCGACGGCAGCGTGGAGGAGGTGCTGGTGGCTCAGCTGGTGCAGTGGCCGTTCACCCGCGAGGGCGAGGCGTACCTGTCGGTGGACGCGGACGGCAGCGGGGAGTGCAACCAGTACGCGGCGCCGGCTGCTTTGGCGTTCGCGGATCAGCTGGTGGCGCACGCGGAGAAGATCCGGCGCCTGGTGGGTGCGCTGCGCTAGCTGGTAGCGACTGGTCAAACCAGAAGCCTCCACCCCCGGGTGGGGGCTTCTGGTCATGTGGCTGGTTCGCGCTCTCCCGCCCTGCGGGCTGCTGCCGTCACTCTGATGGCTCTTGTCTGACCAGAGGGGGAGCGGCATGGCGTATGTGTGCCCGAGGTGCGAGATGCCGGATCAGGTGGTGAACCTGGCCGCGTTCTGGGGATCGCTGTCGCATGATGCGGAGTTGAAGGCCACATTGGCTCAGCCGGCTCCGTATGAGGCCCGGTGGGTCATACCCGTCGCGTTGGGTGCTGTCGCTGTTCTGTGTCTGACGACGGGCGGCGCGGCGGCCATCCTGCTGGGCATCGTCCTGTTGCTGGCGACCGCGGGCGCGGGGGTGTGGATTCACCGGGAGTCGGCGGAGCGGGAGGCCGCACGGGCGGCGTGGCTCCGGCTGCTGTATTGCAGGCACTGCCCGAACCAGTTCCCGCCGGACAAGGCGTTGATCTCGTAGGGGCAGCAGAAAGCTTCCGACGGACGCGACCTTGGGTGCTTCGGCTTTCGCATCACGCCCCGGGGAGCGTCTCCTGCTCGACCTGGTGCTCGGGCGGCCGGGGCGCGGCCCGCACGGCGAGCTTGGTGCGGCAGTCCTCCCCGAGCCCCCACAGCCGCGCCTGCCTGCCTCGGAGGGGCCGCCCGCACATGCGGCAGGTGACGCGAGGACGCCCCGCGGCCGGCTCGTCGAAGCCGGGCAGCGGGGCGGGATCGTCTGGGGTCATGCCGTCGAGGCTCCCACTTTCGGCATTGCCGTGAAAGCGCTGCTGTCAGTCGATGTCGGGTTCGCGGCGGAGCATGCGCAGGGCGGATGCTCTGGCCGCGGCGCGCATGGCCTCACGAGCCCGCTGCACAACGCGCTCGGTGGGGCACCCGCTTTTCAGGGCGCGGAGCATGTCGTCCACGTCGAACAGCACGCTTCCGAGACGGCTCCGGGCGTCCTGCCAGTTGTCCACGTACTCGGCGGCGCCGCGCTCCCCGAGCCGGCCGTTGCTGGCCTCAACGAGGAGCCGCACGGCCTGCTGGCGGTCCATCTCGCCCGCGTCCACGGCGCGGCCATAGAACTCGATGTCGTCGATCAGGGCCATCAGATCTCCTTGGGCCACTGCTGGGCGGCGTATTCGTCGGCTATCGCGCGGATGTCGTCGGCGGTCAAGCTGGGCGAGTCGCGCCAGGACGGGAGCAGCAGCTTCTCCATCTCGGCGCGGATGGCCCGGCGCTCGTGCAGCCATGCCATCCATGCCTTGTGGCCGGCGCCTCCCGGGGCTGTGTAGGTGCGCCGGACCTCGTCCCACTGCTCCATGGCGTCCAGGCCGTAGGCGGCGAGGAAGCCCGACCCCCGGTGCATGAGTTGACCAGGGTCTGCTGGCCAGCCGAAGGGCGGCTTGGGGCGTCGGATCCGGCGGCCTGCAAGGTACTGCTGCCATTCGTGCCGCTCTCGTCTGCGGTCGGCGGCGTCCATCAGGTCGGCGGTGTGGTGGAGGGCGTGGACAACAGGCCCGAGGTCGCCACGTCGCCCCAAGCGGGCACGGCGGGCGGCGCGGAGGCAGGTGAGTAGTTCGAGGCGGGCTTCCTCGGTCACGGCGAGTTCTCCTTGCGAAAGCGGGTCTGATCGAGTGCCCCGCGCCGGATTCGAACCGGCTGCGTCCGCCTGACGGGGCTGGGTGGATCTGTGTCATTCGCCTCGGGCGATCCGAGCGGCATGCTCACGGTCCCTGCCGGAGTCCCACGCGGTGTCACCGTCGACCACGTGACCGCCGCTGGCGAGGATCTCGCCTGCGACCTGCTGCCGGATGTGCTGCTCGATAGCGGGCCAGTAGTGGGCGAGCAGGGTGGCTACCTCGTTCTGCGAGCGGCCCTGGGACGCGGACAGGGGGCAGGTGTAGACGAGCTTGGTGATCTCGGTGGGGATGTCGTCGGGACTCATTGCGGGCTCCTCTGTGGGTTGGTGGTGCGGCGGGTTCGGGGGCGGGGCCCGGCCATGGCGGGCCGAGGGTCAGGCGTCGAGTTCGTGCTCGGCATGCCGGTCGGCGGTGTACTGGCCGAGGTCGGCCTGCATTCCGGCCCACACGGCGAGGTACATCTCGGCGCACACAACGCGGGTCAAGGCCATGCGCTTGAGGAGCGGATTGCTCGCAGCTTCGTGCTTCTCGACAGCTTCGGCGCGGATGCTCTGGAACTTGCTGGTGATCCAGGTCGGGGAGCAGCCGTCGCGGCGCCATTCGGCGAGCATGGTGCGGACGAACGGCAGGCCGGTCTTGATGATCTGGTTGGCGTTGCGGCGGTCGATGATGCCTTCGCGGACCTTGCGGTTGAGGAGGTCGCGTGCGGCCCGCTCGCTGTGGTCCATCTTCGGCTTGATGCTCGACATCTGCGGTCTCCCCTGCGGTGCGGTTGGCGGTGGTGGGTGGGGGCCCGGCCTGAAGGCCGGGCCTGGTGGAGCTAGGAGACGAAGACGCTGATCGTGTCGAGGAAGTCGGGGTCGGCGATGCGGACGATGCGCAGCGGGTTGCCGTCGCGGTCGGTGACGTTCCACTCGTTGATGCTCTGGCCGAAGATCTGCGCCTGCTCGATGTCCACCTCGGCGTCGGCGATGGTCGACTCACCCCAGAAGCTGCCGTGGTTGTCAAAGTTGAGAACAGTCTGGGCGGCCTGAATGGTGGTGTTCATTTCCATCTCCCCTACGAATCGACTGCCAACTTTCTTGGCACTTCGATACTGACAGACCCGCCCTCTTGATCGCAAGAAAGTTGGCAGTAAATCTTGAACCGAAGGCGTCCACTCAGTTGGCGGCCAGCTGCCTAGTCAGTTGGCACTCGCCCGTGAGACCATGCCGGGCATGACCCCGCACATGGACCCCGACGCCAAAGCCCAGTGGCTACGCAAGCTGGACCGGGCGACCAAGGCCCACGAGAAGACCCGCATCGCCCTCGACGAACTCGTCACCGACGCGCGGGCCGCTGGCGTACCCCTGACGCACATCGCCGAGCACACCCCCTACAGCCGCGAATGGGCCCGCCAGATCGCCGACCGCATCGAAGCCGAGCGGGCCAAGCGAGCCGCCTCCGAACAGCAGCCGGACGTCTGACCTGCCCTGTGCCGCACACCCCTCCCCCGGTGTGCGGCACACGTGCGCCCGGGGTCAGTCGGCACCGTGATGGCCGCAGGTACAGAGCTTCCCGGTGAACTTCTGGCTCTCCCGGCACCTGGCGTGCATCCGCCTGGCCCACTCCCGCAGCCCGACCTGCCGATCGGGGTGCTCGGCCACCGCCTGCTCGAGGAGCTGGGCCGTCTCGCATGCGGTGGACAGGTACGGCGGCGGGTCGATCAACGCCAGCACGTCGTCGGGCAGCTGCTCCACCATGGAGCCGGGCAGGTTGACGAAGTCGGGCGTGAGGTTCGGGCCATGAGCGCCGGGCTCTCCCCGCATGTACGCGGCTGCCGCCTCGGGCCCCTCAAACACGGCGACCGTGTGGCCGATGGCAATCCGCAAGCCGGCGGCCATGCCGTCGTTGAGCAGCCGGAACTTCTCACCACGGCACAGCGGGGCGTTCCGCTCGGACTTGGCCTGCTCGGCCTCCAAGCGGGCGCGGAGGACGCGGTACGGGGGCTGGGCCGTCACGACGCGCCCCCGCCCTCGTCGACGTATCGGTAGCCGGTGCTGGTGGGCCGGAACCGGTCCAGCCGAATGCGCGTGCGGCGCCCCGGCTTGGCGCTGCTGACAGGCAGACGCGGCTGGTGCAGTTCGACGACGGCGTGGGTGCCGTCGATCTCGACGATCCGCACCTTGCGGCTGTTGCTGCGCGGGTCGTTGTCCTGCCAGATCTGGCCGACGGCAGGGGTCGGGTTGGTCTCGGTCACCGGGTCTCCTGTGTGTAGTCGCGGTTCGGGGCCCGGCCGGTGGGGCGGCCGGGCATGCGTAATTAGGCGGGCAGGTCGAAGCAGAGTGGGGCGTGCTGCAGGCGATTAGCGGCGGCTTCGGCGTACTTCTCGTCCGCCTCGATACCGATCGCGCGGCGCCCGCACAGGCGGGCAGCGTCCAACGTAGAGCCGCTGCCGGCGAACGGGTCGACGACCAGACCGCCGGGCGGGCAGGCGTAGCGGATCAGCGGGTCGAGGATGCCGAGCGGCTTCTCCGTCGGGTGCGGGCCGCCGCGGACCGAGCGGGCATCCATCACGGACCGCACAAGCCGGGTTCCGTCATCCTCGTAGCGCTGCGCGCCGATCTTCCCGAGGTGCTGTCCACGGTCGTTGCGGGCTTGGGCGTGCTTGTCCGGTCCGGTGTAGGCGACGCGCGGGGTGTCGTGGTGGACGGCCGACCAGTCGCCGCGGTACCAGTGCGTGGCGATTTCATGGACGCGCTTGAAGCGGTCGGTGGCGAAGCCAGTGCCGTTGGCCTTCTGCCAGATCACGTCCTGGGAGAGCTTCCAGGCGGCGAACTCGTCGCGGCGTTCGAGGAACATGCGCATCGAGCCGAAGCACCACATGCTGCTCGCGACGGTGGCGGCGAGTGTGGGCCAGCCGTCGGGCCAGCGGTCCCAGGCAAGGCTGGTCTCGGCGTAGGGAGGATCCGCGACTATCAGGTCGGCCTGGCCGAGGGCGGGCAGGATCTCGCGCATGTCGCCGAGGTACAAGGTCACCTGCTCGTCGGCGTAGTACGGCTCGGGGCTCACGGGTTCTCCTCAGGCTGGTAGCAGTCGATGTCGGGCAGGTGGTGGACGCGCCGGCCGCGGCGTCGTGCGGACGGGATCGGGACGGGCAGGGTCACGGCGGCGATGAGCTCGGCGGGGAGGGTGAGTTGCTCGGGGGCGGGCGGCTCGGCGCGGTCGTGCTCGGCGGTGGCACTGCGGGTCATGAGGCCTGCCTTCTGCTGGCGGGGCGGGGTGTGATGGGCTGACCGGGTGGCCGCCCCCGGATAGGGCCCGGGGGCGGCCCGCTTGCGTGGTCAGGCGCAGGTCGCTTGGTCGATGACCGGCTGGACGACGCGACGGAAGCCAGCCAGCCACGCCTCGCATTCGCAGAACACCGAGCGCCGGGGGTGCTGCTGGCACCCGGCGTGGTACCGCTCGACGGCGGCAACCTGCGTCGGGTGCGCAGGCCGCGCCAGGCCGACGCTGCCCGTGATCGCGCCAGGGCTGCCGTTCCAGGTGGCCTCGACGGCGAAGCCGCGGCGCTCCAGCTCGGCGGCGAGAGCCTGCAGCTCGCCGGGCTCAAGCGGATTCGCAGGCGTCTGGAGCTGGTTGGGGCCGTTATTGATCCACTCGACCTTGGCCACGTCCACCACGACGACCGGGTGCTGCCGGGCGCCGACCGGGACGAAGCTGTACGTGCGGTTGCCGTCTGCGGGGATCATCTCGCCGTGGTGCTGGGCCCAGGCATCGGCGGGCTGCTCGGTCTCGAACAGCCAGCGCAGGCCGGCGTCGAGGACGGCGGTTTGGGTGGGGCGCGGCTTGGTCATCGGGTGGCCTTTCGTTCGACGTGGCGGGTGGATGGAGGGGCTGTGCGGCCGTCTGCGCTTCTCTCCGGACCTCGCGGGTCCTGGGTGGCGTTCGGGCGCTGCGGGGCGCCCTGGGGGTCACTGGAGCCGCGCGGCGGGGCATCGGTGGCTGGCGCGGTGGTAACCCGATTGGCCGAGCGCCCGCCTGACGGCCTATCTCCGCCTCGCGCGACCCGAGGCCTGGAATTCTCCTCCGAGGCGCTCAGGCGGGCACCCAGGCCCGCTCGCGGGGCATCGACGTCCATCACGCCGCCTCCCGCCGCTCGTCGAGCCCCGCCGCCTCTGCCGTCGGGCACGGCCACGGCGTCACCAGCCCCCGGCAGCGGCGCCCGTCCCAGCCCGAGCACTCGCCGCACACCTCAACGCCGGCGCGCAGCATCGGGCGATGCAGGACGGCGAGCGCACGGCGCAACCCGACAGCGGACCGATCCCGCCGCCACGACCGCCGCCACTCCAGGCCACGGCGGAACCAGCGCGCCTCCTCCGCCGAGAGCGGACCGCGCTCGGCCCGGTCGACCAGCACCCGCATCTGCGCCAGCGACGGGCCCGGACGCCGCGCCGTCACGACTCGGCCCCGAGGATCTTCCGGGCCACGGCGAGGGCGTGGGGGTCGGCGCCGACCTCCTCAGCGTCCACAGCCGCGCCGTCGAGCCACTCGGCGAGCTCAGGCCCGAACCGGGCGACTACTCCCGGCACCCACGGGTCAAACGTGGCGTCGGCGGCCCAATGGCGCACCGTCTCGGCGGCGGCCCGCAGCAGGGCGGCCGGGGTCTGGTCGGTCATGGTTCTCCGTTCTAAATTCAGCGTGCGATGAATTCCGTGGTGGCGGTCACGGCGGCCACACCAGCCGCCGTGACCAGCCACGGGACGAGGGCGCGCATCACGCGGCGGACTCGTTCGCGAGCTCGAGCAGCACCGATGCGTGGCAGTGGTCGGGCTGGCCGGGCTCTGGTAGCGGGCACCAGCACATGAGGTCCCGTCCGGCCAGGAGGGCGCGGAAGAGGCGCCGTTGTTCGCCCTGCTCAGGCTGGGTGATCCAAAACCGGTAAAGCTCGGTGGCGAACCGGCGGGCCTCGACGCCGTCGATGGGATACGTGCCGACGCTGCCGCCGGTGGCGCCCCACTGGACGGTGAGGCCGTGCTCGGCCTGCACGAGACGGGCGGGATTCCCGAAGCGAGTGGGGCGTCCGACGTACACGGCGCCTTCGGGCTTCCGCCATCCAGGGGTGCGCTTGCGCTGGATGCGGGACGGGGTGGTCATCGGGTTCTCCTTGTGTGGTGGGATTGGTGGGTGGCCGCCTCCGCTAGCCCCGGAGGCGGCCCGCCGTGCGTCAAGCGGCGGCATCGAAGGCGGCCAGCTTGTCCGCGGGCTCGTACTCGACACCGAGGACGGACTCGGCAACGCAGGCGAAGAGGTCGCGGGCCGGGGGCGGGGTAACGGCGTTTCCAGCGAGCCTCACGCGAGCCCGCTTGCTGCCCATCCAGATGTACGAACTCGGGAAGTCCATCGCCGCCGCGTACTCGGCGGGCTCGAGCATCCGGAACCCCAGATCCTCGACTGCGGCGACCGTGCCCGCGGGCAGCAGCCCGTGGTGGTTCCCGGAGGCGCACACCGTGGCGAGCGGCTTCGAAGCGAGACGGTGATTCGACCCGCCGCCGCGGAGCTCGACGATGTACGAGGGCACCGCCAGCAGCCCGGTCTCGTTCCGTGCCGTGCAGGTGCGCATCGGAAGGCTCGCCGGCCGGGCGACCTTGCCGTCCCTGCCCTCGACCGGAACGAGCAACGGCACAGCATGGGTGTCGAACCCGTCCTGGATGCGCTTCATGGTCTTCTCCGCCAGCGGCCTGGCCCGGTCCCCGATGCGCTGCGCGGGCAGGGTCCAGTCGACGGCGTCCGATGCGGGCCGGACCGCGGGGAAGACTTCGGCGTGGCAGCGGGCGGTCGGGCAGCGCCACACGTACTGGGTCTTGTACTTGCCGTATCGGCGCTGCGGGTTCTTCCAAGCCTGCACCGCGCGGACTGGCCTCTCGCAGGTGTCGCAGTACGCCATGGGCCGGGTCCACTTGTCGAAGTCCGGCTCCCGCTCGCCCTCCAGCCAGAACACCACGTAGATCCGGTCGCGGGACTGCGGGGCGCCGGGTCCGAGCGCCTGGGCGTGCATGCTGTTGAGGCACACCAGCCGGAACCTGTAGCCCAGCGCCTGCATGCCAGCGATCCACGCGGGCCACAGGATCCACTCCCGGGCGTCGACGACGTTCTCGACGATGACGGCCCGGTACCGGTGATATTCGGCGAAGCGGACTACGTCCCACATGGTGGCCCGGGACCGCTCGGCGGCCTCGTCCGGCAGAGTCTCGCCGAACAGGTCCGGGGTGGCGTCGATGTGCTTGCGGCGGCCCTTGGCGATGGAGTGGTTGGTGCAGGACGGGGAGAACCAGGCGAACGTTGTGGTCGGGTAGCGGCGCGGGTCGACTTGGGAGATGTCGGCGCAGTCGTGGTCGGTGTCGGGGTGGTTGGCGTTGTGGACCTCGACGGCGAGCGGCCAGTGGTTCAGCGCCGTGCGGACCCTTATGCCGACCTGGCGGGCGGCTTCGGAGGACCCTCCGGCGCCGCAGAATCCGTCGGTGGTGTCACCGTCCAGGGTGCGCATGTTGATCAGCATCAGGCGGCCTTCCTGTTGGGCTGCTGGGTGCGGCGGGCGTGCAGGTCGGAGTAGGCGGTCAGGTCACGGGTGGTGGCCCAGGTGCGTCCGCAGCCGCAGCGGTAGCCGTGGACGATGCGGTTGCCGCGGGTGCGGGTGGCGGCAGGGGCTATGCCACGGCGGCAGCACGACGGGCAGGTGTCGGTCAGCACGGGTCGGGTCCCTTCCGTCGGCAGTTCGGGCAGTCGCACACGGCGGGCACGGGTCCGCTGGCGGCGGTGCCGACGGGCCAGGCGCCGGGCCGCGGGATCGTGTAGTGGACGACGTCCGGCTTCTCGGCGGCGGGCGGCTTGGCGGGGGCCTTGCCGGTGAGGCCGAGGAGGAACTCCTTCAGGTCGCCCTGCTCTCGCATGGCCGCGATGTCCGCGGCGTCGAACTGTGTAGGGTCTCGCGGCCCGCTGCATACGCCGCCGCTCTGACCTGCGCTGTCTCGTTGCTGCACAGGGTCGCCGGACGGGGCCAGTCTCATCGGCTGCCGCATTTCCTCGGTCAGCGGCACCGGTTCGGAGCCGCTGACCTGCGTGTCTCTGCTCGGCGCAGTCGATATGCAGAGGGCGCTGAGATTATGAAGCGGGATTTGAGACCCCACAAACTGCGCGGTCACGTCTGAGCCATATCTACGAAACGCGCATAATGCCCCTGGAAGGCGCATGTGATCGTTGCGGTGGGGCCGCCCCGATGCTTGCCGACGATCAGGTCGGCTTCGCCGGCCCGCGGGGATTCCTTCTCGTAGGCGTCCTCGCGGTGCAGCAGGATCACGATGTCCGCGTCCTGCTCAATGGCCCCGGACTCGCGCAGATCAGACACCTGGGGTTTTTTCTCGGTGCGCTGCTCGGGCCCGCGGTTGAGCTGACACAGGATGATCACGACGATGCCGAATTCCTTGGCCATCAGCTTCAGTGCGCGGGACACGTCCGCCACCGCCTGCTGCCGGGTCTCGGCTCTGCCGACCTGCATGAGCTGCAGGTAGTCGATGATCACGAGGCGGAGGCCCATGGTGCGGACCATGTGGCGGACACGGCCGCGCAGCATCGGTACCGAGAGGATCGGCGAGTCGTTGATGTGCATCGGCGCGAGGGCGATGTCGGGGGCCCGGCGGGCGGCTCGCACCATGTCGTCGTCGGTACAGATGCCCTGCTTCATGTGGTGGAGGGCGATCCGGGCCTCGGCGGACAGGATCCGGTCAGACAGTTCCGGCTTGCCCATCTCAAGGGATTCGACGAGCGTCGGAACGCCAACCTTGATGGCGGCGGCGCGGGCGAAGTCCTGGGCGAGCGTGGTCTTCCCCATGGCAGGGCGAGCCCCGACGACAACAAGCTGCCCGGCCGCGAAGCCGCCGCAGAGCAGCGAGTCGAGGTCGATGAACCCGGTGGGGATCCGGTCTTCGCTGGTTGGCGGGGTGACGGCCCGCACAAGCGAGTCGCCGATCAGGTCACCGATCGTGGAGAGTTGTGCTTGGTCGTTGGCGCGGATCACTCCGTCGAGTTCGGTCTGGGCGGCGGCGACGTCCTCGTCGGGGTCGAAGGCGGCGGAGCGACCGCGGCTGATGGCGTTGTGCCCGTGGGCGACGAGGCGTGCGGCGACGGCGGCCTTGGTGACCTTCGCGGCGTACCAGGATGTGGCCCCAGGCGCGGCAGAGCTGTACAGGTCGCAGACCTGGACCTCGCTGGGGCAAGGGATCGGCAGGTAGCCGGAGGCCTTCCAGGCGACGAGCTGGCGGTGGACTGCCTGCCAGCGGATGTCGCCCTTGGTGAGGGTCTGGCGGATTTCGTCGACGGCGTGCCACACCCACCGGTACCAGTCGGTGGTGATGTCGGCGGGGTCGAACTCGGCGGCGAGTTCGTCGATGAGGTCGGGCTGGTCCATGACGTTGGCGGCGACGACACGTTCGGCGTCAACGTCCGCGGGTCGGCCGGTCGGCGTCTGGGCGTCGAGGGGGGCATCCCACAGGTCGCTGCTCACGCGGCGACTCCCCGACGGCGGTCGGCGCCGCTGAGACGGAAGGCGCCGCCGCGGCACATCTCGGCGAGACGGGAGGAGACGCGGTCGCCGACGATGTGGCTAATCTTGTTGGGCATGACGTCGCACGTGATCAGCACGGGGCGGCGGTTGATGTACCGCTCGTCGAAGATCTCGTACAGACGTTCCTGGGTCCATCCAGTCGGCGAGACGCGGGCGGCGGCGAGGTCGTCGATGTACAGCAGGTCGGCCCGCTGCAAGGTTTTGATCAGCGACTGCGGTGCGCCTCCCCCACTGTCGGGGCGGAGCGCGTCGAACAGGGCGGTGGAGCGCCAGGTTTCGATGGACGGGCTGCTCTGCCGAGTGCTGGCGGTGTGCCAGTTGTGGACCCACAGTCGGATGGCCTGCCAGGCGTTGTGGGTCTTGCCGACTCCGATGGCGCCAGCCAGGAACAGGCTGGGGCAGTCGGCGGTGCCGGTGGCCCAGCGGTAGGCAGAGGGGGCGAGTTCGATCTCTACCTGGTAGAGGCTGGGGATCCGGGCGCTGAAGGCGTTGACGGCGCGGTCACGGCGCTCCTGGAGGAAGGACTGGCGGGGGCTGATGTCGTCAGAACTTGAGTGCATCTTCGATCTCCTCGTCTGTCATGTCGTGCGGTGCGGTGCTCGGGTCGCTTTGCGGTTCGGGGTCGGGCTGGTCTTCGTAGCGGCCGTCGTCGAGCCAGCGGGCGGGGTACGGCGTGTACTTGGGGTCTTCACCGTGGCGCTCGTGGGCATAGGCCTTGGCGGCTTTGATGATCAGGTCGGGGTCGGCGCCGCGGTCGAGTGCGTCGCACCAGGCGCGCTTGGCTTTCTCGATCTGCTTGCTGCGCGGGTAGCAGATCCAGAACTCGCCGAAGGCGGGCCAGCGGTAGTCGCGTTCGTCGTCGGCTTCCGGCTCGCGGGCGCCATAAGAGTCTTTTGGTTCAGCTCTGGGTTCAGTCTTTTGGTTTGGGTGACGTGGGCGTCGCCCCTCCTGCGACGTGGACGTCACCCCATCGGCGACGTGGGCGTCACCGGTGACGTGGGCGTCACCGGTGACGTGGACGTCACCGGTTCCAGGCTCCGGGAAGTCGTCCGAGCTGGGCTTCTTCTTGCCGCCGCGTCGACGGGATGACGCCAGCGTCACCCGTGACGCCCGCGTCACCTCATCGGCACTGGCGCGGCCCCCTGGAACAGTGCGCTCCATGGCCAGGTCGTAGACGTCGGGGCGCTTGCCTTCGGGGAGGTGGGCGGCCTTGCTTTGGTCGCCGAGGCGGATGAATCCGAGGGCGCGAAGCTGCTTTAGGTCGCGCTGGACGGAGCGCTCCGCCTTGCATGCGTAGGCGGAGAGCCGGGCCACGGACGGGAACGCGCCGCGGCCGTGCTTGTCGGCGTGCCGTGCGAGTCCGCTCAGCGTGGCGACCAGCTGCGACGGCATTGGTGGGGCGTACTCCATAGCCCAGTCCATGGCCTCTTTACTCACGGAAATCTCTTCTCGGGGAGGGGATCGCTGCTGGTTTCGGCTGCGTGCGGGCAGCGCTCATGGAGGCTTCAGCAGGGCACGGTCCTTGCCCTCCGGCTTCACCGATCCTACCTCAAGGTGCCCGTGCACCCGAGATGCAATTGAGGGGCACTTTGTGTGGCGACGGTGCCCAGTCACTGCACAGTCAGCTACGCTGGGGCCATGACGACGAAGGGAACCCCGGGCCGCGTAATCCGCGTGGACGACGAGACGTGGGCGGCTTTCGGTGAGGTATGCGAGGCCAAGGGCCTGTCGCGCGCCGCTGACCTGCGCGTCTACATCAAGCGCGAGGTGGCCGCGTTCCGGCGCCGGCAGAAGGCCGAAGCCTCCGAGTCCTGACCTCATCGGTCCCCTCCCCTCCTTGCCCCGCCGTGTGGCGGGGCTTTGTCGTGTGCGGCTGGTGTACTGGCCGGCCGGGCTAGGCGGCGGTCTGGATCTGGGCTCGGTGGGTTCGGGCTTGGCGACAGGCCGGGCAGATGGGGATGCGGCTCCGGGAGTGGGCTCGGTAGCCCTCGGGGGTTCCGCACTTCCCGGTCCAGTCGGGGTAGGCGGCCGGGTCGTCGATGGTGTCGTCGTCCCACGCGCCGACCGGGGCCCACTGGCGGCTGGCGGCGTGGTTGCGTGCCCGGCTGTATGCCTGGTTGTCGACGCCGTGCTTGCGGGGGTCGGCGCGCCACAGCTCGTCGTAGAGGGTGAGGTTCGCGCGGGCCGTGCCGACCCTGACTTGCCGCTCGCCGTGGAGGGTGCTGCCGAAGTTGGACGGGTCCAATCCGAGCTGTCTGGCGAGGCGGGTTGGCGGCCAGCCGGCGGCTACGAGGGCGCGGAGGCGGCGCCGGGTGCCCGTTCCATCGATGAGTGCTGCGGCGCCGAGGTTGTCGAGGGTGGGCTCGACGGCCAGCAGGGCGGCAGCATTCTTGGGCAGGAGTCGCTTCGACGGGGCCATGCCGCGACTGGGGTCGCCGTACAGGAGCTTGGAGACGGTGCCGCGGGGCACGTCTGCGAGTTGGGCGAGGCGCATCCAGCCGATGCCGAATTCGCCGAGGGTTCGCACGTGGGTGCGGGCGGGTTCGGCGTCGACGTAGGGTTGCCAGGTGCCGTAGGCGATGGCGCGGGACCGGTTGGCCCGGTACTGGGCTTCGGCGTAGCAGCAGGGGTAGCAGCGGCAGCCGTCGAGCGTGTACTTCACGTAGGTGCCGTGCTCGCGGGCGGTCACGCCGCCTCCTCGTAGCTCTGGGGGTGGCGCTTGAGCGTCTGGTAGAGGTGCTCTTTGGTGACCTGGAGGCGCTCGGCGATGGCGTCGTGGCCGTAGCCGAGGGTTATGAGTTCGCGGGCGTCGTCGGCGAGGTCGGCACCGCGGCTGGATGCGGCTGCACGGGCCTTGCGGAGGGCGGTGAATCGCTCGCTGGAGGTGGCCGGGCCGAGGTCGGCGAGCCACTGCTGGTGGGCGGTCTCGCAGCGCTGGCAGGTGGGGATGTTGTTGAGGCGGTGGAGCCACCAGCCGTGGTCGGTGCCGCAGTGTCCCGTCCAGTCGGGGTGGGCCTGGGGGTTGTCGATGGTGTCGTCGTCCCAGGCGGCCGGCGGGGCCCAGCCTTCGCTTGCTGCTCGGTTGCGGGAGCGGGAGCTGGTGCCGGGCTGGTCGGCGAGCACGTTGTAGGCGTGTGCGATCTTGTCTGCGAGCATGCGGCGCATGCGGGGCTGGCCTGCGGCGATCGGCTGGATTCGGGAGAACACTCCGCCTGCTGTGGTGGCGATGGTTTCGATGGAGTGGCCGATGGCCAGGAGGGCTCGGACGCGGCGGATCGATCCGGTGGCGTCGATGTAGACGCCACCCGTTGTGCCTTGCTTCGCGGCCATGATCTTGTCGTGGGTGCCGCGGTTGATCCTGGTGACGCGTCCGAGTGCGATCTGGTGGAGGTGCCGCGGGGAGCAGCCGGCGGCGGTGCCGATGTCGTTCCAGCCCATGGTTTCGTTGAGTTGCAGGAGTCGTGTTCGGGCTTCGGCGGCGTCGACGCGGTTGGGCCTGCCGAGCTGCCTGTTGACGTGCTCGCGCTTCTTCTTGGCGCGGCGGGTGAGGACGCAGGGTTCGCATTTGCAGGGCGGCCGGTAGCCGGGGCTGCCGTTGGCGCGGGCGTAGCTGCCGTGGGGCGGGAGGGGCTTGGTGCGGGTGGTCATCGGTCCCCCTTGGTGGTGGGTAGGGCGTGGATGTCTGCGAGGGTGCGGCGGGCCCAGCGGGGCTCGTGGCCGAGGAGGTGCATCTGTTCGGGGAGTCGGGCGCGGTCTCGTGCGCGGGTGATGCGGGCGGTGGCTTGGCGGCGGTGGTAGGAGCGGATGGCCCGGGTGGCGGCCCAGCCGGCGAGGGCGCCCGTGGCAACGAGGAGCACGAAGGCCAGGGCGGGGCTCATGCGGTGACCTCGCGGACGGGGATGCCAGCCATCTGGGCGAGGCGCATGCAGTTGCGGGTGCCGTAGGAGCGACCGTGGGGGAAGGCGATGCCCCAGTCGGCTCGGGGCTGCTTGGCGACCATGGCGGCGTTGCGTCGGGGCCCGGCGGCGGGGCAGTAGTCGGGCAGCTGGCCGGGGTGGGCGGTGTCGCCGGGCGCTTTCGTTCGGCGGTGCCCGGGAGGGCAGTCGCTGGTGCAGTGGTCCCAGTCGGCGGCCATGGGGTCTTCGGTGACTCCGAGCCACTCCCCGCAGTCGCGGATCCAGTCGGACGCGGCCTGGTCTGCGGACTTCCTGCCGGGGCATGCGCCGTGGCGGATGACAACGGGGCCGTCTGCGATGTTGAGGGCGATGTCGGCGATCGTTGCCGGGACGATGCCCGGTTCGGGCAGCTCGCGGGCGCCGGTCAGGAGGATGACGAGGGTCTTCATGCGGCCCTCCCCTGGTGTGCAGGACGCCGCTGGGCGGCTATGGCCCGACCCTTGTCGGTCAAAGTCCAGACAGCGATCCGGTGGCCGTGGGTGTTCTCCTGCGTGGACGGCACCATCTGTCCGGTGTGGGCGATGATTCCGGCCGTTCGGAGGCTGTTGATGGCGGCGCCGAAGTAGCCGTGGCCGAGCTCAGGGAGGACGTCGCGGAGGTCGTTGGCGGACCATTCGTCGCAGGCGAGGCCGAAGTGGAAGACGGCCTGCTCGACGAGGAACCGGTCCCAGGTGGAGGACTCGACGATCTGCTCGAGGGTGGTGTTCTTGTCGACGGCGGCGAGGCGCTCGGCGGGTGTGAGGCGGCGGGCCATGGCGAGACTCCGTTCGGGTGTGCTGTCCTGGGGTGGGCCGCCCCGATTCCGGCGGGGCGGCCCCAGTGCCGGTTAGGCGGTGGATCCGGGCTGGGCGGCCTCCGGCCAGGACGAGGGCTCGTCCGCCTGGGGTGCCTGCTGCTGGTGCTGGCCGCGGATCTCGGCGGCGGTGATGCGCTCGGGCGGGAACGCCTCGTCGCGGGTCATCTCGCCCCGCTCGACCGAGCGGAAGATCGTGCCGAGCTTGGCGACGTCCTGCTTGTCCCACTTCTGGCGCGGCCGGCCGACCTTCGTCTCGAGCTGCTTGACGCTGACGCCGACCCGCTCGTAGCGGCTGACTTCCTGCTCGATGCGGTCGTCGAGGGAGGCGCCGTCGCCCCTGGTGAGCGTCTGCTGACAGATCTGGATGGCCTCGGCGGTGTAGTAGTCGGGCAGCACCGCGTAGATCGCCTCACGCAGCCGTCGGGCGCCGAGGTTCGCGTTGTTTTCGTACACGTCGCGCAGGTCGGTGAGGTTCTTCTTGCCGCTGCGGGTGTCGCGGATGTGGGGGGCGATGAAGATCTGCGAGGAGCGGGAGTTGCGCTCGAGGTCCCAGGCGTAGGCGAGGATTTCGGACTGTCCGAGTGCGGTGTCGCGGGACAGCTCCATCGTGCCGTGCTGGATGTTGCCCCAGATGAGGGCGAGTTCGCGGGCGAGGTGGACGGATGGCCCGGAGACGGTCTGCCCGGCCTTCGGGTAGGAGAAGAACGCCTTTTCGGCGATGGCGAGCTGGCTGCAGGCGAACCGCATCTCGTCCTGGGCGGCCTGCCGGTTGCGGGGGCTCTGCTTGGCGACGAAGACGGCGGCCTTGACTTCGGCTTCGGCGCGGGAGAGTTCGATCGCGGTGGCCTGGCCGATGTGGGCGGCCGGCTGGGTCTGGGCGGGGAGGTTCACAGGTAGATCTCCTTGTCGCGGTTCTCGGCCCATCCGGGGAGCGAGAGGTAGTTCGGTTCGTCGCCGTATCCGGGCCAGTTGTCGGTTGTCATGCAGTCCGCGAAGGTCTCGATGGCGGCCCGGTTCTTGCCGCGGCCTATCTCGCGGGACATGAAGTCGATTCCGATGACGTTGACCAGGTAGGGCGGCTTCTTCTCCTGGACGATGAAGAGGAGCTCGGTGTCCAGTCCGCCGAGGTCGAGAGCTTGGGCTGCCTCCTCGTACCAGGCGGCTTGGCAGTTGTAGCCCCGCTTGTCGATCTCCTTTTCCATGGCGTGGTTGCTGGCGTCGACAGCCGTCTTGTAGTCGGAGATGATCAGTCGGTCGGAGCGGATGGACGGGAGCCAGTCGAAGCGGACTCGGCGGCGGATTCCCGTCGGGCCGTCGATCCAGAACCCGGACTGTTCGGGGGCTCCGTAGGCTGGGTCGAGGAGGGTGGCGGCGAGGGGGTGGCGGCGGATGGCTGCGGCCATGTCCTTGACCATCTGCATCTCGTGTTCTTTGAGCGGGATGCCTCCGCGCTCGCGGATCTCGGCGACGTGGGCCTTGGCTTTGCCTGTGTCCCAGCGGGCTCCGGGTACGACTTCGAGGTCGGGACCGTTGCCGAGGACCAGCTTGTGGGCGGCATTGCCGTAGTCGAACGTCTTGCTGGCCGGCTGGGGGTGGTCCTGTTCGTAGCGGAAGGCGGCGGGGGTGGACGGCGGCAGGAGCTTCCGGGCGCCGGACGAGGACAGGGACGTCTTGTCAGCGTGGTAAGCCCCGTTGCTCAGGTCGGTGTGCAGACCGAGAGCTGGCGGGGCTATGGCGCTGGGAGCCTCGGTGGTGACGGTCACTTCTTCCCGTCCTTCTTGTCGGCGCAGTCTTCGCAGATGAGGCGGCCGTTGTGGCGGACGAAGGGGCCGTTGGTGTCGCCGCAGTCGCGGCAGGTGATGGGTGGCATCAGAAGGGCTCCTCTACGGGCCAGGCGGGGCGGCGCCAGAGGGGCACCCGCCAGGTGCGGAGTTGGTCGAGGCAGGGGCATTCGTCCCAGTCGGGGCCGGTGCCGTTGGGCTGCCAGCCGCCGCGGTTGCCTGTGCAGTCGGGGCAGTCAGGGTCGGGTTCGCGGGTGATGTGGATGGCCCGCCGGTGGAGTTCGATCTGCCAGCGGCCCTTGCGGATGGGCATGCGGTCTCCCGGTGGGTGGCCGCCCCGCCACTGGTGCGGGGCGGCCGGGCGGGTCAGCTGTGGTAGCGGATGGCGTCGGCGATGCGCTCGATGACGGCCTTTCGCGTGTCCTGGTCCATGTCGGGCGCGAAGGCGAGGTGGAGCCGGACCCGGTCATCGCCGTGGGAGTCCTTGATGTTGAGGTTTCCACTGATGGGCTGGAGTCCGTCGGCGCCGAGGTTGATGGCCCACTCGGAGACGTCGGCCGCGCCGTCGATCAGGTCGTGGATCTTCCGCTGCGCCTTCTCGAACTCGTCGTAGTCGTCGGCGTTCAGGCGCAGCACGCTGTCCCAGCTCCGCGGTGCACCCGCTTCGCGGGTGGACGGGACGATGCCGTCCTCCATCTGCTCGCCGATGCCCATGAAGTCGGGGTCCTCGGTCAGCGTCTTGTGCTGGCGAGCGGCTTCGGCACGGAGGTCGTCGTTGGTGTACGGGTGGTCGGTCACGTGTTCTCCTTGATCTGGGAGCCCCCGCCGAATTCGCCTCGGCGGGGGTGTTCCTGTGGGTTCAGGCGGTGAGGTTTTCGTTGCACTTGGCGCAGCGGGAGTGGGCGCCGACCACGCCGCCCATCGGGTCGTGGAGGTGGACGAGGAGTACGTCGCCGCCGCACCCGGCGTGTTCGACGTTCTCGGCGCGGTAGGTGCGTTCGAGTCCGCCGCCCCAGTCCTCGGTGCTGGTGAGGGTCCAGGCGATCTCGTCAGGGAGTTTGGCCACGGTGTCTTCTCCTTGGGTTTGGTCCCGGCCCCGCCGGCCGGTGTCGTCCGGCGGGGCGCGGGCGTCTCAGGCCGCGCGCAGCGGGATGCTGTTGGGCGCGGTGGGCTGCGGCGCCTGCGCGGGCACGGCGGTGATGCGGGGCCGGGCGTTGTGGAGGGCCTGGCGGAGGCGGGCCACGCGGACGGTGTCGTCGATGTGCTGCTGCTGGAGGCGGCGGATCTCGGCGACGGCCTTGTCGAGGTCGCTCCAGGCGCCGGTGAGTGCGATCCCGGCGGTGTCGAGCTGCCGCTGAAGGGTGTCGTTCTCGCGGGCGAGCCGGACGGTCTGGCAGGCGAGCTCGGTGCTCTCGGCTTCCAACTCGCGGACCCGGTCTATGGCACGGTGGCGTCCGTGCGGGCGGGGCAGGTGGAGGGTCATGACGCGGCCCTTCGGTGGTCGCAGTCGCCGAGCAAGCAGGGCTCGGCGCGCCGCTTCCACTCGTCGTGGCCGACGAGCTCGTGCCGGTAACCCTCAGCGGCCTCGCGGCGCCGGTCGCGGACGCGAGGGGTGAACTGCTTGTGCGCGTCCTCGACGAGCGGGCCGACGTACTCACCGAGCGCTGAGCCCTCGACGCAGCCCTGCGGGTTGATGCGGATCCAGAATGTGCGGGCCGCTAGCCGCTCGGCGCGGATGGCCTCCCGACACTCGGGGTGGCCGAGGGCCCGCAGGACCCAGGCGCGGTTCTCGAGCATCTCCCGGCAGTCGGGGCAGACGGTCGCGGTGGCAGTCATGCCGCCTCCTCCTGGTCGTCGGCGTCGTACCAGTCGGGCATGTCGCCGTGTTCCAGCAGGTGGCGGATGTCGTCGCCGCAGCGTTCGAGGCTGGCGCCGCGCTCGTAGGCGCCGTTGGCGTTCTCGCCCTGGTTCTGCCGCTCGGCGGTGGCCAGCTCGTGGTCCTGTTCGCGGCCCCACGCCTTGGTGAGCGTCTCCAGGAGGTCGCGGAGGCGGGCCTCGGACTGTTCCAGCTCGACGGCGATGCGGCGGGCCTGCTCCAGCTGCTGGATCAGCCACTGCTCGTCGCTCTTGCGGGCGGGCAGGGTGGAGGCGGAACGGTCCTTGATGTCGGCGAGGCGGTCGTCCATCACTCGCCCGCCTTCCGGACCTCAGCGGCGGTGATGCGGGCGGCGCAGAAGCGGGCGCCCTTCCTTGCGACCAGGTCGAGCCACACGAACTGGCCCATGGTCAGTTCCTTGTTGGTCTGGAAGAAGCAGTCAGCCGCCTCCGGCTGGCCCATCTCGGCGAGGACGGGCCGCATGTACGGGATGGCGTGCTCGGCGACGGCCCGGTGGAACTCGTTGACGTCGTCGGTGGTGACGGTCAGGTCCGGCACGGGGCGGCCTTCGCCCAGATGCCCGAACTCGACGGTGTAGGTGGTCACTGTCCCCCCTTGGGGTGGTTGATTCGGTGGCCGAGGGCGCAGAGGCCGAGCCCGGCGAGGAGGCGGCGCCCGGTCACTGGGCGGTCCGGCGGTCGATCTCGGCTTGTGCCGCGTCGGCGATGGCCCGGCCGACCTCGCTCACATACGGGCGGTCGAGGGCCTTGTCCCGCATGTGCTCCAGGTCGGCGATGCTGATCTGCGGATCCTGGAGGGCGGCGGTCACGTCGAAGGTCACGGCGTCACCGCCAGCCGCTCCCGGGTGGGCCGCACACCGTCGGCAGCCCGCCACGTTTGCGGCACGGTCCAGTCGGCGTGCGGATACTCCTGCCGCAGGATCGTGGCCAGCATCAGGGCCTCATCGCCGCTGGTGTGGATCAGGTCGTCTGCGGTGTTGTACGCCCGCACCAGCGACCTGCCGCCGACCGGGACGACCATGACCGTGGCCACCTGCTCCGCCCACACCTGCAGCAGATCCGGCAGCGGCACCGGCGGGCGGGTCACGCGGCACCTCGCAGCAGATCGGCCGGCGTGGGGGCGGTGATCCCCCGCATCCACAGGGTGTCCGGTCGGCAGTGCGCGACGGGGATGAGCGGCCCGTGGTCGCGGTGGACGTCCGGCAGCGGTACCGGGGTCTGGGGTCCGTACAGGGCCTGCATCAGCGGCACATCCTCGGCGTTCCGGGTGCCGGTCCACTCCCACTCGACGCCGATTGCGTCGCAGTGCACCCGGTCCAGGTCGATGCGGGAGCCGTCGATCGTGTAGGTGCTCACGCCGCACCTCGCAGGACCGACTCGGCGGCGAGGGTGTTGCCGTTCCGCCGCCACACCAGGGGGCGGGCCCAGTCGGCGGTGAACGCGCCCTGAAGAAGGCCGAGGATGTGGGCGGCGTGCTCGTCGGTCACGGCCATCGGGCGGCCGGCCGCGTCGTATGCGGTGACGCTGTGGACGGTGTCGCCGGCCGAGTCGGGCAGCACCAGCACGGTGGCCACGCCGGGCGCGAGGATGTCCAGGCGGTACGGCAGGTGGGTGCGGTGGTGGCGTCGGGTTCCGGCGGAGGAGCGGCGGATGTTGCTGGGGCGGTTCACGCTGCCCTCACCTCCCGGGCGGCCTCCTCGAAGGCAGCGATCACGTCGGCAGCAGTGCGCTCGCGGTTGTCGTTCCACACGGCGAGATCCCAGATCGCGCTCGCCCCCCTGTAGCCGGGGGTCACGTGCCGCATGAATCGCCGCGCCGCCTCGACCACGACCGGGATGTCATCGCCGTCATAGGCGGGTGCGGGTGAGCCCGTGAGTGCGACGTTCAGGGCGCCTGCCGCGCACACCGGGTACTCGGCCGGGGAGAGCTGTATCCCGACGCTCGTCTCCGGCACGCGGTAGTAGGAGCCCTTGTTGTGGCCGTTCGTGCGGATGATGTCGGCGGCCTGCTGGTAGATGACGGCAAGGTTCGTGCTCACGACGATTCCCCTCGCTCGATCACGTCGATGTGGGTGAGGCAGATGCCGCCCGCGTAGCCGTCGACGGACACGACGGGCTCACCGTGGCCGAGGATCCACGCCGGGGTGCGGGTCGCGGTCTCCAGCCGCTCGCACGGGTCGGCGTGCCCGAAGGTGCGACCTTCCCTGACGCACTTCTGGTGGGCGATGGCCGCCGGATGTTCCGGGCGGATACTGGGATAGGCGATGACCGGTGTACCGATCGGGTAGCGGGCGTTGAACTCGTCGGCCTGACGCTGGCCTTCCCGCTTATCGGCTTCGAGCTTGGCCTGATATTCGGCGTAGCTCACGCGGCCACCTCCGCCGTCTTGCGGGCGGCAAGTTCGAGCAACACTGCGGCGTGGCAGTAGTCGGGCTCCCCGGGCTCCGTCGGCAGCGGGCACGGGCAGGCGAGGTCCTGGCCGCGCAGCAGGTGAATGTCAGCGAGGACGCGGCGCCGGTCGAACGTCTTGCCACCGGCGATGAACGTGTCGGGATACTCCGTGCTGCCTTCGAGCCAGGCGCGGTAGTGGGAGACGCAGGCGCGGCGCGGGTTGGAGTACTCGGCTTCGATGGCGTCCTCGACGCGGAACGGGTTCCCGTAGCGGCTGGTTCGGTCGACGATCACGGCGTTCGGCGGGAGCCGCCACCCGGGGGTGCGCTTGCGCTGGATGCGGGTGGGGGCGTTCATGCGGTCCTCCCAGGGGTCTTGGGGTGGGGGATGCCGGGCAGCGGCACGCACGTGTCCGGGTCGGCGTCGAGGAAGTGGCGCTGCTCGGCGAGCTGGCCGTCAGTGACGGGTTGGGCCTGCTGCAGCGAGTCGAGGAGCATCGCCGTGCGGAACCTGATGTCGGCCGCCAACTGCTCGGCGGGCACGTCCAGGTCGGCGATCGAGCGACGGGGAGTCGTCGGAGTCGCCATCACCGACCACCCCCGAGCAGGGTGCGGGCCAGGGCAGCGATGTCGCCCACCAGCTCACGCGAAACCGGGGACCCCAGGGCCGTCAGCGCCTCGTACTCGCCCAACCGCGACCGCAGCGCCCCCCGAGCCGCCTGCTCCAGCTCGTAGCGGACCAGCTCCTCACGGTCGTTCTCACGCGCCGACCAGTACGTGTACAGCAGCTGGTCGAACGCCTCATCGCGCTCCGTCTCCGGCAGCCACTCCCACGCGAGCCGGCCAATGTCCTCCGGGTGGAAGCCCTCCGGGCGGTCCGCCAGCAGCTTGTCCTCCGCCGCGTCGAACATCGCCGCGAGCGGAGACACCCGGCGCAGGCCGGACGTGATCTGCTCGAAGATCGTGTCGGGTTCAGGGTTCTGGAAGAATGTGGACACGGTCCACGCTCCTGTTCTTCAGGGTTCTGGGTGGTGTGGATCCGAGGCCGGCGTCGGGTCTAGGCCCCCGGCGTCGGCCGCAAGCCGCACTCAGGCGGCGGACTTGACCGGAGCCGGCGAGATGGCCCTGCGGGCGCGGCGGGCGGGACGACGGATGCGCTTCGGCCCCTGGATGCGGTGCTCGTAGAGGGCGCGGCGGGTGGCGCTGTCGATGACGATCCTTTTCCCGGGCTTGCTCTTGAGGCCAAGTTCGTCCAGGAGCCTGGTGACCGTCTTGGGGTTGCACTTCAGGACGAAGGCCGTCTCCTGAAGCGTCATGTATTCGGCGTTCGGATCCGTGGGGGGCTTTGGCTTCCCGTACTCCTCGTACTTGTCGCCGGGCATGTCACTCCTTCTTGGTGGTTGGGTCCTCGGTGGGGGCGAGGAGCTCGTCGTCAGTTGCGCTCAGCACGGCACGGAGGCGGATGTAGCTGCTTGGCCCCATGCACTCGCGGACGCCGGTTTCGAGCTTTCGGATGTAGCTGGCGGTGACCCCCACCAGCGCTGCGAGCTGCGGGGCCGAAAGGCCTGCCTGCATGCGGCGCTTGTTGATGGCCACCCCTCTCACCCGGAAGGTGGTCGGGGCTTGCTGCATACCCATAAGTTAGCCCTAGATGGCCCACGAGTCCAGCCCCAGTCGGACATTAGTTAGCCCCAGACCGCCCTAGCGCGTGCACACTGGCTGCCGCCATTCGGCTACTTAGGGTCCACTTTCCAGCCCTTGTTACCCCCGGTCCTGGCTGGTCCCGGCCAGTCCTGCCAAGATGCCCCCATGGACCGTGACCTCGACCGCCTCGCACGCGTCGCCACACAGCGACGCCTCGAGCTGGGTCTCGCGCGCAACAAAGCAGCCGCGGAGATCGGAATCTCCAAGGACACCTGGAAGCGGCTCGAGCGGGGCGAGCCGATCCGCGAAATGAACTACGGGAAGATCGACAGCGCTCTCGGCTGGGCCATCGGCAGCTGCGTTGCCATCACAGAAGGCGGCGAGCCGATCCCCATCGAGGCGAGCAGCGACGACGCCGTCATCGCGCACGTCCCCGTGGAGGGACTGCAGGGCGAGGTACAGGACGCCGTGGCAGTGGCCGCGGTCCTGACGACGCCCGACCTCACTGCACGAGAGATCAAGGCGCTAAGTGATCAGATTGTGGAGGAGCTGCGAAAGCGCGGCATCCTTCCATAGGTCGACCAAATAGGGCCGTTCGGCTATACAACCTTTTTGTTGTTACATGATCGATATCGTTCGATCATGGGCTATCTTCTGCTAACGGGTGTTGCGCAGGTGTACGCCGTGACACCCTGTGTGGCACCTGGGGGTTCTCCCACTGCAGGAAAGGGGGGCCCATGCACAAGTTCGTCATGATGGATCTTGGGCCAAAAGTACGCGTCTGGTCGGCACGAGTACGAGACGACACCGTGTGCGTCATGACGCCTGCATCGCTCAAGGATGCGTTCGCTAGACGCAAGGCGAGGGAGATGATGAAGCGCCAAGGCGTCGACTGCGGCACCTGCCGTGGCTGCCCGCTCGGCCGGGCAGACTAAGGCAGAGTTGGACGCGGCACCCGGCGGAACCCACCGCCGGGCCCGCGCAAGAGAATGGGGGGTAGCCGCGTGCCCTACGTGGAACAGCGCGGGAACAGCATCCGCGTCAAGTGGTGGGGCGGCGAGTACAAGCTCGACGCCGACGGCAAGCCCACCAAAGCCAAAAAATACGAGTCCGCCAGCGGGCCCGCTCCCGGCGTGAAGTTCCAGTCCGAAGACGAGGCATACGACTTCGGACTCGACCGCGAATACGACGTGCGGCACGGCAAGCACGTCAGGCGAGCCGACAGCAAGACGCTGATGAAGGACTACTGCTGGCTCTGGTACGAGGCTCAAGACCTTCGGCCCATGTCCATGGACAGATACCGGTCACGGCTACGCGCGAGGATCATCCCCTACTGGGGTGAGCACGCTGTCGGCGACATCACCACCTGGGAATACGACGCGTGGAGGAAGGGCCTCAAAGCCGCGGTCGCTCGGGGTGAGCTGTCACAGAACTACATCGACCAACTCCTCAGCCTGTTCGGCATGCTCATGAATGACGCTGCCGTGAAGTACAAACTGCGCCCCGAGTCCCCCGTCGTTGTACAGCGCCGCCGCGGCAAGTACACCAAGAGACACCGGGAAAAGAAGCGGCCCATGCAGATGGCCGTGCTACACCAGCTGGCGACCAACGCGTACACCGTGTGGGGCTTTACCGGCTGGACGTACATGTGGACCATCGCGTTCACAGGCATGCGTCCGCCCGGAGAGATGTGGGGGTTCCGGCGGGAATTCGCATCGCCGACCTGGCCGGCCAGCGATCCTGATCCAGAGCGGCGAGAGGAGGCGCTCGAGCGCTACGGGCCGGATCGGATACCGGCGCTGCGCGTGCAGTACCAGTTGCAGTATGTGGACAGTGTGCGGACGCTCGTCGAGCCGAAGTACGAGTCGCATCGCACCCTGGCCCTACCGCCGTTCCTGCACGAGATGCACACAGCGCTGCTGGCCTCCCATCGCTCGCCATGGGTCTTCCCTGCCCCGACTGGTGAGGCCATGGGCTCTCAGTGGGCTGACCGCTACTGGAAACCCATCCGGGGTGGGGCTCCGGCCCGCACAGCACGCCGGGATTACTTTCGCCCGGAGATCCCGGCCGTGCCGGAGATGGTCGGTAAGCGGATCTACCTGTTGCGGCACTGGATGAAGGAGATGCTCGAGGAGGACGGTCATCCTCGAACGGCCCAGGAGACGCGGATGGGGCACGAGGTCGCGGGGGTGGAAGCCCTGTATGCGAACCTGACCCCTGGGATGGAGCTGCGTATCGTGGAGACGCTGCAGGAGCGCTGGGAGAAGTTCATGTGTTCCGAGGGCGGGAAGTGGCAGCCTCCTTTTCCCACCGCTCTCCCAGTTGATCACTCAGAGTTGGGATAAGTCCAGTTCAGGCGCGTGTCCCGACCCTTCCCATCGGGATGCTGGCCATGCTCGTGACGCTCTGAGCGGTCACCCGGCGGGGACGGCCCGGCCCCGGCGCGGCGAGGGCCCCGGCGCCCGGAACAAAAACTTCCTCGCCAAACACCCGGCCCGTCCCCCGGCGACCGTGGCGTACGTCACTTCCGGCCGCAGGACCGTACCCGCCCCGACACCGCGCTCATAAGGTAACGGCCATGATGGTCCCGCTCGCGCTGATGGGCCTCGGCGCTTTGGCGGCGGCAATGGCGCCCCGCCTGCTGGCCCGGTCCGACTGGGCCGACCGCGAACCCGTGCTCGCCCTGTGGGTGTGGCAGTGCGTGGTGGTCGCCGTACTGCTGTGCTGCGGGCTGACCATGGCGCTGACGGCGGCGGCCGCCTCGCAGGCCGTGCGCGGGAATGTCTTCGCCCCCGCGCCCCACGGCGTGGTGGAGGCGTACGCGCTGTCCGCGTACGGGCCCTGGGCCGCCCCCGTCGCCGTCGCCCTGGCCTGCGGTGCCGTGTGGACGGCGGTGATGCTGACGCGGGAGATCGGCCGGGCACGGGGGCGGCGCAAGCAGCGGCGGGCCGAACTGCTCGACCGGTGCCCGGCGTTGCCCGGCGAGGAGCCCACCGGGGACCGTCTGGTGGTGCTGGAGGGCGAGCGGCCCGAGGCGTGGTGGCTGCCGGGCGCTCCGCCCCGGCTGGTGATCACCACGGCGGCGCTGCGCCGTCTCAAGGGCCGTCGGCTGGACGCCGTGCTGGCGCATGAGCAGGGGCATGCGCGGGCCCGTCACCACTGGCTGCTGCACTGCTCGTCCGCGCTGGCCACGGGCTTTCCGCAGGTGCCGGTGTTCGCGGCCTTCCGCGACCAGGTGCACCGGCTGGTGGAGCTGGCCGCCGACGACTCCGCCTCGCGCCGCTTCGGGCGGCTGACGACCGCGCTCGCGCTGGTCGAACTGAACGAGCACCGCGGGGTGTTCGGACCCGTTCCGGCCCAGCTCGCGGAGGTCCCGCGGCGGGTGGACCGGCTGCTCGCCCCCGCCGCCCGGCTCTCGCCCGCGCGCCGGTGGCGGCTGACGGCCGCGGCGGCGCTGGTCCCCGTCGTCCCGCTGGTGGTCACGCTGGTCCCGGCGCTGCGGGTGCTGGGCTGAGCGGAGCGTAAAGTCTTCGCCGGGGCGGGGCGTGCGGGGCTACAGTCGCGGGCTGTCACCTATCTGGGAAGGCACGATCCGCATGGACCACGCACCATCCGCACGCCCCGGCGACCGGGCGCTGACGGCTCCCACCGTCTCCTGTGTCTTCGTGTGCCACGACGGCCAAGGGCGCGGTGCGGGGCGCGTACTGCTCGCCCGGCGCGGAGCGGGGGCCCGCGACGAGCCGGGGACCTGGGACACCGGGGCCGGGGCGCTGGAACACGGCGAGTCGTTCGAGGCGGCCGTCGCGCGTGAGGTCCGTGAGGAGTACACCGCGCGGGCCCTCGCCATCGAGACCATCGGCGTCCGCAACATCCTGCGCGGCGACCCCGTCTCCCACTGGGTGGCCGTGGTGTGCGCGGTGGAAGTGGACCCGTCGCGGGTCACCATCGGTGAGCCGCACAAGTTCGACGCGCTCGGCTGGTTCACTCTGGACGACCTGCCCGCCCCGCGCCATTCGCAGTTGGAGGAGACCCTCGCCCTCTTCCGCACCTGGCAGACCTGACCGACCCGCGCGCCCATCGGTGCGCGATCATCGACCCATGCCCCTCTCGAAGCTCCGCGCCGTACGCACCGCCGCCGTCCTGACCGTGCTGTTCGTAGTCCTGCTGGTCCTGGTCGTGGCCGGCTGGGGACCGCTGGAGGACGCCGATCAGGACACCGTCGAAGCCCTGCACCGGACGGCGGTGACGCACCACGGCTGGACCGAGGCCAACAAAGTGCTGACCGACTGGGTGTGGGACCCCTGGACGATGCGTGCGGGGATGGCGCTGCTCGTCGGGTGGCTGCTGTGGCGCCGGGAGCGGCTGCTCGCGCTGTGGGTCGCGGCCACCACCGCCGCGGGGACCGCGCTGCAGCAGGGCGTCAAGGCGGCGGTCGGCCGGGAGCGCCCGCACTGGCGGAACCCGGTGGACTCGGCGCACTACGCGGCCTTCCCGTCCGGCCACGCGCTCACGGCCACTGTCGCGTTCGGGCTGCTGCTGTGGGTGCTGGCGCGGTGCGGGGCGCGGGCGGCGTGGCTGAGGTTCGCGACGCTGCTGGCCGTGGTGTCCGTGGCCGGCGTGGGGTTCACCCGCGTGTATCTGGGGGTGCACTGGCCCACCGATGTGGTGGGCGGCTGGCTGCTGGGCGCCGCCCTGGTGTACGCGGCGGCTGCCGCGTACCCGTACCCGCCGGAGCGGAAGAACGAGTCGGCGGGGGAACCGCCTGGTGCGCCCCGGTGAAGGGGCGCGCCTGGAACGATGGGGGCATGACGATCAAGGGTGCGCTCTTCGACTTCTCCGGGACCCTCTTCCGTGTCGAACCGACCGAGGCCTGGCTGCGGGCCGTGCTCGAGGCATCGGGCGCGGCCGTCCCTGAGGAAGACATTCCGCGGTACGCGCGGCGGCTGGAGGACGCGGGGGCGCTGCCGGGCGGCGCCCCGCCGCAGGTCGTGCCGCCGCACCTGACCGAGGTGTGGGGCACCCGGGACCGCAGCGCCGAAAACCACCGCGACGCCTACACCGGGCTGGCCCGCGAGGTGCCGCTGCCCCACCCCGAGCTGTACGACGCGCTGTACGACCGCCATATGGAGCCGGCCGCCTGGCGGCCGTACCCCGACGCGGCCGAGGTGCTGGGCGAACTGCGGCGGCGCGGGGTGCGGATCGCGGTGGTCAGCAACATCGGCTGGGATCTGCGGCCGGTGTTCCGGGCGCACGGGCTGGACGAGTTCGTGGACGCCTATGTGCTCTCGTACGAGCACGGCATCCAGAAGCCGGACCCCCGGCTGTTCCGGGTGGCGTGCGACGCGCTCGGGCTGGCCCCGGCCGATGCCGTGATGGTGGGGGACGACCGGCGGGCGGACGCGGGGGCGGCGCGCCTGGGGTGCCGGGTGCATCTGGTGGACCATCTGCCGGTGGAACAGCGGCCCGACGGGCTGCGGCCGGTGCTGGACCTCGCGGGCGCGGCCGAAATGCCGTGACAACACCGCGATACCTCTGACGGCCGGTCACGGATACGACGAAACCATCGATTTCGGGCGATCCCCCGCGTCGCCCGAAATCGACGGAACATCCGGGCCGCCCAGGGCAAGGTGGCGGACAACCCGAGACCGCACTGAGTATATTGGCCAAGAGCCAGTCAACGCAGGAGTTACAGCATGTCCCCCCGCAGCGCTTCGGTCAATGAGGAGTTGCGCCGCCGGTCCCAGGAGCGTCTGCTGCAGGCGACGGTCGAGCTGATCGGCGAGCGCGGCTACGAGGCGACGACGCTCGCCGATATCGCCGACCGGGCGGGGGCCGCGCGCGGCCTGGTCTCCTATTACTTCCCCGGCAAGCGCCAGTTGCTGCAGACGGCCGTGCACCGGCTGATGCATCTGGAGCTGGCCAAGGGGCTCGAGCGGGAGCCGCGGCCGGACGGCGAGGACGCGGGCCGGGAGTGGCTGGCGCGGGCGATCGACGCGATCCTGGGGCTCGCCGTGGAGCGTCCGCGGCTGATGCGGACGCATATGGCGGGCATTCTGACGGCCGAGGGGTTCATCCAGTGCCCCGAGCAGCAGCGGCTGGCCGCGCTCCTTCGCGAGACGATGGTCCGGTACGGATCGCCGGAACCGGACGTCGACTACCCTCTGTTACGCGCGCAGCTGATGGGCGCGGTGGTCGCCGTGCTGCTGCCGGGGGCTCCGATGCCGGTCGAGCGGCTGCGGGCCGAGCTCTTCAACCGGTACGCACTGGGCTGGGAGTTAGGCGTCCCGCCGGGCGCGGAGGCGGCCACCGGCACCCCGGCGGACGAGAAAACGGACGACAAGACGGGCGGCGAAGCGGGCGACGAGAGGGGCGGCGGAGCGCGCGGCGGCGAGGCCGCCGCCCCGGACGGCCGGAAGCCGTCCGGGGCGGACGGTCAGCGGTAGTCGGGCTGCGTCTGTGCGTTCAGCTCGCGCAGCCGCACCGACCGGGCGCTGTCGGTGCGCCGGTCGTCGATCTTCAGGACGTCGAAGCCCTTGGCGATGTCGTTCGAGTAGATGTAGCCGTTGTAGTAGTACGCGGACCAGGAGCCGCCGCCGACCAGCGTGTCGGCGGAGATGGGGCCGCGCTCGAAGTAGCCGATCTCCTTCGGGTGCAGCGAGTCGGTGAACTCCCAGATGGACACGCCGCCCTGGTACCACGCCTGGACCATGATGTCGCGGCCCTTCACCGGGATCAGCGAGCCGTTGTGGGCGACGCAGTTCTCGGTGTTCGCCTGGTGGCGCGGGATCTTGTAGTAGTTCCGGAAGACCAGCTTGCGGCGGTCGCCCTTGCCGACGATGTCGTAGATGCCGTCGGCGCCGTGGTCCGGGCCGACCTCGGCGTTGCAGGTCGCGGCCCCGCCGCCGCCGAGCTCGTCGGTGAACACGACCTTGTTCCCGCGCTCGTTGAAGGTCGCCGAATGCCAGAAGGCGAAGTTGACGTTGTCCTCGACCCGGTCGATGACCCGCGGCTTGGCGGGGTCGGCGATGTCCAGCAGGATGCCGTCACCCATGCACGCGCCCGCCGCCAGCTTCAGCTCGGGGAAGCTGGTGATGTCGTGGCAGCCGTCCGTCCTGGACACACCCGGGTTGGTGGGCTCGCCCGGGTTGCCGCCGTCCGGGAAGAGCACCGGGAAGTCGACGACCGCCGACTTCTCGGGCGCGCGGCGCGGCACCTTGATGACGGAGATCCCGTCGTGCGGCGGCCGGCAGTCCGGGAAGGTGGCGTCCGGGGCGTACGAGGAGACGTAGATGTAGACGTTGTCCCGCTCGGGCACCAGGGTGTGGGTGTGCGAGCCGCAGGAGGTCTCGACGGCGGCGACGTACTTCGGCTCGGTCTTGTCGCTGATGTCGAAGACCTTCATGCCCTCCCAGGACGACTTCTCCGTGGCGGGCTGCGTGGTGCTGTTGCAGGAGTTGTCGCTGCGCGAGGAGTCCGTGGAGAGGAAGAGCAGGTTCCCGGAGACGCTGACGTCGTTCTGCGAGCCCGGGCAGAGCACCTGGCTGACGGTCTTCGGCTCCTTCGGGTTGCTGATGTCGTAGATGACGAAGCCGTCGTAGTTGCCCGCGAAGGCGTACTTGCCCTGGAAGGCCAGGTCCGAGTTGGTGCCCTTGAGGGCCTGCTTGGGGATGTTCGTCAGGTGGCTGACGTTGTCGCTGTGGACGATCTCGTCCACACCCGGTATCTCGCCGTCCTTGATGGCCGCCTTGACGTCATCGGCCTGCCCCTTGGACACCCGTTCGCCCTTCGGGGTGGCCCCGGGGTCGGGCGTCGCGGCCGCCGGGCTCGCGGCGAACAGCGAGGCGAGGAGGCCGAAGGCGACCACGGCGGTGCCGAGGCGCCGGGGTCGCAACGAGGGTCTCTGGCGCACCTGGAGTCTGTGCCACGGCTTCAACTGCGTCCTCCCTTCTTTCCGTTCAGGTTGCACGATGCATGGATATGGGCCCTGGGCAGTATGGCTCGTTCCATGTACAGCTCAACAGTCGGCAATGAATATGTAACGAAGTTTCCAGGCCAGGATCAGTCGCTTACGTGCTAATACGGTCAGCACAGCTTGCAAACGTCTCTGGAGGTCACGGTGTTGATCCGGCGTACGACCACGACCGCCCGTGCCGCGCGCGCCGCCTCGTTCGCGGTCGCGGCGGTGACCGCGGCCCTGGCGCTGGCCCTCACCGGCTGCGAGGCCGAAGGCGGCGCCAAGGCCGACGGCAAAGCCAAGGACGCCGGGCCCTCGGTGATCGCACCGGGGAAGCCCGGGGAGGCCGCACAGAAGCTGACGGCCGAGGAGGCGGCGAGAGCGAAGGCGAAAGACGACGACTCCCCCAACTCGGCCGACTTCGCCTACGTACGCATGATGATCGAGCACCACCGGCAGGCCCTGGTGATGACCGCCCTGGCCCCCGACCGGGCGAAGTCGTCGAAGGTCAAACGGCTCGCCGAGCGCATCTCCGCCGGGCAGAAGCCGGAGATCGAGGCGATGAAGGGCTGGCTGCGGACGAACGACAACACGACGGACCAGCCGGGGAAAGGGGGCGGACACGGACACGGCTCCATGCCCGGTATGGCCACCCAGAAGCAGCTGGACCAGCTGCGCGCCGCCGACGGAGCCGAGTTCGACAAGCTCTTCCTCAAGCTGATGATCACTCATCACTCCGGCGCGGTCTCCATGGCCACGGACGTCCTGGCGCAGGGCAACAACGTGAAGGTGGAGGAGATGGCGGACGACGTCATCGCACAGCAGGGCGCCGAGATCCGGCGGATGCGGCAGCTCGGATAGCGCACGGCGGGCCCGGCGCCACCCACCGGGGCCCCGGGCGTCGGCCTAGGGTCCGGAACGTCAGCCTCCGGCCCAGGCTGTCACCCGGGAGCCTGGCATGCGGCGCGTAATACCGGTCCAAAGCCCCCATCGGGTGCGATGCTGGAGACATCCTGCGGAAGGAGCTCCGCCGTGCTTCGCGTAGCAGTCGTCGGATCCGGGCCGAGCGGGGTCTACGCCGCCCAGGCGCTCGTCCAGCAGCAGGCCGTGCCCGATGTGGCCGTGGATGTGCTCGACCGGCTGCCGTGCCCGTACGGGCTGGTGCGCTACGGGGTCGCCCCGGATCACGAGAAGATCAAGTCGCTGCAGAACACCCTCCGCACGGTCCTGGAGCACCCCCGGGTCAGCTTCCTGGGCAATGTGCCGGTGGGCCCGGCGCCGCTGGTGCCCGAGCGGCTGCTCGCGCTGTACCACGCGGTCGTGTACTGCGTCGGGGCGGCGACCGACCGCCGGCTCGGCATCCCCGGGGAGGAGCTGCCGGGCAGCTTCTCGGCCACCGAGTTCGTCTCCTGGTACAGCGCCCACCCCGACTCGGCGATCGACGCCTTCGCGCTGGGCGCGCGCTCCGCCGTGGTCATCGGGGTGGGCAATGTCGCGGTCGACGTGGCGCGGGTGCTCGCCCGCGGGGCGGAGGAGTTGCGCACCACCGACGTACCACACGCCGCCCTCGGGGCGCTCGCCGACAGCCAGGTGACCGAGGTGCACATGGTCGGCAGGCGCGGTCCGTCACAGGCCAAGTTCACCACCAAGGAGCTGCGCGAACTCGGCGCGCTCACCGGCGCCGATGTACTGGTGCGGCCCGCGGAGCTGGCGATGGACCCGGCGTTCGCGGACCCGTCGCGGCTGCCGGGGCCCAGCCGGCGCAATGTGGAGGTGCTGCGGGACTGGGTGCGCCGCGAGCCCGTCGGCCGGCCGCGCCGGATCCATCTGCGCTTCTTCCTGAGCCCGGCGGCGCTGCTCGGCGAGGGTGCCGTACGGGCGGTGCGGTTCGAGCGGACCGCACCGGACGGGATGGGCGGGGTCGCCGGGACCGGCGACTTCGAGGACGTGCCGGCGCAGCTGGTCCTGCGGTCGGTCGGCTACCGGGGCGTCCCGCTGCCCGGGCTGCCGTTCGCCGCGGACAGCGGGACGGTCCCGCACGAGCAGGGGCGGGTGGTGCGCGGCGGCGCGCCTTCGCCCGGCGAGTACGTCGCGGGGTGGATCAAGCGGGGGCCGACCGGGGTCATCGGGACGAACCGGTCGTGCGCCAAGGAGACCATCGGCTCCCTCCTGTCCGACGCGGCGGCCCTCGCCTCGCGCCCGGTGGCCGAGGACCCGCCGGCGGCGCTGCGCGCGATGGGCCTGGAGCCGGTGGAGTGGCCCGGCTGGCTGCGGATCGAGGCGGCGGAGTCGGCGCTCGGGCGGACGCTGGGCCGGCAGCGGGTGAAGATCCCGGACTGGCCCGGGCTGCTGACCGCGGCCCGCGACGCTCAGGGCTGAGCCCCGGCCGTCGCGCTACCCGCTCCCCAGCGAGCCCCTGTCGCCGCCTGAGCGCAGGTCCTGGCGGGCCGCGGCGAGCAGGACGCTGTCGAGGAGCCCGGGGAACAGCGCGTCCAGGTCCTCGCGGCGCAGCGCGTTCATCTTGGCGGTGCCCCGGTAGATCTGGCTGATCACACCGCACTCCCGCAGCACCCGGAAGTGGTGGGTGGTGGTCGACTTGCTCACCGGCAGGTCGAAGACCGAACAGGACAGCTCCCCGGACTCCTGCGCCAAGGTCCGCACCACCCGCAGTCGCATGGGGTCGGACAGCGCGTGCAGCACGTCCTCGAGGCGAATGGCGGCGCGCGCGGGGTGCTCCAGCGGGCGGCCGGTCGACGGTGGCCGGGCGGGGGTCTGCGGCTGCACGGCTGCTCCTCGGTGCCTCGTGACGAAATCCCATTGTACGAGGCTCCTCGTAGTTTGACGTTTACCGTAGTACGAAGGTTATCGTACGAGCAGTCCACTGGCGACGACGTGAGATGGAGCCTGCCGTGAGCGCGCTGTTCGACCCCTACACCCTGCGATCGCTGACCATTCCCAACCGGATCTGGATGGCCCCCATGTGCCAGTACTCCGCCGAGGCCACCGGCCCGGCCGCGGGCGTGGCGGGCGACTGGCACTTCTCGCACTACACCTCGCGGGCCGTCGGCGGCACCGGCCTGATCCTGGTCGAGGCCACCGCCGTCAGCCCCGAGGGCCGGATCAGCCCCGCCGACCTGGGCCTGTGGAACGACACCCAGACCGAGGCCTTCCGCCGGATCACCGCCTTCCTCAAGGAGCGCGGCACCACGCCGGGCA
Organism: Streptomyces sp. ME19-01-6; assembly: GCF_033793745.1. NCBI lineage: Bacteria > Bacillati > Actinomycetota > Actinomycetes > Kitasatosporales > Streptomycetaceae > Streptomyces > Streptomyces sp. ME19-01-6. Next base: position 53,301 of record NZ_JARAXF010000020.1, on the reverse strand, counting down.
TCCAGCTGGCCCACGCCGGGCGCAAGGCCTCGACCGACCGGCCGTGGCTGGGCGGCGCGCCCGTGGGCGAGGGCCGCGGCGGCTGGCAGCCGGTCGGGCCCAGCCCGGTGCCGTTCGACGAGGGCCATCCCGTGCCGGAGGAGCTGACGGCCGAGCAGATACGGGAGATCGTGGGCCAGTTCGCGGAGGCGGCGCGGCGGGCGCTGGCCGCCGGGTTCGAGGTCGCCGAGGTCCACGGCGCGCACGGCTATCTGATCGGCGAGTTCCTCTCGCCGCACAGCAACCGCCGCACCGACGAGTACGGCGGGTCCTTCGAGAACCGGACGCGCTTCGCGCTCGAGGTCGTGGACGCCGTGCGCGCGGTGTGGCCGGACGAGCTGCCGCTGTTCTTCCGGATCTCGGCGACCGACTGGCTGACCGAGGACGGCTCCGACCAGCGCCAGGGCTGGACCGCCGATGACACCGCGCGGTTCGCGCGGGACCTCGCCGCACACGGAGTGGACCTGCTGGACGTCTCCAGCGGCGGCAACGCGCCGCGGGTGCGGATCCCGACCGGCCCGGGCTACCAGGTGCCGTTCGCCGCGCGAGTCAGGGCGGAGACCGGGCTGCCGGTCGCCGCGGTCGGCCTGATCACCGAGCCGGAGCAGGCCGAGAAGATCGTCGCCAACGGCGAGGCGGACGCCGTGCTGCTCGGCCGTGAGCTGCTGCGCACCCCGTACTGGGCGCGGCGCGCGGCGCGCGATCTTGGCGCCGCCGCCACGGTCCCGCCGCAGTACGGCTGGGCCGTCTGAGCTGCGGTGACGTGATGGAGCGGGCCGTTGTCAGTGGCGGGGTGCAGACTCGGGTGATGCTGGCTCTATGACGCCGGACACATCGCAAGGAGTGATGCGCCATGGATGACGTACTGCTCGCCATCGGCACCCGCAAGGGGCTGTTCCTCGGACGCCGCCGGGGCGGGGGCTGGGACCTGGCCGGGCCCCACTTCCCGATGCAGGCGGTGTACTCCGTCGGCATCGACACCCGCCGTGCCGTGCCCCGGCTGCTGGCCGGGGCGGACAGTTCGCACTGGGGTCCGTCGGTCTTCCGCTCCGATGACCTCGGGCGCACCTGGCACGAGCCACCCGCGCCCGCGGTGCGGTTCCCTGAGAGGACCGACACCTCGCTGGAGCGGGTGTGGCAGCTGCACCCGGCCGGGCCCGCCGCGCCCGACGTGGTGTACGCGGGTACCCAGCCGGGCGCCCTCTTCCGGTCCGACGACGGCGGGGAGACCTTCGCGTTCGTACCGAGCCTGTGGGAGCACCCGCAGCGGCCGGAGTGGGGCGCGGGCTTCGGCGGGCAGGCGGTCCACACGGTCGTCACCGACCCCCGCGACGCCGACGTGGTGCTGGCGGCCGTGTCCTCGGGCGGGGTGTACCGGTCCGCGGACGGCGGGGCGAGCTGGGCCCCGTCCAACACCGGGCTGAAGGCGGAGTTCCTGCCCGACCAGTACCCGGAGTTCGGCCAGTGCGTGCACAAGATCGCGCCGGACGCGGTGGACCCCGACCGGCTGTATCTGCAGAACCACGGCGGGGTGTACCGCAGCGACGACGCCGGGGCGACCTGGTCGGAGATCGGCAAGGAGCTGCCGGCCGACTTCGGATTCGCGGTCGCCGCCCACCCCCGGCGCGGCGGCGTGGCCTACGTGTTCCCGGTCAGCGACGGCTCGGACCGCTATCCGCCCGGCTACCGCTGCCGGGTCTTCCGCACCGAGGACGCGGGGGCGTCGTGGTCCGAGCTGTCCGCCGGGCTGCCGGAGGCGGACCACTACGGGGTGGTGCTGCGGGACGCGCTGCGCACGGACGACGCCGACCCGGCGGGCGTCTACTTCGGCAACCGCAACGGCGAGGTGTACGCGAGCGCGGACGAGGGCGACAGCTGGCGACTGGTCGCCGAGCACCTTCCGGACGTGCTGTGCGTGCGGGCGGCGGTGGTGGGGTGAGGTGAGGCTGTGCCCGGGTGAGGTGGGGTGAGGCTCGTGCCCGGGTGAGATGGCGCACGGCCACGCGCCGAACCACTAAAGTGCCCGACGTGGCTGCACGACCCTTGAACGAAATCGTAGAAGCAGGCTGGGCCAAGGCACTTGAGCCGGTCGAAGGACGCATCGCCGCGATGGGTGACTTCCTGCGGGCCGAGATAGCGGCGGGGCGCACCTATCTGCCGGCCGGACAGAATGTGCTGCGCGCCTTCCAGCAGCCCTTCGACGAGGTGCGCGTCCTGATCGTCGGTCAGGACCCCTATCCGACGCCCGGCCATGCCGTGGGGCTGAGCTTCTCGGTGGCCCCGGAAGTGCGCCCGCTGCCCGGCAGCCTGGAGAACATCTACCGCGAGCTGCACACCGACCTCGGCCTGCCGCGCCCCTCCAACGGCGATCTGACCCCGTGGGCCGCGCAGGGGGTGCTGCTGCTCAACAAGGCGCTGACCACCGCGCCGCGCCGGCCCGCCGCGCACCGCGGCAAGGGCTGGGAGGAGGTCACCGAGCAGGCCATCCGGGCGCTGGCCGCGCGCGGCCGTCCCCTGGTGTCCATCCTGTGGGGCCGCGACGCCCGGAACGTACGCCCGCTGCTCGGCAGCCTGCCCGCCGTCGAATCCGCGCATCCCTCCCCCATGTCCGCCGACCGCGGCTTCTTCGGCTCGCGTCCGTTCAGCCGAGCCAATGACCTTCTCGTACAGCAAGGGGCCCAGCCGGTGGACTGGCGCCTTCCCTGACGGCTTCCTTCCTGGTGAGCGGCAGGTAGTCTGCCCGCCATGACGACACATCCGAACACCCCTGCGGGCTGGTACGCCGACCCGCAGGGCACGCCCAACCTGCTGCGCTGGTGGGACGGCGCGCAGTGGACCGAGCACACCCACCCGGGCCAGCCGGGGCAGGTCCCGCAGCAGCAGGCGCCGGTCGCCGACCCGGCCAGGATCCAGCATCAGGTGCAGCAGAAGGCGGGCGTCGCCCCGGTCTACGCCGGCGGCGGCACACTCTTCAGCGAGCCGGTGCTGGTGGTGAACCAGAAGGCCAAGCTGATCGAGCTCACCAACGAGTACAGCGTCTTCGACCAGCACGGGCGCACCATCGGGTCGGTGGTCCAGGTCGGGCAGAGCACCCTCAAGAAGGTGGCTCGGTTCGTCTCGAGCCTCGACCAGTTCATGACCCACAAGCTCGAGATCCGCGATGCCCAGGGGCAGCCGCATCTGGTGCTCACCCGCCCGGCGAAGTTCATCAAGTCCAAGGTGCTGGTGACGCGCCCGGACGGCCAGCCGGTCGGCGAGATCGTGCAGCAGAACGCCATCGGCAAGATCAACTTCGCCATTCAGGTCAACGGCCAGCAGATCGGAGCCATCAAGGCGGAGAACTGGCGGGCCTGGAACTTCGCCATCGTCGACCACACCGAGACCGAGATCGCCCGGATCACCAAGACCTGGGAAGGTCTGGCGAAGACGATGTTCACCACCGCGGACAACTACGTCCTGCAGATCCACCGCCAGCTGCCCGACCCACTGCTGAGCCTCGTCGTGGCCACCGCACTGACCGTGGACACGGCGCTCAAGCAGGACGCGCGCGGGTTCGGCTGAACGGTGGTCGACCGTGCGGAGCGGCGATTCGTACTCGGCATCGACTCGGGCGGCTCCGGCGTCCGAGTCGCGCTCGCCCGTGCCGACGCCCTGTCCGAGGGTGACGGCGACGGCGGCGAGCAGCGGGACGGCCATGGGAGTGACGGTCCGGCCAACGGCCGGGCGAACGCCCTGTCGTGGTCTTCGTCCGTGCCCACGCCCGCCGTGGTCGGCGACCGGGGCATCGACGCGGACAGCCTGCTCGCCCGGGTGCTGCCTGCCGCCCGCGCACTGCTGCGCGAGGCGGGGGCGGACCGTGTGGCGGCGGTGTGCGTCGGCGCCGCGGGCATGGCCTCGCTCGGCGACGACCTGCGGGCCAAGCTGCCGGACGCGCTGGCGAGTTCGTTCGGCGCCCGGCGGCTGGCCCTGGCTGCCGACGGGGTGACCGCCTACGCCGGGGCTCTCGGCCAACGGCCCGGCGCGGTGGTCGCGGCCGGTACGGGCCTGATCGCCCTGGGCGCCCTGCCGGACGGTGCGGCCGGCGCGGGCGGCGGCTGGCGGCGTGCCGACGGCTGGGGCCATCTCCTCGGCGACTGCGGCGGCGGGGCCTGGATCGGCAGGGCCGGCCTCGAAGCGGCGATGCGCGCGTACGACGGGCGCGAGGGCGGCTCACGGCCGCTGCTGGCCCGCCTGGAGGCGGTCCTCGGCCAGGCGGGCGAGCTGCCGGGGAAGCTGTATCCGCGCCCCGACCGGCCCGCCGTGCTGGCCTCGTTCGCGCCCGAGGTCGGGCGGTGCGCTGAGCGGGACCCGGTCGCGACCGCGATCCTGCGGGACGCCGCACGGCACATCGCGCAGGCCGCGGAGGCGGTCTGCCCGGATGTCGAGGGACGCGTGGTGGCACTCACCGGCGGCCTCTTCCGTATGGGCGCCCCTCTGCTCGTACCGCTGCGCGCCCAGTTGGCCGAGCGGCTGCCGCACGCCCGTGTGACCGAGGCGGCCGGGGATCCGCTGACCGGCGCGGTACGCATCGCCGCCGCGCTCGCCACGGACTCGCTGCGCCTGTCGCTGGACGCGGCGCTGCTGCGCGTCATGGACGTCGGCCCGGTCGCGCCGGAGCGTTGAGCCCGCCATCGCCCGGCGTCACGGCAAACAGCGGCAAAGCAAACAGTGTCGAACAACACGACTCGGCAAATGGGGACAGATGACCCCGCGTCGCACCCTCCCGAACAGCCGATCACAACAAGCGACTAACATGCGGCGCCATGAGCTCCCCCACTGGGCCCGCGTCCGGCCTGCCTGTACGAATGCCGCGTCCCCGCCAGCCCGGACGGCACCGCCGACCGGAGCCCGTGGCCGCCCCTGTCGGCGCCCCTCCCCTGGTACTGGCCGTCCCGGGCTCCCCTGACGACGCCACCCGGAGCCTGGCCGAGGAGGTCTTGAGCATCGCCCGCTCCGAGCTGCCCGGTCTCGACGCCCAGATCGGTTACGTGGACGGGGACGGCAACGGGGAAGGCGCCAACGAGGGTTTCCCCGCTCTTGAGGCCGTGCTCACCCGCGCCGCCCAGGAGCGCGGCGAGCGCGCCCGCCAGGCCGCCGCCGCGGCCGCGGCGGCGGCCAAGGCCGAAGCGGAGGCGCTCGGCGAGGAGGGCGGCGCCGTGGCGGCGGCCACCGAGCCGCCCGTCACGGACGAGACCGTCTCCGCCGTCGTCGTGCCGCTGCTCGCCGGGCCGGACAACGCGCTGCTGCGCCGGATACGCCAGGCCGTCAAGCACAGCGGTTCCGCCGCCGAACTCACCGACGTCCTCGGCCCCCACCCGCTCCTCGCCGAGGCCCTGCACGTCCGGCTGTCGGAGGCGGACCTCGCCCGCGCCGACCGCGCCCGCCTCTTCACAGTCGCGACCGCCGCGGACGGGATCATCCTGGCCACGGTCGGCGGCGCCGAGGCGGCCCAGGCCGGCGGCATCACCGGCATGCTGCTCTCCGCGCGCCTGGCCGTGCCGGTGATGGCCGCCGCGCTGGACGAGGACGGAGCCGTCGTCCGCGTCGCCGAGCAACTGCGCTCGGCGGGCTCCTCCCGGCTCGCCCTCGCGCCCTACCTCATCGGCCCGGAGGTCGCCGCCGACCTCCCGGCGGCCGCCGCCGAGGAGGCGGAGTGCGCCGCGGCGGAGCCGCTCGGCGCGTACCCGGCCGTGGGCAAGCTGGTGCTGGCGAAGTACGCGACGGTGCTGGGCATCAAGCTCCAGCCGAACCCGGCCGTGCGCTGACGCCGCGCTGAGCCGTAAGGAGGCGAGGCGGCCCCCGCCCCACCGGACCGCCGCCCGCCCCCGCACAACCCGGGGCACTGCCCCGGTACGGCCCGACCCCGTCGCCCGGACCGCCCCCGTACGGCCGGGCCTTCCCGGCCCACCTCGCCCCCGCACGGCAGGGGCCCGTCGGCTTACGCCGGGCGCCGGACCACGCCGCCCCTGTACGACCCGGCCCCTCAGCCTGCGCTCAGGCACCCCCAACTGCCCGCCCTTGTACAGCCCGCGCCCGTCGGCCTGCGCCCGGCCCCGACCGCGCCACCCCCGTACAGCCCACACCGGTCCACAGACGTCGCACCCGCACAGCCCGGCCGTCGCCAAGCCTCGCCTCGCGCGGCCCGGGGCGGTACGACCCGCCGCCTTGGGCAGGCCTCGCATCGCGTGCGGCCCGGGCCGGTCTGCCTGCGCCCGGGCTCCGGGCCGGGAGCGCGCCCGTGCGGGAGCCCCGCCCGAGCTTCTGGCCCCGACCGTCGGCGCGCGCCGCACGGGCAGCGGCTGCGTCGCAGGCCGCGCGACTGCCCGCGAGCCTCGGCGCGCGGCGGAGCCGGGCCGGGCGCACGCGCCCGGCCCGGGCTTCCCGCCCGTGATGATCCGCCCCGAAGGCAGGCAGCGCGGCACGGCGTCCCGTACGCAGCGTGGCGGTCGGCCACCTGCTCAGGCGAAGATCACGCACGAGGCCGCAGGGGCGTCGAGCGAGCCCACACGGGCCGGTACGCCCGACGACGGGTCGATGCGGAACCAGGTCACGTCGCCGGAGCGCTCGTTCGCGGCGTAGAGGTGGCGGCCCGAGGGGGCGAGGGTCAGGTCGCGGGGCCAGTGGCCGCCGCAGGGGGTGGTGGTGGCCAGTGTCATCGTGTCGCCTGGCGCGTCGAGGGTGAGGGTCGCGACGCTGTCGTGGCCGCGGTTGGCGACCCACACGAAGCGGCCGTCCGCCGAGACGACGATTTCCGAGGGGAAGTTGGGGACGTCCGTGCCGCTCGGCAGGACACGTACCTCGCCGAGGGCGTCGAGGGTGCCGGACGCCGGGTCCCAGCGGCACACCGTGACCGTCGAGTCGAGTTCGTTGACGACGTAGGCGCGCTCGCCGCGCGGGTGGAAGGCGAGGTGGCGCGGGCCGCTGCCGGGGCGCAGCCGGACCTCGCGGTGGAGGCGCAGGGTCGCATCCCCTCCAGCTCCCCTGCCCATCCCCGCCGCGTACACCCACACCGAGTCCGTACCCAGGTCGACCGCGAGTACCCAGCGCCCCGACGGGTCCGGCACGACGGCGTGCGCGTGGGGGCCCTCCTGGCGGGCGGCGTCGGGGCCGCTGCCCTCGTGGCGCAGCACCGCCGACGGTTCGGCGAGCGCTCCGTCGTCCTGGACCGGGAGCGCGGTGACGCTTCCGGAGCCGTAGTTGGCGGTGAGGAGATGCCCGGCGGCAAGAGCGAGGTGTGTCGGGACGGCGCCGCGCACCGGCACAGGGGCGCCCAGCGGGGCGGGCGGCCGGGTGGGGTCGGCCACGCGGAGGGCGGCGGCCGCGCCGTCGTCCGTCTCGCTCACCGCGTAGAGGACCTCACCGCCGGGCGCGAGCGCGAGGTAGGAGGGGTTGGGCACGGCGTCCGTGGTGTGCAGGACGCTCAGCGCGCCCGTCTCCGCGTCCACGGACGCGACTGTGACACCGTCGCCGCCCGCCGAGGTGAACGACCCGATGTACGCCCGCTGTCCACTGCCTGTGGTGCTCACCGCACTGCCTTTCCGCCGACTTCACCGATCGAGGCCGACGGTAACGCAGCGGTCTAGACCAACTCGGCCAACTCCCGCATCTGCACCCTTTCGCGCGTCACGCCCCCGCGAGCGGCGCCTCCAGGCCGTGCAGATGGGCGAGGGCGCGCTCCGCGCCAGGGTGGTGGTGTGGTTCGGCGCCCGGGGCGGCGGGCTCGGCGGCGGGGCAGGCCGCAGGGTTGACCAGGCCTCCCACCGCGGCCTCGACCCGCAGGCAGGCGGCGGTCAGCCGGGCGTGGTCCGCACCCGCACCGAGATGGCGCTGCGCGAGGGGGTGGCCCACCGGGTTCTGCCGCTGGTCGAGGAAGAGGCGGCGGCCGCGGCGGGGCGGGACCGGGCGGCGGCCCGCCGGAAGGCCTGATCGCCCCGCTTGGCATGCTGGTGCCCATGATGTCCCGCACCACGCCTCGCGCCTCCCGCACCCCCGCGGTCCTCTTCGACCTGGACGGCACGCTCGTGGACAGCGAGCCGCACTACTACGAGGCGGGGCGGCTGACCCTCGAGCGGTACGGGGTCACCGGCTTCACCTGGGAGCAGCACTCCCGCTTCATCGGGATCGGCACCCGCGAGACCCTGGAGACCCTGCGCGCCGAATACGGCATCGACGCGCCCCTGGACGAGCTGCTCGCCGTCAAGAACCGCCACTACCTGGACCTGGTCCGCACCTCCGCCACGGCCTTCCCCAGGATGCGCGCGTTCGTGGAGCGGCTGCACACCGCCGGTCACCCCCTCGCCGTGGCGTCCGGGTCCTCCCGCGCCGCGATCGAGGCCGCGCTGGAGGTCACCGGGCTGGGCTCCCGGCTGACCGTCCGCGTGTCGGCGGAGGACGTCGGCCGCGGCAAGCCGGAGCCGGACGTCTTCCTGAAGGCCGCACGCCTGCTGGGCGCCGCCCCGGCCGACTGTGTGGTGGTGGAGGACTCCGCGCCCGGGGTCGAGGCGGCGCGCCGGGCCGGGATGCGCTGCATCGCGGTCCCCTACCTGCCGGACGGCGTCGACGGGCGGGGCGACGCCGGGCGGCAGGACGGCGCCCCGTTCGCCTCGGCCGGGCTGCTCTTCCCGGGCGGCCAGCGGGAGTTCGACGCCCGGACCGCCTACGACTGGGCCGCGGCCGCGAAATCGCACTGACGCCCCGACGTCTGCCCATCCGTCACCCAATGACATGATGCGCTCGCCCGCGAAATTCCGAGGAAATGGAGGGCATATGAGGAGATTAGGGGGAACCGCGGTGCGTCGCTGGGGAGCGGCCGTCATCGCATCCACGGCGGCGCTGTCGGTCGCGCTGCCCGCGTCGAGCGCTCAGGCCGCCGGCGGTCCGTCGGGGATCAGCGCCAAGGGCGCGTATCTGCTGGACAACGGCGCCAACAAGAAGCTGTGGTCCAAAGCGGCCGACACCAAGCGCCCGATGGCGAGCACCACGAAGCTCATGACCGCGATGGTGGTGCTCGACACCCGGGGGGTGAACCTCAACAAGAAGGTCACCGTCAAGCAGTCGTACATCGACTACGTCGCCCGGGTCGGCGGCAGCAAGGCGGACCTGAAGAAGGGCGACAAGCTCACCGTCAAGCAGCTGCTGTACGGCCTGATGCTGCCGTCCGGCTGCGACGCGGCCATGGCGCTCGCCGACACGTTCGGCACCGGTGACACCACGGCCAAGCGCACCAAGTCGTTCATCACGCAGATGAACAAGAAGGCGTCCGCGCTGGGGATGACGAAGACCCACTACGACACCTTCGACGGCATCTCGTACGGGGGGCAGAACTACACCACCCCCCGCGACATGGCCAAGCTCGCCCGCCACGCGCTCGGCAACGCCACCCTCTCCACGGTCGTCAAGTCCGTCGACACCGTGCAGAAGGCCCCGGCGGCCAACGGCAGGACCAGGACGTACTCCTGGAACAACACCAACCGGCTGCTGGGTTCTTACAGCGGCGCGATAGGCATCAAGACGGGCACCGGCACCGCGCCCGGCAGGTGCCTCGTGTTCGCCGCGAAGCGCAACGGACGCACGGTGGTGGGCGTGATACTCAACGCCCCGAAGCGGTACCCGGACGCGAAGAAGATGCTCGACTGGGCGTTCGACACCAGCACCACGGTGAAGTGGCGCCAGCTCCCCGAGGGCGCGCAGCAGGACTGAGCCTCTCCGGTTCCGTCCCGTAGCGCCATGAGCCCGCGGCGCCCCGCCCGGACCGGTTCCGGGCGGGGCGCCGCGCCGTTCGCCCGGCGTCCGTGCCGGGACCGGTCCCGGCCCCGCCTGTCTACGGTGGCCGGCATGCGGATCACCTGGAAACACGTCGTCGGCTTTGTCGCGATCTCGGTGCTCGCGCTCCTGATCACGCTGACCGGACCGTGGGCACGGGCGCGGGGTGCCGAGGCCGGTGCCGCGTCGCCCGCGCAGTCGGATGCCGCCCCGCGCTGCACCCGGCACGCCGCCACCCCCGGCGGCGCGGCGCGCGCGGCGCGGCCGGGCGATGTGGTCTGCTTCGACGGCGACCTCTCCCGGCGCCGGCTGGTCATCACTGAGGGCGGGACACCAGGGCACCCGATCGTCTACTCCGGCGGCGGAGACACCGTGCACGGGATCACGGTCGAGGCCGACGACGTGGTCGTCGAGGGCTTCCGGGCGGACCGTCCCCAGGCGCCGGGGATCGAGCTGACCGGCGACCGGATCACGCTGCGGAACAACACCGTGATCCGCCCCAAGGGCGGGGACGGCGACGGCATCCGCTTCTTCGGCGACGACCTCACCATCGCGCACAACACGGTGCGCGACACCGACAACAGCGGCGGCCGCCACGCCGACTGCATGCAGACGTTCGCCAGCGACACCCCGCCCAGCCACCGGGTGCGCATCGAGGGCAACCGCTGCGAACAGGTGGACAACATGTGCCTCATGGCGGAAGGACCCGACGACGGCGAGGGCGACGGAAGGGGCACCGCCTCGGACTTCGTCATCAAGGACAACTTCTGCGAGACGCTGCGCGCTTCGCAGGCCCTGATGTTCGAGGACGTCCAGAACGCGACCGTCACCGGAAACACCTTCGCCGCGCCCACCCACCACGCCATCGGGCTCGCCATCCACTCCACCGGAGCCCATGTCGGCGGCAACACGCTGCACTCCGGTATCCGCTACGAGGTCGGCATCGACGCCTCGTCCCTGCGGGGGTACGAGGGCCCGCACCCCGGCGGAGAGCCGTAACAGCCCGGGGGGAGGGGCAGGCGGGGGACGCGGTCCGCAGGGGTGGCCGCGTCCCCCGCCTCGCCGCGCGCTCGACCCGGCCACCTCGCCGAACGCCCGTCCGACCCACCTTGCCTCCACACTTGCGGGGGTTTTGTGAGTGCGCCCGAAACACTGTGTGCCCCACTCCTCACGCAGTAAGTTCGGTGCGTGCGCCCGGACATGGCGCGATCCGGTTCTGTATGAGGGGAGTGTCTCTAGTGCGCCCGGGTGGGAAGGTCGGCAAATACCGGCTCACGAAAGGGCCCGTGAACGGAGGCAGAGGCGCGGTCTGGTTCGCTGTCGACACCGAGCTGGGCCGGCCCGTCGTACTGAAGCGGACCCTGGCCGAGGACAACAGCCGGGCCGCGTTCGACGAACTGCTGGCCGAGGCCCGCGCGCTGGCGAAGTTCAGCCATCCCCACGTGGTCACCCTCTACGGCGCCGAGCGCGCCGGCTGGGGGCCGAAGGCCACCTTCTGGCTGGTGATGGAGCAGGTGACCGGAGGCAGCCTCGACGGTTCGGCCCGGCTGCCCGCGAAGCTCGCGGCCCACATCGGCGCCCAGATCGCGAACGCGCTGACAGCGCTGCACACCAAGGGCATCGTGCACTGCGACGTCAAGCCGCACAATGTCGTGATCACCGAGGACGGGGTCGCCAAGCTGGCCGACTTCGGCGCCGCGTACCGCATCGACAGCAGCACGACGAACACGCCGAGCGGCCCCTTCAGTCTCACCCCCGCCTATGCCGCCCCCGAGGCCTTCCGGGGGGCGCCGGAGCGGGCGTCGGACCTGTTCTCGCTCGGCGCCACCGTCTACGCGCTGGTCACGGGCGAGCCGCCGCCGCGCGGCCCCGGGCGGGCGATCCGGACCGAGGCACTGGGCGATCTGGTGGAGGATGGGCCCCTGCGCGAGGTGCTCACCGCGATGCTCCAGCGCGAGCCCGGACGGCGGCCCGGCGCGGAGGAGGCGCAGCGGGCGCTGCGGGAGGTCGCGGGTCCGGTGGAGCTGCTCCCTGAGGTGTCCTTCGACGAGGTGACCAAGCCGTATCCGCCTCCCGACGAGCCCGGTGAGCGCGATGCGGTGGGCACGGACCGGCGGCCGTCCCTGGTGCGGCGCCGCCCGCTGCTCACCGGGGGCGCGGCCGCCACGGTCGTGGCGATCGCGGTGGTGGCGACGGTGCTGGGGCTGAACGACGGGGACGCGGGCGGCTCCTCGGCCCACGCCGACGAAGCGCCGACCAATCAGCCGACCGCCACGCCGACCGCCACGCGGACCGGCGGCTTCGGCCTCGGGGACCCCCGCACGGTCGATCCGTGCGCGCTGTTGGAGACCACCGTGTTCGAGCGGTACGGACACTACGCCCAATTGGACCCGCGGTACGGCAATTACGACCGCTGCGACGTCGTGCTGAGCTCGGACGAGAACGAGATCGTCGATGTGTCGGTGGACCTCAACACCGACGATCCGCCGAGCACCACGGCGGCGGGAGCGAAAACTTCGGGGAAGGTCACCGTCGTGCCGGACGACCCCGAGAGCGAGCAGTGCGGTCGTACGCTCGCGCTGTCCGGTGTGCGCGACACCGTCATCAGGCTCACCGCGAAGCTGATCGACGACGCCAAGGCGCCGCTGTGCGACATCGCCGACGCCGCCGTCGAGCACGCGGTCACCGTGCTCAACCGGGGCGAGGTCCCCCGCCGCTCGCCGAAGCTCCCGGCCGACTCGTTGTCCCAGCAGGACGCCTGCGGGCTGCTCGACGCCCGGGCGCTGGAGGTCGTCCCGGGCATCGACGCCCGCGACCCGGACGTCGGTTTCGGCCGATGGACCTGCGACTGGGAGAGCACCACCAACCGCATGACGGCGCGGCTGGCGTTCGACCAGGGCATCCTCTCGCCCCCGGACAACAGCCGGTTCACCGAGCTCGCCGGACACGACGCCGTCGTGATGCCGGAGTACGAGGGCGATGGCACCTGCACCGTCGATGTGTTCTACCACCCCCATCAGAGCCACGACGACGGGCCGACCGAGCGGCTGCGCCTGGAGGTCGGCGGTGCACGGGCCCAGGACCGGCCCTGCGAGACGGCGACCGACCTCGCCCGGTCGGCCACCGCCGCGCTGCCGGCCATCTGACCCAGGGCCGAGCGGGAGGGGTCCCGCCGCCGGCAGGGCACAGTGGACCCGCACGGCACATTCAAGGAGGCCAGCGATGCACAGCCACCGCCCCGAGACCCTGGCGCGCGGCGCCGAACCCGCCCGGCCCGGCACGCTCCACGCGCGCTCGGTCGTCGCCGACATCAGCGTCCCGCCGGTGCCTGGCCGCGTCGTCCGGTTCGGGCGCGGTGGTCGGCCCGATGTGGATCTGTCCGTCGCCGAGGGCGATCTGCGGGTGAGCCGCCGCCACGGCGAGCTGACGTACCGCGAGGGCAAGTGGTGGCTGCGGAACACCGGTCAGCAGCTGGTCCGGCTGCCCCGTGGCCGGATGATGCACTCGAGCTCGGGCCCGATCCCCCTGGAGACGGGGTACACACCGCTGTTCGTCAGGGGCTCGGGCTACCGTGAGCACCTGGTCGAGCTGTATGTGACGGACCACGACGAGCGGGGCGCCGGGGCGCGGCGCGACGAAGCCACCCTGCCGCCCAAGCGGTGGCCGCTCGACGACGAGGAGCGGCTGCTGCTGGTCGTGCTCGGCCAGCAGTACCTGCTGTACGAGGAGTGCCCCCGGCCCCTGTCGTACCGGCAGGCGGCCGTGGAGCTGGACTATGTGTGCGGCGAGGGTGTCTGGGGCGAGCGCCGGATCGAGCGCAAGGTGGGGGCGGTGCGCCGCCGGATCGAGCGCGGCGGGGACTTCCCGTACGCGGTGCTGCGCGAGGACGACGGCGCCGGGCCGAGCGACAACAACCTGCTGCACAACCTGCTGCGGGGGCTCGTCGAGTCGACGACCCTGGTGCCGCCGGATCTCGAAATGCTGGACGGCGATCTCGACGGCTGAGCTCCCCGGCCATCGCCGGGCGGTGACTCCTGATCGTTAAACCCCGGCGATCCCACGATCATTCGATCTGATGAGTCGCATCCGCCGTTCACGTCCCCGCCGTGCAACTCCCCTAGCGTGCTGGGTGTTCGCCCGAATCCCGTTTTCCCCCGCACGCAAAGGAGACACGGCTGATGTCGGTAGACGCGGCCAGCGAAGCGCAGCCGGATCCGCAGGAGCAGCTCAGCCTCGGCACCGCCGCCGCACGCAACCTCGCCACCACCACCAAGTCCGTCCCGCAGATGCAGGGGATCACCTCCCGCTGGCTGCTCAAGGTGCTCCCCTGGGTGCAGACCGACGGCGGGGTGTACCGGGTCAACCGGCGCCTCACCTACACCGTCGGGGACGGCCGCATCGAGTTCGTGAAGACCGGTTCGCAGGTGCAGGTCATTCCGCGTGAGCTCGGTGAGCTGGCGGTGTTGCGCGGCTTCGAGGACGTGGGCGTGCTGACGGCGCTCGCGGGCCGCTTCGTCCAGCGCGACTTCGAGGCCGGCGAGGTGCTGGCGGAGGAGGGCACCGCCGCCGATCACATCTATCTGATCGCGCACGGCAAGGTCGTCAAGACCGGCAGCGGTGCGTACGGCGAGCCGACCCGCCTCGGCGTGCTCGGCGACGGCGACCGGTTCGGCGAGCAGAGCCTGCTCAGCGCCGACTCGACCTGGGAGTACACCGCCAAGGCCGTCACCAGCGGCACTCTGCTCGCGCTGCCGCGGCGGGAGTTCACCTCGATTCTTGACGGCTCGCCCGCCCTCCAGGCGCATGTCGCGGAGTTCGCCGCGCTCCCCCGGCAGCGGCAGAACGAGCGCGGCGAGGCCGAGATCGCGGTGACCTCCGGTCACGCGGGCGAGGTCGACCTGCCCGGCACCTTCGTCGACTACGAGCTCCGTCCGCGCGAGTACGAGCTCAGCGTCGCCCAGACCGTGCTGCGGGTGCACACCCGGGTGGCGGACCTCTACAACAAGCCGATGAACCAGACCGAGCAGCAACTGCGGCTGACCATCGAGGCCCTGCGCGAGCGCCAGGAGCACGAGATGATCAACAACCGCGAGTTCGGCCTGCTGCACAACGCCGACTACGCCCAGCGGATCCAGACCCACTCCGGCCCGCCGACCCCGGACGACCTCGACGAGCTGCTCAGCCGCCGCCGCGGCTCCAGGTTCTTCTTCGCCCACCCGCGCACCATCGCCGCCATCGGCCGCGAGCTGAACTCCCGCGGCCTCTACCCCGACCATGTCGATCTGAACGGAAACAAGGTGCCCGCCTGGCGCGGGGTGCCCATCCTGCCCTGCAACAAGATCCCCATCACCAAGGAGCGCACCAGCTCCATCATCGTCATGCGTACCGGAGAAGAGGACCAGGGCGTCATCGGGCTGCACCAGACGGGGCTCCCCGACGAGTACGAGCCCGGCCTGTCCGTGCGGTTCATGGGCATCGACGAGAAGGCGCTGATCTCCTACCTCGTCACGGCCTACTACTCCGCGGCCGTCCTGGTGCCGGACGCGCTCGGCGTCCTGGAGAACGTCGAGATCTCCCACGGCCGCGACTAGCCGTCCGTCCCGAAGACGACGAGAGGTGAGGTGAGAGGCGCGGATGGCCCAGCCCTTCGAACTGCCGGACTTCTACGAGCCGTATCCGGCCCGGCTGAATCCTCATCTGGCGGCGGCCCGGGAACACTCCAAGCTGTGGGCCCGCGAGATGGAGATGATCGAGGGGTCGGGCGTCTGGGACGAGACCGACTTCGACTCCCATGACTACGCCCTGCTCTGCGCCTACACGCATCCGGACGCGCCGGCCGAGGTGCTGGCCACGGTGACCGACTGGTACGTCTGGGTGTTCTTCTTCGACGACCACTTCCTGGAGAGTTTCAAGCGCAGTCAGGACATGGCCGGCGCCAAGGTCTACCTCGACCGGCTGCGGGCCTTCATGCCGGTTCACGGCGCCGGCCAGGCCTCCCGGGAACCGGCGAACGCGGTGGAGCGGGGCCTTGCCGACCTGTGGGCCCGTACGACACCGGCCATGTCCCAGGGCTGGCGCCGGCGGTTCGCCGAGGCCACCCGCCATCTGCTCGAAGAGAGCATGTGGGAGCTGTCCAACATCCGCGAGGGCCGGGTCGCGGGCCCTCTGGAGTACATCGAGATGCGCCGCAAGGTCGGCGGCGCCCCCTGGTCCGCCGGGCTCGTGGAGTACGCGGCGGGCGCCGAGGTGCCCGAGGCCGTCGCGGCGAGCCGTCCGCTGCTGGTGCTCAGGGACGCCTTCGCCGACGCCGTGCATCTGCGCAACGACCTCTTCTCCTACCAGCGCGAGGTCGAGGACGAGGGGGAGCTCTCCAACGGCGTGCTCGTCTTCGAGCGGTTCCTCGGCTGTGACACCCAGGCGGCCGCCGAGGCCGTCAACGATCTGATCACCTCGCGGCTGCAGCAGTTCGAGCACACCGTGTTCACCGAGCTGCCGCCGCTGTTCGTGGAGTTTGGCCTGGACCCGCGGTCCTGCGCGGACGTCCTCACCTACGCCAAGGGGCTGCAGGACTGGCAGTCGGGCGGGCATGAGTGGCACATGCGCTCCAGCCGCTATATGAACGGCGGCGGGGCCGGTGACCCCGCCGGCCCGGTGCCGAGCGGCCCGCTGGGCCTGGGCACCTCGGCGGCCCGTATCGCCACCTCGCTGGCGGCCACCCTGCCCTTCCGGCTCAGGAGCCATGCGCATCCGCCGCGCCGGGTGGTCGGGCCGGTACCGATTCCGGATCTCCGCATGCCCTACCCGGCGCGGCTGAGCCCCCATCTGGGCCGGTCCCGGAAAAACATCGTGGAGTGGGGGTGGCGGACAGGCATGCTGGATGTGCCGCCAGGCCTCCCCGGCTTCGGGGTCTGGGACGAGCACAAGCTGAGGGCCTTCGATTTCGCGCTGGCCGCCGCCGGTATCCACCCGGGCGCCACCCCCGAGGAGCTGGATCTGACTACGCGCTGGCTGACCTGGGGTACATACGCGGACGACTACTACCCCGTGGTCTTCGGGCGCACGTTCGACCTGGTCGGCGCCCGGGTGTGCAATGAGCGGCTGTCGGCCTTCATGCCGGTGGACTCCCCCGCCGTGCCCACCCCGGTGAACCCGCTGGAGCGGGGCCTGGCCGACCTCTGGTCGCGTACGGCGGGGCCGATGACGGTGGACGCGCGCCGCGCCTTCCGGGCCACCGTCGAGGAGATGACCGGCAGCTGGATCTGGGAGCTGGCGGGCGAGATGGAGCACCGCGTCCCCGACCCGGTCGACTACGTCGAGATGCGCCGCAAGACCTTCGGGGCGACCTTGACCATGGCCCTGTCCCGGCTGTCCCACGGCCGGACGCTGCCGGCCGAGGTGTGCCGGGCCCGACCGGTCCAGGCCATGGAGCACGCGGCCGGGGACTACGCGGGGCTGCTCAACGACCTCCACTCCTTCCAGAAGGAGGTCGAGTTCTCGGGCGAGATCCACAACTGTGTGCTGGTCGCGCAGAACTTCTTCGGCTGCGGCACCCCTGAGGCCCTGCACATCGTCGCCGACCTGGTGAACTCCCGGATGCGCGAGTTCGAGCACATCGTCTCCGCCGAACTCCCCGCGATGGCCGAGGACCTGGCCCTCGACGCCACGGTCCGCGCCACGCTCGACGGTTACACACGCGAGCTGCAGAACTATATGTCCGGGGTCCTCGTCTGGCACCGGCAGACCCCCCGCTATGCGGAGTCCGAGCTGCGCCGCCCCGTGAGCCTGCCGCCACGCACCTCGTACGGCCCCACGGGTCTGGGCACCGCGGCCGCCCGCCTCGCCGCGACGCTCGGCGGCCGGGACTCCCCGCACTGCCCGCCGCCTGGCGCGAGCTGGTCGTCCACGACTTCCGTACGCAGGGCGCGTTCCTGCTGAGCGCGGCGCCCGAGGCGGGGCCACCCGCTGTGTCGGCTGCGCAGCGAGGCGGGCGCGGGCGACGGCACCATCCGGATCCGGCCGGCCCGCGGCCAGGAGGTGTCAGCACCACGCGCGGCGACCGGCCCGAGGGGCGGATCGGCCGTCCGCGCGGACGAAAGTGGCGTGCGGGCGGCCGATCCGGATACCCATGTGCCATGAGACTCATCAGCGATCTTGACCGACGGCTGTTCGCACGGGTCGCGGCCGGCCGGCTGCGCGGCGCCCATCCCCTGCTGCCGAAGCTCACCCACGCCGCCAACCACGGCCGGCTGTGGTTCGGCACGGCCGGGGTGCTCGCCGCCGTCGGCGGCCGGACCGCGCGCCGGGCCGCGGTGCGGGGCGTCGGGGCGCTCGCGGCCGCCTCGCTCGCGTCCAACACCGTGGTCAAGTGGACCGTGGACCGCCGCCGTCCGCTCCTCGAAGGGGTGCCGCTGATCCGCCGGCTGTCCAAGCAACCGTGGACGAGCTCCTTCCCCTCCGGGCACTCGGCCTCCGCGGCCGCCTTCGCCACCGGGGTCGCCCTGGAGTCCTCCGGATACGGGATCCTCGTCGCCCCGCTGGCCGCCGCGGTGGCCTTCTCCCGGGTGTACGTCGGCGTGCACTACCCCAGCGACGTCCTCGCGGGTCTCGCCCTGGGGGTCGGCGCCGCCGCGCTCACCTGCCGCTGGTGGCCGCCGCGGCCGCAGACCCCGGCGCGCGCCCGGCCGCGGGTCTCGGCCCCGGCGCTGCCCCAGGGGGACGGGCTGGTGGTGGTCGTCAACCGCCAGGCCGGCATCGGCGTACCGGGGGCCGCGCTGACCCCGGTCGAGCAGCTGCGCGCGCTGCTGCCCGCCGCCGAGTTCCTGGAGTACGAGCCGGAGCAGGACCTCGGGTCACTGCTGGACCGGGCCGCCCGGCGCGCCGCCGAGCGGGGCGGGGCGCTGGGGATCTGCGGCGGGGACGGCAGCGTCAACGCGGCCGCCGCGCTGGCCGCCGCGCGCGGGCTGCCGCTGGCCGTCTTCCCCGGCGGCACCTTCGACCACTTCGCCCTGGACGTCGGGGTGCCCGCGATCGAGGACACGGTGCACGCCGTGACCGAGGGCGACGCCGTCGCCGTGGACCTGGTCCGCGTGACCCCGCTCCCGGGCGACAGACCGGACGGCCACTTCATCAACACCTTCAGCCTGGGGATGTATCCCGAGCTGGTGCGGATCCGCGAGGGCCTGGAGGGCCGGCTCGGCAAGTGGCCCGCCGCCGCCGTCGCGCTCGCCCGGGTACTGCGCACCGCCACGCCCATGGAGATCGAGGTGAACGGCCGCGGGCGGCGGCTGTGGGTGCTGTTCGTCGGCAACTGCCGCTATTCCCCCGAGGGTTTCGCCCCGGCGTACCGCGAACGGCTCGACGACGGGCTGCTGGACGTCCGGGCCGTCGACGGGGACCAGCCGCTGGCCCGCACCCGGCTGCTGGCCGCGGCCCTCACCGGCACACTGGGGCGGTCCCGGGTGGTGGCGACCCGGCGGCTGCGCCGGCTGGACCTGTCGGGCCTGCACGAAGTGGACGTCCGCGCCTACGACGGCGAGGTCGCCCCGTCCACCGCCGAGGCACTGGTGATCGAGAAGCGGCCCGGCGCCCTGACCGTCTACCGCCCGGCCGAGCCCCAGAACGAGCTGGCGCAGCGCGCCCGTACGGCGGCCACGACGGCGCGCTTCCGACGGGCCGTACTGCGCCGGTAGTACGCGCAATGGGGGCTCAGGGACGACGACGTGGCGGGCGAAACACGTCATCGTGATGGGTATGGACGACGACCGACCGGCCCTGGGGGCCCTGACGTGACCTCCCTGGCTCTTTCCGTGCTCCTGGCCCTGGCCTCGGCGGTCTGCTACGCCGCCGGCGCCATCCTCCAGGAGCATGTCGCGGCGACGACGCCGCCCCGCCCGTACGCAGCGCTGCGCCGCGGCCGCTGGTGGATCGCCGTGGTGCTCAACGGGACCGGTGCGGTCCTCCATGTGCTGGCGCTGGCGTACGGGCCGCTGAGCGTGGTGCAGCCGCTGGGCGCGCTGACCATCGTCTTCGCGCTGCCGATGGCCGCGGTGTTCGTACGGCGCCCGGTGGGCGCGGCCGGGTGGCGGGGCGCGGTGCTGGCCACCGCGGGGCTCGCCGGGCTGCTCTCGCTGAGTGGTTCGTCGGGGGCCAAGGCGCTGGCGGAGGACGACCGGATCACGGTGGCCGTGGTCACGGTGAGCGCGATCGCCGTGCTGGCCCTGGCCGCGCGCTGGTCGCGGCGCCCCGGTGTGCGCAGCGTGCTGCTGGCCGTGGCCGCGGGGACCGCCTTCGGTGTCTCGTCGGTGTTCACCAAGAACGTCACCGTGGAGCTGGAGTGGTTGAAGCCGGAGTTCGCCGGGTGGGCCTCGGGGCTGCCCAGCCTGGCGATGATCGGGCTGCTGGCCGGGGCCGGGGTGCTGCTGTCCCAGGCGTCCTACCGGGGCGCGGGGCTGGCCGCCCCGCTGGCGACGGCGACCGTGGTCAACCCCGTGGTCGCCACGGCCATCGGTGTCGCCGCGCTGGGTGAGCACTTCCGCCACGGCACGCCCGGCACCCTGCTGGCCCTGGTGGCGGCGCTGGTCGCGGGCACCGGTCTGGTCATGCTGACCGTGCACGGCGTGGAGGCGTCGGCGCAGACGGCGGACCCGGACGGGGCGGAGGGCGGGCCGCGGCCGCGCGAGACGGACGCGACCGGCGGGACGGATGGGAGGGACTCGGCGGACGAGGGACACGAGGCGCGGGAGCCGGGCGACAAAAGCGGCGGCCCCGGGGCCGGCGCCGCCCGCCCGCGCCGGCTCCCCCGCATCCCCCGCCCGGCGCGCGGCGCCGACGACCGCCTGCCGCCCGACCGCCCCTCCCCCCGCCGCCGTTCGCGCGACCAGCGGCGGTCCGCCCGGGGCGAGGCCGTCCTGCAGGACCACGGCTAGTGCCGCGTCAGTGAAGGTTTGCCCGGGAGCGAGGCGTCCTGGTGCTCCCCCAGCTACCGCTGGGCGGTGCCCCCCGATCGCAAGGCGGCCGGAAGCCCTCCGGGAGCACCTCCCGGCCGAAGGTTGGGGGCTACTCGGGTTTTCGGCCAACGCGGCGCGGGGGTACCGCCCAGCGGTAGCTGGGAGGGGGTACCGCCCAGCGGTAGCTGGGAGGGGGTACCGCCCAGCGGTAGCTGGGGGAGCGTGCCAGGGCGGCGAGCGGGGCAAATCTTGGCTGACGCAGCGCTGGAAAGCACCGCCGGGCCGGGCGGGGTTCACCGCCTGAGTCGGCTCACGGCCGCGTACGGAGCAGTTCCACCAGGCCCGAGAGGCCCTCGTGGCCGTGGCCGTCGGCGACCCGCCGGGTCATCAGCGGCCCGAGCGGAGCGAGCAGTTCGGGGCTGACGCCCTGCTCCTCGGCGGCTTCGAGGAGGTGGTCGTACGCGGCCGCCTGCATGGCGAGGTTGGAGACCACGTCCTGGGCGTGGTCTCCGCTGTCGATCTGCTCGGCGAAGCCGGCCGCGGCGCCCGACATGCTGGTCAGCCAGCGGCCGAGCATCGGGGCGAAGTCGGCCGCCTTGATGTCCTCGCTGCCCAGCAGCGCGTAGGCGTGCAGGATGCCCGCGAACATGCCGTACATCCCGCTGAGCAGGGCGATGTCGTACAGCGGGGCCAGCCCGGCGTCCTCGCCCAGGTACTCGCTCCGCGCCAGGGCGTCCAGCGCCGCCCGGTGGGTCTCGAACACGTCCCGGGATCCGCTGTGGAGTACGAAGGCGGCCGGGGTCGCGATCATCGGCGGTACGGCCATGATGCCGCCGTCGAGGTAGTCGGCGCCCCGGTCCGCCGCCCACGCGGCCATCTCACGGGCCTGCCGCGGGGTGCCGCTGGTGAGATTGGCCACGGCCTTGCCGGCCAGCGCCCCGGCCACCGGGGCGAGGGTGTCGCGCACGGAGTCGTAGTCCAGCAGGCACACCACCACCAGCGGGCTCGCCTCGACGGCCTCGGCGACCGTCGCCGCGTGCAGCGCGCCCTCGGGGACGAGGGCTTCGGCCTTCGCGGCCGTACGGTTCCACACGGTGGTCCGGAATCCCGCCTTCAGGAGGGCGCGGGCCAGTGCCGTGCCCATGTCGCCCAGGCCGAGGACGGTCACGGGGGTGTCGCTCATGTCGGGTGCTCCCATTGCTCAATGCTGCTGCTCGTATCGGTCTCGGCGCGCCTGTCCCAGCCTTGCCGCCCGGGGTAGTGTGGGCAAGTACCGATAAAAAAGTGCGTACTTACCTTGAGGTCAGTGGGGATGGGTTCATGAAGCAGCGGCCATATGTCTGTGGCCTGGACGCGGCCGTGGACGTGATTGGCGGCAAGTGGAAGGTGCTGATCATCTGGGCGCTCAATTCCCAGCGGTGCCGGTTCGGTGAATTGAAGCGGCTGGTTCCTGGGGTGAGCGAGAAGGTGCTGACCCAGCAGCTGCGGGAGCTGGAGGCGGACGGAATCGTCCACCGGGAGATTTACGACCAGGTGCCGCCGAAGGTGGAGTACTCACTCACCGGGCTGGGCGAGGATCTGAATACGGCGCTGAAGCCGCTGGGCGCCTGGGGAAAACAGCGGATGGCGGTCCTGGAGGACGCCGCCGACGACTGCCGTCATCAGCCGGCGGCTTGCGGGTGACACGGCGGCTTCCGGAATGACCTCGGAAGCCGCCGCCTCGTGCCCGGGGTTCTTCAGGACGTGCGGTTGCGGCCCACATATACGTTCCGGGCCCGGTAATACGTGTCCCCGCCGGGGCCCGAGGACCCCGAGGAGCCCTCCATCTGGAGGTTGATGATGAGCCACAGGGGTTTTCCGACGAAACCCGCCCCGCGGTGGACCGCTTTCCAGGTCCCGTCGAGGTAGTAGTGAATGTCGACGTCGGTGTTGTTCACCTTGGTGATCCAGGCGCGGTACGTGTGCCAGTTGCCCGGTGACGACACCCCGACAATCGTGCTCGACACATCCGAGGAGGTGCGGAAGGTATTGAACCAGTTGTTGGAATTCCCCTTGAATTCCAGGATGTCGCTCTCCGGCGGCCAGCTGTTGACCCCGGTCAGCCAGAAGGCGGGCCAGGTCCCCGCGCCGTTCGGGGCCTGGAATTCGCCCTTCACCTCGTAGTCGGGGAACTGGTTGGTCACCACGATCTGGTTCTTGGCGTGCACCGCGCCCGAGTGGTAGCGGATCGGCAGATGCGGGGTGGAGGAGCTGGTCCCCTCGTCCCAGGTGATCCGGCTCGCTTTCAAGGTCAGTACGCCGGAGCCGAGATAGATGTGGTTGTGGTCGCTCGCGCTGCCGTACATCCGGGCGCTGCCGTTGTGGTCGGAGCCCCAGGGGTACAGGTAGTTCCACTCCGCCTCGAAGGCGCTGTAGCTCCCGAAGGAGCCGTTGATGACGTCCTCCCAGGTCGCGGCCGGGGCAGCGGCCGCCGGGCGCGGCCATCCGGTCAGGGTCGCGGCCCCGCCGAGGGCGGCGGCCGCGGTGAGGAATCTTCTTCGTCCGTACGACTCGCTCCGTGCTGACATGCCACTCATGACTGCCTCCCGAAGTCCGAAACTTCGAACACAAGCAAACAGAAGTCAATCGGAATCACCACAGTCCCAAGGGCCCCACGCCTCGTCAAGGGTCTGTGTTAAGCGGAGGTTAGCTCTGGCCCCGGGGGTCTGTACGCCGCCGCCTTCCGCGCCGAAGCTGCCACCCGCGGCGGCGTCCTCGGGCGGGCCGCCATCCACCCGCAGGCACGAGGAGGCCCCATGTCCGTCAAACCCTCCGCACCACCGGCTCGCACACCGTGGCGTGCCGTACTCGGCGGCTCGATCGGAAACCTGGTCGAGTGGTTCGACTGGTTCGTCTATGCCAGCTTCGCCACCTACTTCGCCTCGGCCTTCTTCCCCAAGGGCAACTCCACCGCGCAGCTGCTCAACACGGCCGGCATCTTCGCCGTCGGCTTCTTCATGCGCCCCGTCGGCGGCTGGCTGCTGGGCCGCTACGCCGACCGGCGCGGCCGCAAGGCCGCCCTCACCCTCACCGTCACCCTGATGTCGGCCAGCGCGCTGCTCATCGCCATCGCGCCCACCTACGACCAGGTCGGCTACTTCGGCGCGGCGGTGCTGCTGGTGGCCCGGCTGCTGCAGGGCCTGTCGGTGGGCGGCGAGTACGCGGCCAGCGCCACCTATCTGACCGAAGCCTCCCAGCCCGGCCGCCGCGGCTTCGTCTCCAGCTTCCAGTACGTCTCCATGACCGCGGGCCAGCTGATCGGGCTGGGCCTGCTGATCGTGCTGCAGCGCACCATGTCCGATGACTCGCTGCACTCCTACGGCTGGCGCATCCCGTTCGTCGTCGGGGCCGTGGCCGCGGCCGTGGTCTTCTGGCTGCGGCGCAATCTGCTGGAGACCGAGGTGTACGAGGAGGCCGGCTCCCACCGGGAGAGCGAGCGCGGGACCGTCGGCGAGCTGCTGCGCCACCGCAAGGAGGCCGCCCTCGTCATCGCGCTGACCATGGGCGGCACGGTCGCCTATTACACCTACACGACCTATCTCACCAAGTACCTGTCCAATACGGCGGGGCTGAGCAAGTCCGACGCCTCGCTGGTCAGCTTCTGCGCCCTGTTCGTGTTCATGCTGCTGCAGCCGCTGGCCGGGGCGCTGTCCGACCGGATCGGCCGCCGGCCGCTGCTGATCACCTTCGGGGTCGGCTCGATGCTGGCCACCGTGCCCATCATGACCGCGCTGTCGCACACCGACACCTTCGGCGGGGCGCTGCTGCTCTCGCTCGCCGCGCTGGTCGTCGTCACCGGCTACACGTCCATCAACGCCGTGGTGAAGGCCGAGCTGTTCCCCACCCACGTCCGGGCGCTGGGCGTCGCCCTGCCGTACGCGGTGGCCAACGCCCTGTTCGGCGGCACCGCGGAGTATGTGGCGCTGTGGTTCAAGAACGCCGGCGCGGAGTCCGGGTTCTACTGGTACGTCTCGGGCTGCGCCGCCGTGTCGCTGATCGTCTACCTGACCATGCGGGAGACCCGGGACACCTCCCTCACCAAGGCCCGGACCGACGAGCCGACCACGTCCGAGCAGGCGGCACGCACCCCTGTCTGACCTGGCCCCTGCCTGCCCTGAAAGGGGATGTCTACCCTTACGCCCATGCACATTCTCCTGGTCGAAGACGACGACCGGCTGGCGGCCGCGCTGACCGCCACGCTGGACCGGCTGGGCCACCAGGTCGTCCGCGCCGGGCGCGCGGACGACGCCCTGCGGCTCAAGGACGGCGCCGACTTCGTCCTGCTCGACCTGGGACTGCCCGACATGGACGGCCTGGAGGCGCTGCGCCGGCTGCGCCGCGCCTCCGCCGTCCCTGTCATCGTGCTCACCGCCCGGTCCGAGGAGCGGGATGTGCTGCGCGGGCTGCGCGGGGGCGCGGACGACTATCTCGTCAAGCCGTTCCGTACGGCCGAGCTGGTCGCCCGCATGGACGCCGTCGTACGGCGGGGCACCCGCCCGCTGACCGCGCCCGGCACGGTGGTGGCCGTGGGCGGCGTGCGCATCGACCTGGCCGCCCGGCAGCTGGAGGTGGACGGCCGGCCGGTCGCCCTCACCCGCCGGGAGTTCGACGTACTGGCCCTGCTCGCCCGCGAGCCCGGTGTCGTCCGCAGCCGGGAGGAGATCCTGGACGCGGTGTGGGGGGACCTGCTGCTGTCGGCCTCCCGCTCGCTGGACGTGCACATCGCCGGGATCCGCTCCAAGACCGGCTGCCCCTGGCTGGTGGAGACGCTGCGCGGCACCGGGTACCGCCTGGGAACCGGCGGATGCAGCTGAGAATCCTGACCGTCTACACGGTGCTGATCGCCTGCCTGGTGACCGCGCTCGCCGTGCCGTTCTCCCTGGCGTACTCCTCACACCGCACCGGCAAGCTGCTGCTGGAGCGGCGCGCGGACGCCACTCGCTTCTCCGAACTGGCCGACCAGGCGATCCGCGACGGCGACACCTCCGGACTCCGCCAGGAGGTGTCCCGCTACCACGAGCTGTACCGCACCGAGGTGGAGATCCGCGACCGGGACGGCCGGCGGGTGGCGGGCGGCGGGG
Source organism: Streptomyces sp. ME19-01-6 (assembly GCF_033793745.1). Lineage (NCBI taxonomy): Bacteria > Bacillati > Actinomycetota > Actinomycetes > Kitasatosporales > Streptomycetaceae > Streptomyces > Streptomyces sp. ME19-01-6. The sequence goes on along the minus strand of NZ_JARAXF010000020.1, from coordinate 27,395 downwards.
CCTGGTCCAAGGAGCCCGCCGAGCGCGCGCTGTCCGGCCGCACCACCGCCGGCCTGCCCCTGGTCACCCCCTTCGGCCCCGCCTCGGCCGTGGTCGCGGAGCCGGTGGGCCGGGACGCGCAGGTCTTCGGCGTGGTGGTCATGAAGGTCTCCACGGCGGCGGCCAGGCGCGATGTGACGCTCGTCTGGGCCGCCGTCGCGGCCGGCTCGATGGTCGCCGTGCTCTGCGCCCTGATCGCCGCCCGCAGGCTGGCGCGGTGGATTTTGCGCCCGGTGACCGAACTGGACCTCACCACCCGCGCCATCGCCGAGGGCAGGATGGACGCGAGGGTGCGCGACGGCGGCCGCGGCCCGGCCGAGCTGCGGCTGCTGGAGCGCCGCTTCAACGCGATGGCCGACGCGGTCTCGGCCGCCCTGGAGCGGCAGCGCGCCTTCGTCGCGGACGCCTCCCACGAGCTGCGCACCCCGCTGACCGTGCTGTCGCTGCGGCTGGAGAACCTGGAGGCGCATCTGACGGAGGACGGCACCGAGGAGTTCGCCGAGGCCCTGGCCGAAGTCGACCGGCTGGGACGGCTCATGGAGGACCTGCTGACGCTCGCCCGGGTCGAGGCCGGCACGGCGGCGCCCGAACCGATCGCCCGCGCGACGCTGCGCGGGCGGCTGGCCATCTGGCACGACGTGTACGCGGCGCGCGAGCTGACCCTCACCATGGAGCTCGACGCCACCGGCCCGTCCGCCGCGCCGCTGCCCGCCGCGGCCGCCCGGATCGCCGACATCGCCCTGGACAACGCCTCGAAGTTCGTACCGCCCGGCGGCACGGTCACGGTCCGGCTGGACAGGGGCGTGCTGCGGATCGCCGACGACGGCCCGGGGCTCGAGCCCGAGCAGCTCGAGGCGGCCCTGGGCCGCTTCTGGCGCTCCCCCGGACATGGCAATGTCCCCGGCAGCGGCCTCGGCCTGGCCATCGCCTCGGAACTGGCCCGCGCCGCCGACTGCGAGCTGTCCCTGCGGCCCGCCACACCGCACGGCTTGGTCGTCGAGCTGCGGCTGCCCGAGGCCTAGGTGTGCGCGTTCAGCCGTAGACCGCGCGGTAGTACTCCGCCGCCCCCCGGTGCAGCGGCACCGTCCCCGTGCCGATCGCGTACCGCTCGTCGAGCCGGCTGCCGGGGGCGTCCGGGACGGGGAGGCGGGCGCGGGCCTCGAAGAGTACGCCGGTGACGGTGCGCGCGGTGTCGGCCGCGAGGCCGGTGCGGCAGACCAGATAGCTGGGGGTGCCGACGGTGGGGGTCGGGGCGCGCAGGCCGTAGACCCCGGCGGGGATGGAGCCGCTCTCGTAGACGGGGCCGTGCTCGCGGCGCAGCGCCGGGGCGAGGCCGCCGAGCGGCACCAGGCGCACGGGCCGGCGCCGGGCCAGCTGCGTGATCGCCCGCGTCGGCGCGCCGCCCGACCAGAAGAACGCGGCCACGTCCCGCTCGACCAGCGCCTCGATGGACTCGCCGAGGCCCAGCCGTACGGAGCGGACGCTGTGTACGCCCGCCGCGGCGAGCACCCGCCCGGCGGTCACCGAGGTGCCGGACTCGGCGGCGCCGAGGGACACCGTGCGCCCGGCCAGTTGGCCCGGCTCCTTGATCGGCGAGTCGGCGGGCACGACGAGGTGGAGGTAGTTGAGATACAGCCGGGCGAGCGCCGCGACCGGCTCGGGCCGCTGGAAGAGGCCGCGGCCCGCGGTGGCGTCGGCCGCGCTGTCCGCGAGGGACAGGGCCAGATCGGCCCGCCCGTCGGCCAGCATGCGCAGATTCTCCACGCTCGCCGCGGTGGTGAGCACGCGCACCGTCAGCCGGTCCTGGGCCCGGTGCACCTCGTCGGCCAGCCGACTGCCGAAGATCGCGTACGGGCCGCCCCGCGGGCCCGTGGCCAGCCGGACCCGGCCGGACGGGCCACCGCCGGAACACCCCTGGAGGGCGCCGGTCGCGAGGGCGCCGGCCGTGAGCGTCAGAAGACGGCGGCGTGGGACGACGGACACCCGGCCATGCTAGTGCCGCATCAGCCAAGGTTCGCGGTGACGCGGCACCGGGACAAAGCCGGCAGGCGCGCCGCGCGGCCCCGGGTCAGAGCACCGCGCTCAGCTGGGCCCACACCACACGGCCGCCGTTCAGCCCCGGCCGGTCCCCCCACGCCGCGGCCATGGCCCGCACCAGCGCGAGCCCGCGTCCGCCCTCGTCCTCCGCGCCCGCCTGGCGCGGGGCCGGCCCGGCCGACCCGCCGCCCTGGTCGGCCACCTCGACGTACAGCGTGCGCGGCGCCTCCGCGCGCAGGACGCAGAGGATCTGTTCGCTGCCGGTGTGCACGAGAGCGTTGGTGAACAGCTCGGACATGACCAGTTCCGCGGCGTCGCAGACGTCGTCGCAGAAACCCCACACCGGTACTCGGGAGCGCACCCGGCGGCGGGCCGCGGCGACGGACGTGCCCTGCGCGGGCAGCTGGAACCTCTCCTGGCGGACCCCGGCGTCGAAGCCGCCGGGGAGCATGGGGCGGGCCATCGTCATGCGTTGAGGCAGTGCCATGGCCGTTCGCCTTCCGTCTACCGGCTGGGGGGTTCGCATGCCGCAAGTCGGCGACACCTCAGCCACATTGGGCCCAGTCACCCCATCACTATCGGTGTTGTAAGCGTCAGTTGGCAAGCGGCGTTCTGCAAAATGCAGAATAGCGAGAGCACTCTGTTCGGGTTCATCCCGAGCATGGCACACTGAAGCCCACAAGACCGTCCGAGGAGGTAAGGCGTGGGTGAAGCGCGGTCTGCCCCGACTGTCGGGCAGATGGTCCTCGGCATGCGTCTGAGAGACCTTCGCGAGAAAGCCGGCGTCAGTTACGACCAGGCCGCCAGGGCACTGCACGTCAACCAGACGACGGTGCGCAGGATGGAGAAGGCCGAGGTCGGCCTGAAGCTTCCGTATGTCGAGAAGCTGCTGCAGACCTACGGAGCCGAGCAGGAGGAGATCGAGGCCTTCCTCTCCCTGGCCGAGGACGCCAACAGACCCGGCTGGTGGCACCGCTTCCGCGATGTGCTGCCGGACTGGTTCAGCCTCTATGTGAGCCTTGAGGGCGCGGCGAGCCGCATCCGCTCCTACGAGCCCCACTTCATCCCCGGACTGCTGCAGACCGAAGACTACGCACGAGCGCTGCTGAGCATCGGATTCCCGCAGGCCGACACCAAGGAGCTCGACCGCCGCGTCGCCCTGCGGATGGAGCGTCAGGAACTGCTGAACCGACCCGACGGACCTCACCTGTGGGTCGTCATGGACGAGCCGGTGTTCCGCCTGCCCATCGGCGGCCCGGACGTCATGCGCGCGCAGATCGACCGCCTCATCGAGGCGATCCAGATGCCGAACGTCACCTTGCAAGTGGTGCCGTTCACCGCCGGACCGCACCCGGGCATGGGCGGACCCTTCCAGCTCTTCCGGTTCCAGATCCCGGAACTGCCGGACATCGTCTATACCGAGGGACTGACCGGCGCCGCCTATCTCGACGAACGCGCGGACGTGGCCGCCCACTTGGAGGCCCTCGACCGAATGGGCACCCAGGCCACACCGGCGCGACGCACGGAGGCCTTCCTCCGTGAGATTCGCAAGGAGCTCTGACCGTGGATCAGGTGGATCACATTTACAACGGCATGCCGGCCAAGCATCTCGGTGCGGAAGGCTGGCGCAAGCCCTGGAGCGGCCCCAACGGCGGCGCCTGCGTCGAGGTACTGAAGCTGAGCGACGGCCGCGTGGCGCTGCGCCAGTCGACCGACCCCGACGGCCCCGCGCTGATCTACACGCCTCTTGAGATCGAGAAGTTCATCCAGGGCGCCAAGGCCGGCGCCGCGGACTTCCTCCTCACCACCCGTACGGAACCGAACCTGACCACTTCGGCGGGGACCGCAGCAGAACGGAGGGCCGCATGAGCGAGCAGCACCAAGTCGCCTCCGGCCGGATCGACACCAGCAAGCCGCATTCGGCCCGGATGTACGACTACTACCTCGACGGCAAGGACCACTACGAGGTGGACGCGCAGGCCGCCGCCAAGGTCCTGGCCGTCCACCCGACCGTCAAGCTCAACGCCCGCGTCAACCGGGGCTTCATTCACCGGGCGACCCGCTGGCTGGCGGGCGAGGCGGGGATCCGGCAGTTCCTGGACATCGGCACCGGCATCCCCACCGAGCCCAACCTCCACCAGGTCGCCCAGTCCGTGGCCCCCGAGGCGCGGGTCGTCTACACCGACAACGACCCGATCGTGCTCGCGTACGCCCAGGCCCTGCTGAACGGCGCCCCCGAGGGGCGCACCGCCTACGTCGAGGCCGACGTCCGCGAGCCCCAGAAGATCATCACGGCTCCCGAGCTGGTCGACACGCTGGACCTGGGCAAGCCGGTGGCGATGTCCGTGAACGCGCTCTTCCACTTCATCCCGGAGGAGCAGAAGCCGTACGAGATCGTCCGCGAGCTGATGGACGCCCTCCCCCCGGGCAGCTACCTGATGATGTCGCACTCCACTCACGACTTCTCGGCGGAGACCTGGCGGAAGGTCATCGAGGTCTACAAGCAGAACGGGATCCCCTTCATCACGCGCTCCAAGAGCGAGGTCGCGGGCTTCTTCGAGGGGATGGAGCTCGTCGACCCCGGCGTCTCGGAACCGCACCACTGGAAGCCCGATCCCGACGAGCGCCCCGAGGACATCCGCAGCGCGGACATATCCATGTGGGCAGGAGTGGCACGTAAATCATGACCCCCCCCCGCATATCGACACCAGCAAGCCGCACTCGGCCCGCATGTACGACTACTACCTCGGCGGCAAGGACCATTACCAGGTCGACGAGGAAGCCGCCCGCCAGGTGATGAAGGTCTATCCGGGCATCATCCCGTGTGCCCGGAGCAACCGTGCCTTCATGCACCGGGCGACCCGCTGGCTGGCGGGCGAGGCGGGGATCCGGCAGTTCCTGGACATCGGCACCGCCATCCCCACTGAGCCCAACCTCCACCAGGTCGCCCAGAGCATCGCCCCGGACGCGCGGGTCGTCTACGCCGACAACGACCCGATCGTGCTCGCCTACGCCCAGGCCCTGCTGCGCGGCACGCCCGAGGGGCGCACCGCCTACATCCACGCCGACATCCGCGAGCCCGAGACCCTCCTGAGCGCGCCGGAGCTGCTGGAGACGCTCGACCTGAGCGAGCCGGTGGCGCTGTCGATCAACGCGACGCTGCACTTCATCCCCGACACGTACGGGACATACGACATCGTGGAGCGGCTGATGGGCGCCCTGCCCTCGGGCAGCTACCTCGAGATCAGCCACAGCTCACCGGACTTCGACCAGGCGAGCGTGGACGCGGCGGTCGCGATCTACCGCAAGGGCGGCATCGAGGCCCAGCTGCGCACCAAGAGCGAGATCGAGAAGTTTTTTTCTGGTTTGGAGCTCGTGGAGCCGGTCATCGTGCCGCCGCACCGGTGGTGGCCCGACGGCCCGGTCACGGTCACCGACGAGGAGGTCTCCTTCTGGGCGGGGGTGGCCCGCAAGCCCTGAGGCCCGCCCCGATGTGCCTGGTCAACGCCGGGCGTCGGCGACCGTGAAGCCCATCACCGCGCCGCCGCCCGGCCGCCGCTCGGCGAAGACCGTGCCGCCGTGTGCGGCGGCCACCTCCCGGACGATGGCCAGGCCGAGCCCGGAGCCGGGCAGGCTGCGCGCCCCGGGCGCGCGGTAGAAGCGGTCGAAGACCCGGTGGCGGTCCTCCTCGGCCACGCCGGGACCGCGGTCGAGGACCGCCACCCGGCCGCCCCTGACGACCACCTCGATGGGCGCGGTGCCCTCCTGGTCGAACTTGGCCGCGTTCTCCACCAGATTGGTGATGGCGCGCTGGAGGGCCGCCGGGCGGCCCTCCAGAACGGTGTCGTCCGCGGTCACGGTGATCTCCCGGCCGGTGCGGCGGCGGGCGAGACCGGCGGCCCGGTGCGCCACCTCGCCGAGCGAGGTGGCGACGCGCGGCTCGTCGTCGCCCTGCCCCGCCGCCAGGCTCACCAACTCGTTGACCAGGTCGGTCAGCTCCCGGGTCTCCCCCGTGAGGTCGGCCAGCAGCTCCGCGCGGGCCGGGGGCGGCAGCTCCTCGAAGCGGCGCAGCAGCGAGATGTTGGTCCGCAGCGAGGTGAGCGGGGTGCGCAGCTCGTGCCCGGCGTCCTGGACCAGCCGCCGCTGGTCGTCCTTGGAGCGCGCGAGCCGGCCGAGCATGCCGTCGAAGGCCCGCCCCAGCCGGCCCACCTCGTCCTCCCCGGCGACCGGCACCGCCACGTCCATCCGCCCGGTGGCCGCCACGCTCTCGGCGACCCCGGTCAGCCGTACCAGACGCCGGGTGATGCGCCCCGCCAGCCACCATCCGGCCAGCCCGGCCGCGACGATGGCCGCGCCGACGAACACCGCCGTGCGCTTCTGGAGCTCCCGCAGCAGGTCCTCGATGTCGCTGGACTGCTGCGCGAGCTGCACCGCGCCCCGGCCGTCACCGAGCGAGACCGTGGCCATCCGGAACTGCTCCTCGCCGATCTCGACGTCCCGCCGCGACACCAGGCCCGCCGTACGGGACGCCGCCATCCGGCGCTCGGTCGCGCCCACCGGCAGGGCGGGGCTCCCGGCGTCGGCGACGGCGCCCGTGGGGCGGAGGATCTGGACGTCGGTACGGGTCGGGCGGCGCAGGTCGTCGCGCGGCCCGTCGTGGTCGGGGTCGGAGGAGACGAAGTCCGCGTAACCGAGCGGCTGCTGTCTCACCTGGTTCCGCAGGTCGTGGATGACCTCGGTGAAGACGGTCTGCTGGTCGACCCGCACCAGCCCGGCCGCGGCGTCGTAGCTGAGGAAGCCGACCAGCAGCGTGACGGCGGCGGCCACCGCCGCGAAGGAGATCGCGAAGGTGATGCGCAGGCTGGATCGGGGGCGCCGCGGGCGCGGGAGCGGCACGGTCAGGCCTTCCTGAGGGTGTAACCGACGCCCCGTACGGTGTGGATGAGCGGGATCAGCCCGGGCTGGTCCACCTTGCGCCGCAGATAGCCGATGTAGACGGCGAGGTTCTTCGACCCGGGGCCGAAGTCGTAGCCCCATATCCGGTCGTAGATCGTGGCGTGGTCCAGCACGATGCCGCTGTTGCGCACCAGCAGCTCCAGCAGGTCGAACTCGGTGCGGGTGAGGTCCAGCTCCGCCCCCGCCCGCCAGACGCGCCGGGCCGAGGGGTCCAGGCGCAGATCCGCCACCTCCTTTGAGCCGTCGTCCGGCCCGGTCTCCTCCTCGGCCGGCCAGGGGGCGGGGGCGGCGCGGCGCAGCAGGGCGCGCAGCCGGGCGAAGACCTCGTCCACGTCGAAGGGCTTGGCCACGTAGTCGTCCGCACCCGCGTCAAGACCCTCGATCCGGTCGGCGGTGTCCACCCGGGCGGTCAGCATGAGAATCGGGGTACGGTCCCCTTCCGCGCGCAGCACACGGCACACCTGCAGCCCGTCCAGGCCCGGCATCATCACATCCAGCACGATCACATCCGGGTGCTCGCGGTGGGCGGCGGCCAGCGCCTCGATGCCGTCGGGGACGGCGATGACCTGGTAGCCCTCGAGCGACAGGGCCCGCTCCAAGGCGTGGCGGATGGCCCGGTCGTCCTCGGCGAGCAGCACGGTGTTGTAGGTCGTCACACCCCGAGTCTGCCAAGCCCGCCGCGGTGCGGGCGCCGCGGAGCAGGCCCCGCCGAGATCATCGACTGGCTTCTTACCCGGCTCTCACCTTGTTCTGGCGGCCGGCTTACCGTGCCCGGCCATGGTGTCCACAACGATCCGGGGGGAGTCACACCCCGGTGTTGTCACCGGCCGGAAAGACACCACATGAAGATCGCATTCCTGCTCCACAACGTCTACGCGATAGGCGGGACGATCAGGACCACGCTGAACCTGGCGGCGGCCCTGGCCGAGCGGCACGATGTGGAGATCGTCTCGATGCAGCGGCACCGTGAGACGCCGCGCTTCACCGTGGACCCCCGGGTGCGGCTCGTCCCGCTGGTCGACACGCGTCCGAGCGGCCTCGACGCGCAGGACCCGCGGTTGGGCGAGCCCGCCCGGGACTTTCCCGCCGCCGAGAAGCGGCACCGCCAGTACAGCCGGCTGCACGACGAGCGGGTCGCGGAGTATCTGCGCGCCGGCGACGCCGATGTGATCATCGGCACCCGCCCCGGCGTCAACGTCTACATAGCCCGGTTCGCCCCGCGCCGCGCCCTGCGCATCGCCCAGGAGCACCTGCGGCACGACGCGCACAGCAAGCCGCTGCGGGCCGAGCTCGCCCGCCACTACCGCACGCTCGACGCCGTCGTCACCACGACCGAGGCGGACGCGGCGGTCTACCGGGCGAAGATGCCCCTGCCGGGCGTACGGGCCCTCGCCATCCCCAACAGCGTCCCCGGGCCCCCGGTCAGGCCCTCGGACGGCACCGCGCCGGTCATCGCCGCGGCCGGCCGACTGGTCCGCGGCAAGCGCTTCGACCTGCTGATCGAGGCGTTCTCGGCGGTCGCGGACAAGCACCCCGACTGGCGCCTGCGGATCTACGGCGGAGGCGCCGAGGAGGAGCGGCTACAGGCCCTCATCGACCGGCTCGGCCTCGCGGAGAGCGCACGGCTGATGGGGCCGCACTCGCCGATCGAGGCGGAGTTCGCCAAGGCGTCGCTGGTCGCGGTCGCCTCGGACGCCGAGTCCTTCGGCATGACGATCGTCGAGGCGATGCGCTGCGGCGTCCCCGTGGTCAGCACCGACTGCCCGCTCGGCCCCGCGGAGATCATCCAGGACGGGGTCACCGGACGGCTCGTCCCCACCGGCGACAAGGACGCCCTCGCCGCCGCGCTCCTGGATCTCATCGCCGACGCCCCGGCCCGCCGGGCCATGGGCGCGGCGGCCCGGGAGCGAGCGGAGACCTACGACCCCGAGCCGATCGCCCTGCGCTACGAGCGCCTCTTCGAGGACCTGGCGGCGAGCCGCCTCTCCCGCGGCTGGGAACGCGGCCGCGCCCTGGCACGCCGCCGCGCGGGCGGCATGGCCCGCCGCTGGCTCACCGCGGTCCGCCGCGCGACCCGTCCGGCCCCCGTGCCCCACGCCAAGCGCCCATGAGGAGCGGTTCCGGCGCCCGGACCACCTCGCCCACCGGCCGCCGGCCGGCCACCTGGCCACGCCGCCCCGGCGCGCGCGCCGCGCGGCGCGAAGTGCCCGTCATCGCGCGCCATGCCGCGTCACCCGGCCCGGCGGCCACCCTCACCCGCCCGGGGCGCGAAACCACTCCGCGCCCATTGACGCCCGGCCGCGCGGCTCGCGCCCTCCCGCAGGCGAGCCGGACGAACGCCGACCGCGCTCCGGCCACGGCCCGTACGGGGCGCGGCGTACCGGCCGCCCGGACCGCACCGACCACCGGCCGCCGGCCGACCACCCGGCCGCGCCAACCCGCCGCGCGGCACGAAGCGCCCGTCACGCCGCGAGGCCGCGCGGGCACCGGCACCGCCCCATGCCCGCCCATGCCCGGGCGCGCCCGGAGCGCCGCCCACTCGGCGGCGGCCGCCCACGCCGCCGCACCCCGGGTGGAAGCCGACGGGCGGGCCGAGCCGTGACCGCGACGGTGGCGGTCCGGCCCGTCGCCGCGCAGAGCCCGCCCCCGGCGCGGCGAGGCGTGCCGTGGCTCGCGGTCGTCGCGGCGGCGTACGCCGTGGTGCAGCTGGCCGTGGTCGTACCGCATATGGGCGGTGGGCTGCTGTGGGACGAGAGCGTCTACGCCTCCCAGGTGGATCCGCGACGTCCCGCGTCGTTCTTCAGCGCGCCGCGGTCCCGTGGCATCAGCTATCTGATCGCGCCCGTGATCACCGCGACCTCCTCCGTCGTGGCGCTGCGGGTGGCGCTGGCCCTGCTGTCGGCGGCCGCGCTGTACGCCGTCTTCCGGGTGTGGGGGCCGCTGGTGGGCCGGGGCACCGCCGCGCTCGCCGCGCTGTTGTTCTCGGGGCTGTGGATCGCCCAGATCAGCGGGTCGCAGGTGATGCCGAACCTGTGGGTGGCGCTCGGCGCGGTGGCCGCCGTCGGCTGGTTTCTGCGAGCCCCTGAGGAGCCGCGCGCCCGCTGGTGGCCGGCCGCCGCGGTGGCCTCGGTCACGCTGCTGCGGATGCCGGACGGCGGCTGGCTCGGGCTGCCGCTGCTGGCGGCCGCGGTGTGCGTACGCCGGTGGCGGCCTGCGCTGCCCGCGCTGCTGGGCGGGCTCGCGCTGGGCGCCGCGCCGTGGGTCGCCGAGGCCTACGCCCGGTTCGGCGGCGTCGGGGCGCGGCTGCGGGCCGCCGGCGCCACGGAGGGCGGGATGGTGCCGCAGATCAACGTCGGTGCGGCGCTGCGCAGCCTCAACGGCCCGCTGCTGTGCCGCCCCTGCCACGTACCGCTGCGCCATCCGGAGCTGGCGCTGTGGTGGCTCGCCTTGCCGCTGCTGGCGGCCGTCGCGCTCGCCGTGGCCGTACGGGACCACCGCGCCGGGCGCGGCAGGGCGCTGCCCGCGACCGTGCTGCCGCTGGTGTGCGCGGCCTCGATGGCCGTGCCGTATCTCCTGCTCATCGACTACTCGGCACCCCGCTTCCTGCTGCCCGCCTACGCGCTGCTCGCCCTGCCGACGGCCGCCCTCGCGGCGCGCGCGGTGCGGGCGGCACGCTCGCCGGTACCGGTCTCGGCCGCCCTCGGGCTGGTGCTGGCGCTACAGCTGGGGAGCCAGTACGCCGTCCTCATGGACACCGCGCCGCGCGCCGCCGCCACCGCCACGCGGTATCAGCGAGCGGCCGCCGGTCTGCGGGCGCTGGGACTGCGGCCGCCGTGTCTGGTGGCCGGTCCGCGCGCCCTGCCGATCGGGTACGCGGCGGGCTGCGCCTCCGCCGAGGTGCGCGGCAACAACGCCTCGACCACCGCGTCCGCGCTGCTGCGCAGGGCCGCCCACGAGCCGACCGCGGTGCTCGGCCGCACCCCCGGGCACGGCCTGCCGTCGCTGCGCGCCCGCGACTGGAGGCGGCACGCCCTGCCCGGCACCGGCGGCTGGAGCGCGTACGTGGCGCCGCGCCGTTGAGGCTCTGCGGCGGACCGAGCGTGTTCTGGCACGTATGAGTGAGCCTGGGGCAGTGTCAGGCACACTTCCCCGGGCGGGGAACGGGAGTTCCCGCCCGCTGGGCAGGCAGCATCACGAAAACCACCGGTTACCAGTCCGTGGGGGCGTAGTCCTTCAGGAAGCAGCCGAAGAGGTCCTCGCCGCCCTCGCCCCGGACGATCGGGTCGTAGACGCGGGCCGCGCCGTCGACGAGGTCGAGCGGGGCGTGGAAGCCCTCGGCCGCCAGCCGCATCTTGTCGGGGTGCGGCCGCTCGTCGGTGATCCATCCGGTGTCGACGCTGGTCATCAGGATGGAGTCGGTCTCGTACAGCTCGCGGGCGCTGGTGCGGGTCAGCATATTGAGGGCGGCCTTCGCCATGTTGGTGTGCGGATGGCCCGCGCCCTTGTAGCCGCGGCTGAACTTGCCCTCCATCGCGGACACGTTCACCACGTACTTCCGCCGCGCGGGCGAGGCCGCCATGGCCGGGCGCAACCGGCTGACCAGGATGAACGGCGCCGTCTCATTGCACAGCTGCACTTCGAGCAGCTCGACGGGGTCCACCTCGTGCACCCGCTGGATCCAGGTGTTGGTGTCGTCGAGGTCGGGCACCAGCCCGCCCGCGTCGATCGCGGTCCCCGCCTCGATCCGCGCGGGCGAGGCGGAGCCGCTGGTCAGGGCGAGGGCGGTGAGGGCCTGCGCGCTCAGCGCGCCCTCCCGCGTCGCCGGCCCCGGCAGGGCGGCCTGCGCGCCACTGCCGAACGCGCCCAGGACGGCGGACTCGGGCAGCGCTCCGGCGAGCAGTGGGGCCGATTCGCCCGCTATGAGCTCCGCGTACGCGGCGGGCGTGCGGCGCACCGTCTGCGCGGCGTTGTTGATCAGGATGTCCAGCGGGCCCGCCGCGCTCACCGAGTCGGCCAGCGCGATCACCTGGGCCGGGTCCCGCAGATCGATGCCGACGATCTTCAGCCGGTGCAGCCACTCCCCGCTGTCCGGCATGGCCTTGAAACGGCGGATCGCGTCGTTCGGGAAGCGCGTGGTGATGGTGGTGTGCGCGCCGTCGCGCAGCAGCCGCAGCGCGATATACATGCCGATCTTCGCCCGGCCGCCGGTGAGCAGTGCCCGACGCCCGGTGAGGTCCGTGCGGGCGTCGCGGCGGGCCCGGTTCTCGGCGGCGCAGCTCTGGCAGAGCTGGTGGTAGAAGGCGTCGACCTCGACATAGCGGGTCTTGCAGGTGTAGCAGGACCGGGGCCGCTGCAGGATGCCCGCGATCGGGGTGGTCACCGAGCTCGTGAGGACGCGGCCCAGCGTCTCGTCGTCGATGCGGTCGGTGGCGCCGGTGGCCGTGGCCTCGGTGACCGCCTTGTCGTGGGCCGTCTTCGCGGCCCGGCGCTCCTGGCGCCTGCGCTGCTTGACCGTCCGGTAGATGCCGGAGGTGGCGCGGCGCACCGCGATGGCGTCGGGGTGGTCGACCGGTAGTCGGTCGAGCTCTTCGAGCACGCTCAGGCAGGTCGCCAGACGCTCCGGGTCGATGCCCGCCTCCTCGGCCCGGCCGTCTTCAGTCACCGTCATTCGCCGCTGCCGCTTTCTGCTGAGCCCGATCCAGGGCGGTGCCCTGGGTGGTGGTGGGGTGGGTAACGGCGAAACTTTACGGAAGCGGGGGCGGTCACGCCAAACCCGGGGCCGCCTCACCCCCGCCCGGGCTTGCGGTAGAGGTAGCCGGACCGGGCGGCGGACGACTGCTGGGCGGAGCCCAGCCGGGACTCGGCAGAACTGTTGACGGGATAGGAACCTTTCTTTACATTCCCCCTCAACAGCGATTCGCCTCATGCGCCACTCCCCCACCGCGACCTTTCCATGTCCGGCAATTTCATGGATATGACCAAAGGTCAGACAGGAGAATCACTGATGGAGCGCAATCGGCTGTCCGGGCGCCGCACCGCGGCGACCCTGGCGGCAGCAGGCGCGCCGCTCCTCCCCACGGCCGCCGCCCACGGCGCGGAGCGCACACCGACGGCACCCGTGTATGTGCCGGACACGCTGGACGCGACCACCAGCTTCACCCACATCATGCAGACCAAGGTGGGGGACGTCGCCGCCCCGCTGTTCACCATGTCGCCGCACCGGCAGCTCACCCGCAACTTCAAGGCGTACAAGCTCCCGTAGGAGGAGACGCGATGAAGAGCCATCGGAACCTTGTGGTGGCGGCCGCCGCCACCGCACTCGCCGCCGGGCTGCTGGTCGGAGGGGCCGGGACGGGCAACGCCTCGCCCGACCGGGCCGACTCGGCGCCGGCCGGCATCAAGACCGTCTCGTCCGGCTGGTCGATCCCCTGGGGACTCAGCTGGCTGCCCGACGGGTCGGCGCTGATCACCGAGCGCGACTCGTTCAAGGTGTTCAAGCTCACCCAGTCGGGCACCAGGACCCAGGTCGGCTCGGTGCCGAACGCCGTGACCACCAGCGGCGAGGGCGGGTTGATGGGGATCGCGGTCTCCCCGAACTGGAGCACCGACCACTACGTCTACCTCATGCACACCGCGTCCGAGGGCAACCGGATCGCCCGGATGACTTTCGACGGCTCGTCGCTGAACGGCTACACCACGCTGGTCAGCGGCATCAAGAAGAACAAGTACCACAACGGCGGACGCCTCAAGTTCGGCCCGGACGGCTATCTGTACGCCACCACCGGGGAGGCGCAGACGCCCGACCTCGCCCAGGACAAGAACTCGCTCAACGGCAAGATCCTGCGGATGACCACGGAGGGCAAGGCCGCCCCCGGCAACCCGTTCGGCACCCTGGTCTACTCCTACGGCCACCGCAACCCGCAGGGCCTCACCTGGGATCCGCAGGGGCGGCTGTGGGAGGCCGAGCTCGGCAACAGCACGTACGACGAGCTCAACCTGATCGAGCCGGGCAAGAACTACGGCTGGCCGACCTGCGAGGGCAACTGCTCCGCCTCCGGTATGACCAACCCCAAGCGCCAGTGGTCGGTCGGCGAGGCCTCGCCCAGCGGTGTCACCTACGCCGACGGCGCGCTCTACATGGCGACGCTGAGGGGCGAGCGGCTGTGGCGGATCCCGGTGGACGGCACGTCCGCGGGCACCCCGAAGGCGTACTACGTCAATGAGTACGGGCGGCAGCGCACCGTCGAGACGGTCCCGGGCAAGAACACCCTGTGGCTGTCCACGACCAACGCCGACAACAACGGCGGGGAGCCGGACGGCGCGGACAAGGTGTTCCAGGTGGAGCTGAAGTAACCTCCGCCATCGACGCGTCCGGGCAAGCCACCTCACGTCGCGCTCCGCGGTCCGCCGCGGAGCGCGACCGTGCGGGTGGTCAATAAGCGAGCTGCTCGTTCATGAGCAGGAAGGCGCCCAGGCCATGGAGATCGTTGGTGTTGCGCTTACGGGCGAAGTAGTAGTCGAGATCACCGACGTTGGTGCCCTCGCAGATGTCCGTGATGTCGGTCAGCCCGTCCGCGTTGACCTTCACCTTCTTCAGGACACCCTGGTAGCCGCGGCGCGCCGCGGACACGTAGTCGCCGCCGGCGATGTATCCGCGCTCCAGGGCCGCGTGCAGCATCAGGGTGTACATGCTGGAGGCGGAGGTCTCGGTCCAGTTGTCCACATCGCTCCCCTTGTCCACGACCTGGAACCAGCGGCCGGTGCCCCGTTCCTGGAAACGGACGAACCCCTTGGCGAGGTGTTTGACGTTGGCGATCAGCCCGGCTCGCCGGGGGTGGTTCGCGGGCAGCAGGTCCAGCACCTCGATGTGGGTCATCGCGGTCCAGCCGATGGCGCGGGCCCAGTGGTAGGCGGAGGTGCCGGTGGTGGGGTTCGGCGACCAGGGGGCGTCGCCGTCGGCGTCGTAGGCGTGGTAGAGCAGCCCGTTCGACGCCTTGAGGTGGTCGAAGTACACGGCCAGATTCCGGGTGACCTCGTCGTACGCGTAGTTCTCGTCCCCGTACGCGAGGCCGTAGCGCAGCAGGAACGGCTGGGACATGAAGACGCCGTCCGCCCACAGCTCGTTGGTCTTGCCGGTGGCGTGCCACATGCCGCCGTCGGAGGTGCGCGGATAGGTCGTGACGCGGGTGCGGATCTGGTCGGCGGCGGTGCGGTAGCGCGGGTCGCCGGTCTCCTTGTGGAGGATCAGCAGCAGGTTGCCGGACTGCATGGCGTCGAGGTTGTCGAAGCTGTGGTTGATGTGGCCGTCCGCGTCCACGTAATAGTCCACCCAGCGCTTGATGTACGCGAGGTAGGACGGCTCCTTGACCCGCTGGTACACGCGGTAGGTGCCGTAGAGGAACAGCCCGCGGGTGTAGCCCCAGCCGCCGAGCGACTTCGGGTCCGGGTTGCGGGCGATGGTGGAGTCCACCACGGCCCGGGACCAGTCCGCGGGGGCCGCTTCCGCGGCCGTCCCGAGGAGGAGGCCGCCGGTGATGCCCAGGGTGCTCGCGAGTACGGTCCTGCGTCTGATCACTGGTCATCTCCTGAGTGTCCGAGTTTCCTATTTTGTTCTGAGCATGACAGGAATCGTAACGCTTCCGGTGCCTACGCGTTAGGCATCAAAGACCCCGCGCACACACCGGATCAGCGCACCCCGGACAGGAGCCGCCCGTGGACACCGAAGACCGCGCACAGGCCCGCGCGCGGGCGCGTGAGGAGGCCGGGCGGCTGGCCGCCCAGGGTATCGTCGGTACCGCCCTGACCTGGGTGGACAACGCGGGCCTGACCCGCGCCAAGGCCGTGCCCACCGCGCGGCTGGAACACGCCGCGCAATGGGGCGTCGGCATGTCCCCGGTCTTCGACGTCTACCTCGTCGACGACTCCATGACCACCAGCCGCCACGTCGGCGGCCCCGACGGCGATCTGCGGCTCTTCCCCGACCTCGACCGGCTCACCCCGCTGGCCGCCCAGCCCCGCTGGGCCTGGGCCCCCGTCGACCGCTACGACGTGAGCGGGCGGGAACACCCGGTGTGCCAGCGCCGGTTCGCGCGCCGCATGACCGAGCGCGCCCGGGAGCGCGGCCTCGGGGTGCTCATGGGCTTCGAGACCGAGTGGGTCGTCACCACCGCCGACGCGCCGGAGCCGGAGGTGCGCTACCCCACCGCCGGACCCGCCTACGGGATGAGCCGCCTGGTGGATCTGTCCGACTACCTCGCGGATGTGCTCGACGCCCTCCAGGCCCAGCGGGTCGAGGTGCTGCAGTTGCACCCCGAGTACGCCCCGGGGCAGTTCGAGGTGTCCGTCGCGCCCGCCGACCCGGTCGGCGCGGCCGACCTCGCCGTACTGGTGCGCCAGACCATCCGGGGCGTGAGCGCACAGCACGGCCTGCGGCCGTCCTTCGCGCCCCAGATCACCCCGGGCACCGTCGGCAACGGCGGCCATCTGCACCTGAGCCTGTGGCAGGGCGACCGCGATCTGTGCCGCGACGGGGACGGGCCGTGCGGCATGACGGCGACCAGCGAGGCATTCCTGGCCGGTGTGCTGCGCGCGCTGCCCGCCCTGCTGGCCATCGGCGCCCCCTCACCGGCGAGCTATCTGCGGCTGGAGCCCTCCCGCTGGGCCGGGGCGTACCAGTGCTGGGGGCTGGAGAACCGCGAGGCCGCACTGCGCTTCGTGGCCGGGGCGCCGGAGGACCCCGGCGGCGCCAACGCCGAGGTCAAGTGTGTCGACCAGGCGGCCAATCCGTATCTGCTGACGGGCACGGTCATCGCCGCCGGGCTCGCCGGGCTCGACTCCGGGCTGACGCTGCCCCCGCCGGTGGCCGGCGACCCGGCGCGCGAGGGCCGCGAGAAGCGGCTGCCGACCTCGCTGCCCGCCGCCCTGGAACACTTCGAGGCCTCCGACACGCTCCGCGAGGCGCTGGGCGACCCGCTGTTCGAGTCGATCGCCGCGGTGCGCCGCGCCGAGGCCGCGCTGTTCGAGGGGGCGAGCCCGCGGGACATCGCCGCGGCCACCCGCCGGAGGTACTGAGCCATGGCCGGCCACGGCGGGGCGCGGCCCCGGCCGTCCCTGGTGGACCACCACTGCCACGGCCTGGTGCGCGGCGAGCCGGACGCCGCGGCGTTCGAGGCGTACCTCACCGAGTCGGACGCGCCCGCCGCGCCCGGCACCAGCTACTTCGACACCCAGCTGGGGTTCGCGGTGCGCCGCTGGTGCCCGCCGCTGCTGGGCCTCGCGCCGCACTGCCCGCCCGAGCGCTATCTCGTCCGGCGGCGAGAGCTCGGCGCGGCGGAGGTCACCCGGCGGCTGCTGCGCGCCACGGGCATCACCGAGTTTCTGGTGGACACCGGGCTGCCCGGGGACCTGACGAGCCCCCAGGAGCTGGCCGACGCCACCGGGGGCGCGGCGCGCGAGATCGTACGCCTGGAACACCTCGCCGAGCGGGTCGCGGACGCCTCGCGGACCACCGACTCCTTCCTCACCGCGCTCGACGGCGCGGTGCGCGGGGCCGCGCTCACCGCCGCCGGGTTCAAGTCGGTGGCCGCCTACCGCTACGGTCTTGACCTCGCGCCCACACCGCCCGCCCCGGCCGCGCTCCGCGCGGCGGCGGACCGCTGGCTGGCCGCCCGCTCCGGCGGCGACCCGGACTCGGCGCGGATCGCCGACCCGGTGCTGCTGCGCCATCTGCTGTGGTCCGCCGCGCGCACCGCGCTGCCGCTGCAACTGCACACCGGGTTCGGCGACCCCGATCTGCGCCTGGACCGCTGCGACCCGCTGCTGCTCACCGACTTCATCCGCGCCGTGCGCCCCACCGGCTGCCCGTTGATCCTGCTGCACGGCTATCCGTACCACCGCGGCGCCGCCTATCTGGCCGCGGTCCACCCGCACGTCTACGCCGATGTGGGCCTGGCCCTGACGCATACCGGGGCGCGGGCCGGGGCCGTGCTGGCCGAGGTGCTGGAGGTGGCCCCCTTCGGCAAGGTGCTCTTCTCCACCGACGCCTACGGCCTGCCCGAGCTGTACGCGGTCGGGGCGCTGCTCTTCCGGGAGGCCCTGGACGGACTGCTGTCCCGCTGGGTCCGCGACGGCGCCTGGTGCGCGGCGGACGCGGAGCGGGTGGCGGCCCTGGTGGCCGCGGGCAACGCCCGCCGAGTGTACGGGCTGAACAGCACAATCACCGGCAATGCCTGAACTCGACCGTAAAATCATCTGCAACCAACGCACTGGGCGCGGTTTTTCGCCACGATGGTGTCATGGACGAAGAGCACTTCCTGGAGCGCGCCAAGCAGTTCGCCTACCGGCTGGCCGAGCTCCAGAACCGTCTGGACCCCGACTCGTACGATCTCCTGCTGCGCATCCTCCGTGGCATCAACGACGCCATCGTGCACCGCCGGCACGGCGACAGCGACGGCATCAACGTGGCGTTCTCCCCGCGTGACCAGGATCGGTTCACCCCCGCCCTCGGACGGGAGCTCGCCGAGCTGACCAGCCTGCTCGGGCCGCACGGCCTGCGGCTGGAGGTGGACTTCGGGGCCGAGCAGGAGCGCGACCGGCTGGAGGTGGAGGCCATCGCGCGGGTGAGCGGCATGGACCCCGGGCGGTCGTGACGAGGACTCGGCTCGCCCCGGCAGCTTGCTGACATGAGCTGTGCGCCGCAGGGCAGTACCGTTCGTCGGGACACCCGGCCGTCAGCCCGGCCGGCCACCACCTGGACCAGCAACTCAGCGGAGGAGACACGCATGCGGATCGGCGGCGCGACCGTCCTGCTCACCGGAGCGACCGGAGGCATCGGGCAGTCACTGGCCCGCGCCTTCGCGGCCAGGGGGGCCAAGCTGCTGCTCACCGGCCGCCGCGAGGAGGTGCTGCGGCCCCTGGCCGACCGGCTGGGCGCCCGGGCCGTCGTCGCCGACCTGGCCGACCGGGCCCAGCTGGACCAGCTGATCGCCGAGGCCGCGGAGACCGACATCCTCATCGCCAACGCGGCGCTGCCCTCCAGCGGTGAGGTCCTCGGCTATGCCGCCGACGAGCTGGACCGCGCCCTGGAGGTCAATCTGCACGCCCCGCTCCAGCTGGCCAGGGCGCTGGCGCCGCGGATGGTGGCGTCCGGTTCCGGCCATATCGTGATGATCGGTTCGCTGTCGGGCCGTACCGCCTCCCCCGGGGCGGCGCTCTACAACGCGACCAAGTTCGGGCTGCGCGGCTTCGCGCTCGGGCTGCGCCAGGACCTGTACGGCACCGGGGTCGGGGTCTCGGTGGTGCAGCCGGGATTTGTGCGGGACACCGGGATGTTCGCGGACTCCGGGGCCACCACGCCCCCCGGTGTCCGTACGGTCTCCGCCCGCCAGGTGGCGGTGGCCACTCTCCGCGCCATCGAGCGGGACCGGGCCGAGGTGAACATCGCCCCCCTCGAACTGCGCCTGGGCAGCGCCCTCGGCGGGCTCTTCCCGAGCCTGGCGGCCGTGGCGCAGCGCGGGGCCGGGGCCGACCGGACGACCCGCCAGCTGTCGGAGGGTCAGCGGCACAACCGCTGACCCGGATCACCTGGGCAGGGGCCGGTCGGCCGGGGTCGGAGGTGGTGTAGGTTCTACCGCCCCCCACCATGTGCGGCTGAGCGAGGGAGCGGGTCCATGCGTGCTGTGGTGTTCGATGCCTTCGGGCACAGGCCCGAGGTCCGGAATGTCCCGGATCCGACTCCCTCGCGGCGCGGCGCGGTCATCCGGGTCGAGGCGACCGGGCTGTGCCGCAGCGACTGGCACGGCTGGATGGGGCACGACCCCGGCATCCGGCTGCCGCATGTGCCCGGCCATGAGCTGGCGGGGGTGGTCGAGGAGGTGGGGCCCGAGGTCCTGAACTGGCGCCCCGGGCAGCGCATCACCGTGCCGTTCGTCTGCGCGTGCGGGCGCTGCGCCGCCTGCGCGGACGGTGCGCAGCAGGTGTGCGAGCGGCAGACGCAGCCGGGCTTCACCCACTGGGGCTCCTTCGCGGAGTACGTCGCGATCGAGAACGCCGATGTGAACCTGGTCGGTATACGCGGCGAACTGGCGTTCACCACGGCCGCCGGCCTGGGCTGCCGCTTCGCCACGGCCTTCCGCGCCGTGGTGGCGCAGGGCCGGGTGGCCCCGGGTGAATGGGTCGCGGTGCACGGCTGCGGCGGGGTGGGGCTGTCCGCGGTCATGATCGCGGCCGCGGCGGGGGCGCGGGTGGTCGCGGTGGACATCTCGCCCCGGGCCCTGGCCCTGGCCCGCCGGTTCGGCGCGGAGGTGTGCGTGGACGCGGCCTCGCCCCTGGGGTCGGTGGCGGACGCGGTCGCGGACGCGACCGGCGGGGGCGCCCATGTCTCACTGGACGCGCTGGGCTCCCCGCGGACCTGCGCCGCGTCCGTCAACAGCCTGCGACGACACGGGCGCCATGTGCAGGTCGGCCTGTTGCCGCCGGCCGCCGGGAGCCCGATGCTGCCGATGGACCGGGTCATCGCGCTCGAACTGCGGCTGCTGGGCAGCCATGGCATGGCCGCCCACGCGTACGGGCCGATGATGGAGATGGTCGAGGCCGGGACCCTGCGGCCGGACCTCCTGGTCACCGACACCATCGGCCTGGACGAGGTGCCCGAGGCCCTGATGGCGATGGGGGCGGCGGGCGGTGCCGGGGTCACGGTCATCGAGCCCCGGCGCTCGCCCACGGTCGCCCGGCGGTAAGCGCCTGGGGTAAGACCCGATCGCCCCGCGGTGACGGCCGGGCCCGAACTGCCCCGCCGCTCAGCCGGGATCCGTACCGTCTCGCCCGTGCCCCTGACGCGGTCCCCGGACGCCGGGCGATCTGCGATGTCCGGGACTTCGCGGGCGAACGGTGGCCGACCCGGTCTACGCCGAGCGCGAGGACATCGTCACCGTCGACGACCCGGACCTCGGCCCGGTCCGGATGCAGGCCGCGCTGCCGCACTTCCGCCGCAACCCCGGCGCGGTGTGGCGGACCGGCCCGGCGCTGGGCGCGGACAACGGCCTGGTGTACGGGCAGTGGCTGGGCATCGACGGGGAGCGGCTGGCGAAGCTGGAGGGCCAGGGTGTCATCTGACCACGACGACCGGGACGGCCGTCGCGAGCCGCTGCGCTCCCTGCTCTTCGTGCCGGGCAGCCGGACCGGCTGGCTGGCAAGGCCGGGGCGGCGGGCGCCGACGCGGCGATCCTCGACCTGGAGGACGCGGTCCCACAGGACGCGAAGGAGACGGCGCGGGAGGCGGTGGCCGAGGCCGTCGCACGGGCGGCACGGACACCGGGGCCGATGCGGCTGTTCGTACGGATCAACCCGCTGGACCACGGGGCGGGCTGGGCGGGCGCCGAGGACCTGCGCGCGGTGGCCCGGCCGGGGCTCTACGGCGTGGTGCTGCCGAAGGTGCGCTGCGCCGACGACGTACGGGTCGCCGACCGGCTGCCGGCCTGGTGCGAGCGCGAGGCGGGCCTGCCCGAGGGCCGGATCGCGCTGGTGCCGCTGCTGGAGACGGCGCGTGGGCTGCGCGAGGCGTACGACATCGGGCGGACCGCCGACCGGGTGGCGCACCTCGGCGCGCTGACCGCCCCCGGCGGGGACGTCGAGCGCGCGGTCGGCTACCGCTGGAGCCCGGGCGGCGAGGAGACCCACGCGCTGCGCGCCCGGGTGCTGCTGGACGCCCGCGCCGCGGGCAGCCCGCACCCGGTGGCCGGGCTGTGGGCCGATGTCGCCGACCTCACGGGGCTGCGGCGCTTCGCGGAGCAGAACCGGGCGCTGGGGTACGAGGGGATGACGGTGATCCACCCGTCCCATGTGCCGGTCGTCAACGAGGTGTTCTCGCCGGGCGCCGAGGAGCTGGCGCGGTGCGAGCGACTGGTGACGGCGGTGGCGGCGGCCCAGGCGCGGGGTGAGGGCGCGGTGCTGTTCGAGGGGCGGATGGTGGACGAGGCGATGGCGGCGACGGCGCGCCGCACCCTCGCCCGGCGGACGCGAGCATGACCCCACTGACCGGCCGTCAACCGGCCGGTCACTTGCACCCGTCCAGCCCCTTGACGCACTGCAGCAACGTCGTTACACACAATTGGGAGCGCTCCCAGATATCCGCCCACCGAGCCGAGGAGGAACGGCCGTGCGGAGAACGAGGCTTCTGAGGACACTTCTGGCAGTTCCGGCGCTGACCCTGGCCCTGACCGCGGTGCGCCCCGCGGCCCCCGCGCCGCCCACCGATGCGACGGCCGCCGCGCCAGTGCGCATCATGCCGCTGGGCGACTCGATCACCGGCTCGCCCGGATGCTGGCGGGCGGTGCTGTGGAACAAGCTGCAGAGCACCGGCTACACCTCCGTCGACTTCGTCGGGACGCTCGGCCCGCAGGGCTGCGGGGTGCCGTACGACGGCGACAACGAGGGCCACGGCGGCTTCCTGGCGACGGCCGTGGCCCAGCAGAACCAGCTGCCCGGCTGGCTCTCCGCCACGCACCCGGACATCGTTGTCATGCACTTCGGCACCAACGACGTCTGGAGCAATATCGCCCCGGACCGGATCCTGGCCGCCTACAGCACGCTGGTGGACCAGATGCGCCAGAGCAACCCCGCCATGAAGGTCCTCGTGGCGCAGATCATCCCCATGAACCCGAGCTCATGTCCGGAGTGTGCCGCCCGGGTCACGGCGCTGAACGCGAAGATCCCCAGGTGGGCGGCCGCCAAGAGCACCTCGCGCTCCCCGGTGATCGCGGTGGACCAGTGGAACGGCTTCTCCACGGCGACCGACACCTACGACGGGGTGCACCCCAACGCGGCGGGCGACAACAAGATAGCCGCACGCTGGTACCCCGCGCTCACCAAGCTGCTGTCCCCCGGTCGGACGGACCGGTCCCCGAGCACCCCCAGGAGCCGATGATGCGCAGCCCCACTCGCGCCGGTACCGCACTCGGCGCCGTCGCCGCCGTCCTGATGTCCGTCCTGGCCCTCGCCCCGACCGCCCACGCGGCCACCGGATTACATGTGAGCAACGGCCGCCTGGTCGAGGGCAACGGCAGCGACTTCGTGATGCGCGGCGTCAACCATGCCCACACCTGGTACGCCTCCAGGACCACCAAGGCCCTGTCCGACATCAAGGCCCTGAAGGCCAACACCGTGCGCGTGGTGCTGAGCACCGGGGACCGCTGGACGAAGAACGACACGGCCGATGTGGCGAACGTCGTCGCGCAGTGCAAGCAGAACCGGCTCATCTGTGTGCTGGAGGCCCATGACACCACCGGCTACGGCGAACAGGGCGGAGCGGTCACCCTCGCCCGCGCCGCCGACTACTGGATCAGCGTCCGATCCGCCCTGGCCGGCCAGGAGAACTACGTCGTCGTCAACCTCGGCAACGAGCCGTACGGCAACAACAACGCCGCCGCCTGGACCGCGGACACCAAGGCCGCCATCGCCAAGCTGCGCAACGCCGGGATCCACAACGCGCTGATGGCCGACGCCCCCAACTGGGGCCAGGACTGGACCTTCACCATGCGCGACAACGCCGCCTCGGTGCTGGCCGCCGACCCGGACCGCAACACGGTCTTCTCCATCCACATGTACGGCGTGTTCGACACCGCGGCCGAGGTCAAGGACTACCTCACCCGCTTTGTGAACGCCAAACTGCCCATCGTGGTCGGCGAGTTCGGGCACAATCACTCCGACGGCAACCCGGACGAGGACGCGATCATGGCGACCGCGCAGTCGCTCGGGCTCGGCTATCTGGGCTGGTCCTGGAGCGGCAACAGCGGCGGAGTCGAATACCTCGACATGACCACCAACTTCGACCCGGCCGCCCTCACCAGCTGGGGCCAGCGGATCTTCAAGGGCGTAGGCGGCATCGGCGCAACGGCCAAGGAAGCCACGGTCTACCGCTCCTGACCCGACACACCGCCAACCGCCGTCCGACATCCGCGCCGGCCGGACACCGGCCGCGACAGAAAGGTCCGCCATGCCCGCTCGCCCCCGTCCGCGCGGCGCACGCGGCGCCGCAGCGCTGTTGGCCGGCGCGCTGCTGCTGATCGCCGCCCCGGCCGCCCCCGCCGCCGACGCGCGTGTCAGCGCCACCGCGGCGGCGCCCTCAGCCGTCCAGGTCAACCAGCTGGGCTATCTGCCCTCCGGCCCCAAGCGTGCCACCGTCGTCACCACCGCCACCACCGCGCTGCCCTGGCAGCTGCGGGACGCCACGGGCGCGGTGGCCGCCTCGGGCACCACCACCGTGCGCGGCGCCGACGCCGCCTCGGGCGACGCCACCCATCTGGTGGACTTCTCCTCGTACCAGGGCACGGGCACCGGTTACACGCTCACCGTGGACGGCCGGGCGAGCCATCCCTTCGACATCCGCGCGGATCTGTACGACGGGCTGCGCGCGGACGCGATGTCCTTCTTCTACCAGCAGCGCAGCGGCATCCCGATCGAGGCGTCGCTGGCGGGGGCGGCGTATGCCCGGCCCGCAGGGCACCTGGGCGTGGCGCCGAACAAGGGGGACACCAGCGTGCCGTGCCAGGCCGGTGTGTGCGACTACGCCCGGGATGTCCGCGGCGGCTGGTACGACGCCGGTGACCAGGGCAAGTACGTGGTCAACGGCGGCATCGCGGTATGGCAGACGGTGAACTCCTTCGAGCGCGCCAAGCGCTCGGGGCACCAGGCTGCGCTCGGGGACGCCACGCTGCGGGTGCCCGAGCGCGGCAACCGCGTCCCCGATGTGCTGGACGAGGCCCGCTGGGAGCTGGAGTTCCTGATGCGGATGCAGATCCCGGAGGGCAAGCCCCGGGCGGGCATGGCCTTCCACAAGATCCATGACGCGCAGTGGACCGGGCTGCCCACCCGGCCCGAGCAGGATTCCCAGCCGCGGGAGCTGCACGCCCCGTCGACCGCGGCCACGCTCAACCTGGCGGCGGTGGCGGCCCAGTGCGCCCGGGTGTTCGCGCCGTACGACAAGGCCTTCGCCGCCCGCTGTCTGGCCTCCGCCCGCCGCGCCTGGAGCGCGGCGAAGGCCAACCCGAACGTGCTCGCCCCGGATTCGGACTCCACCGGTGGCGGGGCGTACGGGGACACGCGGGTGGGCGACGAGTTCTACTGGGCGGCGGCCGAGCTGTACGCGACCACCGGGGGGAGCGCGTACCGGGACGCGGTCACCTCCTCGCCGTTCCACACCTCCACCGACGTGTTCACCCCGTTCGGCTTCGCCTGGCCCGACACCGCCGCCCTGGGCCGGATCACCCTGGCCACCGTCCCGAACGGGCTGGCCGCCGACGACCGGGCGCGCGTCCGCGCCTCGGTGGTCTCGGCCGCCGACGGCTATCTGGCCGCCATGGCCCGCCAGGGCTACGCGGTGCCGCTGCCGGCGGACGGCTATGTGTGGGGCTCCAACGGCCAGGTGGCCAACAACGCGAGCGTCATCGCCGTCGCCTACGAGCTCACCGGGCAGCGGCGCTACCGCGACGGGGCGCTGGAGGCGCTGGACTATCTGCTCGGCCGCAACGCGCTGGGCCAGTCCTACGTGTCCGGCTACGGCGAGCAGGCGTCCCACAACCAGCACCACCGCTTCTGGGCTCACCAGGCGGACGCCTCGCTGCCCAACCCGCCCGCCGGGTCCCTCGCGGGCGGCCCCGACTCGGCCCTCCAGGACCCGGTGGCGCAGGAGAAGCTGCCGGGGTGCGCGGCGGCCACGTGCTACATCGACGACATCGGCTCGTACTCGACCAATGAGGTGGCGATCAACTGGAACGCCCCGCTGGCCTGGCTGGTCGCGTTCGCCGCGGAGCGCTGAGCGGGCTGAGCGGACCGAGCGGGGGCCGAGGGCCCCCGCTCAGGGTATGACTTCCCGGCACGCCGCCCAGTGCACATTGCCCATGTTCGGCTTCAGCAGCTTCGAGAGCGGGGTCTCCCTCCGCACCATCTTCGGATTACCCATGATCTCCAGATCGTCGGGCGGGAAGAGCGAGTAGTTCCAGACCTGTTGGCCCGGTTCGATGATCTCTGTCGGGGCTCCGAGCTCAGTGCCCAGCTCGATGCGGTTGGCCCTCGGATTCTTGAGCATCCCGCCGTGGTCGGCGTAGAAGTGCAGTCTCGTCCCCTTTGGGACGGTGACCTTGGCCTCTTGGCCCGGACGGGTGTCTTCCGACCAGATGCCGCCGTGGCCGCTGAGGACGGTCTCGCCGTCCGGCCGCCCTCCCGGCCGCCCTCGCGGCCGCGCGCCGGGCGCACACGGGCACAGGCCCAGCGGGTCGACCCAGGCGTGCGGGTTCGTCACATACGCGACGGGGTTGGGCGCGGCGGCCAGGCCGAGCGGGTCGGGGCTGGTGTAGCGGGCGGTCTCGGGGTCGTAGTAGCGGAACCGGTTGTAGTGGAGCCCGGTTTCGGGGTCGTGGTACTGGCCGGGGAAGCGCAGTGGCGTATGCGCCTCCCCGGCCGCCGCGGGGCCGGTCGCGCCCCACAGGGTGGCGTGGTGGCGCGCGACGATGTCGCCGTTCTCATCGAGGAGTTCGGAGGGGGTGCCCACCAGGTCGGTGACGATGCCGAAGAATCTGCGGTCGATCTCCCGGCGGCCCATCTCGTCGGTCACGCGCTCGGTCTGGGCGACCGGGCGGAGCCCGTCGTGGTCCCAGGTGAAGGTGGCCGACTCGGGCCGGTCCTGCCCGGTGGTGGTCTGCTCGACGAGCGTGTCGCCGTCCCAGACGAAGTCCACGCGCTCGACGACCGTCTCGCCGTCGGCGGCGAGCCGCTGCTTGGCGGTGCGCCGGCCCAGCGGGTCGTACAGATAGCGCCAGACGGTGCCGTCGGGGGTGGTGACGGAGGTCAGCCGGTCCTCAGCGTCCCATGCGTACCACCAGGTGTCCGGCTTGCGCGACAGCCTGGTGCGCTGCCTCAGGGTGATCCGGCCCGCCGCGTCGTACGCGTAGCGGACGCGCCCCGCGCGGATGACGCGCGTGCCGGTGTAGGCGCGGGGGCCGGTGGCGTCGGAGTACGACGCGAACGGCGCGGGCCAGGAGGCGTAGGTCTGGTTGCCCGCCTCGTCGTACGCGTAGCTCTCGCCCCGGCCGCCGGGGGCGTGGACGGCCGTGACCCGGCCCGCCGGGTCGAGCTCGAAGCCGTGGGCGCCGCGCAGCTGGTCGTCGACTCCCGTCAGATGGCCGTCGGCGCGATAGGTGTACACGCGGCGCTGCACGGTGGCGGCTTCTTCGGCGGTCGGGGGGTGGCTGGTGAGGGTCTGCTCGGCCAGGCGGCCGGCCGGGTCCCAGACCTGCGCGAGCGTGGCACCGGCGCCGATGCGGCGGGAGGTCTCGCGGCCGGCCTCGTCGTACACGGAGGCGATGGTGTGC